>JAJUHA010000082.1 GCA_029268145.1 Sphingomonadaceae bacterium | reverse complement strand
GCGGCTCCTCAGCTTGGTCCCGATGGGGGCGCCCGCCTCACCTCGCGGATCATCAGGCAGCCCACCGGCTCGGGGGTCATTGGTCGGTCGGCGACCCCTGCTCCGGGATCACCGCGAAATCCGGGTCCGCCTCGAAGGCGGTGAGCTGGGCAGCCGACAGATCGGCAAGCGGCAGCGTGCGGCGCTGGCCGGCTGCCCAGGGCAGGCCGCCGCGCCAGCGCGCGGCCCGGGCAAGGATAGTCACCACCAGGCCCTCGGCCAGCGTCGCGGCCGCACGCACTGCGGCATCGGCGAGCGGGCTGGTGAGCCGCGGCTCGGGCACGGGCGTGGCTGACGGCGCCGCCGGGGGCGTGCCTTCGGGGCTGGCCGGTGCGCCGCTGGCGGCCGCAGCGGCGCTGTCTGCCGCCGTGCCCAGCGCAGCGCCGGCCGCGGCCTTCGCCGCCGCCTTCGCCACCCGCCCGATCCCCCGCGGCCGCGTCATGCGAGCCAGGCCGAGACCAGCAGCTCGGCCGTGCCGCGCCACTCGTTGGTCTCCCCGCCCGTGCCCAGCTCGGAGAGCAGGATCTTCCGTGCCGCGCCCTCGTTCGCTGGCCCGCACACGAGCAGGTTGGCGGTGAGGCCGAGCGGCCGGCCATAATCGCCCTTCATGCTGGCGATCGCCTGGCGCGCCGCCTGGTAGTTGGTGGCCGTGAGCGCCTCACGCGAGCCGAAGGCGGTCTGCCAGAAGCCATAACCCACGACGTGCCGGCCGTGGCTGCCGTAGAGATACTCGCGGCGCATGAAGACCGGCTCGTCGACGGGCGCATCGAGGCGGGTGAAGTCGAAGGCCTTGCGCGTCTGCAGGATGACGGGGAGCACCGGGCCGTTGGTCGCCAGGAGGAACCAGGGCTCGCCCCCGCCCGCCTGCACGTTCGAGACCAGCACCGTGTTGCCGTTGGCGTCGAGGACCGGGTGGTCGGTGTCGAAGAAGAACTGCCCGTCGTAGCAGGGGGTCGAGAAGCCGTTCTTCAGCGCCTCATAGGCGTCGCCGGGCGCCTTCTTGGCGACCGTGCGGCCCATGATCCGGAAGCGGGGGCCGTAGATGCCGTAGCGGTCGTCCTCGATCAGGTTCCGGTCGACCGCGATCGTGTGTTCATAGTCCCGGTTCGTCAGCCGGTAGGCATTCTGCTTCATCCGGTGGATGTGCCGGTCGCCCACCCACTCGCGCACCGAAGGCAGCTCGGAGAGCCAGCCATATTCCTCGGTGGTGGTCTGCGAGGGGATCACCTCGGTGAAGCGCAGGTGGCTCTCGTCGGCGGCGGCCTCCAGACCCTCCTGGAAGCTCGCCTTGAAGCCCGTGAAGAGCGTCTGCAGGTTGCTGGAATTGACGATCATGGATGCCTCCTAGAAGCCGATGCGGACCCACACGCCCGCGGGCTCGACCGCGATCACGGTGCCGGCCGCCGAGCGGGTGCCGCCGCCGTTGGTCTTCGCCACCCGGTCGTCGTCGAGGATGAAGCATGGCGCACCCACATCGGCCTGGACGATCTCGTCGGCGCCCGTGCCGTTGCGGAACCGGTAGATGCCGGGCGCCACGCGGATCCGCTCGGCGCCGGCGACTGCGCCGTTCGTGCGGCGTT
>JAJUHA010000081.1 GCA_029268145.1 Sphingomonadaceae bacterium | reverse complement strand
GCCGGCCGCGCGCGCGGCCTCCGCGGTGCTCGGGCCGACGGCGAAGACCGGAGTCGCCGCCGGCAGCGCAGGCAGGGCGGCGCGCAGCAGCTGCGCACTCCGGGCCGATGTCAGGAGCACGGCATCGGGCACGGCCGGGGGCACGGACGCCGGGGCCAGCGGGCGGATGGCGAGCAGGGGGGCGGCAAGGGCCACAAAGCCGGCCGCGCGGGCGGCTTCGACGGTCGCCGACGCCTCGGGCTCCGGCCGGGTGACGAGCAGCGTCGGAACCCGGCTCATCCGAGCGAGGCGCGGATCGCCGCGGTCGCCCGCGCCAGCAGCAACTCGGCGACCGCGGCGCCAAGCTCTTCCGCATCCGCCCGCGTGGCCACGGGCACCACCATCCCGGCATCGACCCGGTCGGCGCCGTCGGGGCTGTAGAGCTCGGCGGAAAGGAGGAGGCTCCCCGACGTGGTCGGCCGGGCGTGGACGGCCACCGCCGTGCGGCACGAGCCGCCGATTCCGGCGAGGACGGCGCGCTCGGCACGCGCGGCAAGATGGGTTGCCGGATGGTCGATTCCGGCGAGCGTCGCACATGTCGCCGCATCGTCGGCGCGGGCGGTGATGCCGACGATCCCCTGGGCCGCGGCCGGCAGCCAGTCCTCCGGCGCGAGCGGTGTTCCGGCCTCGATCCCCAGCCGGTCGAGCCCGGCAGCGGCGAGGAAAGTGGCATCGACGGTTCCGTCCTCCACGCGGGCCAGCCGGGTTGCGACATTGCCGCGCAGGAGCACGGTCGCCACGTCGGGCCGGCGCGCGGCCAGCTGCGCCGCCCGGCGGGGCGAGGAGGTGCCGACGCGGGCGCCGGCGGGAAGCGCGGCCAGCGAGGGCGCGCCGACCAGCCGGTCGCGGGGGTCGGCGCGGGGCAGCACGGCGGCCAGCACCAGGCCCTCGGGCAGGCGCGTTTCCACATCCTTGAGCGAATGGACCGCAGCGTCGATCCGGCCGTCCTTCAGGGCCTCGTCCAGCTCCTTGGTCCACACCGCCTTGCCGCCGAGCGCGGCGAGCGGCCGGGCCCGGTCGCGGTCGCCCGCCGTCTCGACCGTGGCGATGCTGGTTGCAACGCCGGCCGCGCCGAGCGCCGCCGCCACCAGCCGGGACTGGGCCAGCGCAAGCGGCGAGCCGCGCGAACCGAGGCGAAGGGGAGGCGGGGGCGAAGCCACGCCCCACCCTTCCGGTCCCCGCCGCGGACGGTCAAGCCCCGGTTCAGGCTCGGCGCGGCACTGGCGTCCCCGGAGCCGGGGTGCGAGCCATGCATCCACCGGTCGTCGCAGGCTGACACCTATTCGTCATGCGGGGGCTTGCTTTTCCGCAGCCGCCGTTGCAATGGCGCCACGCTTTGCTCCGGGGCCCTCGATACACGGGTCGATCATGCGAAAGGTCCAGCCGAGACCGGGGGAGGCGAAACTCGGGCGCTGTTGCCCTCAATGGAGGTCAGGAATGAACAAGGTTCTCTCGCTCGCTGCGATTGCGAGCCTCGCGCTGGTCGCCGCCTGCGGCGAGAAGAAGGCGGCCGATACCGCCACCGAAGCCGCCACCGAAGCGACCCAGGCGGCTGACACCGCGGTCGACGCCGCGGCCACCGCCGCCGACGCTGCCGCCACCGCTGCCGGCGCTGCCACCGACGCTGCCGCGGCCGACGCCGCGGCCACCGCTGCCGG
>JAJUHA010000080.1 GCA_029268145.1 Sphingomonadaceae bacterium | reverse complement strand
GGGAGCTCGGCCGCCGGCGCGGCTTCCTCGGGAAGGGATGCCAGCGCCAGCATCCCCTGCCGCCCGGCGACGAGCAGGTCGAACCAGAGGTGCGCGACCGACGGATCGGCGGTTTCGGCGAGGATGCGGCCGGCGGGCGCGGCATCGTCCAGCGGCGGCCAGCCGGAGGCGGCGAGGCCGGCGCCGATGGCGCGGCCGATCAGGCGGCCGGCGGCGACCCAGGTGCCGCTGGTGGGCGGCAGGCGGAGGATGGTCGCCCGGTGCGGGCTGCTCGACGGCGTTCCGCCGAACATCGCCTCGATCATGGCCTCGAGCGCGTCCTCGTCGAGCAGGATGCGCAGCTGCCGTCCGGCGAGCGGCAGGCGGGCGGCCTCGACGAGTTCCGGCAGCGGCTCGGGCCAGCCGGTGGCCCGCAGCGAGACCCGGGCGCCGATGAGGCGGGTGAGGTCGGGGCCGACGGTGCCGATGAAGGCGGGAATGTCGACGAGCCCGGCCGGCAGCACCGGCGGCGGGGGTGGCGGCGGCGCGCTGGTGGCCGCTGACGCCGGCCGCCATTCCATGGTGGGGGAGGCCGCCATCACTGCACCACGAAGCTGGTCAGGAAGACATCGTCGATCCCGGCCGCGCCCGACTTGCGCATGAGGATGTCGTTGATCGCCATGCGCATCCGCGCGGCCAGCCGGTCGCGCCCGCCGGGCGCCTCGAGATCCTGCTGGGTGGTGTCGGCGAGGACGGCGAGCGTCGCTGCGACGATCGCGACCTTGTGCTGCTCGACCGCCTCGGCGACGGGCTCGCCGCCATGGGTCGAGAGCGCGATCTTGACCTGGATGTAGCGGCCGCTGTCGCGCAGGTTGGCCGTGAAGCTGTTGTCGAGCTCGATGTAGCTGAGCGGCGCCTGCTTGACCTTGCGGGGCTTCGGCGCCGCGCCCTCCGCCTCGGCGCCATCGGCGGCCGGGAACAGGTCGGGGAAGAAGCGGGGTGCGACCAGCATCCCGCCCGCGCCGGCGCCGAGACCGGCGAGGAGCAGCAGGAGCGGCAGCAGCAGGCGCTTCACGAGGCCAGGCTTCCGCGGCGCCTCGGCCGGCGCGTCCTCGGTGACGGTGAGCGCCTCAGCCATGGCGCACCCCCGCCCGGCGCCCGGGCGCCATGCTGGTGGTCAGGCAGGCATCAGGCATAGCGGTCGACCTTTCCCCCATCGGGCGATCCCGCGCGGGCTGGCTGCGGGGCCCGAACCTCCGCCGGTGCAGCGGGCCCGGGGGTTGCAGCCCGCCCGGGCTGCGCGCCCCGGTCCCAGGGTGCTCCACCACCCTGCCCCGGGCCCGGATGCAGCCCGCCGGCCGCCTCCGCCCGGCCATCTGGCGCCACGCGGGGCGCGAGGTCCACGCGGATTGCCTCCACTTTGGCGCCCGCGGCGGCGAGCTCGCGCGCCAGTTCGTCGGTTTCGCCCTCGACGAGCGCGCGGCTGGTCTCGCTCGCTGCGGCCAGCGTGATGCTGAGCCGCTCGGCAAGCCCGACCGAAAGCCGGGCGGACTGGACATGGCCGCCTAGCCCGGACGCGCCGGGCGCGGGTTCGTCTGCCATGGCGTCGGCCGGCGGACGCTCGGGCGCGGGGGCTGCGCCCGGGTCGGTCCGATCCGGACCGGATTGGGGGCCGCGCGGGCCGGAATCGGCCAGGGCGGCGAGGGCGGGAAGGCCGGCCGTGCCGTCCCGCGCGGCGGCCG
>JAJUHA010000079.1 GCA_029268145.1 Sphingomonadaceae bacterium | reverse complement strand
GCGCCCAGCGCGACGAGCGCGCGCGCAAGCAGCCGCCGGCGAAGCTCGGCCGGGAGCGCCTCGGGCTCGAGGATCCGGCCCCTGCCCTCCGCCCGGCTGCGCGACTCCCACGCCCGCTCGGCTGCCCAGGCGAGCGCCTCCTCGGCCTCGGCGAGGTGACGCGCGCTCGCCGCGAGGCGCGCCGGATCGAGCCAGGGCGTCGCCCCCAGAAGCCCCCGGGCGCGCGCGCGGTCGAACCGCGGGTCGCGGTTGGACGGATCGTCGAGCGGGACCAGCCCGGCCGCTGCCGTCACCGCCGCCAGCGCCGCCCGCGGCCAGTCGAGAAGCGGCCGCAGCACCCGGACACCATGGAGGGTGACGGCCGGCCGCACGCCGGCAAGGCCGGGAAGCCCGCTGCCGCGCGCCAGCCGGAGCAGCAGCGTCTCGGCCTGGTCGTCGCGGTGGTGGGCGGTGAGGAGGGCGGCGTGGCCGGCGCTGCGGCACCAGGCCGCCATGGCGGCATAGCGCGCCTCCCGCGCGGCCGCCTGCAGCCCGGTGCCCTTGCCCGCCAGCGGGCGGTCGGGCGCGAGGATGCGATGCGGCACTCCGAGCCCGCCGGCCACGGCCGCGACCGCCTCCGCCTCCGCCCGGGCCTCGGCGCGCAGGCCATGGTCGAAGGTGAGTGCGGCCACCCGCCCCGGGAAGGCGGCCGCGGCGAGGAGGAGGAGGGCGAGCGAATCCGCGCCGCCCGAGACGGCCAGCGCCAGCCGCGCCTGGTCGAGGGGGGCCGGCGCGAGCAGCGCAGCCGTGGTGGCGGCGAGATCCTCCGGCGTCAGGCCCCGCATTGCGCTTCGGTGCGCGCCCGCCGGGTCTCGGTCGCAAGCGCACCGGTCAGGCGCTCCGGGTAGGCGGTGCGGAGCTGGTCGAGCGCCTGGCACGCCGCCTTCGGCTGCTTCATCGCGGTCAGCGCCTTCCCCAGCCACAGCAGGCTCTCGGCCGCGCGCTGGCCGCTTGGCCAGCTCTGGTAGCCGGAGAGGAACAGCTTGGCGGCCTCGGCGTGGCGGCCGAGCTGCATCTGCGACCGGCCGGCCCAGTATTGCGCGTTGGACGCGCGCGGGTGGCGCGGGTTGGCCCTCGCGAAGGCCTCGAGCTCGGTTGCGGCGCGGGCATAGTCGCGCGCGGTGTAGAGCCCGTAGGCGGCCAGATAGCGGGCCTCCGGATCGGCCGGCGGGGCCTCGCCCGCGGCGGTCGCACCCGGCGGGCGCGGCGCAGGTGATGTGGCCGCTGGCGCCCTGGCCGCACCGGCCGCCGGTGCGGGCGCCTTCTGGGTCTCGGCGGGCGGCTTCGCGCCAGGCGCGGGCGTGGGCGAGGCCGGCCCGGCCGATGGCGAAGGCGCCGGCGCGCGGCCCTCGAGCGTGTCGAGCCGGAACTCGGTGTCGGTGCGCGCCCGCTCCACCGCCGTCTCGAGCGTCCGCAGCCGGAACTGCAGCTCCTCGATCTGGCCGGTCAGGCTGCGCTGCTGGGCCTCGAGCCGGTCGATCCGCTGGATGAGCTCGAAGAGCTGCGGCGTGGCGTCGGCAGGCGGCGGCGGCTCGGCAGGCGGCGCCGGCGCCGGCTCGGCCGCGAAATAGCGCTGGTCGCCACCGGGGAAGACCTGGCGCTGGACGGCGCGCATCTGGCTCTCCAGCGCCGAGACGCGCTTCTCCACGCCGCGCACCTGCTCGGCCGTTGCCACCGTCACGCCCTGGCCGAGCGCCGGCGCCGGCACCAGGCCGAGGGTCAGCATGGCGATGATGGGGGGCGCCCGCATACTGTCCTCCTGGCTGTCCTCCTGGCCATGCTCCTGGCCGTCCCGCTGGTCCGCACGCGCGCGGATCCCAAGCGGACCCTGCCTGAGCGCGGGCTGAATCGGAAGGGTCAGGGGGCGGGTGGCGCGTCCGCCAGCCCGCCGCGGGGCGCGGCGCGCGCGCGCAGATCCTCGGGCAGGAGCGACTGGGCGGCGAGCACCTCGCCCGCGCCGCCCAGGGGCGGCAGCCGCTCGGCGCCGATCGAGACGTCGAGCGCGCCCGCGCGCCCGGCCCTCAGCAGCCACGGCCGCCCCGGCGGAATGTCGAGCACCTGCCCCTTGGCGAG
>JAJUHA010000078.1 GCA_029268145.1 Sphingomonadaceae bacterium | reverse complement strand
GCGGGCGGCAGCCCGGGTTTCCGCCCAGATCGCACGCTGGGCGTGGCTGCCGCCGGCGCGCACCGCCTCGGCCATGGTCGCGCCGATGAGGTCGGCGGCCTCGGCCATGGCGCCGCGGGCAAAGGCGGCGATGGCGCGGGTAAGCGGCAGGCCGACGGCTGCGATGACCGCGGCTTCCCGGTCGGGGTCGGCCGCGCGGGCGGCAAGCGCCGCGATCCGGCTGTCGAGGTCGGCAAGTCGCCCGGCCATCGCCAGCGCAAGGGCGGCGTGCAGGTCGTTGAAGACATAGTGGCCGATGCCGCCGGGCTGGCCGAGGCAGCGGTCCCACCCGGCGGCAAGCGTTGCCGCGCGGTCGGCGACATCGACGCCGCGGAGATGCAGGCGCCAGAGCATGGCGCTGGCATCGACGAGGTCGAGCGCCGAGGCAGCGTCGCCGGGCGAAAGCCGGGCATCGTAGAGGGCAAGCGCGCCCGCCCCGTCCCCCTCTCCGAGGTGGAACAGGGCGAGGTGCCAGAAATTGTGGACTCTGAGCATGTTGGCGCCGCTCCAGTCGGCGCTGCGGGCTTGCAGGAAGGCGGCGCCCTCGGCGCGGCGGTCCTGCATCTCCATCACATGGGCGACCGCGTGGATCGCCCAGACATCCTCCGGCTCGGCCTCGGCGGCGGCGCGGCCGGCGATCTCGGCCTCGAGGTAGCAGCCATTCTCCTCGAGGCCGAAGGCGTGCTGGCCCATGAGGAAGCTGCGGCCCGGGCAGTCGGCCGGCCAGTGGGGAAGCGCGCGGCCCGGCCCGTCTGCGAGCGCGCGGGTGCGGCCGGTGAAGACGGCGGCCTGGTGGCCGGCGAGATGGGCAAGGAGGTCGCGCGGGTAGAGGTGGGTGAGGTGGCTGTAGAGCCGCGCTGCGCCGCGAAGGTCGCGGGCGAGCCAACGGCCGAGCGCAGCCATGTGGAGCCGCTCGCGCTCGCTCGCGCCGTCCTCGAGCGCGAGCGCGCAGTCGAGCCCGCGGCGAAGCTGGGGCTGGCTTCCCGGCTCGTTCCCCATGAGGCCGAGCGTCGCGTCGAGGATGTGGGCCATGACCATGCGCGGCGCGGCCTCGCGCAGCCGGTCGGCGGCATCGAGCGCGTCGAGGCGGAGCAGGGCGAGCGCGCGCAGCGCCGAATCATAGCCGGTGGCCGCCTCGGCGGTCGCGCCGGTCATCGGGTTGCCCTGGGCATCGCGGATCATGGCGCGACCTCTCCTCAGGCGGCAAGGGTGGTGGCGGCCGCGATGTCCGCAGCCGCCACCTGGTGGAAGATGAGGAGCGTGCCGCCCATGACCATCATGGCCATGGCGAGCGCGGCGAGCCCTGCCTTCATCTGGGTCAACATGTCGTCTCTCCCGTGGTTGCGGGCCGGTCTGTGGTGCCGGCCACGGCGCCTCCATGCCTGCCGGGCGTCATCGGGGCGTCAGCGGAGGCGTGAAAAGCGCGTGAAACCGGCGCGACGGAGGCATATGGAGCGTCCGGAAAGGGTCGCGGCCAGTGCTGACTCTCGAGCTGTTCGGCGGATTCGCGCTGCGTGGCGCGGACGGAAGCCTGGTGGCGCTGCCGAGGAAGGCGCAGGCGCTGCTCGGCTTCCTCGCGCTCGCCGGGAACCGCGAGGTGGCGCGCGAGCGGATCGCCGGCCTGCTGTGGGAGGATTCGCCCGAAGCGCAGGCGCGCACCAGCCTCAGGCAGGCGCTCGCCAGCCTGCGCCGGGCCTGCCCGCCCGACGGGCTGGTGCTGGCCGGCACAGCGGCGCTGGCGCTCGACCCCGGGGCCGTGCAGGTCGATGCGCGGACCTTCGAGACCCTGGCCGCGGGTGACGCCGGCCAGCGGCTGGCGGCGGCGAGCCTCTGGCGCGGCGACCTCATGGAGGGGCTGGACGGAATCGGCACCGGCTGGGCCGCCTGGCTGGCCGCCGAGCGCAGCCGCCTCAGGGCCATGGCGGTGGCCCTCATCGAGGAGGCCGCGGGCGCTGCCCTGGCCGCCCGCCGGGCCGAGGATGGAATCGCGCTCGCGCTGCGACTGGTGGCGGTCGAGCCGCTGCACGAGGGCGGGCACCGGCTGCTGATGCGGGCCTACGCGCTGGCCGGCCGCCATGGCGAGGCGCTGCGCCACTATCGGGCGCTGCAGGCGCTGCTGCGCGCCGAGCTGGGGGTCGCGCCCGAACCGGAGACGGTGGCGCTGGCGGCCGAACTCTCGGGCCGGCGGCGGGCCGGGGCCGGCCCGCAGCCCATGCCCGACGGCGAGGAGATGCCCGCACCGGCAGGACCCGGCTCCGCTCCCGATGGGGCGCCCGCGGCCGATGCGCCGCCCGCGGCGGAGGCGCCACCCGCAACCGGGGCGCCACCCCTGCGGCGCGAGCTCAGGCGGATCGCCGTGCTCGAGATCGGCCTTGCCGAGCCGGTCGCACCCGCAGGCGGCGCCGACGTCGAGGAAGCGCTTGCGCAGATGTCGGCCTGGCACGCGCTGGTCACCCGCCATGTCGAGGCGGCCGGAGGCCTGGTGCACGACCGCAAGGGGGATGTGGCGGTGGCGCTGTTCGGCGCGCGCCAGGCCCGCCTCGACGATCCGGCGCGGGCGGCGAGCGTGGCGCTCGCCCTGGTGCGCGAGGCGGCCGGC
>JAJUHA010000077.1 GCA_029268145.1 Sphingomonadaceae bacterium | reverse complement strand
GGCGCGCCGCCCGCCCGGTCGCGCCGCGCCGGGGCGCCTCCCTCCTCGACTTCGCCCGCGCCCGCGCGCTGGTCCAGCCGGCCATCGCCCGCGCCTTCGATCCGGCGGTCGACGGCCGCCGCCCCCGGGGGGAGCTGGCCGCCGCCATCGGCGCCCGGATCGACGCCACGCTTTCCGCCGAAGGGGCGACGGTCGACCCGCGCGACCGGCGCGAGCTCGTCACCCACTTCCTCAACGGCCTCATCGGTTCGGGCCAGCTCATGGTGCCCACCCCCGTCACCGCCGGGGACGAGGCCGAGACCGCGGCCGAGCGCGCCCACCGGCTCGTCTTCGAGGCCGTGCTCGACCGCATCGACAGCCAGGCGGCCGCGGCGATGAACCGCGGCGAGCTGGGCCGCAGGCTCCAGGACCTGGTCGGCCCCATCCTCGTCGAGCGCGGCATCGTGCTCAACCGCGAGGAGCTGCGCGACCTCGTCACGCTCCTCATCGACGACATGCTGGGCCTCGGGCCGCTCCAGCCGCTGCTCGCCGACGAGAGCGTCAGCGACATCCTCGCCAACGGGCCGAAGGCGATCTGGGTGGAGCGGCACGGCCGGCTCGAGAAGACGCGCGCCCGCTTCCGAGACCAGGCCCACATGATGTCCATCATCGCGCGGATTGTCACTGCGGTCGGCCGCCGGATCGACGAATCGACTCCGCTCGTCGACGCCCGCCTCGCCGACGGCAGCCGGGTCAACATCATCATCCCGCCGCTCGCCATCGACGGCCCGGCCATCTCCATCCGCAAGTTCGCAAGGCGGACCATCGACCTCGACCGGATGGCCCAGCAGGGCAACATGAGCCGCGGGATGGCGACCCTGCTCAAGATCGCCGCCCGGGTGCGCCTCAACATCCTGGTCTCGGGCGGCACCGGCTCGGGCAAGACCACGCTTCTCAACGCGCTGTCGCAGATGATCGCGCCGGACGAACGGATCGTCACCATCGAGGATGCCGCCGAGCTCCAGCTCCAGCAGCCGCATGTGGTCCGGCTCGAGACCCGGCCCGCCAATCTCGAGGGCCGCGGCGAGATCAGCATCCGCGATCTGGTGCGCAACGCGCTCCGCATGCGGCCCGACCGGATCATCGTCGGCGAGATCCGCGGCGCCGAGGCGATCGA
The DNA here is from genome assembly GCA_029268145.1 of Sphingomonadaceae bacterium. GTDB lineage: Bacteria > Pseudomonadota > Alphaproteobacteria > Sphingomonadales > Sphingomonadaceae > Thermaurantiacus. The sequence continues at coordinate 1,532 of JAJUHA010000077.1, read as the reverse complement.
CATGCTCCAGGCGATGAACACGGGCCACGACGGCTCGCTCGGCACCATCCACGCCAACCGCCCCCGGGAGGCCCTCACCCGGCTCGAGAACATGGTCGCCATGGCCGGCTTCCAGCTCCCCACCCACGCCGTCCGCACCCAGATCGCCTCGGCGGTCGACCTCATCGTCCAGGTCGCGCGGATGAAGGATGGGGTGCGCCGAATTACCAGCATCACCGAAGTGACCGGGATCGAGGGCGACATCATCACGCTCCAGGAGCTCTTCCTGTTCCAGCAGGAAGGCGCGCCCGCCGGCAGCGACGGCGGCGAGGTCCAGGGCCGCTTCGTGGCCACCGGGCTCCGCCCGCACTTCGCCCCGCGCGCCGAGCATGCCGGGCTCGGCTCCCTGCTTGCGGAGGCGCTGGCGTGAGCGGGCTTGCCGCCTGGCCGGCCACGGCGGTTGCCGCGCTCCTGGTTGCCGCCTTCGCGCTCGCCGTCCTTCTCCTCCTCGCCGCGGTCCGGCAGCTGCGCGCCGGCGCCGGGCTTCGGGCGCGGGCCCGGCGCACCGGTTCCGCGCTGGCGCGACCAGCGGCCGACCCGCGCGCCACCACCCGGCTCGAGCGGGAAACGATCGACGATTCCCGCCTCGCCGTGCGCCTCGGCCGGGCGAGCGGCCTCCTTGCCCCTGGCGAGCGCACGCCGCCGCCCGCGCGCGTCGGGCTGTTCCTCCTCCTCGCTGCCGCCGTCGCGCTGCTCCTCGCCCGCGTCGGCCCGGGGCTTGCGGCCGCCGTGCCGCCGGCGCTGCTCTCGGCCTGCGCCCTGTTCCGCTGGCGCCGCTGGCGCGCCGCCACCGCGCTGACCCGCGCGTTCGAGGTCCAGCTTCCCGACGCGATCGGCCTCATGGTGCGCTGCGTGCGCGCCGGCGTCCCCGTCGCCGAGGCGCTCGGCGAGGCCGGGGCGGAGATGCCGGCACCCGCCGGCCCGCTGTTTGCCGGGGCCGACCGCCAGGTCCGGCTGGGCCGCCAGCTCGAGGACGCCCTGTGGGACATGGCCGAGACCGTCCGGGTCGCCGAGTTCGACTTCCTGTGCGTGGCCGTCGCCGTCCAGCGCGAGACCGGGGGCAATCTCGCCGAGACGCTGGCCGGGCTCGAGGCGACGATCCGCAAGCGCCTCGCGCTGCGCCTCAAGGTCCGCGCGCTCACCTCCGAGGCGCGCGCCAGCGCGCTCATCATCGGCGCACTTCCGCTCGTGATGGCGGCCGGGCTCGCGCTGCTTGCGCCCGACTATCTCGCCCCCCTGTTCGAGACCGGCCCGGGGCGGCTGCTGCTCGCCACCGCCACCGGCTCGCTCGTTCTCGGCGGCATCATCATGTCCCACCTCGTCGGCCGCGAGACGGGCGCGCCCTGATGCTTCATGCCCTGCCTTCCCCCGTGCTGGTGGCCGCGCTTGGCGTCGGCGCGCTGGTGTTCGCGGCAACGCTGGCCATGGGCCTCCTGCTCGATCCCGCCGCCGCGCTGCCGCGCCGGGCCCGGGCGCTCGGCCTGCGCGCAAGG
>JAJUHA010000076.1 GCA_029268145.1 Sphingomonadaceae bacterium | reverse complement strand
AGGTCGCCGACACGAATGCCGTCGCCGTCCGGCTGTATGCCGCGATGCTCGGACAGCCGGTCGGCGACGGCGCGCACCGCCTTCACCGGGGCGGTGACGACGGCGATGACGGGCGAGAGCAGGTCGAGGACGGCGCCGCGGGCGCGCGCGCCCTGCGCCGGGTCGACCCGGGCGAGGACGAGGAGGAGGATGGCGAAGGCGACGACGACGCCCGAGACGAGCGCGCCGATGAGCGCGAGATTGGCGTCGCGGCGGGCGAAGCTGGTCCGCCGCGGGGCGCCGATGCGGCCGCCGAGGGGGGCGCGCTCGTTCATGTCCGCTCCTGAGCCGTCAGGCCAAGGCTAATCACGGCCGCACGGGCCGGGCAAGCATGGTGACGCCGCACGACTGGGGCCGCACGGGGCGCTCTCACCCTCTGTCTCCGCCGGTCAGGAGGCCATGAGCACGCCGCGGTAGACCGGATCCTCGAGCGCGCGCCCGGTGCCGAGGGCCACGCAGGAGAGCGGATCCTCGGCGACGGTGACGGGGAGGCCCGTTGCCTCGCGCAGCGCCTCGTCGAGGCCGCCGAGCAGCGCGCCGCCGCCGGTCATCACGATGCCCTGGTCGACGATGTCGGCGGCGAGCTCGGGCGCGGTGTTCTCGAGCGCCAGGCGGACGCTCTCGATGATCTGCGAGACCGGCTCGGACAGCGCCTCCGCGACCTGGCCCTGGTTCATGGTGATCTCCTTGGGCACGCCGTTGACGAGGTCGCGGCCCTTGATCTCGATCTCGGCGCCGATTCCGTCGGCCGGCGGGCGGGCGGTGCCGATCTCCTTCTTGATGCGCTCGGCCGTCATTTCGCCGATGAGGAGATTGTGGTTGCGGCGGACATAGTTGATGATCGCCTCGTCCATCTTGTCGCCGCCGACGCGCACGCTTGTCGTGTAGGCGAGGCCGCGCAGCGAGAGGACGGCGACCTCGGTGGTGCCGCCGCCGATGTCGACGACCATCGAGCCGATCGGCTCGGTGACCGGCATGCCCGCCCCGATCGCCGCCGCCATGGGCTCGAGGATGAGGTGGACCTGGGAGGCGCCGGCGTTGGAGGCGGCGTCGCGGATGGCGCGGCGCTCGACCGGAGTGGAGCCCGAGGGGACGCAGATGACGATCTCGGGAAAGGACCGCAGGCGCGAGGAGCCGTGCACCTTGTGGATGAAATACTTGATCATTTCCTCGGCGACCTCGATGTCGGCGATGACGCCGTCGCGCAGCGGCCGGATCGCCTCGACATTGCCCGGGGTCTTGCCCATCATCAGCTTGGCATCGTTGCCGACCGCCTTGACCTGGCGGCGGCCGTTGATTGTCTCGAGCGCGACGACCGAGGGCTCGTTCAGGACGATGCCGCGGCCGCGGACATAGACGAGGGTGTTGGCGGTGCCGAGGTCGATCGCCATGTCCTGCGACAGGAAGCCGAAGATCTTCGAGAGAAAGCTCAAGCGCGAAACCTCCATGCAGCCGGGGCGGCGGGCGCGCGTGCAATGGACCGCCGCGCCCCGGCGGGCGGCCGGATCCAGGGGGGACGCCGTTCGGGAACCAGCGCGCGCATAGGCCCGGCGGCGAGGGCGCGCAACGGCTAATCTGCGCCGGGTCGGCGCCGGCCGGCCAGCGCGCGCTTGAAGGGGGGCGCGGCGCGTGCGATTCCGGCCGCGTGCCCATCCGCCGCCTGCCCTCCCACCTCGTCGACCGGATCGCCGCCGGCGAAGTGGTCGAGCGGCCGGCGAGCGCGGTCAAGGAGCTGGTCGAGAATGCGCTCGACGCCGGCGCCCGCCGGATCCGGGTGGATGTGGGCGCGGCCGGGCTGGGCCATATTCTCGTCGAGGACGATGGCTGCGGGATGGCGCCCGAGGAGATGGCGCTTGCCGTCGAGCGGCACGCGACCTCGAAGCTGGCCGAGGACGACCTGCTGGCGATCGCGAGCTTCGGCTTCCGCGGCGAGGCGCTGGCAGCACTCGCCTCGGTGGCGCGGCTGACGCTCGAAAGCCGGACCGAAGGCGCCGAGGCGGGCTGGCAGCTGGTGGTGGACGGCGGCGCGCGCCGCGCGCAGGGGCCGGCCGGGCTGCCGCGCGGCACAAGGGTGCGCGTGGACGGCCTGTTCGCGCGGGTGCCGGCGCGGCGCAAGTTCCTGAAGGCGGCGCGCACCGAGGCCGGCGCCATCGTCGACGTGGTGCGGCGCCTGGCGCTCGCCGCGCCCGAGGTGGCCTTCGCGCTGGTGATGGACGGGCGGGTGGTGCTCGAGGTGGCGGCCGAGCCGGGCGGCTTCGGCCCCGCGGCGCTGCTCGGCAGGGCGCGGGCGCTGCTGCCCGGAGTCGACGACATGGTGCCGGTGGATTTCGCGCGCGGCGGGATGCGCCTCGGCGGGCTCGCCGGGCTTCCGGCGGCGGCGCGGGCGACGCCGGCGCACCAGCATCTCTTCGTCAACCGCCGGCCGGTCCGCGACCGGCAGCTGGTGGGCGCGCTCAGGGGCGCCTACCGCGACCGGCTGGCGGCCGACCGCCATGCCGCGGCGCTGCTGTTCCTCGACCTGCCGCTCGAGGCGGTGGACGTGAACGTCCACCCGGCGAAGACCGAAGTGCGGTTCGTGGCGCCCGAGGAGGTGCGCGCCCTCATCGTCTCGGGGGTCAGGCGGGCGCTCGATTCGGCCGGGCTCGTGCCGGCGCCTTCGGCCGCCGCCGCGCTGGCGGCGGCGTTCGCCCCCGCCATGGCCGGGCCCGGGCACGCGCT
>JAJUHA010000075.1 GCA_029268145.1 Sphingomonadaceae bacterium | reverse complement strand
GCCGACGAGGCGGGCGGTGCCGTGCGGGCGCGGGTGGCGGCGCTTCTCGCCCCGGTCGACGCCGACGTGCCGCTCGACCTCGACGACTTCGCCCGGGACGGTGGCGAGGCGCGCGCGGCGCTGGTGCGGGCCGGGCTCGCCGGGCTCGGCCGCAGCCCGGGGGGCGAGGTGCCGCCGCTTGCCAATGGCTGGACCGAGGCGATCGACGCGGCGCTTGCCGCCCGCCGCCGGGGCGAGGCGCTGGTGCTGGCGGCGACGGGGATGCAGGGGCCGCTGGCCGATCTTGCGCCCGATCATTTCCGCCGGATCGTCGCGGCGATGGTGGCGGCGGGCCTTGCCGACGAGGCGGCGCTGATGGTGGGCGAGGCCGCGATGCGCGGCTAGGCGCCGGCGGCACGCCGGGAGGCGAAGAAGCTCCGCAGCAGCGCGGCCGCCTCCGCCTCGCCGATGCCGGCGATCACCTCGGGCCGGTGGTGGCAGGTGGGCTGGGCGAAGACCCGGGCGCCATGGTCGACTCCGCCGCCCTTGGGGTCGGGCGCGGCGTAGACGAGGCGGGCGAGCCGGGCGTGGGCGATGGCGCCTGCGCACATGGCGCAGGGCTCGAGCGTGACCCAGAGCGTGCAGCCGGACAGCCGCTCGGCGCCAAGCGCCGCGGCAGCCGCGCGGATGGCCAGCATCTCGGCATGGGCCGTGGGATCATGGTCGAGGCGGGTGCGGTTGTGGGCGCGCGCGAGGATCGCGCCGTCCGCTGCCGTGACGACGGCCCCGACCGGCACTTCGCCACGCGCGGCGGCCGCCCGCGCCTCGGCAAGGGCTGCGGGCATGGCCGAGCGGAAGCCCGCCACGGCGGCGTCAGCCGGCGGCCCTGGCGGCGCGGGCGTGGCGCTTGCGCTCGTGGGGATCGAGGAAGCGCTTGCGGACCCGGATCGACTTCGGCGTCACCTCGACGCACTCGTCCTCGTCGATGAAGGCGATGGCCTGCTCGAGCGTGAGGCGGCGCGGCGGGGTAAGGCGGAGCGCATCATCCTTGCCGGCAGCGCGGAAGTTGGTGAGCTGCTTGGAGCGCAGCGGGTTCACCTCGAGATCCTCGCCGCGCGCATTCTCGCCGATGATCATGCCCTGGTAGACCGGGTCGCCGGGCCCGATCATCAGGGTGCCGCGCTCCTCGAGGCTGCCGAGCGCATAGCCGACCGCCGAGCCCGTCTCGGTCGAGACGAGCACGCCGTTCTGGCGGCCGGAGATGGGCCCGCGCCAGGGCGCGTAGCGGGCGAACTGGCGGTTCATGATGCCGGTGCCGCGGGTGTCGGACAGGAACTCGCCATGATAGCCGATGAGGCCGCGGGTCGGCCCGAAGAAGGTGAGGCGCAGCTTGCCCCCGCCCGAGGGCGCCATGTCGGTCAGTTCCGCCTTCCGGAGCGCCATCTTCTCGACGACGATGCCCTGATAGGCCTCGTCGACGTCGACGACGATGGTCTCGTGCGGCTCGAGGCGGTGGCCGAGCGCGTCGGTCTCCTGGATCACCTGGGGGCGGCCGATGGTGAGCTCGAAGCCTTCGCGGCGCATGGTCTCGACGAGGACGCCGAGCTGGAGCTCGCCGCGGCCGGCCACCTCGAAGCTGTCGCGCTCCTCGCTCTCGGTCACGCGGATGGCGACATTGCCCTCGGCCTCGAGGAAGAGGCGGTCGCGGATCATCCGGCTGGTCACCTTGGTTCCCTCGCGGCCGGCCATGGGGCTGTCGTTGACCGAGAAGCGGATCGAAAGCGTGGGCGGGTCGATGGGCGGGGCGGCGAGCGGTGCCGCAACCGCCGGGTCGGCGATGGTGTGGGCGACGGTTGCCGTCTCGAGCCCGGCAATCGAGACGATGTCGCCCGCCGCCGCTTCCTCGACCGGCACGCGCTCGAGCCCGCGGAAGGCGAAGATCTTGGTGGCGCGGCCCTCCTCCACCACCTGGCCCCGGGCATCAAGCGCGCGGATGGGCATGTTGACGACGAGCCGCCCCGAGGCGATCCGGCCGGTGAGCATCCGGCCGACGAAGGGGTCGCGGTCGAGCAGCGAGACGAGGAGGCGGAAGGCCTCGTCCGGGTCGGCGGCGGGCGGGGGCACATGGGCGAGGATGAGCTCGAACAGCGGTGCGAGCGTGCCCGCGCGGATGCCGGGATCGGCCCCGGCATAGCCGGCGCGGCCGGAGGCATAGAGCACCGGGAAATCGAGCTGCGCGTCGCTCGCGCCGAGCGCGACGAACAGGTCGAACACCTCGTCGAGGACGGCATGGGCACGGGCGTCGGCGCGGTCGATTTTGTTGACGACGACGATCGGTCTCAGGCCGAGCGCGAGCGCCTTCATGAGCACGAACTTGGTCTGGGGCATCGGCCCCTCGGCCGCGTCGACGAGCAGGATGACGCCATCGACCATCGAGAGGATGCGCTCGACCTCGCCGCCGAAGTCGGCGTGGCCGGGCGTGTCGACGATGTTGATGCGGGTGCCGTGCCATTCGACGCTGGTGCACTTGGCGAGGATGGTGATTCCCCGCTCGCGCTCGAGATCGTTCGAATCCATGGCGCGCTCGGCGACGCGCTGGTTGTCGCGGAAGGTGCCCGATGCGCGGAACATCTGGTCGACCAGGGTGGTCTTTCCGTGGTCGACATGGGCGATGATCGCCACGTTGCGGAGCGGCATGGCAGGCTTTCCGGATGGGCGCGCGGGCGGCGGGCGAGCGTCTCCGCCTTAGCTTCCGGGCGGGCAATCGGCAAGGCGCGGCCGCGAACGGATCTGTGGCCCGGGCGGAGACCGTTTCCGCCTTTCATTGACCTTTCATCCCTTTCGTCTACTGGATGCAGGGGAGTCGCACATGTTCCCGGGGAGAGGCGGGTGACGTCGCCGGGCGAGAGACGGGCTGAGCAGGCGGAGCCGCGCGACGTCGGTGGCGGCGGGCCTGCGGGCGTGGCCGGCGCCGAGGCCTCCGGCATCCCGCTTCCCGACAATGTCCGTCCCTTCCCCGTGCCCGAGCCGGCGACGCTTGGCGCCGACCTCCGCCGGGCGCGCGAGCAGGCGGGCCTCTCGCTCGCCGAGGTTGCCGAGCGCACCAAGGTGCGGCCCGGGATCCTGGCGAGCCTCGAGGCCGATGCGCACGAGCGGCTGCCGGCCATGACCTACGCGCTAGGGTTCGTGAAGGCCTATGCCCGCACCGTCGGGCTCGACCCCGAGGACGCCGCCGAGCGGTTCCGCCGCGAGGCCCGCCGCGCCGAGCCGCCGCCGTCCGTCATCGAGGTCGAGCCGCTCGACGCGCGCCGCCTGCCGGGGCGACCGCTGGTGATTGCCTCGGTGGTGGGGGTGGCAGCCCTTCTCGGGCTGCTGGCGGCCGTCGGCCTCGGCCTGTTCGACGAGCCGCTGCCGGATATTATTATGAAGTATGTAATCCAAACCATAATTTCAAACCACTGAACCGTAAAATTTATCAGGAATTAATGGAAGTTGAATTTATGGGGTT
>JAJUHA010000074.1 GCA_029268145.1 Sphingomonadaceae bacterium | reverse complement strand
GCCGCGCCACGGCTGCCCGGCCCAGGCCATCGCCCGCGCCAGGCGGGCGCGCGCTCCCTCGCCCATCGCCGGCACCGCCCCGGCCACTTCGGCCATCTCGGCAAGGTCGCCCGAACAGTGCAGCGCCACGTCGCAGCCGGCGGCGAGCACGCCGAGCGCCCGGCCCGCCATCGTCCCGCCGCCCGGCTGCGCGGCCAGCGCCTGCATGCCGAGATCGTCCGACATGAGCAGGCCGTCGAAGCCGATCCGCTGCCGGATGACGCCTCCGATCACCGCCGGCGAGAGCGAGGCGCACAGCTCGGCGTCCCAGGCGGTGTAGACGACATGCGCCGTCATCGCCATGGGCGCGTCGGCCAGCCGCACGAAGGGTGCAAGATCGGCCTCGAGCTCCTCGGCCGGCGCCGTCACCACCGGCAGCTCGAGGTGCGAATCCGCGCGCGCCCGCCCGTGGCCCGGCACATGCTTGACCACGCCGACCACGCCGCCGGCCTGCAGCCCGTCGAGCATCGCCCGGCCGAGTGCCGCCACCTGCAGCGGCTCGGTCCCCAGCGCCCGGTCGCCGATCACGTCATGCGCCCCCTCGACCGGAACGTCGAGCACCGGCAGGCAGTCGACCGTCACGCCGAGATCGCGGAGCGTGCGGGCGATCGCCTCGGCGTTGGCGCGCGCTGCCGCCATGGCGGTCGCCGGGGCCCGCGCATAGGCCGCGGCGAAGCGCGCCCCGGCCGGGAAGGCCGGCCAGGGCGGGGCGGGCAGCCGCGCCACCCGCCCGCCCTCCTGGTCGATGAGGATGGGGAGCCGCGCGTCGCCATGCAGGTCGCGGAGCGCCCCGGTCAGCGCCCGCACCTGCGCCGGGGTTTCGATGTTGCGCCGGAACAGGATGTAGCCCGCCGGCCGGCAGCTTGCGAACAGCGCGCGCTCGTCCGCCGTCAGCGCGGGGCCGGCCAGCCCGAAGATCACCGGGATCATCCTGCCCTCCTCGCCGCCGTCCGTTCTTCCGTTCGTTCTGCCGTCCGTTCCGCCTGCCCCCCGGCCATTCCCCGCCTCCCGCGGTCCGCCGCCGGCGTCCCGCACCCTTGCATCCTTCCCCATTTTCATTATGGAAGCCCGCTCGATTCCGCCAGCCGGTTCTGCCGCGCCGGGGGGTGCGGGCGGCGGTCCGCCCAATGTTCCAGGTTCCAAAGGTGCCAGATGGCCGTTCCCAAGCGAAAGACCTCGCCCTCGCGGCGCAACATGCGCCGCAGCCACCATGCGCTCAGGCCCGTGATGGCGGTGGAATGCTCCAACTGCGGCGAGCTCAAGCTGCCGCACCATGTCTGCCCGGCCTGCGGCTTCTACGACGGCCGCGAGGTCCTCGCCCAGCCCGAGGCCTGACGACCGCCGCCGTGCGCGCCGCCACGGCCGCCGCTCCCGCCGCTCCCGCCCGCGCGGGCCTGTCGTGACCGCCACCCGCCTCGTCGCGCTCGACTGCATGGGGGGAGACCACGGCCCGGAGGTCGTGCTCGCCGGCGCCGAGATCGCCCGCACCCGCTACCCGGATCTCCGCTTCCGCCTCTACGGCCAGGAGGGCCCGGTCCGGGCGGCGCTCGCGCGCGCGCCGCGCGTCGCCGCTGAGGCCGAGATTGTCCCGGTCGAGGGCGTCGTGCTGGGCACCGACAGGCCGAGCCAGGCCATCCGCCGGGCGCGGACCACCTCGATGGGCCAGGCGATCGAGGCGGTGAAGACCGGCGAGGCCACGGCCGCGGTCTCCGCCGGCAACACCGGCGCGCTCATGGCGATGGCCAAGATCGCGCTCCGCACCCTCGCCGGCATCGACCGTCCGGCGCTCGTCGCCCTCATGCCCACCATGCGCTCGGATTCGGTCGTGCTCGACCTCGGCGCCAACACCGAGTGCGATGCCGGAAACCTGGTCGAGTTCGCCATCATGGGCGCGGCCTTCGCCCGCACCGTCCTCGCCCTTCCCCGGCCCCGCGTCGCCCTCCTCAACATCGGCGAGGAGGACATGAAGGGCACCGAGGAGCTCAAGGAGGCCGCCCGCCTGCTGCGCGCCGCCGCCATTGACCTCCCGCTCGACTTCACCGGCTTCGTCGAGGGCAATGGCATCGGCAAGGGCGAGGTCGACGTGATCGTGACCGACGGCTTCTCGGGCAACATCGCGCTCAAGACCGCCGAGGGCACCGCCAATCTCGTCACCGGCCTGCTGGCCCGCGCCTACCGGGCGAGCTGGCGCACCCGGCTCGGCGCGCTCCTCTCCAAGCCGGCGCTCCGGGCGCTCAGGGACCAGCTCGACCCCAACCACCACAATGGCGCGGTCTTCCTCGGCCTCAACGGCGTGGTGGTGAAGAGCCACGGCGCCGCCGACACCCGCGGCTTCGCCAACGCCATCTGCGTCGCCCGCGACCTCGTCGCCGACAACATCCTCGCCCGGATCGGCGACGACATGGCCAGCTTCCGCGCCCATCTGCCGGCCGAGACGCGCTCCGGCTCCGCCGACGCCGCCTGAGCAGGGCCGATGATCCGGAGCGTCCTCCTCGGCACCGGCAGCGCGCTTCCCCCGAGGCGGGTCGCCAACGACGATCTCGCCCAGTCCCTCGACACATCCGACGCCTGGATCCGCGAACGCACCGGAATCGCCGCCCGCCGCATCGCCGACGCGTCCACCACCACCGCCGACCTCGCCACCGAGGCCGCGGCGCGCGCGCTCGCCGCCGCCGGCCTCGCGCCCTCGGCCATCGATCTCGTGGTGCTCGCCACCGCCACGCCCGACCGCACCTTCCCCGCCACCGCCACGCGCGTCCAGGCCCGGCTCGGCATCACCCGCGGCGCGGCCTTCGATGTCGCGGCCGTCTGCTCCGGCTTCGTCTATGCGCTCACCGTCGCCGACAGCCTGCTCAAGGCCGGCCAGGGCCAGCGCGCCCTCGTCATCGGCGCCGAGACCTTCAGCCGGATCCTCGACTGGGACGACCGCTCGACCGCCGTCCTCTTCGGCGACGGCGCCGGCGCCGTGGTGCTCGAGGCCCGCGCGACGCCGGAGGGCGAGGCGCCGCGCGGCCTCCTCGCCGCCCGCCTGCGCGCCGACGGCCGCCACGAGGACCTGCTCTACGTCGATGGCGGCCCCGGCTCGACCGGCACGGTCGGCCGGCTCCGCATGGCCGGCCGCGAGGTCTTCCGCCATGCCGTCCACAACCTCGCCGAGGTCACCGGCGAGATCCTCGCCGAGGCCGCCATCCCGGTCGAGGCGATCGACTGGCTCGTCCCCCACCAGGCCAATCTCCGCATCATCGAGGCGACCGCCCGGAAGCTCGGCCTGCCCATGTCCCGGGTCATCGTCACCGTCGACGAGCACGCCAACACCTCGGCCGCCTCGATCCCGCTCGCCCTCGATTGCGCCGTGCGCGACGGCCGGATCCGCCAGGGCCAGCTCTGCCTTCTCGAGGCCATGGGCGGCGGCTTCACCTGGGGGGCCGTCCTGCTGCGGATCTGAGGCCGCCGCGCTCGCGCCCTGCGCGCGGCATCTTTCGCTTTCCGCGTCCGCCGGTTACAGTGCGGCAAGGAGGGGCCCCATGCCGGACACGCACACGCTCACCCGCGCCGAACTCGCCGAACGTCTCAACCGCGAGATCGGCCTGTCCCGCGCCGAGTCGGCCGATCTCGTCGAACAGGTGCTCGACGCCATCGCCGACGCGCTCGTCGCCGGCGAGAATGTGAAGCTCAGCTCCTTCGGCAGCTTCCTCCTGCGCCAGAAGGGCCTCCGGGTCGGCCGCAACCCCAAGACCGGCGTGGTCGTGCCGATCGAGCCGCGCACCACGCTCAGCTTCCGGCCCAGCCAGATCCTCCGCCAGCGGATCAACGGCGGCGCATGACGGGCGCCTCCGGCCCTCCGCAGGGCATCGGCGCAGCCGACCTCAAGGCCCCGGGCGCGCTGCGCACCATCAGCGAGGTCTCGGCCGAACTCGGCGTCCCGCAGCACATCCTGCGCTTCTGGGAAACCCGCTTCCCCGAACTGAGGCCGATGAAGCGCGGCGGCAACCGGCGCTACTACCGCCCGGCCGATGTCCAGCTCTGCCGGGCGCTCCACCGCCTCCTCCACGCCGACGGCTACACCGTGAAGGGCGTCCAGAAGCTGCTCGCCGCCGAGGGCGCGCGCGCCCTCGCTTCGCGCGTCGCCGGCCCTGCCGCCGCAGCGGAGCCGGGGCCGCCGCCCGAGCCGGCACCGCCGGGCCAG
>JAJUHA010000073.1 GCA_029268145.1 Sphingomonadaceae bacterium | reverse complement strand
CGCCGGCGGCCGAGCTCCCGGCCGCCGCGGCAGCCCACCCCGCCCAGCCGCAGGAGCGCGCGCCGCGGCCCGCCCGGCCGGTCCCGGCCGACTGGCGCGCGCGCGCCATCCGCCTCGCCCGCGCCGTCGATGTCGCCGTCGGCGTGCGGATTGCCGAGCTCCGCCTGCCGCTTTCGGACGTGATTGCGCTGCGCGCCGGCAGCATCCTTCCGATCGAGCCTCCGGCATCGCTCGGCCTCGCGGTCGAGGGCGTGGCCTGGCAGCCGCCTCCGGCCGGGACCGGGCCTGCATCCCCGGGCGGTCGGGGCGAGGGGGAGGCCGGCCGATGAACGAGATGACCCCCGGCCGCATGACCGGCCAGCCGGCCGCGAAGCGCAGCGTGCGCAAGCAGGGTCTCGAGATCGCCTTCGACCCCGAGGTGGACCCGGTGGCCGACCTCGCGCCCGATGCCTTCCCCTCGGTCGCCGACGGCATCGCCGGCGCGCCGGACGGGGATGACGGCAGCGCGGCCGCTGCCGCCCCGGTCCGCCGCGCCGCCCGCCCAGCTGCGTCCCCGCGCGGCCAGGAAGCCGAAGAGGAGGCAGGCACCCCGCGTCCGCGCCCGGGGCCCGGGGCAGCCCCCGCCGCCGGCGATCCGGCCGATCCCGCGCTCCAGCCGCAGGCGCGCGGGAGGGACGCAGCCGAGGCCGCCCGCGCCCTCGGCATCCCGCTGCCGCTGGCAAAGATCGAGGTGACGGTCTCGGTCGAGGTCGGGCGGACGCGGCTCAGCCTCGCCGACCTCGCCACGGTCGAGCCGGGCGAGCTGGTCGCCCTCGACCGCATGACCAGCGCGCCGGTCGACGTGCTGGTCAATGGCAAGCCCTTCGCCCGCGGCGAGATCGTCGCAATCGGCGAGCGGTTCGGCGTGCGGCTCACCGAGCTGTTCGACCCGGGGGACCTCGCATGATCGCCGAGTTCCTGCTGCGGCTGCTGGTTGCGCTTCCCCTCGTGCTCGGGCTCGCGGTCGGGGCCATCCTCCTCATGCAGCGCGGCTGGCTCCCGGTGCCGCCGCGCCTCCGCGCAGGCCAGGTCGGCCGGGCAGGGCGCCTCGGCCCCCTTCCCGGCGCGATGCCGGCGGAGGACGCGCGGATCGAGCTCGTCGCCAGCCGCATGCTCCAGCCGGGCGTGCGGGTCGCGCTGCTGCGCCACGGCGGCCGCGAATGGCTGGTCGGCGTCTCGGCCCAGGGCGTCACGTTTCTGGCCGCCGGGCAGGCCCCGCTTGCCGCCGCCATGCATGGCGAGACGGTGCTGCGCCCCGCGCCGTCCGAGGCCGCGGCATGACCGCCCGGCTCCGCAGCTTCGGCCATGTGCTCATGCTGGCGCTCGGCCTCGTCGCGCTCGTCGCGGCGAGCGGCGCGGGCGCCCAGCCGGTCGCGCCGGCCGAGGGCGCCGGCACCCTCTTCGGCGGGCTGAAGTCGCTTGCCGAGGCGGGCGGGGACAGGGGCGCGCTGTCGCTCTCGCTCCAGGTCCTCCTCCTCATGAGCCTGCTGACGGTGCTGCCGTCGGTCGTCCTCATGATGACTGCCTTCCTGCGCATCGTGATCGTGCTTGCCATCCTGCGCCAGGCGCTCGGCCTCCAGCAGGCGCCGCCCAACCAGCTCCTGGTCGGGCTCGCCCTCTTCATGACCTTCTTCGTGATGCAGCCCTCCATCGCCGAGATCAACGCGCGCGCCGTGCAGCCCTGGGCCGCGGACAGCATCCCGGCCGAAGTCGCCATCGCCCGCACCGGAGACGTGCTCCACGGCTTCATGCTCGCCAACACGCGGACGACCGATCTCAAGCTCTTCGCCGACATGGCCGGCGCTGGCCCCTTCGCCAGCCCCCGGGAGGTGCCGATGCGCATCCTCCTGCCCGCCTTCGCCACCTCCGAGCTCAAGACCGCCTTCCAGATCGGAGTCCTCCTGTTCCTGCCCTTCCTCGTCATCGACCTGGTGGTGGCGAGCGTCCTGATGGCGCTCGGCATGATGATGGTCTCTCCCATCATGATCGCGCTTCCCTTCAAGCTGATGCTGTTCGTCGCGGTGGATGGCTGGAGCCTCGTCATGGCCTCGCTCGCGGCCAGCTTCGCCGGCGGGTGACGCCATGGGGGGGGAGGACATCCTCTACGACATGGCGCGGCAGGGCCTCGTCGTCCTCACGCTCGCCACGCTCCCGCCGCTTGGCGCCGCGCTTGCCATCGGCCTCGTGATCGGGCTGGTCCAGGCCGCCACCTCGGTCAACGAGGCCACGCTGTCCTTCGTGCCCAAGCTGGTCGGGGTGGTCCTCGTGCTCGTCCTGTTCGGCGGCCTCATCGGCGGGCTCGTCATCGACTTCACCCGCGAGGCGATCGAGGCGATCCCGGCGCTGGCCCGCTGAGCCCGCGATGCTCTCCGCCGAACTCGCGCGCGCCGTCGCCGGGCCCGAGGCCTTCCTCCTCCACCTGCTCTGGTGCTCGCTGCGCACCGGCGCTGCGCTGGCGCTGCTCCCCGCGCTCGGCGGCCAGCCGATCCCGGTGCAGGTCCGGGTCGGCCTTGCCGGTGCCGTCGGCGCCTTCCTGCTGACCGGGCCGAACCCGCCGGCGCCGCCGGCCGACCTGTTCGGCCCCGCCGGGCTCCTCGGCATCGCCGGCGAGCTCCTCATCGGGCTCGTCATCGCGCTTGCCCTGCACGCCGCCTTCGCGGCCGCCCTCGTCGCCGGCGAGTGGATCGCCCAATCCATGGGCCTCGGCTTTGCCATGGTCGTCAATCCCGCCTCGGGGCCGATGCCGGTGCTGGGCGCGCTCTTCATGCTGCTGGCCTGGGCGGTCTTCCTCGCCGGCGGCGGCCACCTCCTCGTCATCGAGGTGCTGGTGGAAAGCTACCGCGCCATGCCCACGGCCGCCGCCCTGCTCGAGCCCGACCGGCTTTCGGCCATCGTCGGCTGGGGCGGGTTCGCCCTGGCGAGCGGCCTCGTCGCGGCGCTGCCCCTCGGCGGCGCGCTGCTCCTCGTCAACATCGTCATCGCGGTCGCCGCAAGGTCGGCACCGCAGCTCAACCTGTTCGCCATCGGCTTCCCGCTGATGCTTGCGGGCGGCATCGTCGGCCTTCCGCTCACGCTTCCCGGCATGGCGGCAGCGCTCGGCGAGACCCTGCTCGAGCTCCAGCTGGCGCTGAAGGGGCTCCTCCTTGGCTGAGCAGCCCGACCGGGACGAGAAGACCGAAGCGCCGACCGAGCGGCGCCGGGAAGAGGCGCGGCGCGAGGGCGATCTCCTCACCTCGCGCGAGCTGGGGACCGCCATGGGCGGCGTGGCCGGGGCGCTGTGGCTCCTCCTGTTCGGGGACATGATCGCCGCACGCGTCCTTGCCGCCGGCAGCGCCGCGCTCGCGATCGACCATGGCGACCTCGTCGGCTGGAACCCGGTCGGCGCGCTGTTTGCCATGCTCGGCGCGCTTGCCCTGCCGCTCGCGGCGCTCGGCATCATGGTGCTGCTCGCCGTCCTCGCCGGCCGGGCCCTGACCGGGGGCCTCGTGGTCGCACCGCGGCTGCTGGCGCCGAAGGGCGAGCGGCTCGATCCGCTGAAGGGCCTCGCGCGCATCTTCGGCCGCCAGGGGCTCATCGAGCTGGTGAAGGCGCTCGCCAAGGCCGGCCTCCTGCTGGGCCTCGGCGGCTTCCTGCTCTGGCGCGACCGGAGCCTCCTCGCCGGCCTCTCGGCCGTGCCGCTCGAAACCGCCATGCCCGCGCTGTTCGACCGCGGCGTCCTCCTGTTCCTCGCGCTCACCGCCGGCCTCGTCGTCATCGCCGGCGGCGATCTTCCCGTCCAGTTCCTCCAGTGGCTGCAGCGGCTGCGCATGTCGCGCCGGGAACTGAAGGAGGAGATGAAGCAGACCGAGGGAAGGCCGGAAGTGAAGGCCGCGCTCCGGCGGATGCAGCACCAGCTGCTCAAGGCCGCCAACCGCGGCGCCGTGGCCGAGGCCTCCGTCGTCCTCGTCAACCCCAGCCATTTCGCCGTCGCGCTGCGCTACCAGCCGGGCCGGGACGCGGCCCCGGTGATCGTCGCCCGGGGCCGGGGGCCGGTCGCGCTCGCCATCCGCGACCTCGCCGCCGAGCTCGGGGTGATGACGCTCGCCTACCCCGAAGTCGCGCGCGCGCTCTACTTCACCGGCCGGGTCGGCCAGGCGATCCGCGCCGACCTCTATGTCGCGGTCGCCACCATCCTTGCCTTCGTCCTGCGGGTCAACGCCCAGCCGCCGGAGGCCCGGTCTTTCGCCGACCCGCCCGAAGTGGAGGTGCCGGAAGGGCTGCGCTACGATTCCGAGGGCCGCCGCCAAGCCCGTGCGTGAGCCGGTGTTTGAGCCTTCGGCCGGGCGATGGCATGGCGGGCCGGCCATGGCCGGCTGCCTCCGCCTCGTCCGCGCGCGCCGCGTGCCGCGCGCGCCTTCCGCACGCCTCGGGTCTCGCGCGCCTGCCGCGCGCCGCGTGCCGTGCG
>JAJUHA010000072.1 GCA_029268145.1 Sphingomonadaceae bacterium | reverse complement strand
GCGGCGCAGTCTGCGGCGCGGGTTCCGGCCTGACCTCCGGCCGTGGCGCGGGCTTCGGTTCCGGCCGCGGGGTGAGCACCTCGACCGGCGCATCCGAATAGATCGGGCGCGGCGGCGGGGGCGCGACCGGCTTGGCCGCGGGCTGGGGAACCCGGGCAGTCGCCGGGCCTGCGGCGGCGACGTCGGCACCCACCGTCTCGCGCGCCAGCTCGCGCGCGGGTTCCCGCGCAGGCGCGGCGGGTGCCGCGGCGGCAGGCGACGGCTCGGGTTCCCCCGGCCGGCGGAACACCCGGGACTTCTTGGTCTCCACCACCACCTTGTGGGTGCGGCCGTGGCTGAAGCTCTGCTTCACCTGGCTCACCTCGGTCTTCTTGAGACCGAGCGCCGGGCGGAGCCCCAGTTTCGGCTTGTCGTCGTCGCTCATTCCGGTCCTTCGTCTTCGTGTTCGGCAGCCTGTGCAGCGGTGGGCTGGAGCCGGGCGGGCACATCCCCTTCCGGCCCGGCAACTGCCTGCCCGTCCGGAACGCGCATGTAGGCGACAAGGCGCGCGAGGTCGTCTGCGACCCGCGCCGCCGTCCCGCCATCCGTGATGCCGACGTGAACCATATTGTCACGCCCGAGCGCGCGCGACAAGCGGTCCCGCCCGAACGGCAGCCGAACCCCGCGCGATTCCCGCCCGTCTGCCGCGCCGCCGGCGCGGAAGGCCTGGTCCAGCCGGGCCGCACCGTCCGCGGCCGCGTCCGCCGCGTGGAGAAGCAGGCGGAGCCGGCCGGCCCGGGCCGCCGCCGCAATCTTCTCGGCGCCGAGCAGCAGCCGCCCGGCGCGATGCTCGAGCCCGAGCCGATCCAGCAGCCGGCGCTCGAGCCCCTCGCCGATTCGCAGCGGCAGGTCCGCCGGAACGGCCGGCGGAGGCTTCCGCCACGCCCGGGCGAGTGCGCGGGCGAGCGTGCCGCGCCGGACGGCCTCGGCAAGCAGCGGACCATCGGCCAGAATCCACGCCCCGCGGCCGGGAAGCCGGGCGGCGAGGTCGGGCCAGACGGCCCCGTCGGGCCCCTCGACGAGGCGGACGAGGGCCGCGCGGCGGCCATGGCGCCCAGTCAGGATGCAGCGCCGCTGCGGCCCTTCCGCCGGCGTGACGGCCGGCGGCGCCGGAGCCGCGGTCAGGGTGCCGGCTTGCGCCTCATGGGCAGGATCGCGCACGAGCGCCTCCCGCCATGGCGAGGGGCGCGCACGTCATGCCGCGTCCTCGGCGAACCAGTGGGCGCGCGCCGCCATGATGATGGCGTTGCCCTGCTCCTCGGTCAGGCCGAAGCTGGCGAGGATCCCGGCCGGGATCTCGCGCCGCTTGTCGCCCTTGCCGATGAGCTCGTCGGTCGACAGGTCGGCCAGATCGTCGAGGGTGCGGATCCCCTTGGTGCCGAGCCGCACCAGCATCGCCTCGGTCAGGTGGGGAAGCTCGGCGAGCGCATCCTCCACGCCGAGCGCGCGCCGCTGCTCCCTGAGCGCGGCCTCGCGCCGCTCGATCGCTTCCTCGGCGCGGCGCTGCAGCTCGGCCGCGGTCTCCTCGTCGAGGCCCTCGATCGCGGCAATCTCCTCCTGGTCGACGAAGGCGACTTCCTCGAGGCTGGTGAAGCCCTCGGCCACCAGCAGCTGCGCCAGCGTCTCGTCGAGGTCGAGCTCGCGCTCGAACAGCTCGGAGCGTTCGACGAACTCCTTCTGCCGCTTCTCGCTTTCGGCGGCTTCCGTCATGATGTCGATCTGGTGGCCGGTGAGCTGGCCGGCGAGGCGGACATTCTGGCCACGCCGGCCGATGGCGAGCGACAGCTGGTCGTCGGGCACCACCACCTCGAGCCGGTTCTCGTCCTCGTCGATGACGACCTTCGTCACCTGCGCCGGCTGGAGCGCGTTGACGACGAAGGTCGCGGTGTCGGGCGACCAGGGGATGATGTCGATCTTCTCCCCGGCCAGCTCCTGCACCACGGCCTGCACCCGGCTGCCGCGCATGCCGACGCAGGCGCCGACCGGGTCGATCGAGCTGTCGCGGCTGATGACGGCGATCTTGGCGCGGCTGCCGGGGTCGCGGGCGCAGGCCTTGATCTCGATGACGCCGTCGTAGATCTCGGGCACCTCCTGGGCGAACAGCTTCTTCATGAACTCGGGGTGGGCGCGCGAGAGGAAGATCTGCGGCCCCCGGTTCTCGCGCCGGACCGACAGGATGTAGGAGCGCACCCGGTCGCCGACGCGGAGCACTTCGCGCGGGATCTGCTGGTCGCGGCGGATGACTCCCTCCGCCCGGCCGAGATCGACGACGATGTGGCCGAACTCCACCCGCTTCACCACCCCGGTGATGATCTCGCCCTCGCGGTCCTTGTATTCCTCATACTGGCGCTCGCGCTCGGCATCGCGGACCTTGGAGACGATGACCTGCTTGGCCGCCTGGGCGGCGATCCGGCCGAACTCGATCGGCGGCAGGGGGTCGATGACGAAGGCGCCGACCTCGACCGAGGGATCCTTCACCCGGGCGTCGGCGAGCGCGATCTGCTTGAACGGGTCATCGACCTCCTCGACCACCTCGAGCACCCGCCACAGCCGGAGATCGCCGCCGCGCGGATCGATCTTGGCGCGGATGTCGTTCTCGGCGCCATAGCGGGCGCGGGCCGCGCGCTGGATCGCTTCCTCCATCGCCTCGATGACGATCATCCGGTCGATCGACTTCTCGCGGGCGACCGCGTCGGCGATGGCGATGAGTTCGGCCTTGTTGGCGGCAATCGGGGTCATTGGCGTACCTGTCCGGGTTTCCTGGTTGTCGTGCGGCCATCGGCCGTTTCCTCGACGACGACATCGGCGTCGCGCATGTCGAGCGGAGCGGTCGCCGCGATGAGGGCGTCCGTCAAGAGCAACTTGGCGGAACGGATGTCGGGAAAGGGCAGGCGCACCCGGCCGATTCCCTCGGCGTCGAGCAGCACCTCCTCCCCGTCGAGCCCGGCCAGCGCGCCCTGGAAGCGCTTGCGGATCGCTCCGCCGATGGCGATTCCGTGGCCAAGCTCGATCCGGGCGAGATGCGGCACGAAGCGGCCGAAATCGGCCAGCCGGGTGAGCGGCCGGTCGATCCCGGGCGAGGAGACCTCGAGCCGGTAGGGCCCGGGAATCGGGTCGGCCGAGTCGAGCACTGCGGAAATCGCCCGCGAGAGCTGCGCGCACTGGTCGAGCGTGAGCTGGCCAGTCGCGGGATCTTCCGCCATCACCTGGAGCGTCAGGTTGCGGCCACCGGCGAGCGCCACCCGCACCAGCGAAAGGCCGGCGGTCTCCACCACCGGCTCGATCAGCTGCCGCAGCGACTCCTGCCCGTCCGTCATCGCTCTCCTCTGCCGGGCCGCGCCATCCGCGGGCCCGGTCGCAAATGCCCCGCCCGTTCGGGCGAACACCGCCGCCCCGCTCCCCGAGGCCGGCCCGGGAAGCCCTGCATGTGCTGGCCATGAAGGGAACCCGGCCGTTATAGGGCGTCGCCGCCGTGGTTGCAACGGCGGGCATGGGCCGGCAAAGGGCCGCGCCATGGCGCCGCGATCCGTCACCCTCGCGCTTCCCAAGGGCCGCATCCTAGAGGAGGCCCTGCCGCTGCTTGCGCGCGCCGGGATTCGCACCGATCCGGCGCTTGCCGACGAGTCCAGCCGGGCCCTGCGCTTCGCCACTTCGCGGCCGGGGCTCGACATCATCCGGGTGCGGAGTTTCGACGCAGCGACATTCGTGGCCTTCGGCGCGGCCGCGCTCGGCATCGTCGGCAATGACGTGGTCGCCGAGTTCGGATACTCGGAACTCTACGCCCCGCTCGACCTCGGGATCGGGCGGTGCCGCCTGTCGCTCGCCGGACCCGCCGACACCGCCTTCGACCTCCGGACGCCAAGCCATGTCCGGGTCGCGACCAAGTATCCGGCGCTCACCAAGGCCTGGTTCGCGCAGCAGGGCATCCAGGCCGAGTGCATCAAGCTCAACGGCGCAATGGAGCTGGCACCGGCGATGGGGCTGGCGCCGCTCATCGTCGACCTGGTCTCGACGGGCCGGACGCTCGCCGAGAACGGGCTTGCCGAGCGTGCCGTGATCCTCGAGGTGACCTCGCGCCTGGTTGCCAACCGGGTGGCGATGAAGACCAACCCCGAAGTGGCAGCGCTGGTCGCTGCCATCGCGGCCGCAGTGCCCGCCGCCGGCAGCGCGGCGCAGGCGGCCTGACGGCAGCGATGGCAAGGCGCCTCGACTCCCGCGCGCCCGGCTTTGCCGAAGCCTTCGCCGCGCTGGTCGCGGACACCCGCGAGAACGCCGCCGACGTCTCGGCCGAAGTCGCGGCGATCATCGCCCGCGTGCGGGCGGAGGGCTTCGCCGCGGTCGCCGACTTCACCCGCCGGTTCGACCAGCTCGACATCGGCGAGGCCGACGTCGAGGTCGCGCCGGCCGAGCGGGCGGCCGCGGCGGCCCGGGTCGCGCCTGCGGTGCGCGACGCGCTCGCGCTCGCCGCCGAGCGCATC
>JAJUHA010000071.1 GCA_029268145.1 Sphingomonadaceae bacterium | reverse complement strand
GGTGGGGCGCGGCACGCTCGCTGCCGACGCGCCGCGGCTCGACGTGCGCCTGCCGGGGTGGCGCGGCCACCAGCCGGCGCGCGTGGTGGTGGGGCGCACCGACCCGCCCGAGGGCTGGGAGGCAGTGGCCGACCTGCCCGCGCTCCTCGCCCTGGCCCGGGCGCGGCAGTGGCAGCGGCTGCTGGTGGAAGGCGGCGGCCGGCTTGCCGGCAGCCTGCTTGCCGCCGATCGCGTCGACCGGCTGGTCCTGCTGCGCGCGCCCCTCCTCATCGGCGAGGGGCGCGGGATCGAGGGGTTCGCCGCCACCGATCTGGCGGCGGCCCACGGCCGCTGGCGGCTGGCGGAGAGCCGGCCGCTGGGCCCCGACCGGCTCGACATCCTCGTCCGCGCCCTTCCGCCCGCGGCACGGGCCCGCTAGGCAGCGGCCATGTTCACCGGGATCATCACCGACATCGGCACCATCGTCGCCGCCGAGGCGCGGCCGGGCGCGGACCTCGCCGTGACGATCGCCTGCGGCCTGCCGCTCGAGACGGTGGCGCTGGGGGCCTCGATCGCCTGCTCGGGCGTGTGCCTGACCGTGACGGCGAAGGAGGCCGGCCGGTTCCGGGTCGATGTCTCGGCCGAGACGGTGGCGCGGACTGCGCCCGGCATGTGGGCGGCGGGGCGGCGGCTCAACCTCGAGCGGTCGCTCCGGGTGGGGGACGAGCTCGGCGGCCACATCGTGACCGGCCATGTCGACGGCGTGGGACGCCTTCTGGCGCGCGCGCCCCGCGAGGGGAGCCTGGCGCTCACGGTCGAAGCCCCCCGCGCACTCGCCGGCGCCATCGCCGAGAAGGGCTCGATCGCCGTCGACGGCGTGTCGCTGACGGTCAATGCAGTGCGCGATGGGGCGGACGCCTGCGCCTTCGACCTCAACATCATTCCCCACACCGCGCAGTGCACGACGCTGGGCGATGCTGCCGTGGGCGACCAGGTCAACCTCGAGATCGACATTCTGGCGCGCTATCTGAAGCGGATGCTCGACACCAGAATGTGAGGATCTTGTTGCGAGCCACATCCTGATGTGATAGCGCAGGGGCATGGCGACGGCGATTCTCGACCGCATCCGCGCGCATGTGGCGCGCTCGGGCATGAGCCGTGCCGCCGTGGCGCGCGCCGCCGGGCTTCACCCCAACAGCCTGCGCGCGCTCGCCTCGCCCTCGTGGAACCCGACGGCGGACACGCTCGCCAAGCTCGAGGCCTTCCTCGACCAGGTGTCCGGCTCGCCGCTCGCCGGGATCGAGGCCATCATCGACGAGGCGCGCAACGGCCGGATGTTCATCCTGGTCGACGACGAGGACCGCGAGAACGAGGGCGATCTCGTCATCCCCGCGCAGATGGCGACGCCCGATGCGATCAACTTCATGGCCCGCCATGGCCGGGGCCTCATCTGCCTTGCCCTCACCCGGGCGCGGGTCGAGCAGCTCGGGCTGCCGATGATGGCGCCGGCCAATGGCAGCCGCCACGAGACCGCCTTCACCGTCTCGATCGAGGCGCGCCATGGTGTCTCGACCGGCATCTCGGCGGCCGACCGGGCGCGGACCATCGCCGTTGCGATCGATGCCGCCCAGGGCCCCGAGGCGCTGGTCTCGCCCGGGCATGTCTTTCCGCTGGTCGCGCGTGACGGCGGGGTCCTGGTGCGCGCCGGCCACACCGAGGCCTCGGTCGACATCGCCCGGCTGGCCGGGCTCAACCCCTCGGGCGTCATCTGCGAGATCATGAAGGATGACGGGACGATGGCGCGGCTCGCCGACCTCATCCCCTTTGCCCGCGCCCATGGGCTGAAGATCGGGACCATCCGCGATCTCATCGCCTACCGCCGCCGGCATGACAATCTGGTCGCCTGCGTCGCCGAGACCCGGCTGGTCTCCCGCCATGGCGGCGAATGGACGGTCAAGACCTACATCAACAAGGCCGAATATGCCGAGCATCTGGTGCTGCAGAAGGGCCGGGTGGACCCGACGCGGCCGACGCTCGTCAGGATGCACGTGCTCTCGCCCTTTGCCGACATCCTCGGCGAGGAGTCGCCCCGGACGGGTGCCCTGCAGCGCTCGATGGAGATCATCGGCGAGGCCGGCGCCGGGATCGTGGTCGTCATCCGCGACAACCGGCCCGACCGGCTTTCGCGCCTGATCGCCGCGCGCGAGGCCGGCACGAAGGAGCCGCTCGAGCAGCGCGACTATGGCATCGGCGCGCAGATCCTGGTCGACCTCGGCGTGACCGAGATCGAGCTGCTCTCGAACGCGCACCGGAGCTTCGTGGGCCTTGCCGGCTACGGTCTCGAGGTGGCGGCCGAGCGGCGGATCGACTGACGGCGGAAGGGGGCGGCATGGCGCAGGTGCTGATCGTTGCGGCGGGCTTCTACGCCCACATCCATGCCGCCCAGCTGGCGGCCGCGCGCGCGGCGATCGAGGCGGCCGGCCACGCCCATGCGCTCGTCGAGGTGCCCGGCGCGCTCGAGATCCCGCCGGCGATCGCGCTCGCCGCCGGGACCGGGCGCTATGACGCCTATGTCGCGCTGGGCTGCGTCATCCGCGGCGAGACCTTCCACTTCGAGGTGGTGGCGAACGAGAGCGCGCGCGGCCTCATGGCACTCGCGCTCGACGGCCTTGCCATCGGCAACGGCATCCTGACGGTCGAGACCGAGGCGCAGGCGCTCGCCCGGATCGGCAAGGCCGCCGAGGCGGTCGCGGCCGCGCTTGCGCTTCTTGAGCTGCGCGAGCGGTTCGGGATCGCGGGCTAGGCCGCCCCCTCATCGGCGGCGAGGAAGGCGCGCACCCGCTCGAGCGGGACGCCATGGGCGACGAAGGCCTGGCCGATGCCCCGCACCAGGATGAAGGGGAGGCCGGCCTCGGTCTTCTTCTTGTCGTGGAGCATGTGGGCGAGCAGCCTTCCGGCCGGGAGCGGCAGCCGCACCGGAAGCCCGGCGGCGGCCAGATGGGCTTCGACGCGGGCGACATCCCCGGGCGGGCACAGGCCTTCGCGGGCCGAGAAGCGGAAGGCCTGGGCCATGCCGATGGCGACCGCCTCGCCGTGGAGCAGGCGGTCGGAATAGCCGCATTCGGCCTCGAGCGCGTGGCCGAAGGTGTGGCCGAGGTTGAGGAGGGCGCGGATGTCGTGCCGCTCCTCCGGATCGCGGGCGACGATCGCCGCCTTCGCGCGGACGCTCGTGGCAATGGCGTGGCCGAGCGCGGCGCGGTCTCCGGCGAGCGCGGCGAGCCCGTGCGCCTCGAGCCAGCCGAAGAAGCCGGAGTCGCCGAGGAGGCCGTATTTCACCACCTCGGCGTAGCCGGCGCGCCGCTCGCGTTCGGGGAGCGTCGCAAGCAGCGACGGGTCGGCCCAGACCGCGACCGGCTGGTGGAAGGCCCCCACAAGGTTCTTGCCGGCCGCGGTGTTGATGCCGGTCTTCCCGCCGACCGAGGAGTCGACCATGGCGAGAAGGGTGGTGGGGATCTGGACGAAGGGGATGCCGCGCTTGACGATCGCGGCCGCGAAGCCGGCGAGATCGCCGACCACGCCGCCACCGAGCGCAAGGACGAGGCCGCTGCGCGACACGCCGGTTGCAAGGAGCGCATCGACCAGCCGGGCAAGCTCCGGGAAGGACTTGGCCGCCTCGCCCGGCGGGACGAGGAGGGGAAGGCCCTCGAGTCCGGCGGCGGCGAGCCCGTCGAGAAGGTGCGGCAGGTGGAGCGCGGCGACCGTCCTGTCGGTCACCACCGGCACCCGGCGGACGGCGGGGGCGAGCGCGCGCACCCGCGCGCCGGCCTCGGCGAGGAGGCCTTCGCCGACGGTCACCTCATAGGCCCCGCCCGCGACGGCGACCGGAACGCTGATCACGCCGGCAGCCCCGCCTCGCGCAGCGCGGCAAGGATGGCCGCCACCGTCTCCTCGTGTGCAACCGGGCCCGTCGGGATCCGCAGGTGCGCCTCGGCATAGGCCGGCCGGCGCTGCTCCATGAGCTCGGCCAGCACGGTGCGCGCATCCCTCCCCTCGAGCAGCGGGCGGTGGCCGCGGCGGGCCACCCGGGCGACCAGCGTGTCGAGATCGGCGTCGAGCCAGACCACGCAGGCCCTGTCCCGCGCGAGCGCGCGCGTCTCGGGATCGACGAAGGCCCCGCCACCGCTGGCGATGACGCGGCGGCTGCCATCGAGCAGGCGGGCGATGACCCGGCGCTCGCCGTCGCGGAAATGCGCCTCGCCGAACCGCTGGAAGATCTCGGAGATGGTCATCCGCGCGGCCGTCTCGATCTCGGCGTCGCTGTCGAAGAAGGGCAGGTCGAGCGCGGCGGCGAGCCGCTTGCCGATCGAGGTCTTGCCCGAGCCCATCAGGCCGACGAGAAGGATGGGGCGCAGCGCCAGCGCCGGCGCGGGGACCGGCGCTGCGTCTCCGGCTGTCGCGGCTCTTCCCGTCGCCATTGCGGCCGCTATAGGGCTGGCGTGCGCGCCAAGGCAAACCGCTTGCTCCTGCTGCTCGCCCTATCGGGAGCATTGTCCGCCGGGGCGGCCGCCCAGGAGAGCCCGCCCGATCCGCCTGCGCCCTCCTCCCCGGCGGATGCGCCGACCTCGCTCCTGCCCGACATCCTCGAGGAGGTGCCGGCGCGCGGCCGCGAGAGCCCGGCGCCGCAACCTGCGCCCGCCCTGCCGACTGCCCCGCCCCCGGCACGCGCGCCGCGCGCGCTCCCGGGCCC
>JAJUHA010000070.1 GCA_029268145.1 Sphingomonadaceae bacterium | reverse complement strand
GATCCCTCGCGGCTGCTGCCGCAGCTGGCGGGCGCGCCGGTCCGGGTGGAGGCGCAGCTCGAAGGCCCGCTGCGGGCGCCCGGGGGGCGCTGGTCGGCCCGCGCGGCGCGGCTGCTGCTTGCCGGGCGCACGCCGCCCGCCGGTGCCGAGGGAATTGCAGCGGACGGGCGGCTGGCCTGGGCCGAGGGGCGGCTGCTCCTTCCCTTCACGGTGCGCGCGGCGCGCCTCCTCGGCCTTCCCCCCGATGCAGCGCCGCTCCTTGCCGCGCCGGTCCTGAGCGGCACGCTGCGCCAGACCGAAGCCGGCCTCGCCGTCCCCGACCTGCGCCTTGCGGCTGCCGGCGTGACGGCGACGGGTGACGCCCGTCTCGTGTCGGCGACCGGGCGCTGGCAGCTCGATGGCCGGGCCGAGGTTCCGCGGCTTGCGCTCGGGCCGGACAGCCGCGTCGCCGTCTCGGTGACCGCGCGGCTGGGGCCCGGCGCGCGGGAGGGCATGACCGGCCAGGGCCTCCTCGAGCTGCGCACGCTGGCGCTGGCCGACGGCGTGCGCCGCCAGCTCGGCGGCCTGCCGGTGGCGCGGGCGCCCTGGGCCTTCGCCAACGGCCGCCTGCGCGTGCAGGACGGGAGCCTCTCTGCACCGGCGCTGCGGCTCGCCGGGATCGGGCTCGAGCTCGACCCCGGATCGGGCCGCTTCACCCACTCCGGCGCGGGCACCAGCAGCTTCGGCCCGCTCGCCCTGCGCGCCGGCGGCACCCTCGGCTCGCCCCGGCTCGAGCTGCGGCTGGCCTCGCCGGGGCTCGGCTTCGACCTCTCCGACCTGCTGCTCGAGGTGGCGCCGGTCGCGGGCGGATTCGCCGTGACCGCCTCGGGCCGCACGGCGCAGGGGCCGTTCGCCGCGGCCGGGCGGATCGCGACTCCAGCGGGCGGGCCGCTGTCGATCGACCTCGCCGAGGCGACGCTCGCCGGGGTCCGCGCGACGGGCCGGGTGGTGCAGACCGCCGAAGGGCCCTTCACCGGCCGCTTGCTGTTCGCGGGCGCGGGGCTCGACGGCACGGTCGACCTCTCCGCCGAGGGCGGGCGGCAGCGTCTCGACATTGCCGGCACGGCCGCGCAGGCGCGGCTGCCGCTCGCCGAGCCGATCATCGTCGGCGCCGGGACCTTCGATGTCGTCGTGCTGCTGGCCGAGAACGGGCCGCGCGTCTCGGGCGCGCTTTCGGCGCGCAATGTCGTGCGGTCGGGCCTGCGGCTCAGCGAGTTCTCGGCCGAGGGACGGGCGAGCGAAGCCGGCGGCGAGGGCCGGATTGCCGGCGCCGGGCTGTGGCGCGGGCGGATGCTGCGCGGCGGCGCCCGGATCCGGCAGGACGCCCTGGGCTATCTGGTGGCGCTCGACGGCCGCTACGGGGAGCTGCCGTTCCGGCTGGCCGCGCCGGCGCGGATCCGCCGGACCGCGGAAGGCTGGCAGCTCGGCCGGGCCCGGCTGGTCCTGCCCGATGGTGCGGTCGACGTGGCCGGCCAGATCGGCGACACCATCCGCCTGCGCCTGCTGCTTGACGGGATCGACCTCGATTCGACCCGGCTGGCCGACGCCGACGTGGCCGTCCGGGGCCGGGTCGACGGCCAGCTCGAACTCGCCTTCGCGCCCGGCGATCCCCTGCCCGTCGGGCGGATGCAGCTGCGGCTGCGGGGCTTCTCGCGGCCGTCGCCGGTTGCCGAGGTGCCGCGGATCGATGTCGATCTCGAGGCGAGCAGCGACCGGGAGGGGCTGGTGGTCGGCGCCCGGCTGACCGGCAGCCGCGGCTCGCAGGGGCGGCTGCTGGTGCGGCTGGTGCCCGGCGCCGGCGCCGACCTTGCCGAGCGGCTGCTCGGCGGCGCGATTGCCGGCGGGCTGCGCTATGCCGGCCCGGCCGAGACGCCCTGGTCCTTCCTCGACGTGCCCGACCAGGAGCTGACCGGCCCGATCGGGCTTGCGCTCGATCTCGCAGGAACGGCGCGGGATCCGGTGATCAGGGGCGGGCTGCGCGGCCGGGGCCTCGCCTATCGCAACCTCGGCTTCGGCACGCGCCTGACCGACCTCGACGTCGACGGGCGGTTCGAGGGGGCCGAGCTTGTCCTCACCCGGCTGGCCGCCCGCGCCAATGGCGGGACCATCCGGGGCGATGGCCGCATCCGGCTCTCCCCGGAAGGGGGCGGCGCGGTGGACCTTGCGCTCCGGCTCGACGACGCGCTGCTGGCGAACAGCCAGACGGTCCGGATCCTCGCCTCGGGCCCGCTCGCGCTGAAGGGATCGCTCACGCAGGCGACGCTTTCGGGCGCGCTCGACATCGTCGAGGGGAAGATCCGGCTGGCCCAGACGCAGGCGACCGCCGCGGCCAGCGTGCCGGTGCGGCGGCGGAGCGAGGGGGCGGCCCCCGCCCCGGCGCGGCAGGCCGGCTCGGTGCTGCGCTTCGACGTGCAGGTCACCGCGCGCGACAGCGTCAAGGTGGACGGGCTCGGGCTGGACAGCTTCTGGGGTGCGCGCATGAAGATCGGCGGCGATGCGCTCGCCCCGCGGCTGTCCGGAGAGGCGGTGCTGGCGCGCGGCATCTTCGACTTCGCCGGGCGGAGCTTCGAGATCGGCCGCGGCCGGATCGGCTTCTCGGGCGCGCCGCTCGATTCGACCCTCGACATCCTCGCGACCTCGCGCTCGGAGGGGTTCGAGGCGGGCGTGCGCATCGCCGGGACCGCGGCGCGGCCCGAGATCGGCTTCACCTCCTCGCCGCCGCTGCCCGAGGACGAAGTGCTGGCGCGGCTGCTGTTCGGCACGTCGGTGGCCGACCTCAGCGTCACCGAGGCGGTGCAGCTGGCGACCGCGCTTGCCTCGCTGCGCGGCGGTGGCGGCGGGTTCGACCCCGTTGGCCGGCTGCAGCGCGCCTCCGGAATCGACCGGATCCGCCTGCAGGGCGGCAGCGCGGAGACCGGGCTCGGCACGGCGATCGCGATCGGCGAGCGGATCGGCCGCAACCTCTATGTCGAAGTCGCGACCGACACGAGCGGCAATGCCATGTCGACGCTCGAGCTCACCCTCAACCGGGTGCTGAGCCTGCTGGCGCAGGTGACGACGCTGGGCGACGCCAGCGTCAACCTGCGCTACAGCCGGGACTATTGAGCCGGCCGGCCGGGGATCAGTCGTCGGTCGGCTCGGTTGCGGTGCGCGCGGCGTCGCGGATGGTGCGCGCCGCGCCCATCACGTCGATGCCCTGGGTGCAGCCGGTGGTGCCGCCCGGGCCCACGGTCGAGCAGCTGCCGATGCCCGTTGCGGCATCGCGGCCGCTCGCCAGCTGGGCGCGGTTGGCCGCCACATTGTCCTCCCGCGCGATGGTGGCGGCACGCTCGGCCTCGCGCAGCTCGCGCGGGATCCGGTAGCGCTCCTCCTCGGGCCGCCGCGCGCAGACGATGATCTCGTCCGGATTCTCGGACTTCGGGCAGGGGTCGTCGCCATAGACGAGGACGGTGCGCGTCCGGTAGGTGCCCTCCTGCGCCGGGGCCTGGCCGGGGAGGAGCCCGGCGCATGCGAGTGCTGCGACCACAAACCGGTTCATGCGCCTGTCCTTCAGCCCGAGGTTTCGACCATGTAGCTGAAACGCGTTCCCGGGTGAACCGAGCATGACATTTCGACCAGGTCGCCGCTCCTGTCGAAATAGTGGCGGATGATCCGCAGGCAAGCTGCCCCCCGGGCGATGGCGAGGGTCTGCGCGTCGGCGGCGCTGGCATGGACGGCCTGGATCTCCTGCGTGACGCGGCCGATGCGCAGGCCGGCGAGCCGCTCGAGCTGGGCGAACAGCGTCTCGTGGCCGGAGCGGAGCGCGCCGGCGATGGGGGCGAATCGCGGGTGGAGGAAGGCATCGGTCACGGCGACCGGCTCGGCGGCGCCGTCCATCACGCGGACCCCGCGGATGCGGAGCCAGGGCTCGCCCGGCGGCCGGCGCAGGATCGCCGCCTCGCGCGGGCGAAGCCTGACCGGGCGGGCCGGCTCGATCCGGAAGGTCGAGGCCGCGGCATACTGGAGGAGCGCGCGCGTGTCCGCCAGCGCCTGGCGGAGCGCCGGCCGGGCCTCCGCGACGACCGTGCCCGAGCCCCGCTTGCGCCGGATGAGCCCCTCGCCCGCGAGCGTGCGCAGCGCCTCGCGCACGGTGAAGCGGGAGACGCCAAAGCGGGCGGTGAGCTGGGCCTCGGTGGGCAGGGGATCACCGGGGCGCATCCGCGCCGCCGCGATGTCGGCCCGCAGCGCGTCCGCGAGCGCGGCATAGCGGGGCTGGGCGCGCGGCGACATGGCTTGCCCTAGCCCGCCGGCAGGCACTAGGGCAAGCAAATGTCCGGACAACTCGCCACGGTCGCGGAACGGCTGGTGGAAGCCAGTCTGCGGCCCGTTGCCCCGGCTATTCGGGCGCGGGCGCGGCTCCATCTCCTCGACTGGCTGGCCTGCGTGGCCGGGGCGCGGGCGAGCGAGCTCGCCGCCATGGCCCGCGCCGCCGAGCCCGACGGCCTCAGCCGTGCCGCGCTTCTCGGCAATCTCCTCGAGATGGACGATGTCGACCGCATCGGCCGGCTCCACCCCGGGCCGGTGCTGTGGCCTGCCGCGCTCTCCGCCGCGCGCGAGGCGCAGGCGCCGATGGCCACGCTGCTCGACGGCTTCGTCGCCGGCGTGGAGGCGATGGTCGGGCTCGGCCGGACGCTCGACGACCATCATTACCGCTTCTGGCACCCGACGGCGACGGCGGGGCAGGCGGGCGCGGCCGTGGCCGCCGCGCGCGTCCTCGGGCTCGGGGCGGCGGCGACCGCGGATGCCCTGGGCCACGCCGTCTCGCTCGCCGGCGGGCTGTGGCAGCTGCGCCACGAGGCCGGCGTCCACACCAAGGCGATCCACGCCGCCCAGGCCGCGCTTGCCGGGCTGTGGCACGCGCGGCTGGCCCGCGCCG
>JAJUHA010000069.1 GCA_029268145.1 Sphingomonadaceae bacterium | reverse complement strand
GCCAAGGCAGCCCGCCACGCAGCAAATAAAGGATCGCCTCGATGATCCGCCGCAGCGGCCATTTGCGCGGTCGCCCTACACGGCAAGGCGCCGGAAGGAACGGCTCCAGCACTGCCCATTCCGCATCGGTCAAATCGCTTGCCAAAGCCAGGTCGGCACGGACATACTGCGCCCGGGTGGTGTCAGTCCACATCGTTGAACTCCGGAAGTTTGTTGCAAAACCTCAGAATCAGCGACTTGGGCTCGCGTCAAGCTAACCCGCTGACAACACTCAACTTAATTCCGGATCAGGCTCTGAACCGTGGCCTTTCGCCAGCGCGTCGGTCAGGTCGCTCCGGTGCGGCGGTGGGCAGGCATGCTGGCCACGATGATCTGCTGGCTCTGCGGGTCATAGCAGAAGTAAATTCGTAGGCATCGGCCGGGATCGCGCGTGTTGCCGCCGTTCTTGATGTGCCAGTCAGCGGTATGTGTCCGGCCGCCCAGTTGAAAATCATAGGCGTCAGCCCCGCACGGCGCATTCCGGATGCCGTCGAGAACCGAAACCTTGCTTAAGGAGCCACCGCCATTCGCGAAGCGGTCCCTTGCTTCCGCCGCCAGCCACAACAGGCACCGCGCTGCCGTTTCGACACCGTCATACTCCGGCTTGCGCACCCCTCTTCGCGCAGCGGGCGCAAGCAAGAGGCGACCGGCAAGATTCTCGTCGACCCAGTCCGCAAAATCGGCCCAGATTTCTGGCAGCTTCAGCCTCGAATCAGGATCCTGCCTACCCTCTCGCAATAGCGCGGTCAGCCGCTGGATCCGCAAGGCGGCATTCTGGGCCTGCGCCTCGACGGCCTCCGCCCGCTCGCGCTCCTTCTGATATTCATCAAGAGAGTAGCTCTGTTCTTCCTCTAGCGTTGCAAGCTGTCGCTGCAGGGCCTCGATCTGCGCCTTCAGGGCCACAACCTGTTCGGCTTCGCTGGCAGATCGCGCCGAAAGGTTGGCCTGGCGAACCTCGAGACTCGCCGACCGGATCGCAGCGAAGGACAGCACATCGCGGCCTAGGCGGGTACGCAGAAGGCTGAAACGCGCCGCAGTCTCGCGGAGCCAGCTCTGCACCCTGACGGCCGCACCGACTGACCGGAGTGCCTCTCTAGGCACGAGGCGGTGTCTGTACGGATGGTCCGCCTCGTCGAATCCCGGAAGATAGATCCTGACGGCCCCGCCGAAGACCGACAGCCTTTTGCCGAATCCTTCCGTCAGTCGCCAGCAGGCATCGTGGTGGGCGACAGCAACATGTGCGAGGCCAGGCAGGAACCCGTTCAGTTGGTCGGCATCCAGCAGGGGGGTGTTCTCGTCATCGCTGCACGTGAGAAGGATGGTTGGAAGGACGCGCCCGGCATCGAGAAGGTGGTCGAGCAACGCGTCTCCACTGTCGTCGGAGACGAAAACCTCGGGCCGGTAGCCGGCCCGTTGCGTGCCGACCAAAAGCCCGCATTGCCCGGCCACCTGCCGGGCGAAGCCGGGTACGGCGGGCTCGATGGCGAGCTTCGTCTCGTCCGTCGCGACCAAAAGCCGGGTGCTGAACCACGCCGCTTCGCCCGGCACGTGCCCAAGCACCACCTCCGTGGTCCAGGCGCGGCCGGGAACGTCGCGATCGGGGCGGTGCATCCGGAAGGCCCACAGGTCCGAGCTGTCGGTCTTGAGACGGATGGCCGAGGGATCGCGCCCCGGAAGCGGCAGATCGAAGCTTTCGCCGTCCCAGGCCGGATTGGGCACGCGCTTCCCCACCTGCTTCTGTGCCCATTTCAGCACTTCGGCCGCCGCCTTTCGCGCGATCGTCCCCGGATCGACGCCCGGGAGTATGCCGGCAACGCGAAGGATCTCCCGCTCCCTCAGCACGCGCGGCTTGTAGCCAGCGAGCGGGGCGAGTGCATCGCGAAAGGCGGTCAATGCGAGGCCTCCGGTGCGGGGACGGGGGGAGGAGCCCGCATCTCTCCCTGCTCGTCGAAGAACGGGGCTGAAAGGCTGGCGGCGAGGTGATCGACGTGGGTTGCGGCGGCGTCGAGCCGGCCGGCGAGCGCCGCAAGCCGCGCCACCCGCTCCGCAAAGGCCGTCTGGAGCGGGTCAGGGGGAATGGGCACTTTCATGGCCTTCAAAGAAGATTGTGTGCTCTGGGGCTGCGATGCTCCCGTGATCGCATGACGAAGTCCTAGAATTCGAAGCAGTTCACATAAAGCATGCGTTCATGTCTTCTCAAGTCAACAAGGCACATCGCATTGAAATATCAATAATATAAAGGGTAAGTAACGTTGACCATCACATAGACTTCTTTACAGCTAATCGCAAACATACTTTTCTCGTGGGTGCGTTTTTGAATAGAATCCGACAACCCGATTTGCCGGAACCGCCCTGGGATTGCCGGAGGCGTGTTCATTTGAGTCATGCGACCATATCGAGGGTCTCTCTGGCTGCATAGTAGTTGGCCTCGGCTTCGGCGGGCGAGATGTGCCCGCTGAGGCCGAGGAGGCGGTGGTGGTTGAACCGATCGACCCAACGCAGGGTTGCCATTTCGACGGCTGACAGGCTCGGCCAGGATCGCTGCCGCCAGATCAGCTCGGCCTTCTGGAGACCGTCGATCGTCTCGGCCAAGCCATTGTCATGGCAGTCGCCGACGCTGCCCACCGACGGGACGAGCTTGGCCTCGGCGCGGCCCTGGATGTAGGTCATGGCCCGGTATCGGGTTCCCCTGTCACCATAAGGGATCAGCCCGTCCTCGGCACTTGGTCTGAGGGGATGGAACGCTCGCTCCAGTGCCTCGAGAACGAAGCCCGCCGTGGCGCTGGTGCTGGCCTTCCAGCCCGCGATCCGCCGAGCGCAGGCGTCGATCACCAACGCGACATGGACGAACCCGGCCCAGGCATGGACGCCGGTGAAGCCGACCACCCACAGAGCGTTCGGCCGGCTGACCCTGAACTCGCGGTTGACCTTGTCCAGCGGGCACGACGCCTTGGGGTTGCTGACGGTGGTGGCCGTCGCCTTGCCCCGCCGCACGCCTGCCAGGCCCATGGCGCGCACCCGCCGCTCCAGATCGCCCGTTTTCCCGGTGCCAGGCCAGGCGAGGAAATCCGGTCGTCGTGCGCCGGGCGGCAGCAGATAGTTTTGCCCCGACTCCATCCACCATGAAGGCTTTCGAGGATCTGCATGCGTGGCCTTCGAACTGGTATTGTTTTGGTCTAACGGGGACATCAACCTGCTCCGGATGAGGTGTCCCGCGCGCAGCCTCCGCTCTGCACTCGCGAAATACAGGTTTTCTGTGCCGGTTGTTCTTTACAGATTCTCACCCGTTTCGGTCAGACAAGGATCCGGGAATGACAATGCGAACGCTCTTGATTGCAGGCATCGCGATCACCCCTGCTAACCCCGCCACTGCCCTGGACACAGCAGCGCCAGCCACCGCAATGGCCTCCGGATTGCTGAAACATCGAACGGCTTCCAGATGGTCGAGCATGGGCTGTCGCCAATCATCCAGAACGGTCCGCCATCAGTTGCCACGGTGCCAGAAGAACGCCGGGTCAACCTGCCATACTGATTCGAAACCAGGGCCCAAACTGGCCCGTCCGACTTCAGGGGAGCAAGCTGCCTTCCCCACATCCATGCGGCGGAAGCGAAGTCCTCATTGCCCACTGGCCTTCTCTATGCGCGAGTGTGGACACAGTCTCGATTTAACGCCATCGCCGTCGGCACAGAGAACATAGCAAATCTCGGACAAATAATGTCAGTCAACGCAAAGTAATACTGGGGCCCCAATCGCTAAAGCTTGATGAACGATATCTTCTGCTCTGTGCGGTACCTGCAGCAGATGCCCGGCAGGTTCAGCATGACTCTTCTTGAGGTGGCTGACTTCGATGCGGGTCTGGGCGCCATGGAACGCGCAGGTGGCAATCCCAGCAGCAGAGAGACGCCCGGACATTTCCGAGAGGTCTTTCGACAATGGAGCCTATAGAGATCCACCCGCGATGGCCCGAGCAGGGCCGATCATCCTGCCCCTTCAACGGATCCGCCGGCCCAGCTCGGCGATCGGCATCGGCCCGAGCGCCGGGCGGAAGACCTGGGCCAGCAGGCGCTCCGCCTCGCGCCACGTTCGCGGCCACTCGGGCTTCAGGCACAGCTCGACGAAGAGATCGGCGGCCCGATCGAAGGTGAGTGGCTCGGGCGGTGGCAGACGCGCCGCACGACGCTCTGCCGCCGGGTCCTCGCCCATCGCCGCCCGGGCCAGGAGACGCCGCGCCTCGGCGCGGGCCTCGGCCGTCGTCCACGGGCTGCCGTGCCGGCCGATCACCAACCGGCGCGTGGCTGCACCCCGTCCGCCGAGCCGATGCTGCACAAGGTCGCTGCGCGTGCCGTTGCAGTTGAGGCGGACGCCGAAGCCATGGAGGTCCGCGTCCCAGAACGTCCCAGAAAAGGTCGCCCGCACCTGGAGCAAGGCTCTCGACGAAGCTCCTGGTGATGCGCACCGGCACGGCTCCCTCCTTCCGCCGCCGGGCGTTCCTTCGGCCCTCCTGCCCCTTCCGGCTGCAAGCTTGCGGCGCGCCACGCCCCGCCGCCGTCGTGCGATGCGCGCTCCACAGGCCCGGATGGTCCGGGCCTCCAGACAGGAGCCCGGCGATGTTCCACGTCTCCCGCTTCGTCCCCGATCCCGATGTCTTCTCGCCGCGCCCGCGCGTGATCCGCACCCGTCATGCCGCGGTGCGCCAGCAGCAGCGCAGCATCCCCGACATCGTCGTTGACGGCCTTCTCGACTTCGGCCAGCCGTCGCGCACGCCCGATGGCCGCGCCTGGCGCTGGACCTTCGGCAAGCGCGGCTGGGCCCGCTTCTCGGCCTTCGTCGGCCCCGCCGCCCGCCAGCTTGACCGCTACCGCCACGCCTATGTCATCACCTCGGATGACGACGTGGTGCTGACAGTCGCCCACGGCTGGCGCTAGGCTGGCACCCGGGAGGGCCGGCCGATGCGGCATCCGAAGACGCTGATCTTCACGACCGGCGAGACGCCGCAGGTGGTCACCGAGACGCTCTGGGCGCTGGCGCGGCGCGATCCGCCCTGGCTGCCAGACCGGATCCTCCTTGCGACCACCGCGCGCGGCGAGAAGGTCTATCGCGAGGGCCGCTCCGACGCGCGGGGAACGCTTCCGCCGCTCCTCGGCGACGGCGGCCGGCTCGCCGCGCTGTGGCGCCAGCTTGCGCCCGGCCGGCCGCTGCCGCCGGTCGAGATCCTGGTGCCTGAGGGCCCGCACGGCCCCATCGGGGATCTGCGCACCGAGGCCGAGGTCGAGGCCTTCGCCGAGACCCTTCTGAAGGCCGTGGCCGATGTGACGGCCGGGCAGGAGGGCGAGCTCCACCTCTCGCTCGCCGGCGGCCGCAAGACGATGAGCTTCCTGGCCGGGCAGATCCTCTCGCTCCTGGCCCGGCCGCAGGATCTGCTCTCGCACGTCCTCATCGAGCCGGCGGACCTCGAGTTCCGCCCCGACTTCTGGTGGCCGGGCGACGGCTCGCCCGGCTCGGAGGATGCGCAGGTCCGCCTCCACCAAGTGCCGTTCCTCCGCGCCCGCGCCTGGGGCGACCCGAAGACGATCCTCGCCGGCCCCGAGGGCGGCCAATACCGTGCCGCCATCGACCGCGCCAACGTGGGGCTGGGCGACCCGGATGTCGTGCTCGATCTCGCCACCTGCCGGGTCGAGGCCGGCGGCCTCTCCGTGGCCCTCACCCCCCGCGAGGCCGCGGCGCTGGCCCTCGTCCTCGTGGCAAGCAAGCGCAGCGCAAGGCTCGGCTCGTGGCTCGACGACTCGCTGATCCCGCGCGCAACCCTCGACGGCGACGAGGCGGCGGCCGGCGCGCTCTGGCGGTGGCTCAGTGCCGCCTCCACCCTGTCGCGGCACCTGCGCCACGCTCGGTCCGGGCAGGGCGTGCTTTCGGAATTCGAGGAAGCGCTGTCCGCGTCCGTCAAGGCCGATTACAGGAACCAGATCGAGTCACCGCTCTCCAGGCTGCGCGCAAAGCTCCGCAAGGCCTTCTCGCCCGGCCTTGCCGATCGCATCCTCACGCGCGCTCCGCCGGCCACCGAACTTCCCCCCGGCCGCATCACCGTCCGCGTGCCTGCCGCGCTCGCCACCCACCCCGAGCGTCCGCCCGAGGTCGAGGCCGCGCCCGACTGACGCGCGGCCCCGGCCCGCGCCCCGCAAGCTTGCATGGCCCCCGGGCGGCGGCGGCGCGTGGCATCGGGGCGTCATGAGCATCGACCTTCACCTCCTTCTCGCCGCGCCCCCGGCCGATCCGGGCCGGCGCCTCGCCGCCGAGCGCGCCGGCCTCGCCGCGGCCG
>JAJUHA010000068.1 GCA_029268145.1 Sphingomonadaceae bacterium | reverse complement strand
GCCGTCCCGCCCGCGCCCCCGGCCCGCACACCCCCGGCCGTCCCGCCCGCCCGCCGCGCCGCCCTGCTGCAGGCGTCAAGTTTCTGACGCTCTGGCCGTCAATCGTCTGACGCTTTCCCGCCTCGCGACCGGTTCCGGGCCGGCCCCGCCGAGGAGCGCCGGCTTGGCACGCTTCTTGCAAGCGGTCGTTCCGGTAACGGCCGGGGTCCGCAGGGGTTGCGCGGGCCTCGGCAAGCTCCGGAGGAACGCCGTGCAAGAGACGCAACCGGAACGACCCGAAGACGGCCAGCCGGCCCGCGCACCGGCCCGCGCACTGGCCCGCGCACCCGGCGCCGGGACGGGTGCAGAGGCCTTCGCGCAAGCCGGCGCGCAGACCGCCGCGCCGGCGGCAGACGAGACGGCCGCGCCGGCGGCAGACGAGACGGCCGAACTCGTGGCCGCGCTTGCCCGCCAGGGCATCGCCGCGCCCGCCTGCTGGCCCGCCATGAGCCCGCTGCAGCGCCGCTTCCGCGCTGCGCTGCGCACCTGCCTCTCGGCACCCGATGCCGCGATCGCCGAGGATCCGGCCTCGCGCGCCCTCCTTGCCGAGGCCGGCCGCGCGGCGGCGTCCAGCGTCACCGTGCTCATCGAGGGGCCGTCGGGCAGCGGCAAGGAGGTGCTGGCCCGCCACATCCACGCGCGGAGCAGCCGCGCCCGCGGGCCGTTCGTTGCGGTCAACTGCGCCGCCATCCCCGAGGCGATGCTGGAATCGCTCCTGTTCGGCCACGAGCGTGGCGCCTTCACCGGCGCGCAGGGGGCCTCGATCGGCCTGTTCCGTGCGGCCGACGGCGGCACCCTGTTCCTCGACGAGCTCGGCGAGCTTCCCGGTGCCCTCCAGGCCAAGCTGCTCCGGGTGATCCAGGAGCGCGAGGTGCTGCCGCTCGGCGCGCTGCGGCCGGTCCCGGTCGATGTCCGGCTCGTCACGGCGACCAACCGCGACCTCGGCCGCGACGCCGCCGAGGGCCGGTTCCGCGAGGATCTCTACTGGCGGCTCGCCGTCTTCCCCTTGAAAACCCTGCCGCTCGCCCGCCGCCCCGGCGACATCCTGCCGCTGGCGGCCGCCTTCCTGCTCCGCTTCGCCCGCCAGGAGCAGGCCCGGCTCCCCGTGCCGGACGACTGCGCGCTCGAGGCCCTGCTCGACCATGACTTTCCGGGCAATGCGCGCGAGCTCGACAACCGCCTCCAGCGCGCGGCCATCCTCGCCGGGGGCGCGCCCATCGCCCGCGGCCATCTCGGCCTCGAGCCCCGCGCCGCCGGGCTGGTGGCCGACGCGTCCCCGCGCTCCGGCGAGGGCCTCATCGTCGCCGTCCGCCAGCGCGAGGCGGAAGCGATCCGCGAGGCGATCGCCGCGACCGGCGGGCGGAAGGGGCTCGCCGCCGCCCGCCTCGGCATCAGCGAGCGCACGCTGCGCTACAAGCTGGCCGCCCTGGCCGGCCGGCCGCGCGCCTCGCAGCAGGGCGCGGCGCGCGCGGCGCGCGGCGGGAGTGCGCTGCAATGAGCGGCCCCGGCGGAATCGGCGCGCCCGGCCTCGGGCTCTCTGGCGTGCTCGCGCTGCGCGCCCAGCTCCTCGAGCGCAGCGAATCGCTCGCCCGCATCGTCCAGGGCGTGCCCGCGCCGGCCGAAGCCGCGGGTAGCGCCGGCTTCGCCGAGGCGCTCGCAGCGGTGAACCGGCTGCAGCAGGCAAGCGAGGCCAGGACCAGCGCCTTCGAGCGCGGCGAGACGCACGATCTCGCCGAGGTGATGCTGGCCCGCCAGAAGGCCTCGATCGCCTTCGAGGCGACGCTCCAGGCGCGCAACCGCCTGCTCGGCGCCTACCGCGACATCATGAACATGCCGGTCTGAGGGGGCGCCCGTGGCCGAGACGTCATCCGCCGCCTCCACCGCGCTCGCGGCCACCGGCGAGCTTCCGGCCGAACGGCGCCCTTCCGGCCTCGCCGGCCTTCTCGCCTCGCCGCTCGCTCGCCTCCGCGCCAACCCGCTCCTCGGCCGCGCGCTCGTCCCGGCGCTGGTCACGGCGGCGCTCGTGCTCGCCGCGCTGCTGTGGCTGCTGTTCGCGCC
This sequence comes from Sphingomonadaceae bacterium, assembly GCA_029268145.1. Taxonomy (GTDB): domain Bacteria; phylum Pseudomonadota; class Alphaproteobacteria; order Sphingomonadales; family Sphingomonadaceae; genus Thermaurantiacus. The sequence goes on along the minus strand of JAJUHA010000068.1, from coordinate 4,474 downwards.
GGTCGAGCGGACGCCGCTGTTCCGCAACCTGCCCGATGCCGACAAGGCCGCCGTCTTCGCCACGCTCGAGGCCAGCGGGCTCGACGTCGCGCTCGATCCGCGGACCGGCACGGTCCTGCTTCCCCCGGCCGACCATGCCCGGGCGCGGATGCTGCTCGCGGCCGAGGGCCTGCCCAAGGCCGCGCCCGGCGCGCTCGACATGCTCGGCGACATGCCGCTCGGCACCTCGCGCGCGGTCGAGGGCGCGCGGCTGCGCAAGGCCGGCGAGCAGGAGCTGGCCCGCGCGATCGAATCGCTCGATGGCGTGGAGCGCGCCCGCGTCATCCTCGCCGTGCCCGAGCCCTCGCCCTTCGTGCGCGAGCGCCCCGATCCCAAGGCCTCGGTCACGGTCACGCTGGCGCGCGGCCGCACGCTCTCGGCCGAGGAGACGCGGGCCATCGCCCACCTGGTCGCCGGTGCCGTGCCCGGCCTTGCCGCGGATTCGGTCGCCATCGCCGACCAGACCGGCCGCCTGCTCGCCGGCGGGCCCGGCAGCGCCCAGCAGACCGCGCTCGCCCGCCGGCTGGAGCTCCAGCTCCGGCTCGAGGCGCGCGCGCGCGACGCCATCCTCGCCCTCCTCGGCCCCATCGTCGGCCCGGACGCGCTGACGGCCGAAGTCGCGGTCGATCTCGACCTCTCCACCCGCGAGGCCGCGACCGAGCGCTTCGACCGCGAGGGTGCGCTGCGCTCGGAATCCCTCTCCTCCACCACGGCGACCGAGCCGCGGGCGATCGGCATTCCCGGCGCGCTCACCAACACCACCCCGGCGGCCCCGCAGATGACGGCGCAGCCCCCGCCGCCGGCAACGGGGCCGACCGAATCGAGCAACCGGAGCGAATCCGCCACCCGCAACTACGAGCTTGGCCGCTCGGTCGAGGTGATGGCGAACGAGGGCGGCACCATCCGCCGGATGACCGCGGCCGTCGTCATCCGCGACGACGCGCTCGGCCCCTCGGCCCAGCGCGCGGCCACGCTGCGCCAGATGGAAGCGCTGGTCCAGGGCGCGATCGGCTATGATCCCGCGCGCGGCGACCGGGTCACCGTGGTCGCCCGGCCGTTCGCTCCGCCCGCGGTCGAGACGGTCCCGGTGTGGCGCGAACCGCTCGTCATCGAGGGCGCCAAGTGGCTCGCGGCAGCCCTGGTGGCCATTGCCATCCTCCTCGTCGTGGTGCGCCCGCTTCTCGCCCGCTGGCCGCGCGAGCCGGAGGCGAAGCCGAAGCCGGCGCCGGCCGAGCCTGCCCGCCGGATCGAGCCCCGCATCATCGACTATTCCGCCAAGCTGACCGAGGCGCGCCTCCTCGCTTCGACCGACGCCGCCCGGGCCACGGCCGTCGCCCGCCGGCTGCTCGCCGAGCAGGATGTCTGAGCCGTGGCGCGGCTGCCCGCCCCCACGCTCAGCCTCGCCGAACCGGCGAAGCTGACCGGCGCCCAGAAGACCGCGCTCCTCCTCCTGCTGCTCGAGGAGGACCAGGCCGCCGCCCTCCTCTCCCGGCTCGAGCCCGACGAGGTCGAGGCGGTCGGCCAGGCGATGCTCGACGTCGCCGAATCCAACCCGGCGACGGTCGACCGCCTGCTCGACGAAGTGCTCGCCATCGCCGACGAGACGGTGGCGCTCGGCGAGGGCCCGGGCACGGTGCGCCAGCTGTTCGGCCGGGCGCTCGGCGACGACCGGGCCGGGGGCATGATCGACCGCCTCGGCGAAAAGGCCCGGCCGCAGGCCTTCGAACGCCTCGCCTGGATCGAGCCCTTCGCGATTGCCACCCTGCTCGAGACCGAGCATCCCCAGGCGCAGGCGCTCGTCCTCGCCCATCTCCCGCCCGAGCGGGCGGCGCGCGTGCTCGCCCAGCTTCCCGCCGAGCTGCAGCCCGATCTGGTGCGGCGGGTGGCGACCATGGGCGCGGTCAGCCAGCATGTCGTCGACGCGCTCGATGCCGGGATCGTCCGCCGGCTCACCACCGCGCCGCCGCGCCAACCCATCACCGACCTCGGCGGCATGAAGCGCGCCGCCGATCTCATCAACCTCTCCGGCCTCGACGAGGAGCTGGCGCTCGCCGCGCTCGGCGAGGCGGACCCGGATGCCGCCGACATCCTCGCCGAGACGCTCTTCACCTTCGAGGATCTCGACCGGCTCGACGACAAGGCCCTGCAGACGGTCATCCGCAACGTCGAGGCGGACGTGCTGGTGCCCGCCATCCGCGCCACGACCGAGGAGCTCAAGGCCCGCATCCTCAAGGCCATGCCCGCCCGCGCCGCGCAGGCGCTCGAGGACGAGATCGCCAACCGCGGCCCGGTCAAGGTCGAGGAGGCCGAGGCGGCCAAGAAGGCCGTGGCGGCCGCCGCGCGCCGGCTTTCGGCCGACGGAGTGATCAGCCTGCCCGGCAAGGGACCCGCCTATGTCTGACGCGGAGCCCCCGTCCGGCCCGGTGCCGAAGCCGGTGCCGCTCGCCGCCTTCCTCCGCGTCGAGGAGCCGCCGCCGCCCGATCCGGGGCCGCCGCCGCCCGATCCGGAGGCGATCTACGCGGAAGGGTTCCGCGACGGCGCGGCCGCCGCTGCCGCGGAGGCGGCGGAGTCCGCGCGCGCCGCGGAGGAAGCCCACCGGCTCGCGCTCGCCGCAGCCGACGAGGCGGCCCGGGCGCTGGCCGAGGCGCTGGCCGGCACGCTTGCCGAGGCTGCGCTGGCGATCGCCCGCGCCGTGCTCGCCGGCGAGCCCGCGATCCGGCCGCAGCTCCTCCACCGTCTCGTCGCCGACATCCTGGCGGCCGCACCCGCCGAGGCCCAGGGGCGGCTCCATGTCCATCCCGAGGCGCTCGCCCTCCTCGCCGGGACCGTTCCGCCCGGCTGGATCCTCGTCGGCGACCCGACGCTCGAGCGCCACGCGGTCAGGGCCGAGCTCGGCAGCCACCAGCTGCTGGCATCGCTGTCGACCCGCCTCGCCGCGGCCGCAGCCGCGCTCGGCGCCGGCGCATGAGCCTCGACCTCCTTCCCCGCGCCCACGCGGCGGCGTCGCGGGTCGCCATCGCCGGCGCCCTGCTGCGCGAGGCGGCGGGCAGGCTTGCGCTGGCGCCGGTCGAATCGGGCGAGGTCACCGCCTTCGACGGCCTGCTGCTCACGGTCGAGGGCCTGGTCGCCGGCCCCGGCGTGCTGCTCGAGGCCGATGCCGAGCCCGGCCCCGTCGCCGCCGAAGTGATCGGCTTCCGCCGCGACAGCCTGCTCGCCATGGCACTGGCGCGCGGCTCGATCCGGCCGGGTGCCCGCGCGCGCCTCGTCGGCCGGGCCGATCTCGTGCCGACCGGGCCCGAGCTCCTCGGCCGGGTCGTCGACGCCATGGGGCGCCCGGTCGACGGAGGCGGCGGCATCCGCTGCGCCACGGCGATGCCCCTCGACGGCCGCGCGCTGCCGCCGCTCGACCGCGCCGAGGTGCGCGAACCCGTGGAGACCGGCGTCCGCGCCATCGATGCGCTGCTCACGCTCGGCCGCGGCCAGCGGATCGGGCTCATCGCCGGCAGCGGCGTGGGCAAGTCGACGCTCATGCTCGATCTCGTCCGCGGCACCCGCGCCGACGTCACGGTCGTCGCCCTCATCGGCGAACGCGGGCGCGAAATCTCCGGCTTCGTCGAGGCGCTCGGCGCGCGCGAAGGCTGCCACCTCATCGCCGTTCCCGCCGACGAGGCCGCGCCGCTCCGGGTCAGGGGCGCGCGGCGGGCGCTCGCCGTCGCCGAGGGTTTCCGGGCTGCGGGCGCCCATGTCCTCCTCGTCATGGACAGCCTCACCCGGGTTGCCCATGCCCAGCGCGAGGTGGGGCTGGCGGCGGGCGAGCCGGCCGGGCCGCGCGGCTACCCGGCCTCGGCGCTGGCGCTGCTGCCGCGCCTCATCGAGCGCGCCGGCTGCGACCGCCGCAGCGCGGGCGCCATCACCGCCGTCTTCACCGTGCTCGCCGACGGCGACGACGTGATCGCCGACCCCGTGGTCGATACCGCCCGCGGCGTGCTCGATGGCCACATCGTCCTGAGCCGAGCGCTCGCCGCGCGCGGCCGGCTGCCGGCCATCGACACCGCCGCCTCGGTCAGCCGGACCATGCCGGCGTGCGTCACGCCCGCCCATCGGGCCGCCGCCAGCGCCTTCCAGCGCGACGCCGCGCTCGTCGAAGCCAACCGCGACCTGCTCGCCATGGGCGCCTATGTTCCCGGCCAGGACGCCGCGCTCGACCGGGCGATGGCGCGCGCGGAGGCGATCGAGCGCTTCCTCGTCCAGCCGCCCGGCTGCCCCGAACCCTTCGCGGCCACCGTCGAGCGGCTGCTCGCCACCTGGGGCGAACCCGCCGCCGGCGCCCGCTCCGAAAGGGCGGCGGCATGACCGCCCCGCCCCGGCTGCAGCGCGCCCGCCGGATCGTCGCGCTCCGCGAGCGGGAAGCGCAGGCCGCCGCCCGCGCGCTGG
>JAJUHA010000067.1 GCA_029268145.1 Sphingomonadaceae bacterium | reverse complement strand
GGCGCTGCGCGCCATCTGGCGGGGGCGCAGCGAAGGCCGGCGCATCGCCCGCGCCGCGCGCGCGAACGCCGTTGTGGGCTTCGGCGGCTACCCCTCGCTGCCGGGGCTGCTGGCCGGGCTGTCGCTGAAGCTGCCGAGCCTGATCCACGAACAGAATGCCGTGCTCGGCCGGGTCAACCGCCTGCTCGCCCGTCGCGTCCGGGCGCTGGCGCTTTCGTTCGACGCAACCGCGCGGGTGCCCGCCGGCGCCCGGACGGTCGTGACCGGCAACCCGGTGCGCGCCGCCGTTGTCGCAGCGCGCGAGGCGCCCTTCGCCGCGCCTGCGCCGGACGCGCCGTTCCGCCTGCTCGTCGTCGGCGGGAGCCAGGGCGCGCGCATCCTCTCGCAGGTGGTGCCGGCGGGTCTTGCCCTGCTGCCTGCCGCCGACCGGGCGCGGCTCGCCGTCGTCCACCAGGCGAGGCCCGAGGACCTTTCCGCCGCCGATGCCGCCTACCGGGCGGCCGGGATCGCCGCCGAATGCCTGCCCTACATGGCCGACCTGCCCGAGCGGATGGCGGCGGCGCATCTCATCGTCTCGCGGGCCGGGGGCTCGACGCTCGCCGAGCTGACCGCCATGGGCCGGCCGGCGATCCTGGTGCCCTTCGCGGCGGCGACCGACGATCACCAGAGCGGCAATGCCAGCGGCTTCGGCGCTGCCGGGGCCGGCCGGGTCTTCCCCGAGAGCGCGTTCACGCCCGCAGCGCTCGCCGGTGCCGTCGAGGGGTTCCTGCGCTCGCCCGAGAGCCTCGTCGCAGCGGCCGCGGCAGCGCGCCGGCTCGGCCGGCCCGATGCCGCCGGCCTGCTCGCCGATCTCGTTCTCGCCGAGATCGGGGAGGCGCGGCCATGAGCGGCAGGGCCGCAGGCCCGGGCAGCGGCGCGCGCTTCACCCGCGAGGTGGGGCCCATCCACTTCGTCGGCATCGGCGGCATCGGCATGTCGGGGATCGCCGAGGTGATGGCGAACCTCGGCTTTCGCGTGCAGGGCTCCGATGTCGCCGAGAACCCGACCGTCGAGCGGCTGCGGGCGCGCGGCATTCCGGTTGCGATCGGCCATGCCGCGGAGAATCTGGGCGAGGCCGAGGTCGTCGTGGTCTCGACCGCGATCAAGCCGGGCAATCCGGAAGTGGAGGAGGCGCGGGCGCGGCGCCTGCCGGTTGTCCGCCGGGCCGAGATGCTGGCCGAGCTGATGCGGCTGAAGTCGACCGTGTGCGTCGCGGGCACTCACGGCAAGACGACGACGACCTCGATGGTGGCCGCGCTGCTCGATGCCGGCGGGCTCGACCCCACGGTCATCAACGGCGGCATCATCAACAGCTATGGCTCGAACGCCCGGCTGGGCGCGGGCGAATGGATGGTGGTGGAAGCCGACGAGAGCGACGGCAGCTTCCTGCGGCTTCCGCCCACGCTCGCCATCGTCACCAACATCGATCCCGAACATCTCGACCATTATGGCAGCTTCGACGCGGCGCGCGCGGCCTTCCGCAGCTTCGTCGACAAGGTGCCCTTCTATGGCGCCGCCATCCTCTGCCTCGACCATCCGGAAGTGCAGGCCATGCTGCCCGATGTCGCCGGCCGGCGGATCGTGACCTACGGCTTCGCCGGCCAGGCCGACGTGCGCGGCGACCATGTCACCCCCGTGCCGGGCGGCAACCGCTTCGCCGTGACCATCCGCCGGCACGGCGCCGAGCCGCGCGTGATCGAGGACATCGAGCTGCCCATGCCGGGCCGCCACAATGTCCAGAACGCGCTGGCCGCCATCGCCGCTGCCGACGTGCTCGGCCTCTCCGACACCCAGATCCGCGACGGCTTCCGCCGCTTCGCAGGGGTGAAGCGGCGCTTCACCAGGGTCGGCGAAGTGCCGACGGGGGGTGCCCCCGTGACAGTCATCGACGACTATGGCCACCATCCGGTCGAGGTCCGCGCGGTGCTGGCCGCCGCCCGCGAGGGCGCGCCGGCGCGCGTCGTCGCCGTGGTCCAGCCGCACCGCTTCACCCGTCTGCGCGACCTGTTCGACGACTGGCGCACCGCCTTCAACGATGCCGACACGGTTGTGCTCGCCCCCGTCTATCCGGCCGGCGAGGTGCCCATCCCCGGCATCACCCACGAGGCGCTTGCCGAGGCGCTCCGCGCCTCGGGCCACCGCGAGGTGGTGACGATCGGCGGCGAGGCGGAGCTTGCCGACGCGCTGGCGCCGCGCCTCGGGCCCGGCGACATGGTGATCTGCCTCGGCGCGGGGGACATCACCCGCTGGGCGGCGCGGCTCGAGGCCGCGCTCACCGGCCGGATCGGCCGGCCGGAGCCGGGCGCATGATCGACGCGGCACCCCTCCTTCTCGGCGTGCGGGGCGATACGCGCGCCAGCGCGCCGCTTGCCGATTTCATCTGGTTCCGCTGCGGCGGGCACGCCGACCTCCTGTTCCGCCCGGCCGATGTCGCCGACCTTGCCGAGGCGCTCGCCGGGCTGCCCCAGGAGGTCCCGGTGTTCCCGGTGGGAGTCGGCTCCAACCTCATCGTCCGCGACGGCGGCGTGCGCGGCCTGACCGTTAGGCTTCCCAAGGCCTTCGCCGAGGTCGCGGTGGAGGGCCGCCGGATCCGCGCCGGCGCGGCCGCCATGGGCATCACGGTGGCGAGCGCCGCCCGCGACGCCGGGCTCGCCGGGCTCGAGTTCCTGCGCGGCATTCCGGGCACGGTGGGCGGCGCCGTTGCCATGAACGCCGGCGCCTATGGCCGCGAGGTGGCCGATATCCTGGTCGAGGCCCGGCTGGTCCTGCGCGACGGCCGCATCGAGACCTGGCCGCGCGCGCGGCTCGGCTTCGGCTACCGCGAGAGCGCGGTGCCGGACGGCGCCGTGGTGGTCGAGGCGCTGTTCGAGGGGCGCCCCGGCGACCCGGCGACGATCACCGCCGAGATGGACCGGATCGCCGCCGAGCGCGAGGCGAGCCAGCCGCTGCGCTCGCGCACGGGGGGTTCGACCTTCCGCAACCCGCCGGGCATGAAGGCCTGGGAGCTGATCGACCGGGCCGGCTGCCGTGGCCTGAGGCTGGGCGGGGCGCAGGTCTCGGAAAAGCACGCCAACTTCCTCCTGAACACCGGAACCGCGACCGCTTCCGACATCGAGGCGCTCGGCGAGGAGGTCCGCGCCCGGGTGAAGGCGGCAACCGGAGTCGATCTCCGCTGGGAGATCGTCCGCGTCGGAGAGCCGGGATGCGGGTGACGGTCCTCATGGGAGGCTGGTCGGCGGAGCGGGAGGTCAGCCTGGTCTCGGGGCGCGGCGTGGCGCAGGCGGCGCGCAGCCTCGGCCACGCCGTGACCGAGCTCGACATGGGCGCAACCCCGGCGGACGGCGCGACGCTCGCCGGGCGGCTGCTGGAAACCAGGCCCGAGGTCGTCTTCAACGCGCTCCACGGCACGCCGGGCGAGGACGGCACGGTGCAGGGGCTGATGGACCTGCTCGGCCTTGCCTACACCCACTCCGGCGTGACCGCCTCGGCGATCGCCATCGACAAGGCGCTGACCAAGGCGCTGCTGGTGCCGCAGGGCATCCGGATGCCGGCCGGGCGGATCGTGACCCGCGAGGCGCTGTTCGCCGCCGATCCGCTGCCGCGCCCCTATGTGCTGAAGCCGGTCAACGAGGGCTCGTCGGTGGGGGTTGCCATCGTGACGGCGGACGCTGACCTCGCCTCGCCCATCCCCGCGACCGCCGCGGGCCCCTGGCAGCACTATGACCGGCTGCTCGCCGAACCCTTCATCGCCGGCCTCGAGCTGACGGTCGCCGTGCTCGAGGACCCGGCGACCGGCGCGGCCGAGCCGCTCGCGGTGACCGAGCTCAGGCCGGCCGCGGGCTTCTACGACTATGCCGCCAAGTACACCGAGGGCCGCACCACCCATGTCTGCCCGGCCGACATCCCGGCCGCGATCGCGGCCGAGGCGCTGGCCGCCGCCGCGCGCGCCCATGCGCTGCTCGGCTGCCGCGGCGTGAGCCGCGCCGACTTCCGCTTCGATCCCGCCCACGGGCCCGCGGGCCTCTTCCTCCTCGAAGTCAACACCCAGCCGGGGATGACGCCCTTGAGCCTGGTGCCCGAGCAGGCCGCGCACCGCGGCATCTCCTACGAGGCGCTGGTCGGCCGCCTCATCGCGCTTGCCGCCGGAGGGCGGTCATGAACCGGCCCATGCCCGCCCTGCGCGCCCCGGGGCCGGCCCGGCCGGCGCCGGTCCGGCTGGGAATCGCGCCGCGCCGCCTGTGGCGCCTGCTCATCCTCGGCTTCGGCAGCCTCGCCCTCCTCGCCACCGGAGTCTGGCTGTTCGTGCTGGGCGTGCCCCAGCGCGCGCTCCATGCCCTGGCGGTTGCCAGCGCCGATTCCGGCTTCGCCGTGCGCCAGGTCGAGATCTCGGGCGACCGCCGGCAGGACCGGCTCTCGATCTACCGGGAGCTGCTCTCCGGCGGCACCGACGCCATGGTCCTCCTCGATCTTCCCGAACTCCGGGAGCGGCTGCTGGCGCTGCCCTGGGTGCTCGAGGCCGAGGTGCGGCGGGTGTGGCCCGACACGGTCCGCGTCACCCTCGTCGAGCGCGCGCCTGCCGCGGTGTGGCAGGTGGGCGGCCGCTACCGTCTGGTCGATGCCTCGGGCCGGCAGCTTCCCATGCTGCCGCTCGCCGAGCTCGAGGGGCTGCCGCTCCTCGTCGGCCCCGGGGCCGACCGGGCGGCGCCGGCCTTCCTGCGGATGCTGGCGCGGCACCCCGACCTTGCCGGCCAGCTGGCCGGGGCGGTCCGCGTCGGTGACCGGCGCTGGGATCTCCGGATGAAGACCGGCGAGCAGATCGCGCTGCCCGAGGACCGGATGGCCGCCGACGCGCTGGCCCGCTTCGCCGCCGCCAATGCCGAGCGGCCGCTGCTGGGCCAGGGCTTCGCCCGCTTCGACCTCAGGATCGAGGACCGGATGGCGGTGCGGCTGACGCCCGAGGCGCAGCTGGCCGCCGAGGCGCGGGCGCGCGCGGAGGCGCGGCGGATGAAGGACGCGGAGGCGACGACCTGATGGCGGTGGCCCATCTCTCCCCGGGGCAGCTGCTGCGGCCGCGCGCCGAGCAGGTGATTGCGGCGCTCGACGTCGGCACCTCCAAGGTCGCGGCGCTCATCGCCGAGGTCGGGGCCGAGGGTGCGCCGCGCGTGATCGGCGCCGGGGTCCGCGCCTGCGCCGGCGTGCGCCGCGGGCTTGTTGCCGACATGGCGCGGACCGAGGATGCCGTGCGGGCGGCGATGCAGCAGGCCGAGCGCGCCGCCGGGGTCGAGATCGAGCGGGTGCTCGTCAGCATCTCGGCCGGCGGGCTGGCGAGCAGCGTCACTTCCGTCGAGATCGACATCAGCGGCCACCGCATCACGCCGGCCGACCTGAAGCGGCTGCTTGCCGAGGGGCGCGACCGCATCTTCGATGCCATCCGCGACAGCGGCCGCTCGATGCTCCACGCCGAGCCCGCGCTCTTCACCGTCGACGGGCTCGAGGGCGTGACCGACCCGGTCGGCTTCCACGCCAACCAGCTCGGTGTCGACATCCATGTCATCACCGCCGCAACGCCGCCGTGCCGCAACCTCGATCTCGCCGTCCGCAACGCCCATCTCGACGTCGAGGCGATGCTGGCCTCGGGCGTTGCCGCCTCGGCCGCGGTCCTCTCCGAGGAGGAGCGCGAGCTGGGCGTCGCCCTCGTCGAGATCGGCGCTGGCGTCACCACCATCGCCGTCCACGGCGGCGGCGTGCTGGCCGGGCTCTCCTCGGTCCAGATGGCGGGCGGCGACATCACGGCCGACATCGCCTCCGCCTTCGCCACCCGCCGCGCCGCGGCCGAGCGGCTGAAGACGCTGCACGGGGCGGCCCAGGCGGTCCCGCGCGACAACCACGACATGGTCGACATTCCGCCGCTCGATCCCGACGATGGCAACGACATCCGGCGGGTTCCCCGGGCCGAGCTCATCGCGGTCATCCGCGGCCGGCTCGACCTGCTGTTCGGCGAGATCGCCGAGGCGCTCGACCACATGGGCTTCCGCGGCCCGGCCGGCCGCCAGGTGGTGCTGACCGGCGGCACGGCGGACCTGCGCGGGATTGCCGACTTCGCCGCCGGCGCGCTCGGCCGCACCGTCCGCATCGGCCGCCCGCGCGGGCTTGCCGGCCTTCCCGAATCGCACGGCTCGGTCGCCCACGCGACGCTCGCCGGGCTCATCCATGTCGGGGCCCGCCCCGGCCTCGATCTCGCGCGGATCCCGCTCGGGCCCACGCCGCGCGGCCTTGCCCCTGCCGAACCGCAGACCTGGCTCGGCAGGCTCGTTTCCGTCCTCAAGCGCCAGACCTGACACCCGAGGGAGATGCCCATGCCGTTCGATTTCCAGAAGTCCGGTTTCACCGAGCTGAAGCCCAGGATCACCGTGTTCGGGGTCGGCGGCGCCGGCTGCAACGCGGTTGCCAACATGATCGCCGACGGCCTCTCCGGCGTCGACTTCGTCGTCGCCAACACCGACGCCCAGTCGCTGGCGCTCTCCCCGGCCGAGCAGCGGATCCAGCTCGGCCCGCGGATCACCCAGGGGCTCGGCGCGGGCGCCCGGCCGGAAGTGGGCGCCGCCGCCGCCGAGGAGGTGCTTGGCGAGATCGACGCCGCGCTCGAGGACGCGCACATGTGCTTCATCGCCGCCGGCATGGGCGGCGGCACCGGCACCGGCGCTGCTCCGGTCGTCGCCCGCGCCGCGCGCGAGCGCGGGGTGCTGACCGTCGGCGTCGTCACCAAGCCCTTCGCCTTCGAGGGCGCGCGGCGCATGCGGGTGGCCGAGGCCGGGATCGCCGAGCTGCAGCAGCATGTCGACACGCTGATCGTCATCCCCAACCAGAACCTGTTCCTCATTGCCTCGCCGCAGACCGGCTTCCGCGAGGCCTTCAAGATGGCCGACCAGGTGCTCAACCAGGGGGTGCGCGGCATCACCGACCTCATGCTCCTCCCCGGGCTCATCAACCTCGACTTCGCGGACGTCCGCACGGTGATGAGCGAGATGGGCAAGGCGATGATGGGCACCGGCGAGGCGGCGGGCGAGCGCCGCGCGATCGAGGCGGCCGAGAAGGCCATCTCCAACCCGCTGCTCGACGAGGTCTCGCTGCGCGGCGCCAAGGCCGTGCTCATCAACATCACCGGCGGCGACGATCTCGGCCTCATGGAAGTCGAGGAAGCCGCGCAGCACATCCGCGACATGGTCGACCCCGAGGCCAACATCATCCTCGGCTCCGCCTTCGACGCCAGCCTCGAGGGGCGCATGCGGGTCTCGGTCGTCGCCACCGGGATCGAGGCCAGCCAGGGCGTGATCCCCGGGATCGCCGAAGCCTTTGCCCGCCCGGCGGCGGGGTCGATGTTCGGCCGCCGCGCCGCCGGCATCGGCGCAGCGGGGCCCGGCGCCGGCGAGACTCCGCCCGCCGGCGGCGCGCCCTCCCCGGC
>JAJUHA010000066.1 GCA_029268145.1 Sphingomonadaceae bacterium | reverse complement strand
GCCCGGGTCGCGCCTGCGGTGCGCGACGCGCTCGCGCTCGCCGCCGAGCGCATCCGCCGCTTCCACGAGGCCCAGCGCCCGGCCGACCTCGACCTGACCGACGGGCAGGGCGTGCGCATGGGCGTGCGGCACCGGCCGGTCGCGCGCGCCGGCCTCTACGTGCCCGGCGGCCGGGCGGCCTATCCCTCCTCGGTGCTGATGAACGCGATCCCGGCCCGGGTGGCGGGCGTCGACGAGCTCGTCATGGCGAGCCCGTCGCGCGGCGGCGCGCTGGTGCCCGAGGTGATGCTCGCCGCCGAGCTGGCCGGCGTCTCCCGGCTGTTCCGGATCGGTGGCGCCCAGGCGGTCGCCGCGCTGGCGCTCGGGGCCGGCCCGGTGCCGCGCTGCGACGTCATCGTCGGGCCAGGCAATGCCTTCGTCGCCGAGGCCAAGCGCCAGCTCTATGGCACGGTCGGGATCGACATGGTGGCGGGCCCGTCGGAGGTGCTGGTGGTGGCGGACGCCTCCGCCCGGCCGGCCTTCGTCGCCGCCGACCTTCTCTCCCAGGCCGAGCATGACCCGCTCGCCCAGGCCATCCTCCTGACCGACAGCCCGACGCTCGCCGACGCGGTCGAGGCCGAGGTGGCGCGGCTGCTGCCGACCCTTGCCACCGAGGCGGTGGCAAGGGCGAGCTGGGAGGCGCACGGCATCATCCTCCTCGTCGCCGACCTGGCCGAGGCGGCGGCGCTGGTCGACGCGCTTGCGCCCGAGCATCTCGAGCTGATGGTGGCCGACCCGGCGCCGCTGTTCGGCGCCATCCGCAACGCCGGCTCGGTGTTCATCGGCGAGATGACGCCCGAGGCGATCGGCGACTATGTGGGCGGCCCCAACCATGTGCTGCCCACCGGGCGGCGGGCGCGCTTCGCCTCTGGCCTCTCGGTCCGCGACTTCCTGAAGCGCACCACCTTCCTCGAAGTGCCGCCCCCGGCCTATCCCGCGCTGGGCGCTGCCGCTGCAACGCTCGCCGATGCCGAGGGGCTGCCGGCGCACGCGCTCTCCGCGCGCATCCGCGCCCGCTAGTCCGCGCCCGCCGGCCAGCCCCCGCTGGCCCGCCCCCGCCGACCGGCGCCGGCTATGCCGCGACCGGGATCCGGTCGGCGGGAAATTCGCGGTTGAGCGCGGCCTGGAGCCCTGCCCCCTGGTCGAGCGGCAGCGCGAGGCCCTGGAGCATCAGGACGACGCCGATCCCGCGCAGCGGATCGACCTGGAAGAGCGTGCCCGCCGCCCCGCCCCAGCCGAAGGTGCCGGGAAGCGTGCCGGAAGCTTCCGTGCGGCTGTCGGCGAGGATGACCTGGCCGCCCGCGCCATAGCCCTTCACCCGGTCGAAGAAGAGGCCGGGCGGGAGCATGTTCGCCATCGCCTGCCGGGCGGCGGCGCGCGGCAGGATGGTGCGGCCTTCGAACATCCCGTCGTTCAGGAGCATCTGGGCGAACCGCGCATAGTCCTCGGCCGAGGAGACGAGGCCGGCGCCACCGGCGGGAAGCGGCGGCGGCCGGAGCCAGACGCTGTCCTCGCCGCGGTCGGCAAGCATCGGCCGGTCGAGCTTCTCGCCCTTCGTGCCCTGCCAGGAATAGAGGGCGGCAAGCCGCCCGGCCTGCTCCCGCGTCACCGTGAAGCCGGTGTCCTTCATGCCCAGCGGCGCGAACAGCTGGCGTTCGAGCACCCGGTCGAACGGGGTCGAGAGCAGGCGCTGGAGCAGGCCGCCGGCGACGTCGAGGCTGAGCGAATAGCGGTAGGCGGTGCCCGGATCGAAGCGCAGCGGAAGCTCGGCGAGCGCGCGGGTGAAGCCGTCGAGATCGGGGACGGGGCCATCGAGCGGCGACAGGCCGAGCCCGAGATTGCCGATGGGCAGCAGGCCGCGGCGGCGATACGCCTGCTCGAGCGGGTCGTTGCCCATGATGTGGTAGCTGAAGCCGGCGGTGTGGGTGAGCAGGTGGCGGACCCGGATGGGGCCTTCGGCCGGGCGGGAGTCGAGGCCCTTCGCCGGATCGAGGAGCACCCGCATGGCGCGGAACTCGGGAAGCACCTCGGCGATCGGCGTGTCGAGCGCGAGCCGGCCGGCGGCGACCTGCTGGACGACCGCCACGCCGGTGACCGGCTTGGTCTGCGAGTAGATGCGCCACAGCGTCGCCCGGTCGACCGGCCGGCCACCCCCGAAGGCGGCGGTGCCGGCTGCCACATAGTCCGGCCGGAACCGGCCCGGCCGGACGATGGCGACCACGGCGCCGGGAATCTTCCCCGCCGCGATCCAGCCATCGAGCAGCGCCTCGAGCGCGGCATAGCGGTTCGCGCTGCGGGCAAGGCCGGGCGCGGCGGCAAGCGTGGCCCCTGCCACCGCGGCCGAAAGCAGCGCGCGCCGGTCGAGCGCCAGGCCTTCCGCCCTCACGGATTGGTCTCCTCCCATGCGTCAAGCCCCCGTTCCAGCTGGTCGAGAAGCGGGCCGATCCCTTGCAGCCGGCTTCGCTCGGCAGCGACGATGGCACGGAACAGCCGCGCTTTCCAGCGGTCACTGCCGGCGCGCGCGGCAAGCGATGCCGGCGCCGAGGAGAGCAGGATGTCGACCAGGCGCTCGGCCGCGTTGAGCCGGCCCCACAGATAGTCGTTCTCCCGCCAGGCGCGGCTGAAGAAGGCGCCGAAGGCGTTGAGCTGCCAGCCCTTCAGCTCGGGCGCAATGCCGTGCGCCGAGAGCAGCGCCATGTCGTCGGGCGAGATCCGGTCCACCTTGATCTCATCCAGGCTGTCGAGACCCTGGTCGGCCAGAAGCGGCAGCAGCACGACGTCGTAGAAGGGGTAGCCGAGCCAGTCCCGCACCACCGCGCGCCGCTCCGGGCCGGGCAGCGCCGCGCTCGCCAGCGCGTCGAGGAGCGCCGTGTCGGCCGCCGTGTCGAGCGCTTCGAGATCGAGATCCGCGGCCAGCCCCGAAAGCGCGGGCGCGGCCGCCGCGAAGCTGCCGGCGAACAGGTCGCCGGCAGCCGCGCGGGTGCCGGGCGAGAGCCGTTCGATCGCGGCAGCGGCGGCATGCTGCGCGTCGGCGATGTAGGCGGCCGCCTTGAGCCCCTCGAGCGCGCGGCGCGTGGCCTCGTCCGCGGAGGCCTCGATGGCGGCGTTGAGGCGGCGGATGAGGAAGCGCAGGCGGCGGAGCCTGAAGCCGACATCGAGCGGGTCGGGCGCTGCCAGATCGCCGTCGCGGGCGAGCCGGTCGGCCATGCGGCGGCCGGCCTCGGGACCGGCTCCCGCCGCCGCGGCGAGAAGGGCGGCCGAGTCGGCGAGCACGAGTGCGCGGTGCAGCCCGCGATAGGCGGCGTGGGCATAGCCCGCCTCCTTCGCGGCGAGGCGGGCGACATGGCCCCGCGCCCGGGCAAGCCGCGCCGGCGTGAGCGGCAGCAGGAGGAAGCGCGGCCCGACGGCGCGGGCGACCGCGGCATCGACGTCGGGGGTCATCTCCTCGATGACCGCGCGCGCCCGGGCCGCCGCCGCCGACAGCCGGGCGATGGCCTCGAGATTGTCGCGGATGGGCTGCTCGCGCGGGATCTGGGCCAGCGCGCGCAGCATCGCGGTCAGGAAGCCGGGCGGGCGGTTGCGGCCGATGCCCCCGGCGATGAGATCGACGCCCGGCTTGGGGTCGATGTAGACGAAGCGGCGGTCCACCTCGCGGTAGGCCGGCTTGTGGCGGATGGCCTCGATCGCCGGGCCGAACGGCGCGTTGTTGAGGACGCTGCCGTCGATCAGCAGCACCTCGTCGGGCGGGCGGTCCCCCTTGAGCTGCGTGGTGGCGAGCCAGTCCCGATCGGGCCAGGGCGTTCCGGTCTGTGCAGCGCGGGCGTCGATCTCGGCCAGCGAGGCCGCCGGGAAGGCGCCGGGGAAGGAGGAGGTGGCCCGTGCGGCGAACACGAGGCTGAGCCGGCTGGCCAGCTGCCGGGGCACGACCGCGGCGGTGCGATCGGCCTTGCGGGCGAGCCCGGCGACGGGCGGCGCGCGGAAGGTGAGGATGCGGCGGTGCTCGGTTTCCTCGACGAGGGGCGGGGAGTGGATCGGGATGGTCCCCTTCGAGCCGAAATAGTCGGTCACGGTCACGAACAGGTCGAAGCCGAGCGTGGCGGGAAGGAGCGCCGGGCCACGCGGCAGCGCCTGCATGGCGGCCAGCGCCTCGTCGAGCATGGAAACGAGGCCGGGCCCGGAAAAGGGCGGCTTGAACCAGCGGCTGCGCACGAACCGGCCGAGCTTCTCGGCCACCTCGCGCCCGACGCTGTCGGCCCGCAGCGTCGCCAGCGTCTCCGAGCGGCGCCGGGCGTACCAGGCCACCGGCTCCTTGTAGAAGTCGACGAGGCGGCTGCCCGGGCGGGCGTCGGGGTCGAGCAGGCGGTCGATGTCGGCGCCCTCGAGCCACATGTCGGCGACCGGCTCGAGGTCGATCCCCTCGGTGATCGCCGCACCGAGCAGGATGCCGTTGATCCCCCCGGCGCTGGCGCCGGCGACGACATCGATGATGACCCGGAGATCGACCGCCTCGCCGATGGACTCGAGCAGCGCCTTCCAGATCGGCTCGCTGTCGCATGCGGCAAGGGAACGGCCGGACTGGCGCGCCTCGCTCGCCCGCAGCAGCTTCCACAGCTCGCGGGTGACGCCGTGCATGTAGACGACGAGGCTGACGCCGCCGTAGCAGACGAGGGCGAGGCGCAGCTCCTTCTCGCGCATCAGCCGGCCCGGGGGTGGCGCGGCGTCAATAGTCCTCGAGCACCTGGTCCGGCGGCCGGTGCCCGTCGGCGAAGACGCGGATGTTGGTGATGACCTTCTCGCCCATCTCCTGCCGGGCCTCGAAGGTGGCCGAGCCCATGTGCGGCAGCAGCACCACGTCGGGCCGGCCGAGGAGCCCCGGGTGAATGGCCGGTTCCTGCTCGAAGACGTCGAGGCCGGCGCCGGCGATCCGGCCGGCTTCGAGCGCATCGACCAGCGCGGCCTCGTCGATGAGGGTGCCGCGCGCCACGTTGATGAGGAAGGCGTGGCGCTGCATGAGCCGCAGCCGGTCGGCGTTGATGATGTGGTGCGTCTCCGGCGTTTCCGGGCAGTTGAGCGAGACGATGTCGACGCGGGCGAGCATGGCATCGAGCGTCGGCCACCATGTCGCCTCGAGCGGCCCTTCGATCGCCTTGGGCAGCCGGTTGCGGTTGTGATAGTGGATGGCAAGGCCGAAGGCCCGCGCGCGGGCTGCCACGGCCTGGCCGATCCGGCCCATCCCGACGATGCCGAGCCGCTTTCCGGTGATGCGATGGCCGAGCATCCCGGTCGGCGACCAGCCCGTCCACACGCCCTCGCGGATGAGGCGCTCGCCCTCGGCGATGCGGCGCGGCACGGCGAGGATGAGCGCCATGACGAGATCGGCCGTGTCGTCGGTGAGGACTCCGGGCGTGTTGGTGACGGTGATGCCGCGCGCGCGGGCCGCGGCGAGGTCGATGTGGTCCACCCCGACGCCGAAGTTGGCAATCAGCTTCAGCTGCGGCCCGGCGGCGCCGATGAGCGCGGAGTCGATGACGTCGGTCACCGTCGGTGCAAGCACCTCGGCCTCGGCCACGGCGGCCCGCAACTCCGCGGTCGTCATCGGGTGGTCGTCGAGGTTGAGCGTCACGTCGAACAGCTCGGCCATCCGGGTCTCGACCGCTTCGGGGAGGCGTCGGGTGACGATGACCCGGGGCTTGTGGTCGAACTTGTGGAAGCGGGTGCCGGGCATGGCGGGACGATAGGGGAGGCGCTTCCTCCCTTGCAAGCGCGCGACGAGCCGGCCTAGTGCGCGGCCGTGACACCGACCCGGGAAGCTGCGTTTGCCCTCGCCCTGGGCCTGGCCGTGGCGGCGTTCCCCGCCCCGGCAGCCGCAGGGCCAGCGCCGGCCATGCCCGATCCGGCGCGGATGAGCGCCGATGCGCGGCGGAACCTCTCCGGTCTTCCGGTGCCGCGCTTCATGTCGCTGCGCGCCGACCGCGCCAACCTGCGCGCCGGCCCGGGGACCAACTACCCCGCGCGATGGGCGCTCATCCGCCCCGAGGGCCGGCCCGGCGTGCCGCTCGAGGTGATTGCCGAGTGGAACGTCTGGCGCCAGGTCCGCGACCCCGAGGGCGAGACCGGCTGGCTCGACCGGGCCATGCTCTCGACCGACCGGACCTTCCTGGTGACGGGCGAGACCCGCACGCTCCATGCCCGGCCCGACCTGGCCTCGCCGCCGGTGTGGCGGGCCGAGCCCGGCGTGGTCGGCAACATCGTCACCTGCGCCGAGCGCTGGTGCCGGATCGAGGTGGAGGGACGCTCGGGCTGGATCCTGCGCGAACAGGGCTTCGGCACCTACCCGGACGAGCCGGTCGGGAACTGACGCGCATGGCCGCCCTGCCGTGGCTCGTCGCCCTCGCCGGCTGGGCGGCGGCCGCGGTGGCCGCGGGCGCGGCAGCACGCGCGCGCGCCATGGCCGAAACCGATGCGCTGACCGGCCTTCCCAACCGCCGCGGGCTCGCCCGGGCCTGGGCCAGCCACGGACGCCGGGCCCGGCTCCACTTCCTCGATCTCTCGGGGTTCCGCGCCGTCAATGCCGCCCACGGCCACGCCGTGGGTGACCTGGTGCTGGGGCAGGTGACGCGCCGGCTCGAAGCCGCGCTCCCGCGGGGGTCCGCGCTGTTCCGCCACGGCGGCGACGAGTTCGTGGTGCTGGCGCCGCCGGAAGCGGACATCAGAGCGCCGCTCGCGGCCGCGCTCGACGCGCCCTTTCCCCTGCCCGGCGGCGCGACGGTCAGGCTGGGCCTTTGGCTGGGGAGTGCCGCTCCCGGAACGCTGAGCCTTGCGGACGCGCTCGCGGCCGCGATTGCCGACATGGGCCGGCGCCGCGCCGCGGCGACCTCTTCGACCATCGCTTCAGCAGGGGTTCAACCGGCCTGACCGAAGCTCGGCCGCATGGCCCCCTGCACGCCCCATGCCCGCGCC
The DNA here is from genome assembly GCA_029268145.1 of Sphingomonadaceae bacterium. Classification (GTDB taxonomy): domain Bacteria; phylum Pseudomonadota; class Alphaproteobacteria; order Sphingomonadales; family Sphingomonadaceae; genus Thermaurantiacus. The sequence goes on along the minus strand of JAJUHA010000066.1, from coordinate 803 downwards.
CTCCTCACCCGTGCCGCGCCGGCGCTCGCCCTGCTTCTTGCCCTTCCGGCCTGCGCCACCGGGCCCGACGGCTGGGGCAGCGGCTGGGACGGCGGCTGGCAGGGGGACGGCTGGCAGGGGAACGGCAGGGCCGATGCGGCCGAGCTCTGGGCGGCCCGGGTCTATCCCTGGGCAGCCGGCTGGTGGGGCGCGCCCGTGCCCTCGGCCGCGAGCTTCGCGCCCCATCTCTCGGGCTACGGCCGCTGGGTGGGGCATGGAACCCATGGCCGGGTCTGGCTGCCCCGCGTCGCCCCCGGCTGGCAACCCTATCGCCACGGCCACTGGATCGACCACCCGCGCTGGGGCCGGACCTGGCGGTCGAGCGAGCCCTTCGGCTGGATCGTCCACCATTATGGCCGATGGGGCTTCGACCCGCGCCTCGGCTGGTACTGGGTGCCGGGCCATGCCTTCGCGCCCCACTGGACCGACCTGCGCTGGTCGAGCGGCTGGCTCGCCTGGGCCCCGCTGCCGCCCCCGGGCTGGGGCGGCTGGGGGGGCTGGCGCTGGAGCGCCGGTGGCTGGGGGCATGGCTACCCCGGGTGGATCCATGCGCCGCGCGGCGCTGCCTTCCGCCCCGGCTGGCGGCCATCTCCCAACCTGTCCCGGGCGGAGTTCGAACGGATGCAGCGGGCACCCGCACCGGCCGCGCCGCCGCGCGCGCCCGCGGCGCCGGTCGTCGACATGGACCCGGGCATGGGGCAGCCCCTGACGCGGCCGACACGCGCGCCGGAGCGGCCGGCATGGCAGGCGCGCACAAGGGACCG
>JAJUHA010000065.1 GCA_029268145.1 Sphingomonadaceae bacterium | reverse complement strand
GACGTGACCGCAAGCGCCAGCGCCCCGATCGCCCACGCCCTGGCGCTTGCCGCGCGCGAACGGCAGCCCGCGCTCGCCGCCCATGGCCCGAGGTGACGCCGCCCCGGCGGCTGCGCTACAGGCCGTGCAGCCGCCGGAGTGCCCCGCCATCGACCTCGCCGCCATTCCCGCCTTCGCCCTCGGCCCCCTGCGCATCGACCCGCCGCTGCGCGAGGTCGCCGGTCCGCACGGCCGCGAAAGCCTCGAGCCGCGCGTCATGATGGTCCTCGTGGCGCTGGCCGAGGCGGACGGGCGCACCGTCTCGCGCGACATGCTCATCGCCCGCTGCTGGGGCGGCCTCGCCGTCTCGGACGATGCCATCAACCGCGTCATCGGCCGCCTCCGGAAGCTGGCGGAGACCAGCGGCGCCTTCGCGATCGAGACCGTCACCAGGGTCGGCTACCGCCTCACGCCGGCCGCGGCCGCGGCGGCACCGCCCGGCCCCCGGCAAGAGGCCGGCGCAGCTCCCGGCGTCCCGCGCCGCCTGCTCCTTGCCGGCGGGCTCGGGGCAACCGTGCTCGCCGGGGCGGGCGCCGTCCTCCTCGCCCGTCGCCGCCCGCCGGCCGAGCGCCCCGCCACCGTCGCCCTGGTCGACAGCGGCCGCGAAGCCCTCCTCGAACATGAGCCGGCCCGCCAGCGCCAGGGCGTCGCCATGCTCCGCGAGGCGGTGCTCGCGGATCCGCAGTCCCCGCTCGGCTGGGGCGCGCTGGCGCTCGGCAATGTCATGATCCGCCTGCGCACGCCCCACGCCCAGCAGCCGGCCCTCGTCCGCGAGACGGAGGCCGCCATCGCCCGCGCGCTGGCCCTCGATCCCGTCCAGCCCGAGGCGCTCGCCGCCCGCGCCGCGCTCGTCCAGCTGTTCGGCAACTGGGCCGCCTACGAGGCCGCGCTCACGGCGGCCGAGGCCCGCCCGAGCCCGCTCTGGCAGCACCGCAGCTCCCGCGCCCGCTTCCTGAACCAGGTCGGCCGCTCCGGGGCGGCGCTCGCCGCCGCCGACGCGGACCTTGCCGCCAACCCGGCGGCCCTCTACCCGCGCGTCACCCGCGCGATCGCCGCCTCCGCGCTCGGCCGCACGCTCGAGGCGGACCGCGACACGGCCGACACGGTCCGCCTCTTCCCCGGCAACTATCTCGGCTTCTTCCACCGCTTCTACTTCCTCGCCTACGCCGGCCGCCTCGACGAGGCCCGCCGCCTGCTCGAGGATCCGCTCGCCCGGCCGCGCGCCATTCCCGAAGCGGAGCTCGCCCAGTCGGGCCGGCTGCTCGAGGCCCTGGCCGCACCCGCTGGTCCCGCCGCCGATGCCCACATCGCCGAGTATGAAGCGCTGGTGCCCCAGGGCCGGGGCTACATGGAGAATGCCGTGCGCGTCGCCGCCGCGCTCGGCCGGGCGGACCATGCCTTCCGCTGGGCCGAAGGCCACCTGCTCGCCCCGATCGAGCGCCTGCCGGACCGCCGTTTCGCCAACCAGGACAATTACGGCCCCGCCGCGGAGCGGCTGACGGACCATCTCTTCTATCCCCCCGTCACCCGCCTCCACGCCGACCCGCGCTTCCTCGTCCTCATGGAGAAGACCGGCCTTGCCACCTACTGGCGCACGGTCGGCAAGGGCCCCGACTTCTGCCCGAACCTGCCTGCCTGCCGCGCCGCCTGCATTCCGGCCCCGGCCTGACCAGCCCCCCTTCCGCCAGCGCCCCAGCCCCTCCGCCAGCAGCCGGTTCGCCCCGCTCCTGCGGGCCGCGATGTCCCGCCCGCCCGGCTGCACCCCTTGGACACCACTTGCCGCCCGTCGTCGCAGGCGCCAGTCTGCGGCGCGGCAGGGATCGGCATGGCGGCAGCGGCGACGGAACTCAGAACCTTCCCCATCTTCCGGACCAGCCTCGAGCTGTCCGACCGCAACGCCTACACGGGCGCCGTCGCCATCGCCCGGCAGTGGATCGGGTCGAAGTGCGGCCCGGGCCGCGCGCTCGAGGAAGGCGCCCATGTCGCCTTCGAGACGCCAGACGCCCGCGGTGCCATTCGCGAGGTCGCCCACGAGGACGGCCGCATCTGGGCCGCCCGCCTCGAGGATCTCCGCGACGAGGGAAAAGGGCGGATCTGGACCACCGACCTCTTCGTCGAGCGGCGCGGCGCGGGCCTGGTGCGCTTCGGCGCCGAGCTCATGCTGCGCGCGGTCGGCGGGGCTACGGAACGCTTCGGCCACAGCCGGCCGCGGGTGGTCCGCGAGATTCTCGCGCAGCTGTCGGCCGAGGCGGATGGAGTGGCGCTCACCGAGGCCGCCGAACAGGTCGACGACGACGCCATCGGCTCCTTCGTCGATCTCCTGACCGGCCCGCGCCGGCTCCCCGTGATCGCCCTGTCGCGCGACGAGGATGGCAAGACAGCCATCGATCCCGCAAACCTCGCCCGTGACCTCGCCGGGGGCGCGCACCTGCGCATCCTCGACTCCGAGGCCTCGTGGGAGCTCACCCGCCGCCTCGGCAAGGCCTGGTCGGTCTACAAAGGTGCCATCCGCATCTACCTCCCAGGAGTGTCCGAAGACGACGACCCCTTCCGCCACCCCCTCTCGTTTTCAACCCCGTTCCGAACCGAGAAGGCACAGCTGGCCTGGCTTGCCGAGCGCGTCCTTCCCCATGGCTTCCGCGACCGGGACCAGGATGCCCGCTTCTGGCGCATCGGGCTCCTGCGCCAGCTCGCCGCCCCCGCAGCCGCAGACACTTCCGCCGAGGTGGAGGCGCTCCGGGCGCGGCTCGAGCAGGCCGAGCGTGACCGCGAGACCGCCGAGGCGCTCATGGCGGAAGCCGACGCTGCAAGGGAAAGGGCCGAGCAGGAGGCCGCGCGCCTCGGAAGCGAACTCGACGCTTTGCGCAAGACTCTTGCCGCGCTCCCCTCCGCTGCCTCCGGGAGAGGCGCCAGCGCAGCCGATGTCGCGCCGCTCATCACCGAGCAGCTCACCGTCGCCGATGCGCTCCGTCTCGTCGAGGTCCTTTTTCCCGACCGTCTCGTCGTCCTCGAGCCGGCGAAGACGTCGGCGGACCATTCCGGTGCGTTCCGGCACCCGAAGCGGGCGCTCGACCTGCTGTGGACGCTGGCAACCGACTACTGGGCGAAGCTCGCCGGCGGGCAAGGGGACGTCGAGGCCCGCAGGGTCTTCGGCAACAGCTATGCCCCGAAGGAAGCGTCAACGCTCGCCCAGCGCGGCCGCGATCTCCGCACCTTCCGCTGCAACGGCATGGACATCTTCATGGAGCGCCACCTCAAGATCGGGGTCAAGGACAGCCCGGCCGAGACGCTGCGCATCCATTTCCACTGGGACGGCGAAGCCAGGCGCATCGTCATCGGCCACTGCGGCCCCCACATCCCCTTCGGCTAGCGACCCATCCCCTCCGCCAGCAGCCGGTTCGCCCGCGCCACCACCTCGCCCGCCGGCGGGTCGCCTGCGCCCGCCCACAGCACGTAGCGCAACCCCAGGAAGACGTTCATCCCCGCCACCGCCCAGGCCTCCACCTCGCCCACCCCGTCGCGCAGTTCGCCTGCTGCCGCCCCTGCCCGCAGCCGCTCGGCAATCCGCCCCACCGTCGTCTCGTAATGCGCGCGGTGCGCGTCGGGCGCCACGAACTCGGCCTCGTCGATGATCCGGTAGAGCAGCCGCTCGGCCGCCACCACCTCGAGGAAGGCGGCAAGCGCCGCCTCCTCCCGCGCCAGCGCGCCCTCCACGCCGGCCAGCCTGGGCGCCACCGCATCGCGCACCCGCTCCGACATGTCGGCCACCACCGCGCGGAAGATCGCCTCCTTCGAGTCGAACCAGGTGTAGAAGCTCCCCAGCGCCACGCCGGCCCGCCTCGTGATGTCGGTGATGCCGGTCGCGTGGAACCCGTTTGCCCCGAACTCGGCCGCCGCCGCGTCCACGAGCGCCCGCCTCGTCCGCATTCCCCGCGCCGTGCGTGGCGCCCGCGCCACGGCGGGCGCCGAACCGGCCGCTTCGCCATCCCCCGCACTGCCCATGCCCGTCTCCTGAGTTGAAAAACGATTCAGTTTTCAGTAACCGCGGCCCCAACAGCCAACAAGACCTCGGGGAGACCCTCCATGCCCGCACCCGGCCGCCGCGCCCCGCTGCTCGCCTCCACCCTCCTTGCCACCCTGCTTGCCGCGCCCGCCAACGCCCAGCAGCCACCCGCCCCGGCCATCGCCGAGGGCGAGGTGAGCGACATCGTCGTCACCGCCCGCCGCCGCGAGGAAAGCCTCGTCGATGTCCCCATCTCGCTCTCCGTCGTCACCGGCGCCACCCTCGAGGCCCAGGGCGCGCCCGACATCACCTCGCTCCAGCGCCAGACCCCCAACCTCACCCTCGAGGTCGCCCGCGGCGCCAACTCCACCCTCATCGGCTTCATCCGCGGCGTCGGCCAGCAGGATCCGCTCTGGGGCTTCGAGCCGGGCGTCGGCCTCTATGTCGACGATGTCTACCTCGCCCGGCCCCAGGGCGCCGTCCTCGACATCCTCGACGTCAGCCGCGTCGAGGTCCTGCGCGGGCCCCAGGGCACCCTCTACGGCCGCAACACCATCGGCGGCGCCATCAAATATGTGACGAACCGCCTCGGCCGCGATCCCTCGCTCATGGTCCGCGGCCAGTTCGGCAGCTTCGGCCAGGCCGACGCCATCGTCCGCGCCTCGGTGCCGCTCGGCGAAACCCTCGCCGTCGGCGGCGCCGTCGGCTGGTACAACCGCAACGGCTTCGGCGAGAACCTGACGACCGGCGCCGAACATTATGACAAGGACGTCCTCGCGCTGCGCGCCTCGGCCGAATGGACTCCCTCGGACCGCGTCTTCCTGCGGCTCGCCGGCGACCGCATGGTCGACACCTCCAACCCCCGCCACGGTCACCGCGAGGTCGGCTTCGCCGGCCTGCCCGCCTTCGCGCCGCTCCCGTCCAGGTATGACACCCGCGCCGGCATCGGCGATGACAACAGGGTCACCACCTGGGGCGTCTCCGCCACGGCCGAGTTCACCGCCTCGGATGCGCTCACCTTGAAGTCCATCACCGCCTACCGCGGCGGCCGCACCGACACGCTCATCGATTTCGACAACACCCCCGGCCCGGTCCTCGACGTCCCGGCCTTCTACGAGGACTGGCAGTTCACAGAGGAAGTCCAGGCGCTCGTCAGCCTCGACCGCATCCAGGCCGTCGCCGGCGTCTTCTACCTGCGCGGCAACGCCGCCGGCGCCTTCGACACCGTCCTCGGCGGCGCCAACCTCACCATCCTGACGTCAGGCGATGTCGACACCCGCTCGATCGCCGTCTTCGGCGACGTCTCGGTCGACGTGACCGACCGCCTCACCCTCTCCGGCGGCCTCAGGTGGACCCAGGACCGCAAGGAAGGCACCGTCTTCCGCCAGAACTTCGCCGGCATCCGCTCGCCCGTCTTCGGCAACCCGGCGGCCATCCCCGGCCTCATCCGCACCGACTACACCAACGACCGCACCGACGACCGGCTCACCCCCCGCGTCAGCGCCACCTTCGCCCTCACGCCCGAGGTCAACCTCTACGCAAGCTGGGGCAGGGGCTTCAAGTCGGGCGGCTTCGACATGCGCGGCGACGCCCTCTTCACCCCCACCACGGTCAACGGCTACGAGCCCGAGACCATCGGCACGGTGGAAGCCGGCATGAAGGGCAGCTTCCTCGACGGCACGCTCTTCCTCGCGCTCGCCGGCTTCCGCTCGAACTACCGGGACCAGCAGGTCACGATCCAGGTCCCCAACGCGCTCGGCGGAATCGCCAGCTTCGTCGACAACGCCGGCCAGCTCGTCATCTGGGGCCTCGAGGCCGAGGCGACGGCGCGGCTTCCCATGGGCGTCTCCGCCAACCTCGGCATCGGCTACACCCACGGCGACTACCGGGAGTTCCTCACCTTCATCTTCGGCGGCACCGCGCCGGTCGACGTCTCGGACGAGCGCTTCCTCCAGAACACGCCGGCCTGGACGATCAACGCCGGCCTCACCTGGGAAACCGCGCTCGCCGGCGGCACGCTCGCCCTCAACCCGATGATCGCCTTCCGCGATTCCTACCAGCTCTTCGAGGTCAGGACCCCGCTGCTCGACGAGGACGGCTATGTCCTCGTCGACGTCAACATCAACTGGACCAGCGCCAGCGACAGGCTCCGCCTCGGCTTCCACGCGAGAAACCTGACCGACAGCCGCTACCGCATCGGCGGCTACAATTTCCCCGGCGCGCTCTTCGGCGATTCGGTCATCGGCTTCTACGGTCCGCCGCGCACCTTCACCGGCACCGTCGAGTGGCGCTACTAGGCCGCAGGCGCACGGCGTCAGGCGAAGCCTGATCGCCGAGACGCCGCAGGCCCGGCCGGCGGGCCCGCTTCGCGGGCTTGGCCCGCGAACGCGCGGCCCGACCGACGACTCCAGCCGCAGGCGCACGGCGTCAGGCGAAGCCTGATCGCCGAGACGCCGCAGGCCCGGCCGGCGGGTTCCGGCGAGCCGCAGGCGGCGGCTTGGCCGTCGCCGGTGGCTGGCCGGAAGCCCGACCGACGACTCCAGCCGCAGGCGGCTGGCGCGAAGCGGAGCTTCGCCGGCAGACTCGCCGCAGGCCCGCCTCGGGGAGGATCAGCGCCGGCGGCCCATCGCGCCCGGTGCCGTGTCGCGCTGGGCGCGCACCGCCCTCACCCAGGCCTTGCGGTCCGCGGCCGAAAGCTGGCTGAAGGCCTGCATCATCCGCTGCCGCCGCTGGTTCAGCTGGGTGATGAGAATGTCGTCCTCGGCCCGCATCGCCTCGCCGAGCGCGCGCTGGTCCAGCGTGTCCGCCTCGAGCAGCGCCAGCACGCGCTCGCGGGCGGCGCTCGCCGCCTCGCGCGAGGGCTCGCTGCGCGTGTCGAGGAAAGCCGCGCTCATCACCCTGCGGCCCTCCGGGGACATGCCGGCAAAGGCATCGGTCACGCGCCCGCCCTGCGCCCAGACGGGCGCCGCCATCACGAGCAGCGCCACCCCGCCTGCCAGCCACCGCGTCCTCATGTCCGGTCTCCTCCCGCTGTCCCGGCGGGCGGCGCGGCGCCGAAGGGCCGGCCGCCAGCCTGCCCGCTGCCCTAGCGCGGACCAGGGAGGCTGGCCAAGAGCCCGGTCAGAACTGTCCCGGGGGCGGGGGCGGCGCCGGCGGCGGGGGCATGTCGCGCATCCGCCGCCGATACTCCTCGGCCCAGGCCCGCCATTCGGCGGCGCGGCTCTCGGCCATCTGCCGGCCCCGGCTCGCATCGGCGGCAAAGGCCTTGCGGTCGGCCGGGGACAGCTTCTGCACCGCCTCCAGCAGCGCCGCCTGCCGCCGCGCCTGCTGCTGGTCCACCAGCCGCCGCTCCTCCTCCATCGCCCTGCGCAGCGCGGCCACATCGAGCCGGTCGGCCGCGATCAGCGCCGTCACCCGGTCGCGCGCGGCCCGCACGGCTGCCCGCTCCTCGGGCGTCGAGCTGCGCATCGCCGCCGAAAGCACGGCCCGGCCTTCCTCGGAGACATTGCCGAACATCCGCCCGGGACCACCCGGCCCGCGGTGCCGGTCCCGGTGAACCGCCCGCTCGCCGGGCGTCCATGCCGGCGCGGCCGGGGCCGGCGGCGCGGGCGTCTGGGCGAAGGCCGGCGCAGCCACGAGGGCTGCCACGGCAAGGGCAAGGGCATTGCGCATCAGAACAGGATCTCCTCGTCCATCGGGGTGTGGAGCAGCACGAAGCTCGCCTCGGGCAGGCCCGTCTCGGCCACCGCAGGCGCCGGCCCGGTCGGGCCGCCGGCCGGCCGCGCCAGCATCACCAGCGCGACCGAGGCCGCCATCGCGGCGCCCGCCATCAGCGGCCACCGGCGCCGGCGCGTCGGCCGGGCGGGCAGGGCAGCCGTCGAGGCGAGATCGTCTCCATGCGTCACGATACGCGCAACCGCAGCGCTTTCCCCCGCCGGCGTCGCCACCGGCGCCCGCGCCCAGCGCGCCAGCGCGGCCATCAGCGCCGCATCCTCCACCCGATCCTCGCGTCCGCCCGTCATTCTCCGTCTCCGTTCAGCAAGGTCCTGAGCGCCGCCCGCCCCCGGTCGAGCAGACCCTCGACCGCCTTGGCGCTCGTGCCCAGCGCCTCGCCCACGTCCGCCATCGACAACCCCTCGCCGTGGAACAGCGCGAGCGCGGCCCGTTGCCGCGGCGGCAGCCGCGCCATCGCGGCCGCCAGCCGGCGGTCGAGCTCGGCCTCCTCGGCGCGCTCGCCGGGCCCCG
>JAJUHA010000064.1 GCA_029268145.1 Sphingomonadaceae bacterium | reverse complement strand
CTCCTGCTCGCCCCGGTCCTCGGGCTCGCCGCGCCGCTTCCGGCGCAGCCCGCGCCCCCCTCGCCCGCACCAGCCGCGACACCCGCCCCGGCACCCGCCGCGGCACCGGGCCGCGAGCCCACGCTCAACCTCCGCGACGTCGACATCCGCACCTTCATCGCCGATGTCGCCCGGGTCACGGGTGCCAGCTTCGTCATCGACCCGCGCGTCACCGGCAGCGTCTCGGTCATCTCCGATCGCCCGCTCTCGCGCACCGCCTATTTCGAGCTGTTCCTCGCCACGCTCCGCACCAACGGCTATGTCGCCGTTCCCGCCGGATCGGGCCAGTATCGCATCCAGCCGGCGGAGGCGGGCGCGGCGTCGGCCCGCGCCGGAGACCGGTTCGTCACTGCCGTCATCCCGCTGTCCAGCATCGACGCCAACTCGGCGGTCGAATCGCTCCGCCCGGTCCTCAGCCGCAACGGCACGGTCGCCGCCAACCGCGGCGGCAATGCCGTCATCGTCACCGACTTCGCCGACACCATCGCCCGGGCCCGCGCCACCCTGCGCCAGCTCGACCGCGACCGTTCCGGAACCGAGGTCGTCCAGCTCAGGAACGCCGGCCCGCGCGAAGTCGCCCAGGCGATCGAGCAGCTGCTCCGCCGCAGCCGCGGGCCCGACAACCAGGGCCCCACCGCCACCGTCGTCGCCGTCGATGCCGCCAACGCCATCGCCATCCGCGGCGATGCCGCCGTCGTCGCGCAGATGGCCGCGCTCGCCCGCGATCTCGACCGCCGCGCCGCCGAAGGCGCCGAGACGCGCGTCATCTTCCTCGAGCATGCCGACGCCGCCTCGATCCTCCCGGTCCTCCAGTCGCTCGTCGGCCAGACCCCCACGCCCAACCCGCTCGCCGCCACCCAGCCGCTCTCCGCGCTCGCCGGCACGCCCTTCGGCGGCGGCGGCCAGGGCGGGGCTGCGGGTGCGGCTGCCCCCGTCGCCCCGGTCCAGGCCATGCCGGCGAGCGGCGCCGATCTCGGCGTCGCCGCCGGCCCGCGGCCCCGCCAGGCCATCATCGCCCGCTACGACGGCGCCAACGCCCTCATCATCTCCGCCCGGGCCGACATCCAGCGCGAGCTCGGCGAGGTCGTCCGCCAGCTCGACCGGGTCCGCGCCCAGGTCCAGGTCGAGGCGATCATCGTCGAGATTTCCGACACGCTCGCCCGCCAGCTCGGAGTCCAGTGGCTCGCCAAGCCCGCCGATGCGGCCACGCCGCTCCTTGCCACCAACTTCACCAACGCCGGGCCCGACATCCTCGCCATTGCCGGCGCGGTCGCGGTCGAGCGCGGCGAGATCCAGAACGACGCGCTCGCCACCGCCCTCATAGAGAACGCGATCCGCGCCGCCACCGAATCGCCCGTCACCGGCGGCACCGCCGCCTTCACCTGGAACATCGGCAACGCCGTCTTCGGCACCATCATCAACGCCGCGCAGGAGGATGTCGCCTCCAACATCCTCGCCACCCCCTCGGTCATGGCGCTCGACAACCAGCCGGCCCGCCTCCTCGTCGGCCAGGAGATCCCGGTCACCACCGGCGAGGCGCTCGGCCAGGATCTCGACAACAGCTTCCGCACCGTCCAGCGCCAGGACGTCGGCGTCCAGCTCGTGGTCCGGCCGCAGATCAACGCCGGCGGCACCATCCGCATGGAGATCCGCCAGACCGTCTCGTCGATCGCCTCCACCGTCGCCGGCCGCGACTTCGTCCTCAACAAGCGCGAGGTCGAGACCGTGGTCACCGTCGCCGACGGGGAGATCCTCGCGCTCGGCGGCCTGCTGTCCGACCAGGAGCGCCGCTCGCTCCAGAAGGTCCCCGGCCTCGGCGACATCCCCGGCATCGGCGAGCTGTTCCGCTCGCGCAGCACCAGCCGCGAGAAGACCAACCTCATGGTCTTCATCCGCCCCACCATCGTCCGCGGCACCGACCAGGCCGCCGCGGTCACCGCCGGCCGCTGGAACTATCTGAGGGAGATGCAGGAGGCCCGCTCCGGCTTCTCCAGCCTCGACGCGCTCGCCTTCGATTACCTGCGCACGCTGCCGCCCTATCGGCCGCGGCCCTTCCCCGGCCCGGACTATCGCGGCCAGCCCCCCTTCCCGGAGCCGGCGGGCTCCCCGCCCCCGCCGGCCGCGCCCGATCCCGCCCTCCTCGCCCCCCGGGCCGGAGGCCAGCCCGGATGACCGCGCCCGCCGAAGGTCCCGGTCCGCTGCCACCGCCGCGCCTGCCCTATGCCTTCGCCCGCCGCGCCGGCGTCCTCCTGTGCGCCGATGGCCGCCTCGCCCTTGCCCCCCACGCCACGCTCGCCGCCGTCGCCGAGGCCCGGCGGGTCGCCGGCGGCGCGCTCGTCCCCGAGCGGCTCGAGGCCGAGGCCTTCGAGCGCCTCCTCGCCGAGGCCTATGCCGCCGACGGCCTCGCCGCCGTCGCCGACGCTGCGGCGCTTGCCGAGGGCGGCATGCTCCGGCTCGACGCCGCCGACCTCCTCGACAGCGACGACGAGGCCCCGGTCGTCCGCCTCATCAACGGCCTCGTCGCCCAGGCGGTCCAGCAGGGCGCCTCCGACATCCACATGGAGCCCGCCGACGAGGGCATGGCGGTGCGCATGCGCCGCGACGGCGTGATGGAGGAGGTGCTCCGCCTGCCGGCCGAAGTCGCGCCGATGATCGTCAGCCGGGTCAAGGTCATGGCCCGGCTCGACATCGCCGAGCGCCGCCTGCCGCAGGATGGCCGCATCTCGATCGCGCTCGGGCCCCGCCAGGCCGACGTCCGCGTCTCCACCCTGCCGGCGCGCGGCGGCGAGCGGGTGGTGCTGCGCATCCTCGACCAGACGGCGGTCAGCCTCACCCTCGAGACGCTCGGCCTCGACACCGCGACCGAGGCGCACCTGCGCGAAGCGCTCGCCAGCCCCAACGGCATGATCCTCGTCACCGGCCCCACCGGCGCCGGCAAGACCACCACCCTCTATGCCGCGCTCAAGCTCCTCAACACGGGCCGCCGCAACATCCTGACGGTCGAGGATCCGGTCGAATATGCCGTCCCCGGAGTCGGCCAGACCCAGGTCGACCCGCGCATCGGCCTCACCTTCGCCGCCGGCCTGCGCGCCATCCTCCGCCAGGATCCGGACGTCGTCATGGTCGGCGAGATCCGCGACCGCGAGACCGCCGAGGTCGCGGTCGAATCCGCGCTCACCGGCCACCTCGTCCTCTCCACGGTCCACGCCAACTCGGCCGCCGGCGCCATCACCCGGCTTCGCGACTTCGGGGTCGAGAGCTTCCTCATCGCCGCCACGCTCCGCGCCGTCGTGGCGCAGCGCCTCGTCCGCCTGGTGTGCCCCGGCTGCGTCACCACCGAGCCGCTCGCCGCCGGCCTTGCCGAGCGCATCGGCCTCGCCCCCGGCACCCCGGTCGCCCGCGCCAACGGCTGCCCCGCCTGCCGGATGACCGGCTTCGTCGGCCGCCAGGGCCTCTACGAGCTGATCCGCATCGACCAGAAGGTCCGCGCCCTCGTCAACGATGGCGCCAGCGAAGCCGCGATCGAGGCCGCCGGCCTCACCCGCAGCCTGCCGGAATCCGCCCGCGCCGTGGTCGCCGCCCGCCGCACCACGCCCGAGGAGGCCATGCCCCTCTTCCTCGAGGAGCGCAGCGGCGCGCCCCGCGCCGACGCCGGGGTCGCGGCATGAACGCGCCACCGCGCCCCGGCGCGCTCGGGCCCGGCCGCGGCCGATCCGCCCCGGCCCGCCTCTCCCCGTCCGACCGCGCCGCGCTCGTGCGCGAGCTCGCCACCCTGGTTGCCGTCATGCCCATCTCGGACGCGGTCGACACGCTCGCCCGCCAGCCGTCGAAGCCCCGCACCATGGCCGTGCTCGCCGAAGTCAACCGGCAGGTGAAGGCCGGCCACAGCCTCGCCCACGCGCTCCCCGCGACCGCCTTCCCGCCCGACATCCGCGCCACCGTCGCCGCCGGCGAGGCCTCGGGCCGCCTCCCCCTCCTCCTCCAGCGCCTCGCCGACACGCTCGAGGCCGAGCTCGCCCTGCGCTCGAGGCTTTTGGCCGCGCTCGCCTACCCCGCCCTCCTCGTCCTCGTCGCCGTCTCGGTCATCGTCGGCATGCTCGTCTTCGTCGTCCCCGGCATCGCCGCCCAGTATGGCGAGGCCGGCGCCGAGCTGCCGCTCGTCACCCGCCTCGTGCTCGCCGTCTCCGCCTTCCTCACCCGCTGGGGCTGGGTGGTCGGCCTCCTCATCCTCGCCGGGCTCCTCGCCCTCCTCGTCGCCCGCCGGCGCGAGGCCGGCCGCGCCCGGCTCGATTCCGCCCTGCTTGCCACGCCCGTCATCGGCCGCTTCGTCGCCGCCTCGGAAGCCGTCCGCTTCGCCCGCCTCATCGGCGTCATGCTCGCCGCCGGCCTCCCCGTCGCCGAGGCGCTGCAGCTGGTCGCCCCGGCCATGGGCACGAGGCCCTGGCAGGAAGGCACGCTCGCCATCGCCGGCCGGGTGCGCGCCGGGGCCAGCTTCGCGCCGGCGCTGTCGCTCCTCCCCGCCGCCCCCGCCCTGCTCCAGAGCCTCGCCCGCTCGGGCGAGGCCTCGGGCCGCCTCGCCCCCCTGCTCGAGAGCGCGGCCACCGCGATCGACCGCCAGCTCTCCGACCGCAGCCGCGTCCTCCTCTCGCTGCTCGAGCCCCTCATCATCGTCGTCCTCGGCGGCGTGGTCGGGCTCATCATCCTCGCCGTCCTCCTCCCCATCCTCCGCCTGAACGCGATCGCCGGCCAGGCCATCGGAGCCAGCTGATGCCCCCGCACCCCAGCCCCCACCCGAGCCACCCCTGCCGCCGCTCCCGCGGAAGCGAAGGGCCGGTCCCGCCGAGCCTTCGGCGCCGCAGGCGCGGCGCCGAAGGGTTCACGCTCGTCGAGCTGCTCGTCGTGCTCGCCATCATCGGCCTTCTCGCCACTGTCGTCGTGGTGAACGTCCTTCCCGCCCAGAACACGGCGCGCATCCAGAAGGCGAAGGCCGACATCGCCTTGATCGAGCAGGGCCTCGAACTCTACCGGCTCGAGACCGGCCGCTACCCCGACGCCGGCGAGGGCCTCGCCATCCTGACGCAGCCCACCGCGGTCGGCGCGCCCCTGAAGCGCCTCCCCGAGGATCCCTGGGGCCGGCCCTACAACTATGCCCAGCCCGGCCGCGACGGCCGCCCCTTCGACATCTGGACCTGGGGGGCGGACGGCACGGAAGGCGGAGACGGCGATGCCGCCGACATCGGCAACTGGTAGCCCCCGGCCCACCCCCGGCGCGCCCACCCCAGCCGCGCCCGCCCCGGGCCCCCGTGTCCGCGGCGCCGAAGGGTTGGCTTCGACGAGCCTTCGGCGCCGCTGCACCGGCGCCGAAGGGTTCACGCTCGTCGAGGTGCTCGTCGCCATGAGCCTCGTCGCGCTCGCCGGCCTCGCCCTCATCGAGCTCCAGAGCCTCCAGGTCCGCAGCGCCACCGCGCTCACCGCCGCCACGCTCGCCCGCATCGAGGCGGACAACCAGGCCATCCGCCTCCTCCTCGCCCCGGCCGCACCCTCCGGCACCGTCGCGGGCGAAAGCGTCAACGGCGGCGTCCCGCTGCGCTGGGAGGCCAGCGCCGGCCCCTCGCCCGCGCCCGAGGCCTTCCCCGATCTCGTCACGCTCGACATCCGCGTGACCGCCGCGGCCGGCGGCGCCCCGCTCGCCAGCCGCCAGATCGTCCGCCCGCGATGACCGCAGTACCGACACAACGCGGGTTGGCTTCGCCGAGCCTTCGCCGCCGCTCCTGCGGCGCCGAAGGGTTCACCCTCGTCGAGGTGCTCGTCGCCTTCCTGCTGCTTGCCGTCGTTGCCACCGTCGTCACCCTTCTCACCGGCTCGGCGGTCCAGGCCTTCGCCCGCGCCGAGACCGCAACCGCCGCCCTCCAGCGCCTCGAACAGACGCGCGCGCTCCTTGCCTCCGATCTCGGCCAGGCCGCGCCCCGCCTCAGCCTCGGCCAGTCGGGCGAGCGGCTCCAGGCCTTCACCCTCACGCCTTCGGGCTTCGTCCTCGTCCGCCGCGGCGCCGCCGGCACCGGCACCCCGGTCCGCAAGATCGCCTGGGGCCATGACGGCAGCAGCTGGCTCCGCCAGTCCTGGCCGGCGGTCGATGGCGCCGCACCTGGAGCGTCCACCGTCATGCTCGCCGGCGTGCGCGAGGTGCGCATCCGGGTCGACGGCGGCCGGGGCTTCACCGACCGCTGGGAGCCGCGCGAGCCCCAGGCCCTTCCCCGCGCGGTCGAGCTCACCCTCGTCCCCGAGGGCCGCCCGCCCGTCACCCTGCTCTTCCTCGTGGCGGCATGAGCGCGGCGCCCTCTGCCCCCGCCGTCCCGCCGCCGTCGCAGCGCGGGGCCGCGCTGATGGCCGTCCTCGTCATGCTCGCCCTGCTCGCGGGGCTCGCCACCATCGGGCTGTCGCGCCTGCGCGCCGCCACCGCCACCGCGCAGGAGGCCGCCGCGCTCGCCGATGCCCAGTTCGCCGCCGCCTCGGCCACCGCGCTCGCCCAGGCCCTCCTCCTCCGGGTCAAGGCCAGCGCCGGGCGCGACACGGCGGCCATCGCCCGCCCGGTCACCTTCCCCCTCGGCGGCCACGCCGTCACGCTCCGCTTCGCCGACGCCGGCGCCTGCTTCAACCTCAACACGCTGGCCGCCAGCCCGGTCGCCAGCGGCGCCGCGCGGTCGCTCGCCACCCTCCTCGTCGCAGCCGGAGTCGCGCCCACCGAGGCCGCCCGCATCGCCGAGGCCAGCCGCGCCGCGCTCGGCGCGCGCGGCATCCTCCTCGTCGACCCGAGCGAGTGGCAGGCGCTCGCCGCCGTGCCGCCCGAGGCCCATGCCCGGCTGCAGCGCTTCCTCTGCACCCTCCCCACCATGGAGGCCGCGCCCTTCAACGTGAACAGCCTGACCGAAGCCGATCTTCCCCTCCTCGTCGCCCTCGGTCTCCCGCGCGAGCGCGCGGTCCAGGCGCTCGGCAACCGCCCGGAGGGCGGGTGGCGCTCCATGTCCGACTTCTGGGGCCCGCGCGGCGAGACCAGCGATCCCGGCGATTCGAGCGCCCGGCTCGCCGGCACCACCAGCCGCTGGTACACCGCCACCGTGACCGTCGAGACTCCCGCCTTCCGCGTCGAGCGCCGGCTCCTCCTCGATTCCGCCGCCAGTCCGGCGCGCGTCGCCCGCGCCGAATGGCTCCCGCCGCAGCGCCGCGAGCAGCCGTCATGACCGCCCCGGTCCTCACCCACGCGCCGGATGCCGGCCCGGTCACCGGCTTCCTCGCCGATGGCGTCGTCGTCCACCGCGTGCGCCTCGCTGCCACCGGCGCGCGCGCCCGGCGCGAGGAGGCCCGGGCGCTCGCCGCCGAGCTTGCCGCCACGCCGGCCGAATCCCTCCACCTCGCCCTCGGCCCGGTCGGCGCCGACGGCGAGGCCTGGCTCGCCATCGCCGATCCGGCCGCCGTGGCCGACGCGCTCGCCGCCACCAGCCCGCCGCCCGCGCGCCTCGTCCCCGCCGCCCTCGCCCTCCCGCCGCCCCCGCCGGGCGGAGCCTCCACGGCCCGCATGGGCGATCTGCTCCTCGTCCGCACCGCCGAGACCGCCGCCACCCTCGATCCCGCGCTCGCGCGGGCGATCCTTCCCGATGCCGCCGCCGCACCCGCGCCCGATCTCGCCACGCTCCCGCTCGACGATCCCGGCCTCGACCTCCTCGTCGGCCGCTTCGCCCCGCGCCGCCCCTTCTGGCAGGCGCCGGGCTTCCGCCCCGCGGCCGCCCTCCTCGCCCTCCTCGCCGTCGCGCTCGCCCTCGTCCCGCCGGTTGCCGAGCGGGTGCGCAGCGCCGCCGCCACCCGGCTTGCCGACGCAGCGACGCAGGCGATCGCCGCGCGCATCGCCGGCCAGCCCTTCGCCAGCGCCGAGGAGGCCGCCGCCGCCGTCGCCCGCCTCGTGCAGGCGCGCGGAACGTTCGAGGTCACGCCGCGGCTCGCTGCGCTCATGGCCGCGCTCGAGCCCGAGGCCGATGCCCGGCTCGAAACGCTCGGCTATGCGCCGGCCTCGGGCCTGTCGGCCCGGCTCGCCGGCAGCGCCGCCGCCATCAACGTGGTGGCCGCCCGCCTCGCCGAAGCCCCCTTCGCCACCAGCCAGGAGGGGGACATGCTCCGCCTCGCCTTGCCCCGCACCGCCGCCGCCGCCAGCCCGGCCGAAGCCCGGCTTGCGGCAGTCCGCGCCGCGGCCGAGGGCCTCGCCGGCCGGCAGGCGCGGGAGGCCGGCCCGGCCGCGCCGCTGCTCGCCGGGG
>JAJUHA010000063.1 GCA_029268145.1 Sphingomonadaceae bacterium | reverse complement strand
CAAGATGCACAAGGGCCGCACCCCGGGCCGCGCCTTCCAGCAGCATGGCGGCAAGCGGCGGCGCCAGCGGCAGCCGGGCAAGACGCTCGCCGCGCGGCGTGAGCCGGCCTTCGGCATCGAGCGCGCCGAGCCGCTGGAGCCGGCCCTTCGCCTCGGCCACGGCCGCAGGCGGCGGCGGGTCAAGAAAGGCGAGCCGGGACGGGTCGGTCACGCCCCAGCGCGCGAGCTGGAGCAGCGGCCCGGCAAGATCAGCCGAGAGGATCTCGGGCGGCTCCTCGGGCAGCCGGCCCCGCGTCTCGCCTTCGGGCCAGAGGCGGATGGCGAGCCCCGGCCCCTCGCGCGCGGCGCGCCCGGCGCGCTGGGCGGCGCTGGCCTGGCTGGCCTTCCCCGTCTCGAGCAGGGTGAGGCCGGTGTCGCGGTCGAAGCGGGGGCGGCGGGCCAGCCCGGCATCGACCACCACCGACACGCCCGGGACGGTGAGCGAGGACTCGGCGATCGCCGTCGCGAGGATGACCCGGCGCCGCGCCGAGGGCGCGAGCACGGACCGCTGCGCTGCCGGCGGCAGGCTGCCGTGGAGACGCTGGAGCTCGACCGCCGGCGGCAGGGCGAGGGCGTCCGCCACCCGCCCGATCTCGGCGACACCGGGAAGGAAGACGAGGACCGAGCCGGGGCTGTCGCGCAGCGCCTCGCCGATGGCGCGCGCGACGGTCGCTTCCAGCCGCTCGCCCGGGCGGGGTGGCAGGTGGCGGATCTCGAGCGGGTGCGGCGGAACCTCTGCCGAAACCACGGGCGCATCGCCGAGCAGCCGGGCGAACCGGCCGGCATCGAGCGTCGCCGACATGGCGAGGATCCTGAGGTCGGGTCGGAAGGATCCCTGCGCGTCGAGCGCGAGCGCGAGGCCGAGATCGCCCTCGAGGTTGCGCTCGTGGACTTCATCGAACAGCAGCCCGGCCACGCCGGGCAGGTCCGGCTCGGCGATGAGGCGGTTCGCGAACACGCCCTCGGTCAGGCATTCGATCCGCACCCGCGGCCCGGTGCGGGTCTCGAGCCGGGTCACATAGCCCACCTCCGCGCCGACCGTCCCGCCGAGCAGCGCGGCCATCCGCTCGGCGGCTGCCCGCGCCGCGATCCGGCGCGGCAGCATGACGAGCAGCCGCCCTTGCTGCGCCCAGGGTTCGCCGAGGAGCGCGGGGGGCACCAGCGTCGTCTTGCCGGCCCCTGGCGGCGCCACCAGCACGGCACTCGTCCGGGCGAGAAGCGCGGCCGAGAGGGCCGGCAGCGCGGCCTCGACGGGAAGCCCGGTCGGCGGGAGCGGCTGGCGCGCCACCATCCCACCCGCCGAGGTCAGTAGGCGCGGTCGATGGCGAAGGCGACGGTTTCGGCCAGCGCGGCGCGGGCCGCGCTCTCGGGAAGGGCGCCGAGCGCGTCGAGCGCCCGGCTGCCGTAGATTCGCGCCCGGGCGAGCGTGTCGGCAATGGCGCTGGTCTCCTCGAGCCGGGCGATGGCTTCGGCCAGTGCATCGGGGCCGTTCGCCTCGCCGCGCATCGCCCGCGCCCAGAAGCGCCTGGCCACGGCATCGCCGCGGGCGTGGGCAAGGATGACCGGCAGCGTCACCTTGCCGTCGCGGAAATCGTCTCCGGTGTCCTTCCCCATCGTCGCCGAATCCGAGACATAGTCGATCGCATCGTCGACGAGCTGGAAGGCGATCCCGAGGTTGCGGCCATAGGCCTCGAGCGCGTCCTCGACCGCCTGGCCGCGTTCGGCGACCACGGCGGAGATCTGGCAGGCGGCCGCGAACAGCGCCGCGGTCTTGGCGCTGATGATGGCGAGATAGCGCTCCTCGCTGGTCTCGACGACGCGCTGGGCGGTCAGCTGCGCCACTTCGCCCTCGGCGATGACTGCGCTCGCCCGCGAGAGGATCTTGAGCACCTTGAGCGAGCCATCCTCGACCATCAGCTCGAAGGCGCGGCTGAACAGGAAGTCGCCGACGAGAACCGAGGCGCCGTTGCCCCAGATGATGTTGGCGGTGGCGCGGCCGCGGCGCAGGTCCGAGCCGTCGACCACGTCGTCGTGGAGCAGCGTCGCGGTGTGGATGAACTCGACGGCAGCCGCGAGCCGGTGGTGGCGGTCTCCGGCATAGTCGAGCGCGGCCGCGCTGCCGAGCGTCAGCATCGGCCGGAGCCGCTTGCCGCCGCCGGCGATGAGGTGCCCGGCAAGCTCCGGAATCAGCGCGACTTCGCTCTGCATCCGGTCGAGGATGACCCGGTTCACTGCATTGAGGCCGGGCGCGACGAGCGCCATG
Organism: Sphingomonadaceae bacterium; assembly: GCA_029268145.1. GTDB lineage: Bacteria > Pseudomonadota > Alphaproteobacteria > Sphingomonadales > Sphingomonadaceae > Thermaurantiacus. Next base: position 6,155 of record JAJUHA010000063.1, on the reverse strand, counting down.
AGCGGCGCGAGGCTCGGCTTCGTCGTCCGGAACGGGAGCACTTGCGCGGAAGGGGGCGTTGCCGTCATTGCCGCCCCGGCTATGGGGCGAATGGGGCGAAGGCAAGGCCTTCGCCGCCGCAGGGACGGGAAGTCGGCGGGGTGAGGCCGGGGAGAGACATGTCCGACACGCTCAGGGACTATCGCCGGAGCATCGACAACATCGATGCCGCCCTCGTCCACCTGCTCGCCGAGCGGTTCAAGATCACCCAGAAGGTCGGGGCCTACAAGGCCGCGGCCGGCCTGCCCCCGGCCGACCCGGCGCGCGAGGCCGAGCAGGTGGCGCGCCTGCGGCGCCTCGCCCAGGAGGCCGAACTCGATCCCGATTTCACCGAGAAGTTCCTGCGCTTCATCATCGACGAGGTGATCCGCCACCACGAGCGGGCGGGAAGCAGCCGGCCGCCGGCCTAGAGGAGCGGATCGAGCGGGAGCAGCGCGAACAGCCGAATCAGCAGCCGGTCGATGGCGCGGGTTCCCGGCTCGACGAGGTGGCAGGTGCCATCGGCCTCGATCCAGGCGAGGCCGCGGCCGTGGCGGGCGACGCGATAGGCGGCGCCGGGAAAGCCGGTGGCGAACTCGCCGGCGAGCGCCCCGGCAAGGGCCGGGCTCTCGATGACGACGCCAAGCTCGGTGTTGAGGACCAGGCTGCGCGGATCGAAGTTTAACGAGCCGATGAACAGCCGCTCGCCATCGACCGTGAAGGTCTTGGCGTGCAGCGCCGAGCCCGAGGAACGGAAGGCGAGGCGCCGCGCCCAGCGCCGGCCCACGCCGCCGGGCGCGCCCGGTGGCGGAGCCTCGCGCGGCTGTCGCTTGGCCTCGAACAGCCTTATCCCGGCCGCGAGCAGGGCGCGGCGGTGCGGCGCGTAGCCGCTGTGGACGAAGCGGTGGTTGTTGGCCTCCCAGCTGTTGGTGAGCACGGCGACCTCGACCCCGGCGCGCGCCAGCCTGACCATGGCGGCAACGCCGGCGCGGGTCGGCACGAAATAGGGCGAGACGAGACCGAGCGAACGGCGCGGCGTGCCGATGACGCGCAGCAGCTGGCGATCGAGGAAATCGTCGCGGCCGGCCGTGCCGAGGCCCTTGCCCGGGTCGTCGCTGACGAGCGTGCAGCGCACCCATTCGAGGCCGGCGGGCGCCAGCAGCGGGTCGGGATCGGGCGCGTCGGCGAAGGCTGGGGCATAGAGGCCCGCCTCCGGCCGGGCCCGGGCTTCCGCGGCCCGCGTGCCCAGCCGGGCACCGGGCCAGGCCGGCACGCGGGCGAGGATGCGGCTTGCGGCGTGGCTGGAGGCGCAGCTCCAGTAGCGGGCGAAATCGGCGGCGAGGTCGGCCACGACCGGGCCGGCGACGAGGGCGTCGAGGTCGGCGAACAGCGCGCCATCGGTTGCGCCGAAATATTCGTCGCCGATGTTGCGCCCGCCGAGGATGGCGAGCGCCGCATCGGCGATCAGCGCCTTGTTGTGCATCCGCCGGTTGAGCCGGTCGAAGTCGACGAGATAGCCGAGCGGCTTCAGGCGGCGCAGGACGAACGGGTTGAACAGGCGCACCTCGATGCGCGGATGCTGGTCGAGCGTCTTCAGCGCCTGGTCGAGGCCCGAGATGCCGATGTCGTCGAGCAGCAGGCGGACCTGCACGCCCCGCTCGGCGGCGGCGAGCAGTTCGGCGAGGAGGAGCGTGCCGGCGATGTCGGGGCGCCAGATGAAATACTGGATGTCGAGGCTGGCTTCGGCGGCCCGGATGAGGCGGACCCGCGCGGCGAGCGCCTCGAGCGGATCAAGCAGCGGCCGCACGCCGGAGAGGTCGGGATGCTCGGCGAGCGGCCGCTCGAGGCGCGCGGCGAGCAGGCTTCCCGCGCCGGACCGTGGCCCGAGCCCTGGCGGCTCCGGGTCGGGAAGCCGCGTCGCCCGCCACAGGGCGATCCAGGCAAGCGCCAGCGCGGCAGCCGCCGCCAGCGAGACCAGGTCCGCAGCGGTCACGTCGAAGCGCCGAAGCGCACGAAGACGGGGAGATGGTCGGAGGCGAGGCGGGCCGTCGGGCTGGCGTGGACTCCGAAGCCGTGGATGGGGAGGTCGGGGCTGGCGAAGATGCGGTCGAGCCGGCCGATCGGCAGGCGGGCGGGAAAGCTCGGCGGGAGCGGCAGCGCCCGCAAGCGTGCGCCAAGCGAGAGCAGGCAGGCCTCGCCCGGCCGCCAGGCGTTGAGGTCGCCCATGACGAGGGTGGGCGGGTCCCCGGGGGCGGCAGCGAGGCGGCGTAGCACGGCTTCGGCCTGGTGGTGCCGGCGCACGCCGGTGAGGTCGAGATGCATGCCCGTCACCCGGAGGAGTCCTCCGGAGACCGACCGGCCGACCGCGAGATCGGCGAGCACGGCGCCGCGCGGCTCGAGGGCCGGGAGCCGGATGCGGCGGTGGCGAAGCGCCGCGATGCCGTTGCGCACCAGGATGGCATTGCCGTGCCAGCCGAGGCTGACCCCGCTGCGGTCGAAGGGAAGCGGCTGCCAGCCGCGATCCGCGAGCAGCCGGGGCGGGAAGACGGAATGGCGGACGCCGAAGCGCAGGTCGGCTTCCTGGAGGACGGCGATGTCGGCGCCGATCTCGTCGAGGACGTCGAGGATCCGCTCGGGCAGGCGGCGCCCGTCGGTGCCGACCGCCTTGTGGACATTGTAGCTCGCGGCAACCCGCAGGCGCGGCGGCGCGTCAGACCTGCGCGCGGCGAGAGCGGTCATGGCCGGCGCGGCGTCCATCGCCGCGAGGTTAGGAGCGGCGGTCGAGCCCTGCAATCGCCGCGTCGGTGAGGCCCTTCAGATCCTTCTGGCGGGCAGCGAGGATCTGCTCGGCGGCCCTGGCCGCAAGCTCGGTCGCCCGCGCCCGCAGCTCGGCCTCGGCCGCGCGCTGGGCCGCCGCGATCCGGTCCTCGGCGAGCCGGGTTGCCCGCGCGATGGCCGCCGCGGCTTCCGCATCCGCGCCGGCAAGGATGTTCGCTGCGTCGGCTTGCGCGCGGGCACGGATGTCGGCGGCGTCACGGCGCGCCTGCTCGGCCTCGGCTGCGGCCTTGTCGAGGATGGCCTTGGCTTCGGCCTTGAGCGCTTCCGCCTCGGCTAGGTCGGCACGGACCTTCGCGGCGCGGGAATCGAGCGCGCCGACGATCGCCCGGAAGGCGCCAAGCCGCCACAGCAGCAGCACGAAGAGGAGAAAGGCGAGCGCCACCCAGCCATAGCTGTCGAGCCCGAGGAAGGCCTCGGCCGCAGCGTGGGCGGCGCCATCCCCGTGCGCGGCGTCCGCTTCGCTCGCGTGCGCGGCCGCCGCCACGCTCATGGAGAGGCTCGCTGTCATGTCAGGCCGCCACCTTCCGGATCGCGGCGCGCGCGTCCGCCATGTCCACGTCGAGCCCCGCCACCTTCCCGACCATGTCGGCGGCGGCCTCGGCCGCCACCTCGTCCAGCGCGACGACGGCCTCGGCGCGCGCGGCGGAGAGGGCCGCCTCGGCCGCGCGGATGCGCTCGGCAAGCGCAGCCTCGGCCTCGGCCAGCCGCTCGGCGATCTGCGCATCGGCGTCCGCCCGCGCGGACCCGGTGAGCCGCGCCGCCTCGGCGCGGGCTTCGCTCAGCTCGGCGGTGCGGCCAGTCGCCGCCGCGTCCGCCTCGGCCCGGGCGCGCTCGGCTGCGGCAAGATCAGCCGCGATCCGGGCACGCCGATCCTCGACCACCCGCTCCACCCGCGGCAGCGTTCGCGCCGCCACGAGGTAGAGCAGGGCAAAGACCAGCGCCAGCCAGATGATCTGGGGCGCGAAGACCGAAGGGTCGAACTGGGGCATGGCGCCGCTCTCTCCTCGGGCGCGCCGGTCAGACGACGAAGAGGAGGATGAGGGCGACGAGGAAGGAGAAGATTCCGAGCGCTTCGGTCACGGCGAAGCCGAACAGGAGGTTCGGCCGCTGGGCGTTGGCCGCTGCCGGGTTGCGGAGCGCGCCGGAGAGGAACAGGCCGAAGATGATGCCCACGCCGAGGGCGGCAAGGCCCATGCCGAAGGTGGCGATCCCGGCGCCGATGAGTTTCGCCGCAGCAGCGTCCATGTTGTGGTCCTTTTCAGTGTTCGAGGTTGATGGAGTCGTTCAGGTACACGCAGGTCAGAAGCGCGAAGACATAGGCCTGCACCACGGCGACCAGCAGTTCGAGCGCGAACAGCGCGACGTTCATGGCGAGCGGCAGGATCCCGAGCGCGACCAGGCCCCCGCCGGCAAGCCCGAGCGAGATGACGAACCCGGCGAAGACCTTGAGGAGGATGTGGCCGGCGGTCATGTTGGCGAAGAGACGAACCGCCAGCGTCACCGGCCGCGACAGGAAGGAAATGAGCTCGATGAGGATGATGAGCGGCAGGAGGACGACCGGGGTCTGGGGCGGCACGAAGAGCGAGAAGAAGTGGAGCCCGTGGCGCCAGAAGCCGATCACGATGGTCAGGATGAAGATGAAGCCGGCAAAGGCCGCCGTGACGGCAAGATGGCTCGTCACCGTGAAGCTGAAGGGAAACAGGCCGATGATGTTGCAGGCCAGGATGAACATGAAGAGCGAGAAGATGAAGGGCAGATAGGCCTTGCCCTTCGGCCCGATGTTCTCGTCGACCATGCCGGCCACGAACTCGTGCAGCGTCTCGAGCGCGGCCTGCCAGCGGTTCGGCACCAGCCCGGCGTTCCTGGTGCCCAGCCACATGAAGAGGCTGAGCCCGGCAAGCGCGAGGAGCATGAACAGCGAGGCGTTGGTGAAGCTCGCGTCGATGCCGCCGACCGAGAGCTCGGCATAGCGCTTGATCGCGAACTGTTCGAGCGGACCTGCCATGCGCGCGCGTCTCTCACCCTGACCCGTGCGGGCCACCGGGCCCGCTCTCGTTGCGGGGCGCCGCACCGGACCGATCGTCCGCCGCCGCGTCCGCCCCGCCTTCCGCCTCGACTGCCCGCGCCTCCTGCTCGACTGCACGCAGGAGATTGCGGAAGCCGGCCGCCACTCCCAGCATCAGGAAGAGGATGGCAAGCCAGGGACCGGTTCCGAGCTGGCGGTCGAGGAACCAGCCGAGCCCGAAGCCGACGACGGTCGCGACCGCGATCTCGGCCGCATACCGCGTGCCCCGCGCCAGCGCGGATGCCGCCACCTGACGGGCCTGTGGCTCGAGCCGGGCCTTCGCCGCCCTGATGCGTGCGTCGAGTTCCTCGCGCGCACGCGGTTCGGCCGGGTCGGTCACGGAAGGAGCCCCATGTCGCCAAACGGACCAGCATCCGGCAGCGCGAACGCCCCGCCGAAGCTTGCGCGGGGGTTAGGGGCAGTCGCCGCCAAGGTCAAGCGGCGAGCAGCTCTCCGGCCTCGGCCAGTTCCACGCTCACCAGCTGGGAAACCCCCGGTTCGCCCATGGTGACGCCGTAGAGACGGTGCATGGCAGCCATGCTGATCATGTTGTGCGTGACGATGAGGAAGCGCGTCGCCGTCGTCGCCGCCATGTGGGCGAGCAGCCGGCAGAAGCGCTCGACATTGGCGTCATCGAGCGGCGCGTCCACCTCGTCGAGCACGCAGATGGGCGCCGGCCGGGTCCGGAACAGCGCGAAGATGAGGGCGATGGCCGTCAGCGCCTGCTCGCCGCCCGAGAGCAGCGAAAGCGACTGGAGCTTCTTGCCCGGCGGCTGGGCGCGGATCTCGAGCCCGGCCTCGAGCGGATCCTCGCTGTCGACGAGGCCAAGCTCCGCGGTTCCGCCGTCGAACAGGGTCAGAAACAGCTCGCGAAACGCCCGGTCGACTGCCGTGAAGGCCTCGGTCAGCCGGGCGCGCGCCTCGCGATTGAGGACGCCGATCGAACCCCTGAGGCGCGCCACTGCCGTCTCCAGCTCGGCCTTCTCGGCCTGCTGGCGGGCGAGATCGGCCTCGAGCGCGGCCAGCTCTTCGGCTGCGACGAGGTTGACCGGCCCCATGCGCTCGCGTTCGGCAAGAAGCGCCGGAAGCGCTTCCGCTTGGGCGGCGAGCGCCTCGGCGTCGGGGCAGGCCTCGGGGGCTGCCGGCTCACCCCCGGCCTCGTCCAGCAGCTTCTGCAGCGTCGCGCGCGCCGCTGCGGCGGACGCGCTGGCCGCGCCGCGCGCCTCGCGCAGGT
>JAJUHA010000062.1 GCA_029268145.1 Sphingomonadaceae bacterium | reverse complement strand
CGGGGCTGGTGCTGGCCTCGGTCGGCACCGTGATCGACGCGGCGCTCGCCGAGGCGGCGGAGGAAGGCAGCACGCCCGCCGCCGGCCCGGCGCCGGCCGCGCCGCCAGCGTCTCCGCCGGTCGCGCCCTGATGCCGCACCTCGCCCCGGCAGGGAGAGAGGCCACTGCCGCCGGTTCCGCGCGGGGTTCCGCCCGCCTCGCCGGCGTCCGGCTTCCCGGCGCCCGCCAGGCCGCGCTGGCGGTGGCCCGCCAGCGGCTCGTCATCGGGCTCATCGCGGTTGCCGCCTTCACCCTCTTGCTCGGGATGCGGCTGGTCGAGCTCGCCGTGACGGCGCCGCCTGCCGCCGGGGCACGCAGCGCGGCGCCCGCGCTGCCGCGCGCCGACATCGTCGACCGCAACGGCGTGGTCCTTGCCACCACCTACCGGGCGATGGCGCTTGCGGTGCGGCCCCATGACGTGATCGGTGACAGGGCCGCGCTGGCGGATGCCATCCACGCCATCCTCCCGCGCCGGCCGCGCGACGCCATCCTCGCCGCGCTCACCCACAACGGCCGCTTCACCTTCATCGCCCGCCGGATCATGCCCGAGGAGGCGGAGGCGCTGCGCGCCCTCGGCCAGCCCGGCCTCGTGCTCGAGCGGGAGCCGGAGCGGCTCTACCCCAATGGCCCGCTCGCCGCCCACCTCATCGGCTTCACCGGGATCGACGGCGAGGGCGCGATGGGAATCGAGCGCGCCTTCGAGGAGCGGCTGACCGACCCGCGGCGGACCGACGAGCCGCTCGTGCTGTCGCTCGACGCCCGGGTGCAGCAGGTGCTCGAATCCGAGCTCGCCCACCAGAAGGACCGCCAGCGCGCCGAGGCGGCGGCCGGCGTGGTGATGGACGCGCGGACCGGCGAGGTGCTGGCAATCGCCTCGCTTCCCGCCTTCGACGCGAACGCGCCGGGCGGACTTGCCGGGATGCCGAGCCACATGAACCGCATCACGCTCGGCGTCTACGAGCTGGGCAGCACCTTCAAGCCGATGACGGTCGCCATGGGGCTCGAGGCGGGCACGATCCGCTCGCTGGCCGAGACCTACCCGACGAGCGGCCTCAGGGTCGGCCGCCATGTCATTCGCGACCTGCACCCGAAGGGCCGGCCGCTCACCGTGCCGGAAGTGCTGATCCACTCCTCCAACGTGGGCACGGCGAAGATGGCGGAAGCCCTTGGCCAGGCCCGGCAGAAGGCGTTCCTTGAGAAGCTGGGCTTCCTCGACCCGGTGCCGGCCGAGATCCTCGAGAAGGGGCGCACGCTTCACCCAAGCGACGCGCAATGGGGCCTTTCCGCGCTGCTCACCATCGGCTTCGGCCACGGCATGGCGGTGACCCCCCTTCATCTGGCGAGCGCCTATGCGACCCTCGTCAATGGCGGCGTCCACCATCCGGCGACCTTTCTGAAGCGCCCGGCGGGCCGGCCGGTTCCCGGTGAACGGGTCTTCTCCGAGCGGGTTTCGGCGGTGTCGCGGGCGATGCTCCGCGCCGCCGTCACCGAGGGGACCGGGCGGCGGGCCGATGCGCCCGGCTATCGGGTGGGCGGCAAGACCGGAACCGCCGAGAAGCCCCGCCCCGGCGGCGGCTATTACCACGATCGCAACATCACCACCTTCGCCGGCGCCTTCCCCATGGACGATCCGCGCTATGTGGTGGTGGTGATGCTGCATGACGCGCGCGGCGATCCCGAGTCCGGCGGCGGCCGCACCGCCGGGGCCACCATCGCGCCTGCCTTCCGCAACGTCGTGCTGCGCGTGGCGCCCGTGCTGGGCGTGGCGCCCGATGCCAGCCGCGAGCCGGACATGCGCATGATCGCCGGCCTCTACACGCCGAGGGCGAAATGACGCTGGCCGGCACTCCGCTCGAAGACCTTGCCGACCGGATCACCGGCTTTGCGATCGACCATCGCAAGGTGGCCCCCGGCTGCGTCTTCGGCGCCTTCCGCGGCCAGGCCTTCGACGCCGAGGCGGTCATCCCCGCGGCCATCGCCAACGGGGCGATCGCCGTGGTGGCGCGGCCCGAAGCCCGGGTCGAGGGCGCGCGCCAAGTCGCGGCCGATAATCCGCGCGCGGCCTTCGCCGCGCTCGCCGGCGCCTGGTACGCCCCCTATCCGGCGACCATTGCCGCCGTCACCGGAACGAACGGAAAGACCTCGACCGTCGAGATCGCCCGCCAGCTCTGGCACCTGCTCGGCGAGCGGGCCGCCAGCATCGGCACGCTGGGCGTCACCACCGCCGACGAGCGGGTGAAGGCGGGCCAGTCGGCGCTGACCACGCCCGACATCGTCACCTTCCTCGCAACCGCCGCAGGCCTCGCGCGCGAGGGCATCACCCATCTCGCCTTCGAGGCCTCGTCGCACGGGCTCGACCAGCACCGCACCGAAGGGCTGCCCCTTCGCGCTGCCGCCTTCACCAACCTCTCGCGCGACCATCTCGACTATCATGGCAGCATGGAGGCCTATCTCGCCGCCAAGCTGCGGCTGTTCACCGAGCTGGCGCCGCCGGGCGCCCCGGCCGTCATCTTCCGCGACGAGGCGGCCGAAGGCGCGGACTGGACCCGGCAGGTCATCGCGGCTGCCGCCGCCCGCGGGCTCGAGGCGCTGACGGTCGGCCCCGACGGCGAGGCGATCCGGCTGCTCCAGCGCCTGCCGACCCGGCTCGGCCAGCGCCTCGTCGTCGCGCATGCCGGCAGCCGCCACGAGATCCTGCTGCCGCTCATCGGCGGCTACCAGGCGGCGAACGCGCTGGTCGCGGCCGGGCTCGTCATCGCGCTCGGGCATCCGGCCGCGCAGGTGTTCGCGGCACTCGCCCGGATCACGCCGATCCGCGGCCGGCTGGAGCGGGCGGTGGTCACCGCGACGGGCGCGCCCGTCTATGTGGACTATGCCCACACGCCCGATGCGCTCGCCGCCGCGATCGCGGCGCTGCGGCCGCACACCGCCAACCGGCTCATCCTGGTGTTCGGCTGCGGCGGCGATCGCGACCGGGGCAAGCGGCCGCTGATGGGGCGGATCGCCGCCGAGGCCGCCGACCTTGCCATCGTGACCGACGACAATCCGCGAAGCGAGGACCCTTCCGCCATCCGCGCCGAGATCCTGGCGGCCGCACCGGGGGCGCTCGAGATCGAGGGCCGCCGCGCGGCCATCGCCCGCGCGCTTGCCGAGGCAAGGGACGGCGATGTCGTGCTCGTCGCCGGCAAGGGCCACGAGCAGGGGCAGATCATCGGCAGCGAGGTCCACCCCTTCGACGACGTGACGGTTGCCCGCGAGGAGGCCGGCGCATGAGGCCGCTGTGGACCGGGGCGGAGGTGGCCGCGGCGACCGGCGGCACGCTTGCCGGCGACTTCGCCGCGCGGGGCGTGGCCTTCGACAGCCGCGAGATCCTTGCCGGCGACCTCTTCGTCGCCCTGCGCGGGGCAAGCACCGATGGCCACCGCTTCGTCGAGGATGCCCGCGCCCGCGGCGCCGCCGGCGTGCTCGCCGAACGCGCGGTGGAGGGGCCCCATGTCGCGGTTGCCGACAGCATGGCAGCGCTCGTCGCGCTGGGGCGGGCGGCGCGCGACCGGGCACCGGCCACCGTCGTCGGCGTGACCGGGTCGGTCGGCAAGACGGGGGTCAAGGAAGCGCTGCGGCGCGCCTTCGCGCGGATCGCCCCCGATCGCACCCACTGGTCGGTCAAGAGCTACAACAACCACACCGGCGTGCCGCTGTCGCTCGCCCGGATGCCGGCGGAGACGCGCTTCGCCGTGTTCGAGATGGGGATGAACCATGCCGGCGAGATCCGGGCGCTCGCCGAACAGGTCCGCCCGCACGTGGCGCTCATCACCTGGGTCGCTTCGGTCCACATCGAGAATTTCGCCGACGAGACCGGGATTGCCGAAGCCAAGGCCGAGATCTTCGAGGGCCTCGCGCCCGGGGGCACGGCGATCCTTCCCGCCGACAACGCCCATGCGCAGCTGCTGCGGGCCCGGGCCACCGGGCGGGCAGCACGGATCCTCGGCTTCGGCGAGGGCCCGGACGCGGATGTCCGGCTGCTTTCGGCGGAGGGGGATGCCGCGGGCACCGACCTCCTTGCCGACGTGATGGGCGAGCGGATCGCCTGCCGGGTCGGCATGCCGGGGCGGCACTGGGTGTCGAACGCGCTCGCCGTGCTTGCCGGCGTGGCCGCGGCCGGGGGCGATCCTGCCGAGGCGGGCCTCGCGCTCGCCGGGCTCGCCGGCCTCGACGGCCGGGGTGCGCGCATCCGCCTGCCGCTCGCCGGCGGCGAGGCGCTGCTCCTCGACGAGAGCTACAATGCCAACCCGACCTCGATGGCGGCGGCGCTCGCAGTGCTCGGCGCCACGCCGGCGCGCCGCCGTGTCGCCATCCTCGGGGCGATGAAGGAGCTTGGCGCCCATGCGCCGGCGATGCACGCCGGGCTTGCCGGGCCGATCGCGGCGGCAGGCGTTGCCGAGCTGGCGCTGGTCGGCACCGAGATGGAAGCGCTCCGCGTGGACGGCGCGACCTACCTCGCCGACTGGGAGCAGGCGCTCGCCTGGGCGCGCGCGACGCTCCGGCCGGGGGACGCGCTCCTCGTCAAGGGATCGAACAGCGTCGGCCTCGGCCGCCTCGTCGCGGCGCTGGCCGGGGAGGCCGGGCGATGATCTACCACCTGTTCGAGTGGCTCGGCTTTCCCGGGCCCGCCAACCTGGTGCGCTACCTCACCTTCCGCGCCGGCGCCTCCACCCTGACGGCGCTGTTCCTCGCGCTTGCGATCGGCCGGCCGATGATCGAGTGGCTGCGCGCCCGCCAGGGCAAGGGCCAGCCGATCCGCGAGGATGGCCCGGAAAGCCACCTCCTCACCAAGAAGGGCACGCCCACCATGGGCGGCCTTCTCATCCTGGTGTGCATGACCGGCTCCACCCTGCTGTGGATGGAGTGGGACCTGCCCTTCGTCTGGGCGGTCCTGTTCGTCACGCTCGGCTTCGGCACCATCGGCTTCGTCGACGACTATGCCAAGGTCACCCGCCGGTCCTCGGCCGGGATCTCGGGGCGCGTGCGGCTGCTGCTCGAGTTCCTCATCGCCGGGGCCGCGGTCTGGTTCATCTCGCGCCAGACCGGCACCATCCTCTATGTTCCCTTCCTCAAGGACCAGGGGCTCGACCTCGGGCCGCTCTACATCGCCTTCGGCGCGCTGGTGATCGTGGGGGCGGCGAACGCGGTCAACCTGACCGACGGCCTCGATGGCCTTGCCATCATGCCGGTCATCATCGCGGCGGCCACCTTCGGCGTCATCGCCTATCTCGTCGGCAACTTCGTCTTCGCCGACTATCTCGGCGTCCATTTCGTGCGCGGCGCGGGCGAGCTCATCGTCGTCGTCGGCGCCATCGTCGGCGCCGGCCTCGGCTTCCTCTGGTTCAACGCGCCGCCCGCCGCCGTCTTCATGGGCGACACCGGCAGCCTCGCCATCGGCGGCGCCATCGGCACGCTCGCGGTCGTCACCAACCACGAGCTGGTGCTGCTCATCGTCGGCGGGCTGTTCGTGGTCGAGGCCGTCTCGGTCATCCTCCAGGTCGCGAGCTTCCGGATGACCGGCAAGCGGGTGTTCCTGATGGCGCCCATCCACCATCATTTCGAGAAGAAGGGCTGGTCCGAGCCCACCATCGTCATCCGCTTCTGGATCGTCGCCATCGTGCTGGCGCTCGCCGGCCTTGCCACGCTGAAGCTCAGATGACCGGGCACGCCCTCCACGCCCCCGCGCTTGCCGGCCGGCGCTACGCCGTGTTCGGCCTCGCCCGCTCGGGCCTCTCGACCCTTGCCTTCCTCGCCCGCTCGGGCGCGCAGGCGCTTGCCTGGGACGACCGCGCCGACGCGCGCGAGGCCGCGCGCGCCGCCCGCCCCGACCTCGTCCTCGCCGACCCGATGGAGGCGCCGCTCGCCGGCCTCGCCGGGATCGTCGTCTCGCCGGGCGTGCCCCTGAACCGCCATCCGCTCGCCGCGCGCGCCCGCGCCGCCGGCATCCCCGTCCTCGGCGACATGGAGCTGTTCCAGGCCGCGCGCGCCACCCTCCCCGCCCACCGGCTCGTCGGCATCACCGGCACCAACGGCAAGTCGACGACGACCGCGCTCCTCCACCACCTCGTGGCTGCCGCCGGCATCCCCGCCCATCTCGGCGGCAACATCGGCGCGCCGATCCTCGACGCCACGCCGCTCGCGAAGGGCGGTGTCTATGTGGTCGAGATGTCGAGCTTCCAGATCGACCTCGCCCACACGGTCGCCTGCGACATCGCCATCCTCACCAACATCACCCCCGACCATCTCGACCGCTATGCCTCCATGGCGGCCTATGCGGCGGCCAAGGCCCGGCTGTTCGCCATGCAGGACGCCGGCGCGACCGCGATCATCGCCATCGACGACGCCTTCACCCGCGCCATCGCAGCGGAGCTGCCTGCGCGGCTGCGCCGCATCGAGGTGTCGAAGGCCGATATCCCCGCTGCCCGGCAGGCGCAGTGGCCGGCGCTCGCAGGGCCGCACAACGCCCAGAACGCCGCCTGCGCGATCGCCGCCGCCCGCGCGCTCGGCCTGGGAGAGGAGGCGATCGCGGCCGGCCTCGAAAGCTACCGCGGCCTTCCCCACCGGCTCGAGATCGTCGCCACCCGGGCCGGCGTGCGCTTCGTCAACGACAGCAAGGCGACCAACCCCGACAGCGTCGCCCCCGCGCTCCAGGCCTTCCCGGCCATCCACTGGATCGCCGGCGGCCAGGCCAAGACCGACAGCCTCGATCCCTGCCTCCCCCATCTCGGCAATGTCCGCGCCGCCTATCTCGTCGGCGAGGCCGCGCCGCGCTTCGCCGAGATCCTGCGGCCGCATCTTGCAGTCCACATGGCCGTCACGGTCGCTGAGGCGGTCCGGGCGGCGGCGGCCGCGGCCGCGCCGGGCGAGACGGTGCTGCTGTCTCCCGCCTGCGCCAGCTTCGACCAGTTCCGCGACTACGAGGCGCGCGGCGAGGCCTTCCGCGCCGCCGTCGCGGCCCTCGGGAGCGGGACCGATGGGTGAGCTGCTGCGCTTCCGGCTGCGCTTCGGCCGGGCCGACCGGACCTTCCTTGCCCGCTGGTTCTGGACGGTGGACCGGCCGCTCCTGATGCTCATCCTGGCGCTGATGGGCTTCGGCCTCATCGCCGTGGCGGCGGCCTCGCCTGCAGCCGCGCAGCGCCTCTCGGACGCGGCCACCCGGATCCCGCCGCTCCACTTCCTCGAGCGGCAGCTGATGTGGATGCCGCTCGGCCTTATCCTGATGCTCGGCGTCTCGATGCTGGAGAAGGCGGCGGCGCGCCGCGCCGCGCTCATCGGCTTCCTCGCCGCCCTCCTCGCCCTCCTCGCCGTGCCCTTCCTCGGCGTCGAGAAGAATGGCGCCGTGCGCTGGCTCCAGCTGCCCGGCCTTCAGGTCCAGCCGGTCGAGTTCCTGAAGCCGCTGTTCGCCGTCACCACTGCCTGGCTGCTCGCCGCCCGGTTCGACGATCGCTCGCTTCCCGTCATCCCGCTGTCGGCCGCGCTGCTCGGCGTGATCGTTGCGCTGCTGGCGCTCCAGCCCGACTTCGGCCAGGCCGCGCTGCTGGTCGCCGTCTGGCTCGCCCAGGCCGCGCTCGCCGGCCTGCCGCTCGCCCTCCTCGCCGGCGCGGCTGCGCTCGGGCTGGTCGGGCTTGCGCTCGCCTATGTCACCAACCCCCATGTCGCCCGCCGGATCGACGGCTATCTCCACGGCGAGGGCGACACCTACCAGGTCGACCGCGCGCTCGACTGCTTCCGCTCCGGCGGCCTCTTCGGGACCGGGCCGGGCGATGGCACGGCCAAGTTCCGCCTGCCCGAGGCCCAGACCGACTACATCTTCGCCGTCCTCGGCGAGGAGTTCGGCGCGATCGCCTGCTTCGTGCTCGCCCTACTCTATCTTGTGATCATGATCCGAGTCGTTCTACAATTGATTGAGGAGGACGACCCCTTCACCCTCATCGCCGGGACCGGGCTCGTCCTCCAGTTCGCAGGCCAGGCGTTCATCAACATGAGTGTCAATCTCGCCCTCGCGCCCGCCAAGGGCATGACGCTTCCCTTCATCTCCTACGGCGGCTCCTCCTACCTCGCCTGCGCGCTCGGCATGGGGCTGCTGCTCGCGCTGACGCGGCGCAACCGCCACGTGCTGACTTCGCCCTATCTTCGGGTGCAGCCGGCATGAGCGGCGCCATCCTGCTTGCCGCCGGCGGCACGGGCGGGCACATGGTGCCGGCCGACGCGCTGGCCGGCGAACTCCTGCGCCGGGGCCGCGCGGTGGCGCTGGTGACCGACCAGCGCGGCACCCGCTTTCCCGGCCTGTTCGAGGGCGTGCCCGTGCACGTCATCCCGGCGGCGGCGGGTGGCGGCCTCAACCCCCTGCGCTGGCTCGGCACGCTGCGCGCCGTCCTCGCCGGGCGGCGGGCGGCCCGCGCCCTCATCCGTGGCCTGGCGGCGGACGCGGTGGTCGGCTTCGGCGGCTACCCGGCGCTGCCGGCGCTGCTCGCCGG
>JAJUHA010000061.1 GCA_029268145.1 Sphingomonadaceae bacterium | reverse complement strand
GGGGCTCGGGCGCCGCGTCGGGCGGCACGGGCGCCGCATCCTCCGGCGGAGGCGCGCTCGCCGGGGGCGCCAGCGGCGGCTCGTCGGCCCGGCGCTCGCGCAGCAGGCTGCCCTCCAGCCGGAACCCGGCGGAATCGAGCGCGAGCGCGGCCGGACCGAAGGCCGGCGACGTGCCGAGCACCAGCACCGAGCGGCCGCCGATGACGAAGCTCTCCAGCCGGACTCCGGTGACGCCGGGAATGGCCCGCAGCCGCCGCTCGATCGCCTCGAGCGTCCGGGCATCGGGCGTGTCGACCTCGAGCCGGAGGTCGGCGGCGACCGCGCCGGCCCCGAGCTCCGGCGCAAGCTCGGGCACCTCGACTTCCTCCTCCACCGCGGAGAGCAGCTGGTCGGGGACGAGGAGCCCGGCCCTGAGCGCTGCCGTGTAGATCCTGTCGGCCTCGCGCACGGCAGTGCCGAGGAGGGCGGCGATGTCGCCATCCTCCTGGCGGAGCGCGGTGCGGGCGAGGATCCGGGCCGAGGGCCCGAAGCGGAGGATGAGCTCGGCCGTCGCCGGGCTGCCGGGGGCGCCGCGGTCGAGGATGAGCTCGGGAACGAGGACGTCGGCGGTCTGGTAGCGGTCCATGATCTGCCGCCACAGCGGGATGTCGATCCGCTCCGCCTGCCAGGCGGTCAGCAGCAGCGCGTCGGTCGCGCTGGCGCGCAGCCGGATGTAATCGATGGGCGATTCGCCGGCCTGGAAGCGGAGCCAGGCCTCGACCCACGGGTTGGCGGCGTCATAGCCCATGCGCGTCCCGGCATCCTGCAGGACCGGCAGCAGCAGCAGCGGCGGCGACTGGACGAGCGGCGCGTAGCGGCCGAGCCAGGGGGCGGCGCGGGTCCGGTCGAACACCACGGTCAGGCGGGCGACATAGCGGTTGCCACCGACCGTCTCGCGCTCGACCTCGATTGCGGAGACCATCTGGTCGAGCGCGCTGTCTGCCACCCTCGGCGCCGTTCCCGGCGGCGCACCCGACATGCGCGCCCAGAGCTGCGGCCAGGCGAGCCGCTGGGCCTGCCGCCAGCCCGCCTCGCGCGCCGCCCGGTCGGACTTCGCCGTCTCGTCCACCTCGATCCCGGGCACGACGAGACCGCCGGAATCGCCCACCGCCTCGGGCGCGGCAGGCTGCCGCCGCTGGGCCTGCGCCGGGCCGGCGAGGGCGAGGGCGGCAAGGGCGACCGCGAGGAGCCGGGCGAAGGGATGAAAGGGCATGCGCGCGGCTGCTTCTGCCGCGTCCGCGCCGGCGAGGAAAGGGGCTGGCATCGCGCCCGCGCGCGGCTAGGGACGGCGGCGATGACCGAGCCACCCCAACGTCCGTCGACCTATGCCGAGGCCGGAGTCTCGATCGCCGCCGGCAACGCGCTCGTGCGCGCGATCGCGCCGCTCGCCCGCGCGACCCGCCGGCCGGGGGCCGACGCCGAGCTCGGCGGCTTCGGCGCCTTCTTCGACCCGAAGGCGGCCGGCTATGCCGACCCGCTGCTTGTCGCTTCGACCGATGGCGTGGGGACCAAGCTGCGCCTCGCGATCGCGACCGGGCGGCACGACGATGTCGGCCAGGATCTCGTTGCCATGTGCGTCAACGACCTCCTGGTCCAGGGCGCGGAGCCGCTGTTCTTCCTCGATTATTTCGCCACCGGCCGGCTCGATCCGGCGGTTGCCGAAGCCGTGGTCGGCGGGATCGCGCGGGCCTGCCGCGCGGCCGGCTGCGCCCTCGTCGGCGGCGAGACGGCGGAAATGCCCGGCATGTATGCCGAAGGGGACTATGATCTCGCCGGCTTCGCCGTCGGCGCGGTCGAGCGCGGGGCCGAGCTCACTGGCGCGCGCATTGGCGCGGGCGATGTGGTACTCGGCCTTGCCTCCTCGGGCGCGCACGCCAACGGCTTCTCGCTCATCCGCCGGCTGGTGGAGGGGCTCGACCTCGGCGCCCCCGCCCCCTTCGCGCCGCACGAGACGCTGGCCGATGCGCTGCTGCGCCCGACCCGGCTCTACGTGCGGAGCCTCCTGCCGCTGCTGCGCGCCGGCCGGATCCACGGGCTTGCTCACATCACCGGCGGCGGCCTGCTCGAGAATCTGCCCCGCGTCCTGCCGGACGGGCTGCGCGCGGAGATCGACGCCACCGCCTGGGACCTGCCGCCACTCTTCGGCTGGCTGGCGGAGCGCGGCGGAATCGCGCCGGCCGAGATGCTCCGCACCTTCAACTGCGGGATCGGCATGGTCGCGATCGTCGCGGCGGGCGACGCCGATGCCGTGATCGCCGAGCTTGCGGCCGCCGGCGAGCGCGCGTTCCGGATCGGCACGATCGTCACCGGCAGGCGCGGGATCGCGATCGCCGGGGATGGCTGGCACGCCGCCCACGATGGCTGAGCCGGAGCCCGGGCCGGTCGGCCGGGTGCGGCTCGCCATCCTCATCTCCGGGCGGGGCGCCAACATGGAGGCGATCGTGCGGGCCGCGCGCGACCCTGCCTATCCGGCCGAGGTGGCACTCGTCGTCTCCAACCGGGCGGATGCCCCGGGCCTTGCCCGCGCCGAAGCGCTCGGCGTGCCGACGGCGGTGGTGCCGCACCGCGCCTTTGCCGGCCGCGAGGCTTTCGAGGCGGCGCTTCTCTCAGTGCTCGAGGCGCACCGGGTGGAGGCGGTGGCGCTCGCCGGCTTCATGCGGGTGCTGACCGCCGGCTTCGTCCGGCGCTTCGAAGGGCGCATGGTCAACATCCACCCCTCCCTCCTGCCGCTCTACCCCGGCCTCGACACCCACGCCCGCGCGCTTGCCGCCGGCGACCGCGAGGCCGGCGCGACCGTCCATCTCGTCACCGCCGAGCTCGATTCCGGGCCGATCCTCGCCCAGGTGCGGGTGCCCGTGCTGCCCGGCGACACCGCCGAGACGCTCGCCGCGCGCGTCCACGCCGCCGAGCTCGCCCTCTACCCCGGGGCGATCGCCGACTGGATCCGGTCCTGGCGCTGAGGAGGTTCAGGCCGCCCGCGCCGCGCGCGCGTCGGCCAGGATCGCGTCGGCCAGCTTCTCGGCGATCATGATGGTCGGCGCGTTGGTGTTGCCCGAGACGAGGCGGGGCATCAGCGAGGCATCGACCACCCGCAGATGGCCGATGCCGCGGACCCGGCCGGCCGGATCGGTCACGGCGAGCGGGTCGCTCGCGGCCCCCATGCGGCAGGTGCCGACCGGGTGGTAGATGGTCGAGCCATGCTCGCGCACATGGGCGAGGATGGCGGCATCGTCGGCGACATCGGGCCCGGGCAGGATCTCGCCTTCCATGTAGGGCGCGAGCGCCGGTTGCGCGGCGATGACCCGGGCGAAGCGCATGCCGGCCACGATCGTCTCCTGGTCGAGCGGGTCCGAAAGATAGTTGGGGCGGATGGCGGGGGCCATGAACGGGTCCGGGCTCTTCACATGGATGGTCCCGCGGCTCTCGGGGCGGAGCTGGCACGGCGCGATGGTGAGGCCGGGCGCACGTTCCAGCTCCCACTGCTGGGTCTCGACGAAGCGCGGCACGTCCACGGTCGCCGGGAGGATGTGATACTGGACGTCGGGCCCGGCCAGCCCGGGGCGGGAGCGCCAGTAGGCCTGGACATGGGCGGCCGAGAGGGTGAGGAGGCCGCGGCGCGTGGCGAGGTAGCGCGCGGCCTCGGCCACGAGGCGCCAGCCCCGGCTCATCTGGTTGACCGTGACGGTGCCGGGCCGCAGGCGGAACTGGCACGAGACGACATAATGGTCCTGGAGGTTGGCACCCACGCCGGGAAGCGCGTGGCGGACCGGGAGTCCGGCGGCCGCCAGCACCTGCGGATCGCCGATGCCCGAGAGCTCGAGCAGCTGGGGCGAATTGACCGCCCCGCCGCACAGGATGACCTCACGGCTGACACGCGCCTCGCGCCTCTCCCCGCCCTGGCGGTAGCGGACCCCCGTGGCCCGCAGCCCCTCGAACAGCACCGCCTCGGCCTGGGCGCCCGTCTCGACCCGGAGGTTGGGCCGGCGCATCGCCGGCCGCAGATAGGCCATGGCAGCGGACCAGCGCCGGCCGTTCCTGACCGTCAGCTGGAAATAGCTGATCCCGTCCTGCACGGGGCCGTTGACATCGTCGTTGAACGGCAGGCCGGCCTGCATGCCGGCCGCGATCACGGCATCGGAGACCGGGTGGCGCATGGTCGGGTCGGAGACATGGAGCGGGCCGTCGCTGCCGTGCCAGTCGCCGCCGAGTCGGGCATTGGCCTCGGCGCGGCGGAAATAGGGCAGCACGTCGGCCGCGCCCCAGCCGGTCGCGCCGAGCTGGGCCCAGCCGTCATAATCGGCCGGCTGCCCGCGGACATAGAGAAGGCCGTTGATCGACGACGAGCCGCCCAGCACCCTGCCGCGCGGCCAGACATGGACCCGGCCGTTCGACCCCGGGTCGGGCTCGGTGGTGAAGAGCCAGTTGACCGACGGATCCTTCAGGGTGCGGGCGTAGCCGACGGGGATGTGGATCATCGGGTTGCGGTCCTCCGGGCCGGCCTCGAGCAGCAGCACGCGCAGCGAAGGGTCGGCGGAGAGGCGGTTGGCGAGCACGCACCCGGCCGAGCCGGCACCGACGATCACATAGTCGAAGGTCATGGCCTCTCCTCTCCACCCGTGCCGCCGGGCGCGGCCGGGGCCGCGCCGAGATCGCGTGCCTGGCCCTTGCGCCGCGCCAGATTGGCGCGCAGCGCGGCCTTCAGCCGGGCCGTCCGGTCCCCTCCCGGTTTCGTAGCGCCCGCGTCGCGCTGCGGCGCATCCGTCTCTCCGCTGGCCATCGTCCGCTCCGCCACCTGCCGTTAACCGTCAAGAATTTTGACACGCGCTGTCAAAAAAGGTTACGCGACGTGATGTGCCGGCCGGCGCGGCCCAGGGGTCTGGCCGGGAGTGTCGGCGCAGGCGCGCTGGAGGCTGGCGCAGGCGCGCTGGAGGCTGGCGCAGGCGCGCTGGAGGCTGGCGCGCTGGAGCGGGCGAGGGCGGAAGGCGGAGAGGGACGGGCGTGACAGCCGGACTCGCGGGTGCGGACAATCCGATCGGCATTGTCAGCCATGTGATCGCCTGTCTCGCGTTCCTCGCGCTTGCCGTGTGGCTGCTCACGCAGAAGCAGCAGCGCACCTTCGGCCTTCTCGTCGCCGGCGCGTCGAGCATCGTCGCCGGCTGGGCCGGGCTGGTCGCGCTCGGCTTCGCCTTCGGGTTCGACCGGGTGCCCGGCATCGGCCATTCCGAGACCCTGCGCACTGCCGGCTGGCTCATCGTGCTCCTGCTCGTGCTCCAGCGCCCCTGGGGGATGGACCGCGACCTCCGCTCGGGTTTCCTCGTCTCGGCCGGCCTCGGGTTCGCCGTGGCGCTGCAGCTGGTGGTGGACAGCGTCTTCCCGTTCGGCACCGGCGTCGACCCGCGTCTCGCCGAGACGCCGGCCGCGGTCCTCGCAGTGGTCACCCGGCTGGTGCTCGCCATCTCGGGCATCGTGCTGCTCCACAACATCCACGTCAATTCGCTCGGCACGCGCGGGCCCTCGATCCGCTTCTTCGCCGTCGGGATCGCGGTGATGTTCGCCTACGATCTCAACCTCTACACGCTGCAGTTCCTGCTCGGCGAGCTGTCGGTCGTGCTGGTCGAGCTGCGCGGCGCCGTCTACGCGCTTGCCGTCCCGCTCCTCTTCATCGCCTTCCGCGACGAATCGTCCAACCGCTTCGCCCTCTCCCGCGACGCCGCCTTCTCGACCATCAGCTTCTCGGCCATCGGCATCTACCTCATCTTCATGTCGCTTCTCGCCTACGGCCTGCGCCTGGCCGGCGGCGACTGGGGCGTGGTGCTGCAGGTGATGTTCCTGGCCGTCACGCTCATCGGCGGGGCGCTCGTCATCCTCTCGCCGCAGGTGCGCGCCCGGCTGCGCGTGCTCATTGCCCGCAACTTCTACCGCTACCGCTACGACTACCGCACCGAATGGCTCGGCTTCCTCGACAAGCTCGACGCGGTCGAGGCGGGCACCGCGAGGCCGCAGCCCATCCGCGAGCGGATCATCGAGGCAGTCGCGCGCGTGCTGAACGCGCCCGGCGGCCTGCTGCTCGAGCCGGGCGAGGACGGCGGCTTCCGCCCGGCGGCGCAGTGGAACTGGCCGGGGATCGACGCCGAGGCGCTGGCCGACGCCTTCGCGCCCGAGTCGCGGCTGGTGGCCTACATGGCCGAGACGGGGCGGATCCTCGATCTCGACCAGCTGCGCGGCGCAACCCCCGAGGCCGCGCGCGACCGCGGCCATGACCTGCTGGCCGCCTGCCCGCAGGACCTGCTCGACGAGCGTTCGCTCTGGCTCGCGGTGCCGCTGCCGCACCATGGCCGCCTCTCGGCGATCCTGCTGCTCGAGCGCAGCCCGGTGGTGCACGACCTCAACTGGGAGGATTATGACCTCCTGCGCACGCTCGGCCGCCAGGCCGCGAGCTATCTCGCCGAGGCCGCCACCCAGATGGCGCTCGACGAGGCGCGGAGCTTCGAGGATTTCAGCCGGCGCTTCGCCTTCGTCATGCACGATCTCAAGAATGTCGTCAGCCAGCTCGGCCTCGTGGCGCGCAACGCCGAGCGGCACATCGACAATCCCGAGTTCCGCGCCGACCTCCTCGCGACCGTCCAGGGCAGCGTCACCAAGATGACCGACCTTCTCGCGCTGATGGGCCAGCAGCAGGCCGGCCGACGCCTGGCAGCGCGCCAGGCCGGGGAGGCGGAGGCGCCGGCGGTGACCGATGCCGCGCCGGTCGATCTTGCCCGGGTGGTGGCGATGGTGGCGGCAGCGCTGCGCCGGGCCCATCCGGCAATCGAGGTCGAGGGCATCGAGGAGCAGGTGCCCGTTGCCGGAGAGGCCGAGCGGCTCGAGGCCATGCTGACCCACATCGTCCAGAACGCGATCGACGCCAGCGCGCCCGACGCGCCCATCACCATCACCCTCGAGCGGACGCCGCGCACCGTGCGCCTCAGCGTGACCGATCGCGGGCACGGCATGTCGCGGCGGTTCATCCGCGAGGAGCTGTTCCGGCCGTTCCGCTCGAGCAAGGCGGAAGGGTTCGGCATCGGCGCCTACGAGGCGCGCGAGATCGCCCGGGCCCATGGCGGCCGCGTCGAGGTCACCAGCCGGCCGGGCGAGGGCAGCCGCTTCACCATCACCCTGCCGCTTGCCGCCGCGGCGCGGGCACGGCTCGCACGAACCTGAAGGGATCCGAAGATGCCACGAAGCCTTGGTGCAGCACGCAAGCCGGAAGCCGGGGACCGGCCGGTCCTCCTCGTCGTCGAGGACGATCTCGGGCTCCAGCGGCAGCTGAAATGGGCCTATGACGGCTATGAAGTGGTGGCCGCGGCCGACCGCGAGGCCGCGCTCGCCCTGTTCGACGACCATCGCCCCGACGTGGTGACGCTCGATCTTGGCCTCCCCCCCGACCCCGACGGTGTCAGCGAGGGGTTCGCCACGCTCGAGGCGATCCTGTCGCGCGCGCCCCACACCAAGGTCATCATCGCCTCCGGCCACGGCGCGCGCGACAGCGCGCGGCGGGCGATCGCGCTCGGCGCCTTCGACTTCTACCAGAAGCCGGTCGACATCGACGAACTGGGCTTCATCGTCGGCCGGGCCTTCCATGTCGCCCGGCTCGAGGCCGAGAACCGCCGGCTGCAGGAGCGCGACCCCGGCTCCCCGCTCGCCGAAGTGGTCACCGGCTCGGCCGAGATGATCCGCGTGTGCGGCATGGTCGAGCGGGTCGCCCCGAGCAATGTCTCGGTCCTGCTCCTCGGGGATTCCGGCACCGGCAAGGAGGTGCTGGCGCGCGGCCTGCACAAGGCCTCGCCGCGCCGCGGCGGGCCGTTCGTCGCCATCAACTGCGGCGCGATCCCTGACAATCTGCTCGAGGCCGAGCTGTTCGGCTACGAACGCGGCGCCTTCACCGGCGCCTTCAAGACCACCGAGGGGAAGATCGAGCTGGCCCAGGGCGGGACGCTGTTCCTCGACGAGGTCGGCGACATCCCCATGCCGCTCCAGGTCAAGCTGCTGCGCTTCATCCAGGAGCGGGTGATCGAACGGGTCGGCGGGCGCAAGTCGATCCCGGTCGACGTGCGCATCGTCTGCGCCACCCACCGGAACCTGAAGCAGATGATCGCCGAGTCCCGGTTCCGGGAGGATCTCTACTACCGGATCGCCGAGGTCTCCATCAGCATTCCCCCCTTGCGCGAACGCGGCGGGGACCCGGTGCTTCTCGCCAACCATTTCCTGCAGAAGCACGCCGGCGAGCGCGGGGGAACGCCGCTCAGGCTCTCGCCGGGCGCGCTTGCCGCCATCAACGCGCACAGCTGGCCGGGGAATGTCCGCGAACTCGAGAACCGCATCCGGCGCGCCGTCATCATGGCGTCCGGGCCGACCGTGACGGCCGAGGACATGGATCTCGTCGACTCGGTCGACACCCGCCCGGTGACCTTGCGCGAATCGCGCGCGGTGTCCGACCGGCGGGCGATCGCGGCCGCGCTCGCAGTCTCGGGCGGCAGCATCAGCCACGCCGCCAAGATGCTCGGTATCAGCCGGCCGACCCTCTACGACATGATGCGCGAGCTTGGCATCGAGCCGGGCGGCTGAGACGCACGCTCAGTTCGGCGGCGCAGAGGCGAGCCGGGCCTCGGCCGCGGCGATCCGCTCGGCCACCTCGTCGATCAGGCGGTCGATGCGGGCCTGCTCGGTGGCCAGGTCGCGCGGCGGCGAAGCCCCGGTCGCGCCGGCCGACGCCGCGCCCGGCGGCACGGGCCGCC
>JAJUHA010000060.1 GCA_029268145.1 Sphingomonadaceae bacterium | reverse complement strand
GTCGAGCGCGGCGAGGAGACGGGCGCGGCCCTCCGGGCTCTCGAGCGCGGTGGCGGGCAGGCGGGCGCTCCAGCTGCCGTCGGGGAGGCGGACGAGCCGGGCGGCCGGGCTGGTGCGGCTGGACATGACGGTCTCCTCGGCGAGCGCCGGGGCGGCGGCGAGAAGCGCGAGGCTGGCGGCGAGCAGGGTCTTCATGGCGGGTCTCCCTTGCCGGCGGGCGTGCCGGCGCGGGCGAGAAGGCCATGACGGGCGGGTGCGCCGCCATGACGCGGAACCGACGAAGTGCCGATGGCAGCCGATGGAATGCCGATGACCGGCCGCGCGGAGGGAGGTCAGGGGGTCCAGCCGGTCTGGCGGGCGATCTCGGCCCAGAGGAGCGTGGCGAGCCGGGTGGCGGCGGGGCCGGGCTTCCCGGTGCCGACGGGGGCGTCGTCGAGGCGGGTGACGGGAAGCAGCGGCCCCGTCGTCGAGGTGAGGAAGAGCTCGGGGGCGGCGCGGGCCTCGTCGAGTGTGAAGGGGCGCTCGGCGACGGCGAACTGCGCCTCGCGGGCGAGGCGAAGGACGGTGTCGCGCATGACGCCGGGGAGGATCTTCGCCGAGAGCGGGTGGGTGACGAGCGTGCCCGAGGGGGTGACCAGCCACATGTTGGTGCTCGCGCCCTCGGTGACGGTGCCGTCTTCCAGGTGGAACATCGCCTCGAAGGCGCCGAGCCGGCGCGCCTCGGCCTTGGCGAGGACGGCGCCGAGCAGGCCGGTCGTCTTGAGGTCGCAGCGCTTCCAGCGCTGGTCGGGAAGCGACACGACGGCGACGCCTCCCTGCTGCTGGGCGAGGCGCTTGCGGAAGTCGAAGGGCCGGGCCGTCATGACGAGGTTGGGGCGGACGCCTTCCGGGAAGCCATGGTCGCGCCTTGCCGTGCCGCGGCTGACCTGGATGTAGAGGAGGCCATCGGCGAGGCGGGAGCGGCGCCAGAGCGTCTGCGCAATCCGCCCGAGCGCGGCATCCGAAGGCGCGCCCTCGATGAAGAGGGCGGCAAGCCCGCGGCGCAGGCGCCAGCAGTGCGCCTCCCAGTCGAGCGGGCGGCCGCCGAACATGGCGACGACCTCGTAGACGGCGTCCGCAAACTGGGTGCCGCGGTCCTCGACCGGAAGACGGGCCCCGGCGAGCGGGAGGTAGCGGCCGTTGACATAGGCGGTGGCGGGCATGGGGCGGTGGCCTAGGGGGGCGGCGCGGGCGCGGCAAGCCGCCGGCGTTGCCGCGGGGCCGAAGGCGGGGCAAGGCGGGGCGATGGTCGAGATTCTCTGGTTCCGCCAGGATCTGCGGCTCGCCGACCAGCCGGCGGTGCGGGCGGCGGCCGAGGCCGGGGCGGTGCTGCCGGTCTATGTGTGGGACGAGCAGTCGGAAGGCGTTCGGCCGCCTGGCGGCGCGTCGCGCTGGTGGCTCACGCGGAGCCTTGCCGCGCTCGACGCGGACCTGCGGGCGCGGGGCGGGCGGCTCCTCGTGGCGGAGGGCCGCGCAGCCGAGGTGCTGGCGGGCCTGGCGCGCGAGACGGGGGCGCGGGCCATCCATGCGACGCGGCAGACCGAGCCCTGGTGGCCGCCGGTGGAGGCGCGGCTTGCCGGGCTGCTCCGGCTTCATGGCTGGCCCACCCTGCACCCCGCCGGCGCCGTGGCGACGAGGACGGGCGGGCCCTTCCGGGTGTTCACGCCCTACTGGCGGGCGCATGTGGCGGCGGGCGCGCCCGCCCCCCCCTCCCCGGCGCCTGCCGCGATCCGGTTCGCCGAGGTGCCGGACGGGCTTGCCGGGCGGGGGGTGCCGCGCTTTGCGCCGCGCTGGGCGGCGGGCTTTGCCGGTGTGCCGGGGGAGGCGGGGGCCGGGGCGGCGCTCGCCGCGTTCCTGCCGAAGCTTGCCGCCTATGGCGCGCGGCGGGACTTTCCTGCCGAGGAGGCGACGTCACGGCTTTCGGCACACCTCCACTTCGGCGAGATCTCGGCGGCTGCCTGCTGGCACGCGGCCGAGGGGCGGGAGGGCGCGGAGGCGTGGCAGCGGCAGCTGGTGTGGCGCGACTTCGCCCACGAGATGATCCGCCAGCACCCGGATTCGCACGAGCGGCCGCATCGGGAGGCGTTCGCGGCGATGGAATGGACCGACGCGGAGGCCGAGCCCGGGCGGGGGTGGCTCGCGGCGTGGCAGCAGGGGCGGACCGGCTACCCGCTGGTCGATGCCGGGATGCGCCAGCTGTGGCGGACCGGGTGGATGCACAACCGGGTGCGGATGGTGGCGGGGAGCTTCCTGGTGAAGCATCTGGGGATCGACTGGCGCCATGGCGAGCGCTGGTTCTGGGACACGCTGGTCGATGCGGACCTGCCCAACAACGCGATGGGCTGGCAGTGGGTGACGGGCTCAGGGGTGGATGCGCAGCCCTTCTACCGGATCTTCGCGCCGGTCATGCAGGCCGAGCGGTTCGATGCGCTTGCCTATGTCGCGCGCTGGGCGCCCGAGTACCGGAGCGTGGAGCCCGTCAATCCGATCGTCGAGCACCGGGCGGCGCGCGAGGCGGCGCTTGCCCGGTTCGCGGCGATCCGGGAGGGAGGCTAGCTGCGCAGCGCCTCGATGGGGGAGAGCTTCGCGGCGCGGGTGGCGGGATACCAGCCGAAGAAGATGCCGATGGCAGCCGAGATGGCGAAGGCGGCGACGACCGAGGCAGGCGAGATGACCGTGGGAAAGGGGAGGAATTCCGAGGCGACGACGGCAAGGCCGGTGCCGACGAGGACGCCGAGCGCGCAGCCGGTGATCGAGAGCATGAGCGCCTCGAGCAGGAACTGGAGGCGGATGGCGGCGCGCGGGGCGCCGAGCGCCATGCGGATGCCGATCTCGCGCGTGCGCTCGGTGACCGAGACGAGCATGATGTTCATGATGCCGATGCCGCCGACGACGAGGCTGATGCCGCCGATGGCGCCGAGCAGGAGCGAGATGGCGCCGGTGGTTTCCTGGAACGTCTCTCCGACCGCGGTGAGGTTGGTGATCGAGAAATCATCCTCCTCGCGCGGGGAGAGGCCGTGGCGGCGGCGGAGCAGGTCGGCGATGGCCTGCTCGACATCGGCCATCGCGTCCGGCGTGGTGGCGGCGACCGTGATCGAGCGGACGAAGCGGCGGAAGGCGCCGCCGCCCTGGACGAGGCGGAGCGAGGCGGTGAGGGGAAGCACGACGACATCGTCGCGGTCGACTCCGCCGATGCCCTGGCCGCGCTCGGGAAGCACGCCGACGATGGTGAAGCTGACGCCGCGCACCCGGATGCGCTCCCCCAGGGGATCGCTGGCGCCGTAGAGCTCGCGCGCGACCGTCTGGCCGATGACGGCGACGCGGGCGGCCTGGCGCTCCTCCATGGCGGAGAAGGCGCGGCCCTCTTCCGGATACCAGTTCTGGACGGTGAACCAGGCGGGCGTGGTGGTGGTGACCTGGGTGAGCCAGTTGGTGGGGCCGGCGACGACCTGGGCGGTGAAGCCCGAAGTGGGCGCGGCGGCGACGACATCGGGCAGGCGGGCGATCGCCTCGGCATCGTCGAGGGTGAGGGTGGGGCGCGAGCCGGCGCCCTGGCTGAAGCCGCCGCCGGTGCGCGCCGCGCCCGAGTTGACGATGAGGAGGTTGGAGCCGAGCGCCGAGATGGAGCGGCTGACCTGGTTCTGGACCCCGTTGCCGATGGCGAGCATGAGGATGACGGCGGCGACCCCGATGACCATGCCGAGCATGGTGAGCGCCGAGCGGAGGCGGTTGGCGGACAGCGCGCCGACGGCCTCGGCGAGCATGGGGCCCAGGAGCGGGACCATGCCGGCCCCGCCGGTCGGGGGAGCCTCGGGGCGGGGGAGCGGCGCGTTCATGGCGCGACCGCAGCATAGTGGTGGCCGGCGCCGCCGGCCAGCGCGTCCGGCGTGGGCGGGCCATCGTGGAGGATGCGGCCATCCTGGATGCGGATGACCCGGTCGGTCGCCGCGGCCACGCCGGGATCATGGGTGACGAGGATGACGGTGACGCCGGCCTCGCGGTTGAGCGCCTTGAAGAGGCCGAGGATCTCGGCCCCGGTCCTGGTGTCGAGCGCGCCGGTCGGCTCGTCGGCAAGCAGCAGACGGGGGCCGACGGCGAGCGCCCGGGCGATGGCGACCCGCTGCTGCTGGCCGCCGGAGAGCTGGGCGGGGCGCGAGCCGGTCCGGTCGGCGAGGCCGACGCGGGCCAGCAGCGCATCGGCGCGGGCGAGCCGCTCGCGCGCGGGGACGCCGGCATAGACGAGCGGGAGCGCGACATTGGCGCGCGCAGTCAGCCGGGGCAGGAGGTTGAACTGCTGGAAGACGAAGCCGATGGCGCGGTTGCGCAAGCGGGCGAGCGCCGGCTCGGACAGCGCGGAGATGTCCTCGCCGTCGAAGCGGAAGCGGCCCGCCGTCGGCGTGTCGAGCGCGCCGATGATGTTCATGAGGGTGGACTTGCCCGAGCCGGACGGCCCCATGATGGCGAGGAACTCGCCCGGCCGGACGGTCATGCCGACGCCGTGCAGCGCCCGGAAGCTGCCCGCCCCGGAAGGATAGTCCTTGACGATGTCCTCGAGCGCGAGGAGGGGCGGCGGGTCTCCGGGCGCCGCCGGCATCAGATCCCGCTTCCCGTGCCGCCGGGGTGCCTGAGCGCGGTGCGGTTGCCGCCGGGACCATTGCCGCCGCCGCCGGTGGGGCGGCCGCCGCTGCCGCTGCGCGGGTTCGCGGTGTCGGCGACGATGACCTGATCGCCTTCGGCGATGTCGCCGGAGAGCACGAGGCTCATCTCGTCATCCGAGGCGCCGATTCGCAGGCGCCTCGGCTCGGGCCGGCCATCCCGTCCAAGGACGAAGACGGTGGCGGGGAAGCCCTCGGCCTCGGCGGCCGGGCGGCCGCCGCGCGGACCGGCGCCGCCCCTGCCGGCTGCGCCGGCCGGCCGGTCGCGCGCGGCGCGGGGGTCGAAACCGTCCGGGCGGAAGGCGAGCGCGGCGTTGGGGACGAGCAGCGCATTGCGGTGCTCGGCGACGCTGAAGCTGGCGGTTGCGGTCATGCCCGGGAGGAGCGCGCCATCCTGGTTGTCGACGGCGATGACGACGGTGAAGGTGACGACATTCTGCTGGGTCGAGGGGTTGAGGCGGACCTGCGCGACCGTGCCGCGGAAGCGGCGCTGGCCCCAGGCATCGACGGTGAAGCTGACCTCCTGGCCGACTTTGACCTTCGCGATGTCGGATTCGGCGACCGCCGCCTCGATCTGCATGCGGGTGAGATCAGCGGCGATGGTGAAGAGGGTCGGGGTCTGGAAGCTGGCGGCCACCGTCTGGCCGACGGCAACGTCGCGGCTGACGACGACGCCCGAGACCGGCGCACGGACGACCGAGAAGCCGAGGTTGGCGCGATCCTGGGCGACGGCGGCCTCGGCGGCCCTGACTTCGGCGGCAGCGACGGCGGCGGTGGCGACGGCCTGGTCATGGGCCTGGCC
This sequence comes from Sphingomonadaceae bacterium, assembly GCA_029268145.1. GTDB lineage: Bacteria > Pseudomonadota > Alphaproteobacteria > Sphingomonadales > Sphingomonadaceae > Thermaurantiacus. Next base: position 3,440 of record JAJUHA010000060.1, on the reverse strand, counting down.
GCTGACGAAGCCGCGGGCGAGCAGTTCGGCTGCGCGCCTGCGGTTGGCCTCGGCGAGCCGGGCCTGGGCGCGGGCGCGGGCGAGATTGGCTTCCGACTGGAGGAGGCGGGCGCGGAACAGGCGGGGATCGAGCTCGAGCAGGACCTGGCCGGCGGTGACGCGGTCGTTGAAGTCGGCGTGGAGCTTCTCGACCGTGCCCGAGACCTGGACTCCGACATTGACGAGGGTGACCGGGTTGATCGTGCCGTTGGCGCTGATCCGCTCGGAGAGCGTGCCGCGGACGACGGGTGCGGTCTGGTAGCGGTCGGCCTCAGTGCCGGTGCGGCCGAACTGCCACCAGGCGGCCGCGAGCGCGAGCGCCGCGGCGAGGAGGACGAGGAGCAGGCGACGCAGCGGCATGGGACCGGGCCGGCGCCTAGGGCAGGCCGGAAGGGCGCGCAAGCGGCCCGCGACCCTTCCGCTGCAAGGGCTTGGAAGGGTGAGCCAATGAGGGTATGACGCCGGCATGACGATGATGCCGAGCGACGGCGCGCGGACGGGCGACGGGCGCATCCTGCTGGTCGACGACGACCAGGGGATCCGCTCGCTCGTGTGCACCTATCTGCGGCGCGAGGGGTTCGAGGTGGACGGAGTCGAGGACAGCGCCGGCATGGACCGGGCGCTCGCCGACGCGGCCGCCGAAGGCTCGCCCTATGACCTCGTCGTGCTCGATCTGATGCTTCCGGGCGAGCATGGGCTCGAGGCCCTGAAGCGGATGACGCCGGGGGGAAACGCGCCGGCCGTGGTGGTGCTCTCGGCCATGGGCGACGTCGCCGACCGGATCGAGGGGCTGGAGCGCGGCGCCGACGACTATCTGGCCAAGCCGTGCAACCCGCGCGAGCTCCTCGCCCGGATCCGCGCGGTGCTGCGGCGCCGCCAGGCGGGCAGCGGCGCGGGGACGCAGGTGGCGTTCCGCGGCTGGTCGCTCGACCTGGTGCGGCGCGAGCTGCGCTCGCCGTCCGGCGTGCTCGTCAATCTCTCGGACGGCGAGTTCCTGCTGCTCAAGCATTTCGTCGAGCATCCCGGCGAGACGCTGTCGCGCGAGACGCTGCTCGAGATGGCCGGCGCCGAGGAGGCCGGGGGCCGCTCGGTCGACGTGCAGGTGAGCCGGCTGCGGCGCAAGCTCGCCATCGAGCCCGGGCTGGCCGGCGACCTCATCCGCACGGTGCGGAACGGCGGCTACATGTTCATGGGGAAGCCGGTCTGGGGCTGATGCGGCGGCTTTCGCCCCCGCTGTTCCTCGCCATCTTCGGCCTCGTGCTGGTCACGCTCATGGTGGCGCAGCTGGTGGCGGCGGCGCTGCTCGTGGTGGTGCGGCCGGCCGGACCGCGGGCGATGAGCATGGCCGGCATCGAGCGGGAGCTGGAGGGGGCGCCCGACCGGCTCGAGATGCGCGAGCTGGCCGGGCCGCCGGCCCGGACGATGGGGCCGAGCGAGGCCCGGGTGGCCGCCGACATTGCCGCGCGGCTCGGCGTCCCGCCTGCCGACGTGCATGTGACCATGGCCCGGATGCAGCGCGAGCGCTACATCCTGGTCGACACGGGAACCGCGGAGACTCCGAAGCTGCACCCGGTGCTGGTGGGCGACTTCACGATCGCCCTGCGCGGCGCGGACGGCCGCTGGCGGGCCCATTCGCCGCGCGGCGAGGGCATCTTCGACACGGTCGAGATGCGCTACGTGCTGCTGTTCCTCATCGGGGCGCTGGTGATGCTGCCGGTGGCCTGGTGGGTCGCGCGGGGGCTGGCCCGGCCCTTCTCCGAGCTGGCGCGCGCGGCCGAGAAGGTCGGCCAGGACCCGTCGCAGCCCGTGCCCGTGGTGTCGGCGCCGCTGGAGGCGAAGCGCGCGGGCGAGGCGCTGGCGGGAATGGCGAAGCGGCTCAACGGCCAGCTGACCGAGCGCACCGCGATGGTGGGCGCGCTGGCGCACGACTTCCGCACGCCGCTGATGCGCCTTGCCTTCCGGATCGAGGCGCTGCCGCCGGACGAAGCGGAGCCGATGCGCGACGACATCCGCGAGCTCGACCAGCTGGTCGATGCGACCCTTGCCTATGTGCGCGGCGCCTCGATCGTGGGGGAGAAGGTGCCGATCGAGCTGGTCTCGCTGGTGGAGCGGGTGGCATCCGACTTGGGCGGACGGATCGCGCTGGCGCGCGACGGCAAGGGCCCGGTGGTGGTGCTGGGCGATCCGGTGTCGCTGAAGCGGCTGTTCACCAACCTGATGCGCAACGCCGTGACCTACGGCGGCCGGGCCAGGGCGAGCATCTGGGTGCGCGACGGGCAGGTGATGGTGGACATCGCCGACGAGGGGCCGGGACTGCCCAGGGCCGATCTTGTCCGGGTGTTCGAGCCCTTCTACCGGGCCGAGCCTTCGCGCAACCGCGACCGCGGCGGCGCCGGGCTGGGGCTGCCGATCGCGGCCGCCGTGGCCCGCGCCCATGGCGGCAGCGTGACGCTGGAGAACCTCGAGCCGCGCGGGCTCCTGGCGCGCGTGCGGCTGCCGCTGGCGCCCGAGGGCCTGGCGCGCAACCCGGCGAACGCCCGGACGAACGTGGCGCTCAGCTCCTGAGCAGGGCCATCTCGACCGCGGACCAGAGGCTGGCGAAGCTGCGGGCGACCGGGCTTCTGGCAGCGAAGGCGGCGATCGGCGCGCGGCGCGCGGTCATCGCCTCGACCGCGGCGGCGGACGGAATGGCGATTCGCTCCGGCCGGGCATCGAGCAGGGTGCGGTGGAGCAGGCGGCGGCGGTCGGCCATGTTCCAGAACAGGAGGACGGGCGGCGCGGCCTTGCCGAGCCGGCCGAGCTCGTCGGCGAGCGCGGCTTCGGCGGCGGCGGAGAGCGGCGCCGGGATCGACGGGACGAGGAGGAGATCGACGGCGCGGAACAGCTCTGTGGCAAGCGTCGACCGGCCGGGGGGCGAATCGATCAGGATGCGGTCGAAGCGGGGCGCGAGCGCCTTCAGGTGGCGGCGGATGGTGCCGCCCCTGTCGGCCCGGGCGAGATCGCCCTCGAGCCGGCGCAGGCTCCGGTCGGCCGGGAGGAGGGAGAGGTTGGGATGCGCGGTCGGCTCGATGAGCGAGTCGATCGGCTGATCGCCGGCGAGCGCGGCGCGGGCCTTGGCCCGGGCGCCGGGCGCAGCGCGCAGGAGGAGCGTGGCGGCGGCCTGGGAGTCGAGATCCCAGAGGAGGGTGCGGCGGCCGCCGGAAGTGGCGGCGGCGTGGGCGAGGTTGACCGCCGCGGTGGTCTTGCCGACTCCGCCCTTCAGGCTGAAGACGGCGATGCTCTTCACGCGCGGGCGGGGGCGCCGACCGCGCGGGCGAGCCGGTTGCGGATGGCGAGGAGCGCCGCCCGCGCCTCCGGCGGAGGTGCCGGGAGGGGGAGGCCTGGCGGGGCCGCGGCGGCCT
>JAJUHA010000059.1 GCA_029268145.1 Sphingomonadaceae bacterium | reverse complement strand
GCCGTGGCGCTCGCCGCCGAGGCCGCCGACCGGGTGGAGGCGGCGGCGCCGCTGCTCGCCCGGCTGGGCCTCGAGGTGGAGCGGCTGGACGGCGGGGCGGTGATGGTGCGCAGCGTGCCGGCGCCGCTTGCCGGGGCGGATGCGGCCGCGCTGGTCACCGATGTCGCCGACGAGCTTCTGGCCGACGGCCGGCCAGCCAGCCTCGAGGCGCGGCTCGACCGGGTGCTGGCGACCATGGCCTGCCACGGCAGCGTGCGCGCCGGCCGGGCGCTTTCGGTTGCGGAGATGAACGCGCTGCTGCGGGCGATGGAGGCCTGCCCGGCATCTGCCACCTGCAACCATGGCCGGCCGACGGTGATCCGGCTTGCCAAGGCGGAGCTGGCCCGGCTGTTCGGCAGGTGAGGCGTTGACCGCGGCCGCGCGCCCCGGCACCCTGCCACGGGCGACAAGGGAGGATGCGATGCGCGCGAACCTGGTATCGGCCGCAGTGGCGGCGCTGGCGGTTTCGGCCTGCGGGCCCGACCGGCGGCAGGTGGATGCGGACTTCGCCGCCAGGACCGCGGCGATCGAGGCGGGCGTTGCCGCGCGGGCGGCCGCGGCGACGGCGGCCGCCGTGCCGGCCGGGCCGCCGCCGGGCATGGCGCCCACGCCGATGGTCTTGACCCAGCTTGCCTGCGCGGACGGCACCACCCGGACGTTGCGCTATTTCCCCGAGCAGGGGATCGCCATCCTGATGCCCGACGACGTGGGCAAGGAGCTGCAGATGGAACCGGTGGCTGCGGGCGTGCGCTATGCCGGCGCCGATCTCGTGGTGACGGGCGAGGGGACCAGCTACACGATCGCCCGCGCCGGCGCCGAACCCGTCACCTGCACCGCGGCGGGCTGAGGCCGGCGCGCCCTGCCCCGCCCCGGTGCCCCCGCGACGCCTGCGTCGCGGGGTGGACCGGGGTCCCCGCGGCGCCTGAGTCGCGGGGTGGCACCGGGGTCCCCGCGACGCCTGCGTCGCGGGGTGGCACCGGCCGGCCTTCGGCGTCTCGGCGGCCAGCGCCTGGCGCTGGCGCCGTGCGCCTTACGCCGCGAGCGCGCTCCGGCCGCGCTTCACGAACAGCTTGTTGAGCGCGTTCACATAGGCGCGCGCCGAGGCGACCAGCGTGTCGGTGTGGGCGCCAAGCCCGCGCGCCGTGCGCCCGGCCTCGCCGAGCACCACCGAGACCTCGGCCTGGGCATCCGTGCCGGCCGTGACGGCGGCCACCTCGTAGCGCAGCAGATGCGCCTCGGGGTGGGGGACGATGGCGCGCACCGCCCGGAACAGGGCATCGACCGGCCCCGAGCCCTTGGCCGCCGCCATCCTCTCCTCGCCATCGACGCTGAGCGTGAGGATGGCGCGGGCCTGGCCGGTCGAGCCGCAGTAGACCTCGACTTCCGCCACCTGGATGCGATCGTGGCCGCGCAGCACCTCGTCGTCGACGAGCGCGATGATGTCCTCGTCGAACACCTGCTTCTTCGCGTCCGCCAGGTCCTTGAAGCGGCGGAAGGCGTCGGCGAACTCGTTGTCGGCGAGGCTGTAGCCCAGCTGGGCGAGCTTGTCGCGGAAGGCGGCGCGGCCCGAATGCTTGCCGAGGACGAGCGAGGAGTGGGACTGGCCGACCGACTCGGGCGTCATGATCTCGTAGGTGGAGGAATCCTTCAGCATGCCGTCCTGGTGGATGCCCGATTCATGGGCGAAGGCATTGGCGCCGACGATCGCCTTGTTGGGCTGGACCTGCATGCCGGTGACCGCCGAGACAAGGCGGCTGGCCCGCGTGATCTCGGTCGTCACGATTCCGGTGCGGAAGGGGAGGACATCGTGGCGGACCCTGAGCGCCATGGCGATCTCCTCGACCGCGGCGTTGCCGGCGCGCTCGCCGATGCCGTTGACGGTCGACTCGACCTGGCGGGCGCCGGCCATGACGGCGGCGAGCGTGTTGGCGACCGCAAGCCCCAGGTCATTGTGGCAGTGGGTGGAGAAGATCGCCTTGTCGGCGTTGGGCACCCGGTTGAGCATGTCGCGGAACAGGGCCCCGTAGGTCTCGGGCGTGGCGTAGCCGACCGTGTCGGGCAGGTTGATGGTGCTGGCGCCGGCGTTGATCGCGGTCTCGATGGCCCGGGCGAGAAACTCGGGCTCCGAGCGGGTCGCGTCCTCGGCCGACCATTCGACATCCTCGACGAGGTTGCGCGCGAGCGTGACCGATTCGCGGATCGCTTCCAGCACCTCCTCGGGCGACTTGCCGAGCTTGACCCGCATGTGGAGCGGCGAGGTGGCGATGAAGGTGTGGATGCGCGGGCGCCGGGCGGGCTTGAGCGCCTGGGCGGCGCGCTCGATGTCGGCACGGTTGGCACGCGCCAGGCTGGCGACGATGGCGCGCTCCGCCTGGCGGGCGACGGCCTCCACCGCCTCGAAGTCGCCTTCCGAGGCGATGGCGAAGCCGGCCTCGATGATGTCGACGCCCAGCGCCTCGAGCCCTGCTGCGACGCGGAGCTTCTCCTCGAGGTTCATCGAGCAGCCGGGCGACTGCTCGCCGTCGCGGAGCGTGGTGTCGAAGATTCGGATCTGGTCGGTCATGAGCGGTCCCTCGGGATGGTGGTTCGACGGTCCCCTCGGGCGCGGCGCGGGGAAGCCCCGCCGGCGGGTCAGCGCGCCCGGGGGCGCGTAAGTCGAAGGCGCGTGCTCACGAAGGCCCCCTAGCAGAGGCAGGGCCGGGAGACAACCGGCCTGCCGGCGCGCCGGATGCAGGGGTGCGCGGGCAAGGGGTGCGCGCGGCGGTTGCCCGATGCGCGGCCAGTCCGTAAACGCCGCTGCACCATCCCTTCCTTGTCACGGCGCGCATGTCTCTCATCGTCATGAAATTCGGCGGCACCTCGATGGCCGGGATCGAGCGGATCCGCAATGTCGCGGCCCGCGTGAAGCGCGAGGTGGAGGCGGGCAACCGCGTCGCCGTGGTCGTCTCGGCCATGGCGGGCGAGACCGACCGGCTGGTCGCGCTGTGCCGCGAGGCCTCGCCGCTCGCCGCGCCGGCGGAATATGACGTGGTGGTCTCCTCCGGCGAGCAGGTGACGACCGGGCTCCTTGCGATCGCGCTCAACGCCGCGGGCATCCGGGCGCGCTCCTTCCAGGGGTGGCAGCTGCCGGTCACCACCAGCGACGCGCACGGCGTGGCCCGGATCCAGGAGATCGGGACGGCGGCGCTCCGCGCCACGCTCGACGGCGGGGCGGTCGCCGTCATCCCCGGCTTCCAGGGAGTGACCGCCGACGGGCGGGTGACGACCCTGGGCCGCGGCGGCTCGGACACCTCGGCCGTCGCGGTGGCGGCCGCGCTGAAGGCCGACCGCTGCGACATCTACACCGACGTCGAGGGCGTCTACACGACCGACCCCCGGATCGTGCCGCGGGCGCGCAAGCTGGCGCGGATCACCTACGAGGAGATGCTGGAGCTGGCGAGCGTGGGGGCGAAGGTGCTGCAGACACGCTCGGTCGAGCTTGCCATGAAGGAAAAGGTCCGGCTTGCGGTGCTCTCCAGCTTCTCGGACGAGCCCGGCACGCTGGTGGTGGACGAGGACGAGATCGTGGAGCAGGAACTGATCGCCGGCGTGGCCTATGACCGCAACGAGGCCAAGGTGACCATCGTGGCCGTGCCCGACCGCCCGGGGGCGGTGGCGGCCATCTTCGGCGCGCTCGCCGGGGCGAACATCAACGTCGACATGATCGTCCAGAACATCGCCCACGACAGCGCGACGACCGATGTCACCTTCACCGTGCCGCGGACCGAGCTCGCCCGGGCGAAGGCCATCCTCGAGGGAGCGAGGGGCGAAGTGGGCTTCGAGCGGCTGATCGCGGACGAGAATGTCGTCAAGGTCTCGGTGGTGGGCGTGGGCATGAAGAGCCACGCCGGGGTGGCCGTGACCATGTTCCGGGCGCTGGCCGACCGCGGCATCAACATCCAGGCCATCACCACCTCCGAGATCAAGATCTCGGTGCTGATCGCCGAGGAATATCTGGAGCTGGCCGTGCGCGTGCTGCACACGGCCTATGGGCTCGACGCGGCGGCATGAGCGCGACCCCGCACCTCGACCGGCTGACCGCGCGCGGCCGCGCCTTCCTCGGCAGCCGCCACGCCATCCTCGGCGGGGCGATGACCTGGGTGTCGGAGCGCCGGCTGGTGGCGGCCATCTCGAACGCCGGCGGGTTCGGCGTGATCGCCTGCGGGGCGATGGCGCCCGACATGCTCGCCGCCGAGATCGCGGCGACGCGGGCGCTGACCGACCGGCCCTTCGGCGTGAACCTCATCACCCTACACCCCATGCTGCTCGACCTCATCGCGGTGTGCGCCGAGGCCAGGGTGAGCCATGTGGTGCTGGCCGGCGGGCTGCCGCCGGCGCCGGCAATCGCCGCCGTCCGGGACTTCGCGAAGCTCCTCTGCTTTGCCCCCAATCTCGCGGTGGCGCGCAAGCTGCTGCGCTCGGGCGTGGATGCGCTCGTCATCGAGGGATCGGAAGCGGGCGGGCACATCGGGCCGGTGAGCCTTGCCGTGCTGGCGCAGGAGATCCTGCCCGCGCTTCCCGAGGCGATCGTGTTCGCCGCAGGCGGAATCGGCCATGGCGCGGGCGTTGCCGCCCTCGTCGAGATGGGGGCGAGCGGCGTGCAGCTCGGCACGCGCTTCGCCGCCGCCGAGGAGAGCATCGCCCACCCGGCGTTCAAGCAGGCCTTCCTGCGCGCATCGGCACGCGATGCGGTCGCCTCGGTGCAGGTCGACCCGCGGCTTCCCGTCATCCCGGTCCGCGCGCTGCGGAACGCCGGGACCGAGGCGTTCGTCGCCAAGCAGCGCGAGGTGGCCGCGAGGCTCGACCGCGGCGAGATCGAGCCGGCGCTCGCCAGCCTCGAGATCGAGCACTACTGGGCAGGCGCGCTGCGGCGCGCGGTGGTGGACGGCGATGTCGAGACCGGCTCGCTGATGGCCGGCCAGTCGGTGGGGATGGTGAAGGCGATCGAGCCGGTCGCGGCGATCATCGAGCGGCTGGTGACCGAAGCCGAGGCCGCGCTCGCCCGGGCGCGGGTTCCCGAGCCGGCCTGATGCCGGTCGGCAGCGCCAGGGAGATCCTGCGCCGGCTGCACGATGTCATGGCCGCGCGCACGCCGGCCGAGGCCAAGCTCGACCAGGTGGCCGGGATCGTCGCGGCCGAGCTGGGCTCGGAGGTGGCCTCCATCTACCTCATGCGCGACGGGGCGCTCGAGCTGTTCGCGACGAGGGGGCTGAAGCAGGAGGCCGTGCACGTGACCCGCCTTGGCCTGGGGCAGGGGCTGGTGGGCACGATCGCCGAGACGCGCGCGCCGCTGAACCTTGCCGAGGCCTCCAGCCACCCGCGCTTCGCCTACCGGCCGGAGACGGGCGAGGAGCGGTTCCACAGCTTCGCCGGCGTGCCCATCATCCGCCGCGAGGCGGTGATCGGCGTGCTCGCCGTGCAGCATGTGAGCCCGAGGGCCTATGAGGATGTCGAGATCGAGGCGCTGCAGACGGTGGCCATGGTGCTCGCCGAGCTGATCGCCGCCTCGGGGCTGGGGGCCGAGCCGGTGGCGCCGGCGCGACCGCGGGAGACGGCCGCGCTCCGGCTCTCGGGCGTCAGGCTGGTGGACGGGGTGGCGCGCGGTGTTGCCGTCTTCCACCAGCCGCGCATCCGGATCGAGCGCACCGTCGCCGAGGACGTGGAGGAGGAGAAGGCGCGGCTCGAGGCCGGGTTCCGGGCGCTGCGCGAGCAGGTCGACCACATGGTGCGGCAGGCGGAGTTCGCCGGCCCCGGCGACCATGACGAGATCCTCGAGACCTACAAGATGTTCGCCTTCGACGAGGGCTGGGCGCGGCGGATCCACGACGCCATCGAGGGCGGGCTGACCGCCGAGGCGGCGATCGAGAGCGTGGCGCAGGCGCAGCGCATCCGCATGGGCGGTGTCGCCGACCCCTATCTCGCCGAGCGGCTGCACGATCTCGACGATCTCTCGAACCGGCTCATCCGCATCATCTCGGGCAGGCTGGGCACGGCCGCGGCGCTGGGCCTCAAGGAGGACATGATCCTCATCGCCCGCAACCTCGGGCCGGCCGAGCTCCTCGAATATGACCGGCGCTATCTGAAGGGCGTGGCGCTCGAGGAAGGCTCGCTGACCGCACATGTCACCATCATCGCGCGCGCCATGGGCGTGCCGGTGGTGGGGCGGATCGCCCGGCTGCGCGAGCAGGTGGCCGAGGGCGACCCGCTCATCCTCGACGCCGGGGCGGCGGCGCTGTTCGTGCGGCCGCAGGCGAGCGTCGTCAGGAGCTTCGAGGAGCAGGCGGCGCTCAGGGCGAAGCGGCAGGCCGGCTACGACGCGCTGCGCGACCTGCCGGCGCTTTCGCGCGACGGGATCCGGGTGCAGCTCCTCATCAACGCCGGGCTGCGCTCGGACCTGCCGGCGCTCGAGCTGACCAACGCCGACGGGATCGGGCTGTTCCGCACCGAGTTCCAGTTCCTCGTCTCGGCGACCCTGCCGAGGAAGGCGCGGCAGGTCGCGCTCTACCGCGACGTGCTCGACGCCGCGGGCCGCCGGCCGGTCACCTTCCGCAGCGTCGACATCGGCGGCGACAAGGCCGTCCCCTACATTGCCGGGCGCGAGGGCGGCGAGGAGAATCCGGCGATGGGCTGGCGGGCGCTGCGTCTCGCGCTCGAGCGCAAGGGGCTCCTCGAGGTGCAGGCCCGGGCGCTGCTCGAGGCGGCCGCCGGGCGCGAGCTCAACCTCATGTTCCCGATGATCGCCGAGCCCTGGGAGTTCGCCGAGGCGAAGGCGGTGGTGGAGCGGGCGCGGGCGGCGCTGGCAGCCCGCGGCCAGCCGCTGCCCGAGGCCATCCGCTACGGCGCGATGTTCGAGGTGCCGGCGCTCGCCGAGACGCTCGACGAGCTGCTCCCGATGGTCGACTTCCTCTCGATCGGGACCAACGACCTCACCCAGTTCCTGCTTGCCGCCGACCGCGGCAACCCCAAGCTCGCCGCGCGCTACGACTGGCTGGCGCGCGGCGTGCTGCGGTTCCTCGCCCGGGTGGTGCGCGCCTGCGAGGCGGAGGGCGTGCCGGTCACGGTGTGCGGCGAGATGGGCGGGCGGACGCTGGAGGCGCTGGCGCTGATGGCGATCGGGGTCCGCCGGCTGTCGATCACGCCTGCCGCGGTGGGGCCGGTGAAGGCGATGGTGCGCTCGGCCGAGCTCGCGCCGATCGCGGCCAGCATGGCGCTGTGGCTCGACACGCCGGGAACCGACATCCGCGCCATGCTGGCAGCGGAGGCCGCCGCGCGCGGCATCGACGTCTGAGGGCGCGGCGCGGCCGGGATTGCATCGGCCGGCCGCGGCCCCTATGATTCCGGCCTCGGCCACCCGTGCGGGTGGCCCTTTTCCTGTTCGAGACCCGAGGATCCCGCCGATGGCTGCCCCGTCCCGCGCCGACACGAGCCGCATCCAGCCGCTGATGCCGCACGCGACCGCCACCTGGCTGGTCGACAACACCGCGCTTACCTTCCAGCAGATCGCCGACTTCTGCGGAATCCACGTGCTCGAGGTGCAGGCGATCGCCGACGAGACCGCGGCGACCCGGCTGACCCCGCGCGACCCGGTGCGCGCCGGCGAGCTTTCCATGGCCGAGATCGAGAAGGGCCAGGCCGACCCGTCCTACCGGCTGCGGATCACGCCGGGACCGGTGCAGCAGCGGCGCACCTCGGGCCCGCGCTACACGCCGGTGGCCAAGCGGCAGGACAAGCCGGACGGCATCATGTGGATCATCCGCAACCATCCCGAGATCAGCGACGCCCAGATCTCGCGGCTGATCGGGACGACCAAGTCGACCATCGCCGCCATCCGCAACCGCGAGCACTGGAACATCGCCAACATCACGCCGAAGGACCCGGTGACGCTGGGGCTGTGCTCGCAGCGCGAGCTCGACCAGCTGGTCGCGGCCGCCGCGAAGAAGGCGGGGATCGAGGCCGAGGTGGACACCCGGCTCGGCAGCGACCGCGCGGCGATGCTGGAGCAGCTAAAGCGCGAGCGCGAGGCCCAGGCCGCGCCGGCCGACGGGGCGGCCAGCGCGCTCGACCCCGAACGGCTGTTCCGGTCCTGACCGCGCGGCTTCCCGAGGCGCCGGTCGAGCGGCGGGGGCTCGTCTACCCCTTCGGAATGGCGCGCCCGGCCGATGGCGGGCTTGCCGAAGTGGCCGACGGCGTCTTCTGGCTGAGGATGCCGCTGCCCTTCAGCCTCGACCACATCAACCTGTGGGTGCTGGACGGCGGCGACCACTGGGTGGTGGTGGACACCGGCGTGAACAGCCCGGTCGTCGCCGACCACTGGCGCGCGCTGCTCGCCGGGCCGCTGGCGGGGCGCCCGGTGGGGCGGATCCTCGTGACCCACTATCACCCCGACCATATCGGCCTTGCCGGCTGGCTGGCGCGCAAGACCGGCGCGCCGCTCCTCCTGACCCGGGGCGAGTTCATGCTGGCGCGGGTGCTCACCCTCGATGTCGCGCCCGAGGTGCCGGCCGAAGTGACGGCCTTCTACCGCCGGGCGGGGTGGAGCGCGGAGGAGGTGGCGCGGATGGAGGCGGCCGGCTGGGGCCGCTTCGCGCGGGGCGTGGCGCGGCTGCCGACCGGCTACACCCGGCTGCGCGACGGGGACGTGCTGGCGATCGGCGGGCGGCGCTGGGAGGTGGTGGTGGGCTCCGGCCACAGCCCGGAACATGCCTGCCTGTGGTGCGCGCAGGACGGCCTCCTCCTGTCCGGCGACCAGGTGCTGCCGCGGATCACCTCGAACGTCTCGGTCTATCCGACCGAGCCGGAGGCCGATCCGCTCGGCGAATGGCTGTCGAGCATCGCCCGGCTGCGCCGGCTGCCGGAAGGCACGCTGGTGCTGCCGGCGCACAACGAGCCCTTCTTCGGCCTGCACGCGCGGCTCGACCAGCTGGCGTCCGACCACCAGGACAAGCTCGACCGGCTGGCGGCCTTCCTCGCCGTGCCGCGCACGGTGGTGGACTGTTTCCCGACCCTGTTCGGCCGGCCGATCGCGGCCGACGAGCTGCAGATGGCAACCGGCGAGGCGCTGGCCCATCTCGCCTGGCTGACCCGGCGCGGGCGCGCGCGCGCCGAGGCGGGAGGCGATGGCGCAGTCCGCTTCCGCGCCGGCGACATTGTCGCGGCAGCACCGGGAGCGGCTGCCGCATCTTGATTTTCAGGGGCGCCACCCGCATGTTCGGAGTGCGGGCAGCGATGTCCCCCTTTCGCTCCCCGCGCGAGCGTCCGTCGCCCCAGTCCGGGTGACCGGCGCTCCCTCCCTGAACCCTGGCCGCTCGCGCTGTCGCGCGAGCGGCTCTTTTTTCGCCCGCAGGGCGGGCGCGGGGGGTCAGCCGGACGTGACGAAGCAGGGGCGCCCGCCGGCCGCAAGCCGGGCGCACAGCTCGGCGGCGGCGGCGCGGTCGTCGAGCGGGCCGAGCTGGAGGCGGACCAGGCCGCCGCGCGGCGCATAGACCGGCGCGCGGCCCTC
>JAJUHA010000058.1 GCA_029268145.1 Sphingomonadaceae bacterium | reverse complement strand
CCGACGACGATGGCGATGAACAGGATCATCGGGTCGAGCCCCAGCGCACCGAGCAGCGCGGCGCGCTCCGGCCCCGGCCGTGGCGGATAGGCCGGGGCGTTGCGCCGCCGGCCGCGTGCCCAGACCAGCAGCACCTTGAGGAGATTGCCGGGCCTGCGCAGCCACTGGTCGGGGTGCTCGAGCATGTGGAAGCCGCGCAGCGCCGCCCTGAGAAGGGTGACGTCGCGGCGCAGCGCGATGCGCACGCCATCCTCGAGGAATCTCCGCATCAGCCGCGTCTTCCAGCGGTCGCGGTGGCCCGGCGTGAGGGCGCGGCGGGCCCGCCGGATCGCCCCGCGATCCTGCGCCCGCTGGTTCTCGTAGACCGGGCGCAGCTCTTCCCGCAGGCGGCGATGATAGTGGCGCTGGCGCGCATCGGCGTCGGGCGTGGCATCGAGCGCCTCGCGCAGCAGCTCGGCGCTGACGGCGGCGAAGGCGCAGCCGCGCCCGTAGAGCGGGTTGCTGCGCACCAGCGTGTCGCCCAGCGCGAAACAGCCGTGCACCAGCACCCGGCCATCGACCACCAGGTCGCGCCAGCGGCTGTGGAGATCCCCCATGCCCTGGACCGCGCCGCGCGGCTCGGCCCGGGCCGGCTCGGTCCAGGGCCGGAGCCCGGGGAGCATCCGGGTGATGGCCTGGAACAGGTCGGGGTCCATCACCGCCCGGCGCAGCCCGGTCTCGATCTCGGGCACGGCGAGCGTGATCGAGAAGCAGCCATTGTCGCCGGGGAAGACGCCGAACTTGAGATAGCCGAGGTCGCCGCTCCCCGGCGGGTTCTGCCGCGGATCGGGCTCGGCCATGCCGGGGCGCAGCCGGTAGTGGCGGGTGAAGTAGAGGATGCCCGCGCTCTCGCTTTCCTCGGCGACCGGCACGCCCTCGGCGACGAGCTGGTCGAGGATCCGGCCGCCCTTGCCGCTGCTGTCGATGACGAGGTCAGCCATCAGCCTGACCGGGGCGCCTGCCTGCTCGCCCTCCACGCCCTCGACCCGCAGGACCTCGCCGACGCGGCGGGTGACGAGCCGGTTCACCCGGAAGCCGCTGCGGATGCGGACGTCGGGCAGGGCCGCGACGAAGCGGCGGATGACGAGCTCGAGCGTGGTGCGGCGGCTGGTCAGGATGGTGAGCTCCGCATCCCCGGGCTCGGGGCGGTAGCGGGGGCGCTGCAGGTCGGTCAGCATCGCCTCGAAGCCGATCTCGCGCACGCCGGCGGCCTTCAGCGCGTCGAGCAGCGCCGGGTGCCGCCGCGCCAGGATGCCGCGCAGGCGGGCGAGGAAGGCGTGGCTCTGGCGCATGTGGCTGGCGCCCGGCCGCCGCCAGGCGAGGAAGGCCTGGTCCGGGTCGTCGCCCGGCGGCGGGCCGTCGCGCTCGAGGAGGGTGATGGTGCGCCCCGAGCCGGTGAGCGAAAGCGCCGCCATCAGCCCGCCGATGCCCGCGCCGATGACGAGCACGGTCTCGCCCGGCGCCACTCCTGCCTCGGCCCCGCCCGGCCCGTCCGCGGGCACCATCACCGCGGACCCCCGTCTTCGCGCCGCACCCCCGGCCCACGCCAGCCCCACGGCCCGCGCTCCGGATCAGGCCGCGGCCAGCGCCGGCGCTGCGGCCATCGGGCCCGGCACGATGGCGCCGGCGGCCTCCTGGTAGCCCCCATCCGCGGTCCAGGCGATCCGCCCGCCGACGACGACCGCCGCGATCCCGCGCGACTCGCGCACATAGCGCGCACCCTCGCCGGGCACGTCCTCGGCGCGGACTTCCGGGCCCCGGTCGATCGTCGCGGGGTCGAAGACGGTGATGTCGGCCACCATTCCGGGCTTCAGCAGGCCCCGTTCGGGGATGCCCCAGATGGCGGCGGTGTCGGCGGTGACCTTCCGGACCGCCTGTTCGAGGCTGAGCGCGCCGGTCTCGCGGACGAAGCGGGCGAAGAGGTGGCCGGTGTCGCCGTAGGTCGAGAACGAGAGGATGTGGGCACCGCCGTCGCTCGCGCCGATGTGGACATGCGGGTGGGCGAGCAGCGCACCGACCTTCGCGTCGTCATTGTGGCCCATGCCCCCGGCGAGGAAATGGGCGTCGAGATCCTCCTCGAGCGAGAGGTCGATCATCGCCTCGACTGCGGTGGTGCCGCGCAGGGCGGCGATCTCGCCGAGCGTCTTGCCCAGGAGCGGCCGGTTGGCCGCGGTGCGGACATGGCGCAGCACGAGGCGCGGCCAGAGCGCGTCGAACGGGGCGACCTCGGCGACCAGCGCGGCGCGGCTGGCCGGGTCGGTGAAGGCGGCGCGGATGGCCTCGGGCGTGCCGAAGCGGATCAGGCGGTACCAGCCGGGAAAGCGGAAGAAGAGCAGGCTGGGGACGGCGAAGGAGAAGGAGATGTCGATCGGCCGCGTCTGCACCTGCGGCCACACCCGCGCGCCGCGGGCGAACTGCTCGTCCACCCGCGCCATCACCCGCTCGACCGCGGCCACATTGTCGGCGTTCAGGAACAGCGGCGAGAAGCTGGTGGGGATGCGGTGGCGGATCGACAGCTCGGCGAGCTGGTCGAGCCGGGCGATGGTGAGGTCCGGATCGTAGAATTCGGGGACGATCTGGAGCATCCGGCCATGTTCGCCGAGCACGGCGGCGAGCGCGTCGAGCTCGCGCGCATCGGCGTAGCGGCTCGGCACCGGCTGGAGCCGCTCGTCCATGTCGACGAAGCTGGTCGAGAGCCCGATGGCGCCGGCCTCGAGGCAGTCGCGCAGCAGCTGCTGCATGGCGGCAATCTCGCTGTCGGTCGCGATGCGCTCCATCGCCGCCTCGTCCATCACCCACAGGCGGATGAGGCTGTGGCCGACCAGCGGGGCGACGTTGACGCCGAGGCCCCGGCGGATCCGCGCCAGATAGTCGGGGAAGCTCTCCCAGTCCCACACCACGCCCTCGGAGAAGGCCCTGAGCGGCATCTCCTCGATCTGGTTGAACATGCCGACGAGCTTCGTCCGGTGCGCGGCCTTCAGTGGCGCGAGCGAGAGCGAGCAGTTGCCCGGCACGATCGTGGTGACACCGTGCGACAGCGCCGGCTTCGCGAAGCCGTCCCACAGCAGCTGGGCATCAAAATGGGTGTGCGGGTCGATGAAGCCGGGGGCGACCACCAGGCCCGTGGCATCGATCTCCCGCGCGCCGGTTTCGGCAATGCGCCCGATCCGCGCGATGCGGCCGTCGCGCACCGCGATGTCGGCGACGAAGGCGGGAAGGCCGGTGCCGTCGACGATGCGGCCGTTGCGGATGACGAGATCAGGCATGGGACTCTCCTCTTGGCTCGGAGGCGGTCTGGGATGCGGGAGGGGTGGCGAGGAAGCGGGAGGAGGCGGCGGCGAGCGCGTCGCGCACCCGCTCCCAGCTGGCGCCGATGAGGGCGTCGGGCGTGGCCGCGCCGCACGCCTCGACGAGATGGCGGGCGGCGTGGTGATCAAGCGCGACCGGCGCGCTGCCGCCGTTGGGAAAGCGCAGCGTGAGCAGCAGCTCGGCCTCGCCGTCGTGGGCGGCGCCGAGCCGGACCGCGGCGACATGCGCCGGTGCCGCGTTCCCGCTCATGCCGGAAGCGGGGGCTCGATGAAGACGATGTCGCTCGGCAGGATGGGATTGCCTTGGCGCGGACTGCCCGGAGGGGCCGGGGCGCGGAGGAAGAGGTGCAGGTTCCAGCTCTGCAGCGCGCTGACGGCCTCCGCCTCGGGCAGGTGCGGCAGGGCGCGGCGGGCGATCGCGGCCCAGTCGTCGCCGGCGTCCGGCACGATCGCCTTGCGCACTGGCGAAAGCCCGGACCCCGTCGCATCGGCCATGGCACCACCCTCCGAATCCCGTCGCCCGACGAGACAGAGCAGATTTCTGGAACATGTTCCAGTCTCATTTTCGCTGGGGGCCGGCGGATCCGCCGCCGGGGCCTGCGCCCTCCGCCGCGCTGCGGCGTACTGCCCTCAGTGGCAATGCTGTCGAAAGGATTCGCTCGATAAGAATGCAAATGATGCAGTCCATATGACCTAGCATGCTAAAATTTAACGTGGAAAGAGGAGTCAGATACCTTATCGATTATGCTGTAAAAACAGATTGACCGACGATTAGACTACAAATATGTCCCCCTTTCAACAACAAAGATAGACAAATTTTGAAGCAGAGCTGATTCTCCTTATTATACTTTGATATATGAAATGTATTGTTTAAGTGCGGTCTGTTGGCTGATCTGGGTTGCTTGCCCGAATGCAATCCTAACGATACTTGGTCTTGCGCGATAATCGGATCTATGTTAAAATAGCGTTTAAAATTGAACCGATAGGCGAGAAGATCTTACGAACTTGGTCAATGTGAGGGTGCCTTGATCAGAAATATCATTCGGTTAAGCAACGTGGGGCAGTTCGATGCTGTTACCCCAGGTCCCCAGCTGCAGTTTTCGCGCGTGACCCTGCTGTATGCGGAGAATGGACGTGGCAAAACCACGATGGCGTCCATTTTTCGCTCCCTTAGCAATGGCGATCCCAAGTTGATTGCTGACCGTCATCGCGTGGGGGCGGACGACCCGCCGGAGATTGTCGTCGAGAGAGGCTGCGATCTCCAGCATATATTCCAGAATCGGGAATGGACCGTGCCACTGCCGGAGCTCGTCGTCTTCGACGATGCGTTCGTGGCCGAAAACATCTGTTCCGGCATCGAGATTGAAACGGGCCATCGCCAGAACCTTCATGAGCTGATCTTGGGCGCGCAGGGCGTTGATCTGAATCGGGCATTGCAAGTCCATGTTGCGGCTATCGAGGAACATAATCGGCAGCTGCGCCTGAAAGAGGCTGCGATCCCTGCCAACGCCAGATTTGGCCTTGGGGTTGAGGATTTCTGTGGCCTTCCCGCAGTTGCTGATGTGGATGCACGTATTGCCGAAGCCGAGCGGTCCCTGGCCGCCGCACAAGCGGCAGCCGCAGTCCAGGCCGAACCGATATTCGCCCCGCTGTCACTCCCGGCCTTCGATGTCGATGGTTTGAATGCATTACTTGCACGCAGCATGGCGACCCTTGACGCAGAAGCCGCCGCCCGAGTCCAAGCCCATCTGGGCATGATCGGAGCAAACGGCGAGCGCTGGGTTGGCGAGGGTGTCACAATCCTCGCGGAAGCGGGCCAGCCATGGGAGAAGAAAGACTGCCCATTCTGTGCGCAGCCGCTCGCTACCGCTGCCATCATCAAGCACTACCAAGCCTATTTCAGTGAAGAGTACAGCGCCCTGAAGGCGGCGCTGACATCGACGACCCGTGAGATCAGCGCCAGCCATAGCGGCGAGGCTCCGGCTGCCTTTGAACGCGAGGTCGGCGTGGCATTGCAGCGACGAACCTTTTGGGCACAATTCCTTGATGTGCCAGAGATTACCGTTGATACCGCTGTCATTGCCCGTGCATGGAAATCGGCCCGTGATGCCGTGCAGGGTGCACTGAATGCGAAGCGTGCAGCTCCCCTTGATGCGATTGCGCTGGATGCCACGGCGCTTGCTGCCATTGACGCATTCCATCAAAAATGCGCTGAAATTGCCCAAGTCTCGACTTCGCTCACTAGCCTGAACGACCAGATCGCGATTGTGAAGGAGCAGGCTCAGGCGGCCAATGTCGCTGCACTGACAGCCGACTTGAACAAGCTCAAGGCAATTCAATCACGGCACAGCCCCCAGATCGCAACGCGCTGCGATGATTTCCTGGCCGAAAAGGCCGCCAAGCAAGGAACAGAGGCCGCTCGTGATCGGGCGCGCACCGCCCTGGACAACTACCGCCAGAACATCTTCCCGACCTACGAGGCGGCTATCAATAGTTACCTTGGCCGGTTCAACGCCGGGTTCCGCCTCGGGGGCGTCAATGCGGTGAACAACCGTGGAGGTTCGTCCGCTACCTACAATATCGTGATCAACAACGTGGATGTGCCGCTCACGGCCAACGCTGGGCCATCCTTCCGAACTGCACTAAGTGCGGGGGACAGGAACACTCTGGCCTTGGCCTTCTTCTTCGCGTCGCTGGAGCAGAAATGGAACATGGCGGACATTATTGCAGTGATCGACGACCCAATGACCAGCCTGGATGAACATCGTTCTCTTGTGACGGTCCAAGAGATAAGGCGGCTCTTGGATAGGGTGCGACAGGTGATCGTGCTGTCTCACTCGAAACCGTTTTTGATCGCGCTTTGGAAGGCAGCGCCACGCAACGACCGTGCTGCAATTCGGATCGCACGTGCAGCGGTTGGCTCGATCATTGAGCCATGGGACGTAGATCATGACAGCTTTACGGAGCATGACCGGCGCTTTGCACGGGCTACGGCGTATGTTCAGCAGGCTGACCCCGCACAAGAGCGAACGGTCGCAGCAGACCTACGCCATATGCTGGAGGCCTTCCTCCGAGTGGCGTACCCAAATCACTTTCCGCCTGGGACAATGGTCGGACAATTCGTTAGCCTTTGCCAGCAGCGAATGAACTCGCCAACTCAGATACTCAGTCCAGCTGATACGGTCGAACTGAGATTATTGCTGGATTATGCGAATCGCTTCCACCATGATACCAATCCAACCTGCCAGACCGAGAGCATCAATGATGCAGAGCTTGCAGGCTTCGTCAATCGAACGCTTGCCTTCATCCGGCGCAGCTAGGGGCACAGGTGCGGAAACAATCGCCTGCCTAGCCATGCTCCACCGCCTTCCGAAGATGAAAACCGCAAAAACTTCTGCACAATTCCTGGACAGGTGAGAAAGCCTGGCTTTTCACCTTCCAAGTCGGTCATCTACAGATGATCGACAACATGGTCGGGGAGACAGGATTCGAACCTGCGACCCTCTGCTCCCAAAGCAGATGCGCTACCAGGCTGCGCCACTCCCCGGCGCGGGCGCCCTAGGGGAAGCCCGGCCAAAGCGCAATCGTGCGGCAGATCCCATCAGGCGAGCGCCCGGAAGAGGCTGAACAGGCTGGTCGCCGTGAGCGCGCCGCCCACCAGCAGCAGCAGCGGCCGGACCGGCAGTGCGCGCACCGCAAGCGCGCCGAGCGGTGCCGCGATGAGCCCGCCGGCCAGCAGGCCGACCGTCACCAGGGTGAAGGCCTCGAGCCCGATCGTCGCGATGAAGGTGGCGGAGACCGCGCAGGTCACGAGGAACTCGGCACTGTTGACCGTGCCGATGGTGCGGCGCACGTCCGCGCCCTGCACAAGGAGGTTCGACGTGACGACCGGCCCCCAGCCGCCACCGCCCGATGCGTCGAGGAAGCCGCCGACGAGCCCGAGCGGGATGGCGAAGCGCGCGGCCCGGCCGGTCGGCCGCGGCGGATAGCGGATCGCCTTCCACAGGAGATAGAGGCCGACCGCGGCAAGATAGCCCATCACCAGCGGCCGCGCGGCCGAGGCATCGAGCGAGGCGAGCAGCCAGGCGCCGGCGCTGCCGCCGATGACGCCGGGGATGGCGATGCGGGCGAACAGCTTCCAGTCGACGTTGCGGAACAGGATGTGGCTCATCCCCGATGCGCCGGTCGTGAACATCTCGACGAGGTGCACGGCAGCCGATGCGCGCGCCGGGGCCACGCCCATCACGCTGACGAGGAGCGTCGACGAGATGACGCCGAAGGCCATGCCGAGCGCGCCATCGACGATCTGCGCGGCAAAGCCGATCGCAACGAAGGGCAGCAGGTCCGCCCACTCCATCGCTGCCAGCGCCTCGAGCACGCTCCGCCCTCCCTCGCCGCCGCGGCGTCGTCCCGGCGGCGCGGACCGCTCCTTGCCGCGCCCGCCGCGCTTGTGAAGCCTTGCGCTGCGCAGGATTTCTGTCGCCGTGGCAGACTGGGCTTCCGGCGCGCTGCCCGCAGCGCCGCGGCTGTGGGCGGCGGCCTCAGTCCTCCCAGCCGCCGAGCAGCTTCCGCACGCGGGTGAGGGCCGCCTTCTTGATCTGGCAGATGCGCGCCGCGCCCACGCCCAGCACCTGGCCGATCTCCTCGAGGTTCATCTCCTCGACGAAGTAGAGCTGGAGGACCATCGCCTCGCGCTCGGGCAACTTGCGGATCGCGTCCGCCAGGTGGGCGCGCATTTCCTTCGACTGGAGCTGGTCGAGCGCGTCGGGCTGATCGTCGGCGAACCAGATCGAATGGTCGGAATAGACCTCGTCGATCGATTCGTAGCGCACGCCCTGCGTGCTGGCGTTCGCCTCCTGCAGCTCGGCCACGCTGATCTCGAGCTCGGCGGCGAGCTCGGCGTCCGAGGGAGGGCGGCCGAGCGCGCCCTCGAGCCGGGTGCGGGCGGCGTTCAGCTCGCGCCGGCGGCGGAGGGCGGAGCGGCACATGGTGGCCTGCTTGCGGAGCGCGTCGATCATCGCGCCGCGGATCCGTACCGTCGCGTAGGTGGCGAAGGCGGCGTGGCCCCGATCCTCGAAGGAGCGCGCCGATTCGATGAGCGCGATCATCCCGATCTGCACCAGCTCCTCGACATCGAGCGCGGAGGAGACCCGGGCGTGGGTGTGCCAAGCGATCTTGCGGACGAGGGCGAGATGGTTCTGGATCAGCCGTTCGGGCTCGACCCGGGCAAGCGCTGCCGGCGTGTAGAGCTTGAGGTCGAGACCAAGGCGGGCGTCCATCAGGCGTCCTCCGGTTGGGGCAGGGCGGGTTCGGGTGCGCCGACCACGGCGAGAACCTCGACCGCGCGGCTGTCGGGCAGCTCGGCAAAGCCGATGACGGGGAGATCGAGGCCGGCGCTCCGGAGCAGGCGCCAGAGCGGGCGGCGCGGCCCGGCCTGGCTGATGAGCGCGACCGGCGCGCCCTGGGCCCTGGGCAGGGCGGCGCGCACCGCCTCCACCACCCGGCTGCCAAGCCCGGCCTCGAAGGGGAAGGCGGCGCCGGGGGCGGCCCGCACCGCGCCCATCAGCAGCGCCTCGAGCTCGGGCGCGAGCGCGATGAGCCGGAGCGGCTGGTCGGGCTCGGCGATGGCGCTGGTGACGAGGCCTCCGAGCCGGGCGCGCACGGCCTCGAGCAGCTCGGCGGGGTCGGAGACGGTCGGCACCGCCTCGGCGATCGCGCCGGCGATGCGGCCGAAGTCGCGCAGCGGCACGCCTTCCTCGAGCAGCGCCCGGAGAAGGGCGGCAAGCTGGGCAAGCCCGATCGCCTTGGGGCCGAGCGCCTGGGCGAGCTGCGGCTGGCGCGTGGCCAGCTGGTCGATGAGCGCCTGCACCTCGTCGAGGCCGAGCAGCGTGGCGGCGTGCTGGCGCAGCAGCTTGTGGAGGTGCGTGCCGATGACGGTGGCGGGATCGACCACCGTGTAGCCCGCCGCGATCGCCCGGGTCTCGAGCGCCGGGTCGATCCAGCGCGCCGGCAGCCCGAAGGCGGGGTCGCGCGTCTCCCGGCCCGGCACGGAGGCGGTGATCGTCTCGGCCTCCAGCGCCAGCAGGTCATTGGGCCAGGCCTCGCCAGTGCCGGCGCGCTCGCCGGCCACCGTGATCCGATACTGGTGCGGCGCGAGCGCCAGATCGTCCCGCACCCTGACGAGGGGCAGCACGAAGCCCAGCTCGCGCGACAGCTGCCGGCGGATCCCGGTGATCCGGGCCATCAGCGGGGCGCCGGCGCCCTCGTCGACGAGCGGGATGAGGCCATAGCCGATCTCGAGGTTGACGGCGGCCGTCTCGCCGACTTCCGACCAGTCGATGACGGCGGGCTCGGCCACCGGCTCGGGGGCGGCGGGCGCCGGG
>JAJUHA010000057.1 GCA_029268145.1 Sphingomonadaceae bacterium | reverse complement strand
GGCGAGCGCGGCGCGCGGAAAGCCGCAGTCGGCCTCGGCGGCGATGCGGGCGGACAGCCGGGCGACCGTGTCGGCGCGGGCGGCCGCGACCGCCGCGCCATGGGCGGCAAGCTGCATCTCGAGCGCGTCGAGCCAGGCCGGGTCGGGCGGGCGCGGATCGGCCAGCAGGCGGTTGCGCTGCCGGAGCGCGGCCTCGTAGCGGGTGGCATGGCCGGCATGGCCGGGGTGGAGGGCGAGCGTGAGGCGGTCGAGGAAGCGCCGGCGGGCGCTGGCCGCGTCGGCGAACAGCCGGTCCATCGCCGGGGTCGCCCAGAGGATCGCGAGCCATTCGGCAAGGCGCGAGAGCGGGGCCGGCGCGCCCTCGGCCCGGAGCCTGCGGCGCTCGGGGGCGTCCGCCGTCGTGAAGGTCTCGAGCGCGACGGGCGGCAGGTCGGGCTCGGGCGCAAGCAGGGCGTGGACCCGGAAGCCGCCCGGGCCCCCGCTGCGCGCCATGTCGGCGAGCGCCGCGCCGCGCAGGCCGCGGCCCACGGACAGGAGCGAGACGGCCTCGAGAATGGCGGTCTTGCCGGCGCCATTGGGCCCGGCGAGGACGATGGCCGCTGCGCTGCCGGGCGCGATCCGCGTTGCGGCGTGGTTGCGGAAGTCGGAAAGCGCGAGCGAGAGGAGCGCCGGGCGGGCCATGTCGCGCCGGGCTCTAGCCGGGCGGCTCCCTTGCCGCTACAGCCGGCCGGGCCCGACAGGCAATGGAACGCGTCCCCCGATGAACACGCTCGCCGGCCTCCTCAATTTCCTCGTCTATCTGCTCCAGCTGCTGATCTGGGTGATCATCATCCAGGCGGTGCTGTCCTGGCTGGTCGCGTTCAACGTGGTCAACACCCGCAACCGCTTCGTGGCGGCCGTGCTCGACGGGCTCGACCGCTTCCTTTCGCCCATCCTCGCGCCAATCCGGCGGCGGATGCCCGACCTCGGCGGGATCGACTTCTCGCCGCTCGTCGTCATCCTCGGGATCGTCCTCGTCCAGCAGCTGCTCCAGGGGCTGGCGCTGGACCTTCGCCTGCCCTGACGCCCGCGCGCGATGCCCGTCATCGACGGCAAGGCAGTGGCCGCCGCGCTGCGCGGCGAGGTGGCGCAGTCGGTTGCCGCCCGCCTTGCCGCCGGCCGGCGGCCGCCGGCGCTCGCCGTGGTGCTGGTCGGCGATGATCCGGCCTCCCATGTCTATGTGCGCAACAAGGTGAAGGCCTGCGCCGAGACCGGGATCCGCTCGCTGGAGCACCGGCTTCCCGCCGGCGTGGCCGAGGCGGAGCTGCTGGCGCTGGTGGCGGCGCTCAACGCCGACCCCGGGGTGGACGCGATCCTGGTGCAGCTGCCGCTGCCGCCGCAGTGCGACGCGACCCGGGTGATCGAGGCGATCGACCCGGCCAAGGACGTGGACGGCTTCCACCCGGTCAATGCCGGGCGGCTGGCGCTCGGCCTGCCCGGCTTCGTCCCCTGCACGCCGGCCGGGTGCCTCAGGCTGCTGAAGACGGTCCATGCCGACCTTGCCGGCGCCGAGGCGCTCGTCATCGGGCGCTCGACCATCGTCGGCCGGCCCATGGCGGCGCTTCTCGTCGGCGAGAGCGCGACCGTCACCATCGCCCATTCGCGGAGCCGCGACCTTCCCCGGCTCGTCGGCCGGGCCGACATCGTGGTGGCGGCGGTCGGCCGGCCCGAGCTGGTGCGCGGGGCCTGGCTGAAGCCGGGCGCGACCGTCATCGACGTCGGCATCAACCGGGTGGAAGGCGCGGACGGCCGGGCGCGGCTGGTGGGCGATGTCGCCTTCGCCGAGGCGGTCGAGGTGGCCGGCGCCATCACCCCGGTGCCGGGCGGCGTCGGCCCGATGACGATCGCCTGCCTGCTTGCCAACACGCTGCAGGCGGCGGCGTGACGCTGCCGCTCGACGTCTTCGTCTCGGCGCTGGTGACGCTTCTCGTCATCGTCGATCCGCCGGGCTGCGCGCCGATCTTCGCCGGCCTCACCGGCAATGCGAGCCCGGCGCAGCGGCGGTCGATGGCGGTGCGGGCGACGCTGATCGCCGCCGGCATCCTCCTCTTCTTCGCCCTGCTCGGCCAGCCCTTCCTCGGCGCGCTCGGGATCGGGCTTCCCGCCTTCTCGATCGCCGGCGGCATCCTCCTCTTCCTGTTCGCCACCGACATGATCTTCGAGAAGCGCACCGAGCGGCGCGAGGCCCGGGCGCGCGACGTCGCCTCGCGCGAGGTCGAGGATGTCTCGGTCTTTCCCATGGCCATCCCGATGATCGCCGGTCCCGGCTCGATCGCGACCATCATGCTGCTCGTCGCCCGGGCGGACACGGCCGAGGAGCAGCTGGCGGTCTATGCGGCACTGGCGATCGTGCTGGCGCTGACGCTGGCGGCGCTGCTGGCGGCGCGGCCGCTCATGAACCTGCTCGGTGCCAAGGTCGAGGCGATGATCACCCGGCTGCTCGGCGTGGTGCTGGCGGCACTGGCCGCGCAGATCGTGGTCGACGGGATCAAGGGGGCGTTCGCGCTCTAGCCTGCCCGGGCGCGGGGCCCCGCAGCCGCGCCCCCGAAGGCTCAGCCGAGGCTGGCGCCGCCGTCGATCACCAGCACCGCGCCGTTGATGTGGCGCGCCCGGTCCGACAGGAGGAAGGCGGCCGCTTCCGCAGGCTCCTCCGGCTCGGCGATTCGGCGCATGGGGTTGAAGGCGGCGAGATCCGCCTCGCCGTTCGGCAGCCGTTCGGCCCAGCGCGCGGACATCTCGCTCCGGGTGGCGCCGGGACAGATGCAGTTGACGGTGATGCCGAGCGACGCGAGATCGAGCGCGGCAGACCGGGTCATGGCGATCACGGCCGACTTGCTCGCGCCATAGGCCGATGCGCCGGGAAACGCGACGATGCCCGCGATCGAGGCGACGTTGACGATCGCCCCGAAGCCCTGGTCGCGCATGATCTGCATCTCGCGCCGCAGGCAGAGCCAGGTGCCCTTCGCGTTGGTGGCCATCACCTGGTCGAAGGTCGCGACCTCGGCGTCGGGAAGGGGGGCGTGCGGCGCCTCGACGCCGGCATCGTTGAACGCGCCGTCGAGGCGGCCGAAATCGGCGCGGATCCGCTCGAAGAGCGCGTCGACCGACGCCTCGTCGGCGATGTCGACGGGCAGATGGACGGCCTGTCCGCCCGCGGCATTGGCCGAGGCGACCACGGTTTCGGTCTGTTCCCGCCGCCGGGCAGCCGCAATCACGCGGGCGCCGTGCCGGGAGAAGACGGCGACGGCCGCCCGGCCGATGCCCGAGCTCGCGCCGGTCACGAGGATCGTCCTGCCTTCCAGTTCGCGCATGTCGCTCCGCTCTCCCTCCTTCGCGGGCCCCGGCAACCCCGGGCCGGCTCCTGCCGCGACCGGCCGGCCGCGTGCCGGCCGTCGGCAGGCCCTGCCGGCGTCATGGTCCGCTGTCCCTGCCGGGGCAATGGCGGTCGCGCGGCGGGGCATCCGGCCCGCCGCCCTTGCGGCCGGCGCCCGTGGGGCCAGGCGCCCGGCGGAGACCGGTGGCCCCGGGGTCGGCAGCGCTTCAGAGCTCGATCAGGCGGTTGGGCAGCTCGTCGCGGTTGCGCTCCACCGGCGGGAAATGCTCGGCGAGGATGTCGGCGACGATGCCGATGGCGCGGACGAAGCCGGTGGTGAGGTCGCCGCGCGCCAGCTCCTCGAGGAGGGCGGCGTCGGCCTCGCCCCAGATGCCGGGGGCGACCCTGGCGTAGATGCCCTCGTCGGCGATGATCTCGGTCATGTGGTCGGGAAGGCTGACGAAGACGAGCACGCCGGTGCGCTCGGCGGTGGTGTGGATGCCGCGGGCGAGGAACTGCTTCAAGGCCAGTTCGTGGACCCGGGCCCTTCGCAGCGGCTCGGGGGCGAGGCGCTGGGCGAAGGGGGAGTGGCGCAGCAGCAGGAAGGCGAGGAGGAAGACCAGCACCTGCGCTGCCGCGTAGAGCTCGATCGTCGCGATGTCGGGGAGCGTCTCGCCCGGCGCGTGCCAGGCCGGGAACAGGAGGTCGCGCCAGGCGGTGGGGCCGAAGCCGGCGAGCGTGGCGAGGAAGGGGAGGAGGAAGGCGAGGACGGCGGCGAGCGCCAGCACCCACTCGAGATAGAGATGGCGGTCGCGGTCGAGCACGCAGACGATCTCGCCCGAGGTGCGGGCCTCGGCCGCCGCGATCGCCTCGGCAATCCGGTCCTGGTCGATCGCGTGCGCCATCACCATCCCCCGCTGGCCCCGCCGCCGCCGAAGCTGCCGCCCCCGCCGCCGAAGCCCCCGCCGAAGCCGCCGCCGAAGCCCCCGCCACCCCAGCCGGTTCCCGGACCCCAGATGATGATGGGCCCGGCCGGCCCGCGGCGCAGACCCCGCCCGCCGCCCCCCCCGCCGCCGCTGCTGCGGATGACGAGCCAGATGACGAGGACCAGGATGACGAAGAAGAGGAGGGTGCCGAGGCCGCCGCCTTCTCCTGCCTCGCTGCCGCGGGTGCGGGCCGCGGCCGCCCGGCGCTCGGCCTCCTCGGGCGGGAGCTTCAGCTGCGCGACGAGCGCATCGGTGCCGGCCTCGATCCCGCCGGCGAAGTCGCCGGCGCGGAAGGCCGGCAGGATCCGCTCCTGGATGATGAGGGCCGAGAGCGCGTCGGTCAGCACCGGCTCGAGGCCATAGCCCACTTCCACGCGGACCTTGCGCTCATTGGGCGCGACGATCAGCAGGGCGCCGGTGTTCGCGCCCTTCTGGCCGATGCCCCAGTGGCGGCCGAGCCGGTAGCCATAGTCGGCGATGTCATAGCCCTCGAGGTCGGGGATGGTCGCCACGACGAGCTGGGTGCCCCCGGTCTCGGTCTCGAGCGCGGCGAGCTTCGCCGTGAGCCGGGCCTCGACGTCGGGGGGCAGCAGGTTGGCGGCATCGACCACCCGGCCGGAGAGCGCGGGGAAGCTCTGGCCGAGCGCCGGGCCTCCCAGCAGCAGGAGGAGGGCGAGGAGCAGGCGCACGCGGCCCCGGCCGCGCTCAGCTGCCGAACTTCACTTCCGGCGCGCGGTCGGCGTTCGCAGCGGTGGCCTCGAACGGGGCCTTGGGCTCGGCACCGTAGATGACCTTGGCCGCGACGATCGACGGGAACGTCCGGATGGTCGTGTTGTAGTCCTGGACGGCCTGGTTGTAGTCCCGCCGGGCGATCGCGATCCGGTTCTCGGTGCCTTCGAGCTGGGACTGGAGGGCGAGGAAACTCTGGTTCGACTTGAGCTCGGGATATTTCTCGACGACGAGGAGGAGCCGGCCGAGCGACTGCGAGAGCGCGCCCTGCGCCTCGCCGAAGCGCTGGAGCGCGGCGGGATCGTTGAGCTGGTCGGGCGAGACGGTGACCTGGGTGGCGCGGGCCCGGGCGTTGGTGACTTCGACCAGCACGTCCTTCTCCTGCTTGGCGAAGCCCTCGACGGTGGCGACGAGGTTGGGGATGAGGTCGGCGCGGCGCTGATACTGGTTCTGCACCTCGCCCCAGGCGGCCTTGACCGCCTCCTCCTTGGTCGGGACGGTGTTGATGCCGCAGGCCGGAAGCGCGAGCGCGAGGCCCAGCGGCAGGATGAGGCGCAGGAACGCGCGCAGGATGGTCATGCTCGTCCTCCATCGATGCCGGGTGGCCCCAGCCCCGATTTCGCGCTAGCACATCGCCAAGGCGGCTGTCTCTAGCGGACAGCGCTCGGGGGAGAGGTGCATGATCGACGAGTTCAGGGCCTTCATCAGTCGCGGCAACGTGCTCGACCTTGCGGTTGCCGTCATCATCGGGGCGGCGTTCGGGGCGATCGTCACCTCGGCGACCGAGGATCTGCTGATGCCGCTCATCGCGGCCGTGACCGGCAGCCCGGACTTCTCCAACCTGTTCATCCGGCTGGGGCCGGTTCCCGCCGGCTATGCCGGCGCGCCGGACGATTATGCCGCGCTCAAGGCCGCCGGCGTGCCCATGCTGGGCTATGGCGCCTTCCTCACCAGGCTCCTCAACTTCCTCATCATCGCCTTCGCCCTCTTCCTCATCATCAGGCAGGCGAACCGGCTGATGCCGAAGCCGGCCGAGGCGCCGCCGGCCGAGCCTGCCGACGTCGCGCTGCTGCGCGAGATCCGTGACCTGCTGAAGGAGCAACGCGCATGAGAGCCTGGGCCATCATCGTCGCCGCGGGCTGTGCCGCGGCCTGCATGCCGGTGGAGAAGGGAGAGGCCGTGACCAGGGGGGGAGCAGAGGCCGGCGCCGCGGCGGTGCCCGCGGCGGTGGACCGGGAGTGGGCCGTCTTCGAGCTCGGGGGCGCGCCGGTCGCCGAGCGCAGCCCGACGATTGCCTTCCGCGGGGGCCGGGCCTACGGCTTTTCCGGCTGCAACCGCTACACCGGCCCGGTCAGCTTCACTGGCGCGGACGGAATCAAGGTGGGCGCGGCGGCGATGACGATGATGGCCTGCCCGGACGCGCAGATGGCGCTCGAGCAGCGCTTCGCCAAGGTTCTCGAGGCCGTGGCCCGCTGGGAGGTGGCGGATGGCGTCCTGCTGCTCAAGGGCGCCGACGGGGCCGTCCTCGCCCAGGCGCGGCCGGCGCCGCCTGCGGCCTAGGCGTCCGCGCTAGGCAGGCTGCCCCGGCGCCGGCACGACCCGCATCGACCGGATGACCCCGGGGTTGCGGGGCGGCTCGCCGGCGGGCAGGGCGTCAACATGGTCCATGCCGGAGACGACCTCTCCCCACACCGTGTACTGCGTGTCGAGGAAGCGGGCATCGGCAAAGCAGATGAAGAACTGGCTGTTGGCGCTGTGGGGTGCGGAGGTGCGCGCCATCGAGCAGACGCCGCGGACATGCGGCTCGCTCGAGAATTCGGCGCGGAGATCGGGCAGGTGCGACCCGCCGGTGCCGCGGCCGTGCGGGCAGCCGGCCTGGGCCATGAAGCCGGGGATGACCCGGTGGAAGACGATGCCGTCGTAGAAGCCGGCGCTGGCCAGCTCCTTCATGCGTGCGACGTGGCCGGGCGCGAGATCGGGCCGCAGCCGGATGAGAACGGGGCCGCTGTCGAGCAGCATTTCGAGATGTTCGGCGGGCTCGGTCATCGCGGGCGCTCCCTTTCGCTGGTGCACGGCCTCTGGCAGCCCCTGGCCCGGGCGTCAAAGGGCGTCTGCCTCCCGCTTGCCGCGATCGGCCTTCTCGCACCCGCAATCGCCGGGCCGGTGCAGGCGCCCGGGCCTCCTCCCGCCGCGCCGGCAGGCGCGCCTGCGGATGCGCCTGCGGATGCGCCTGCGGATGCGCCTGCGGATGCGCCGGCCGACGCATCGGCCGACCCGCTCTTCGATGCGGTGCCCGAGGAGGAGGCCGAACCCGCGCCCTTCCCCGACATGGCGCCGCAGGATCCGGCCCTGTTCGCGCCGCTGGCACCGATCGGGGGCCTCCTCGACGCCGACGTCCGCGCGCTGGTGGGGCCGACGGCGGCGGACGCGCCGCTCGGCTACCGGCTCGAGGTGGAGGGCCTGGGCAAGACCGGGATCGAGGAGGCCTATCGCAGCCTCTCCACCCTCTGGCGCGGCCAGGCCGAGCAGCTGACGGCGCTCGAGCTCGCCAACCGGCTGCGCACCGACGAGCGGCTGATCCGCGACCTGCTGAAGGGCGAGGGCTGGTTCGCGCCGACGCTTGCGGTGGCGCTGGGCGAAGGCGCGGGCCGGCGCGACGTGCGCGTGCGGGTGGACCCGGGCCCGCGCTATGTCTGGCGCGAGATCGCGCTCGACGCCGTGCCCGCGGACCGGCCCGAGCTTGCCGCCGACTTCGACCTGATGCCGGGCCTGCCGATCCGGCTCTCCGAGGTGGAGGAGGCGGAGGCGCGCTACCGGCTGCGGCTGGCCGAGGCGGGCTTTCCCTTCGCCGATCTTGGCCCGCGCGACATCGTCATCGACGACGCCACGAAGACCGGGGACTATCTCCTGACCGGCATCATCGGCCCTCCGGCCGTGTTCGGCCGGATCCGCCTGACCGGGCACCGGCCGTTCGACGAGCGCCACGCCGAGGTCATCGCCCGGTTCCGGCAGGGGGAGCCCTGGTCGGGCGCGCTGGTCGACGACCTCCGCCGCGCCCTCATCGCCACCCGGCTGCTCTCCGGCACGGTCGTCACGCCCGTCGACACCGGTGCGCGCGATGCCGAAGGGCGCATCATCGCCGACATCGAGGTGGCGGGCGATCCGGCGCCGCGCCGCAGCCTGCAGGGGCAGGCCGGCTACGCGACCGACGAGGGGGTGAGGACGGAGGTGCGCTGGCAGAACCGGAACTTCTGGAGGCCGGAAGGCGCGCTCACCCTGCGCGGGGTGGTTGGCACGCAGGAGCAGCGCGCGAGCGCCGAGATGCGCAAGGCGAACTTCGGCCGGCGCGACCGCTTCCTGCGGCTCGGCACCGAGTTCCTGAACGAAGACCGGCCGGCGTTCGATGCCCGCTCCTACCGGGTCGGCGGGTCGATCGGCCGCGAGTCGACCGCGATCTGGCAGAAGCGCTGGGTCTGGGAGACGGGCGCGGAATATCTCTACAGCCGCGAGCGCGACAAGGGCGTGCCGGTCGCGGACGACAGCCGCGACACCTACAACATCCTCGCGCTCGTCGGCGCCGGCGGCTATGACGGCACCAACGACCTGCTCGACCCGACGCGGGGCTTCCGTGTCGGCCTGCGGCTTGCCCCCGAGGCCTCGGTGCGCGACGGCAGCTTCGACAGCTATGTCCGGCTCCAGGGCGACGCCAGCGCCTATCTCCGCGCGGCCGGTTCGCTGGTGCTCGCCGGGCGGCTGCGGCTGGGCAGCATCGTCGGCACCGGGCGCCAGAACATCGCCCCGTCGCGCCGGCTCTACGCCGGGGGCGGCGGCTCGGTCCGGGGCTATTCCTTCCAGGGGGTCGGGCCGCAGGCCCGCGACTCCGAGGGCGCGCTGCGCCCGATCGGCGGCCGCGGCCTGTTCGAGACCAGCCTCGAGGCCCGCTACCGGCTCGGCGACTTCGGGCTCGTCGCCTTCGTCGATGCCGGCCAGCTGGAGGAGGGGCCAAGGCCCGCGGCCGATGCGCTGCGCTTCGGCGCCGGGCTCGGGCTGCGCTACTTCACCAGCTTCGGCCCGCTCCGGCTCGATCTCGCCCGCGCCATCGACCGCCGCCCGGACGACCCGCGCGTGGTGCTCTACATCTCGATCGGGCAGGCCTTCTGATGGCCGGGCCGGCCGAAGGCGTCGAACCGGACCCGCCCGCCGCGCCGCGCCCGGCCCGGCGGCGCTGGCCGTGGCTGGTGGCGCTTCTCCTCCTGCTCGCCGGCGCGGCGGCAGTGGCGCTCTGGGCACTGTCCGAGACCGCCGCCGGGCGCCAGTTCGTCGCCCGGGCGCTGCTGCCGCGCCTGACCCTCGAGAACGGGCTGTCGCTGCGCGCCGAGCGGATCGACGGCAGCCTCCTCTCCCGCCCGCGCCTCTCCGGGGTGGCGCTCGCCGACCAGGACGGCGTGTTCGCGACATCGCCGGCAGTCGCCATCGACTGGTCGGCCCGGGCGCTCGTCGGCGGGCGGATCCGCCTGTCCCGGCTCGAGGCCGACGAGCTGCGGCTGCTGCGGCTGCCGCGCCTCATCCCGCCGCCCCCCGAGGACCCGATCCTGCCCGACATCCGCCTTGCCATAGAGCGCTTCGCGGTGCGGCGGCTGCTGGTCGAGGAGGCCGTCGCCGGCGTTGCCGAGACGGTCGCCCTGTCCGGCCGGGTGACCCTTGCAGACCGGGTGCTGGTGCTGGCGCTCGATGCCGCGGGCACCCGGGGGGACCGGCTGGAGCTCCTCGTCGATGCCGAGCCCGACGCCGACCGCTTCGACCTCGGCGCGCGGCTCGTCGGCGATCCCGGCGGGCTGGTGACCGCCGCGCTCGGGCTTGCCGAGCCGGTCCGGCTCGATCTCTCGGGCGATGGTGGCTGGGCGCGCTGGCGCGGCGTCCTGAACGCGCGGGTCGGCGCCGCGCCGGTTGCAACACTCGGGATCTCGGCGGACTCCGGCCGTTTCGCGCTCGCCGGCACGGTGCGGCCGGGCGCGCTGCTGCCCGATGCGCTGGCCGCCCGGCTCGGCCCGGCGCTCGAGGTGGAGGGGCGGGCAGCGCCGGACGGCGACCGCACCCGCCTTCGCCTCGGCGTCCGCGGTGGGGGGCTGGCGCTCGTCGCCGCAGGCCTGCTCGATCGCCGCCGCGAGCGGATCGGCGAAGGCCGGGTCAAGCTGGACCTTTCTGATCCCTCGCGGCTGCTGCCGCAGCTGGCGG
>JAJUHA010000056.1 GCA_029268145.1 Sphingomonadaceae bacterium | reverse complement strand
GCCGGCGGGGAGGGGGCAGGCGCTGCGGGAGACGCCGCGGCAGGCGGCTGCCACAGCGAATCGAACTGCGGCTCCAGATCGGAGACGCCGGGCCGGCGGGCGGCCACGGCGCTCAGATCGCGTAGGGCGGCCGGTCCAGGCCGGCCGGCGAGAGCGTGAAGACTTCCACGCCATCCTCCGTGATTCCGACCGAATGTTCGAACTGGGCCGACAGCGACCGGTCCCTGGTCACTGCCGTCCACCCATCCTCCAGAATCTTGGAATCGGGCCGGCCGAGGTTCAGCATCGGCTCGATGGTGAAGAACATGCCGGGCACGAGCTCCGGCCCGGTTCCCGCCCGGCCGGCGTGCACGACATTGGGGGCCATGTGGAAGCGCCGGCCGAGGCCGTGGCCGCAGAAATCGCGGACGACCGAGCAGCGGTTCTTCTCGGCATGGGTCTGGATGGCGTGGCCGATGTCCCCGAGGCGGGCGCCGGGCCGCGCGGCCTCGATGCCGCGCCAGAGGCACTCGAAGGTGAGATCGACCAGGCGGCGGGCCTTGAGCGGCGGCTCGCCGGCGAAGTACATGCGGCTGGTGTCGCCGTGCCAGCCATCGAGCACGACGGTCACGTCGATGTTGACGATGTCGCCCTCGCGGAGCGGCCGCTCCGAGGGAATGCCATGGCAGATGACATGGTTGACGCTGGTGCACAGCGAATGGGAGTAGCCGCGGTAGAAGATGGTGGCGGGCACCGCGCCGCGCTCGAGGATGAAGGCGTGGGCAAGCCGGTCGAGCGCCAGCGTGGTGACCCCGGGCACGACATGGGGGACGAGCATGTCGAGCACCTCGGCGGCGAGCCGGCCGGCCCTGCGCATCCCCGCAAAGCCCTCGGCATCGTGGATGACGATGCTGCGCTCGTCGAGATCGGCCTCGGTCACCCCCTCGATTTAGGCGCCCCGCGCTGATAGGGCAATGGCATGGCGGACACCGGTTCGAACGGCGGCGCAGCGGAGCGGGTGTGGACCGCGGCGCTGGTCATCATCGGTGACGAGATCCTCTCCGGCCGCACCCAGGATGCGAACCTCGCCTATCTCGCGCGCTGGCTCAACATCCAGGGCATCCGCCTCAGGGAAGCCCGCGTCGTGCCCGACGAGATGGCGGCGATCGGGGAGGCGGTGACCGCCTGCCTCGCCGCGCACGACTATGTGTTCACGACCGGCGGGATCGGCCCGACGCACGACGACATCACCGTCGATGCCGTGGCCGCCGCGCTCGGCCTTCCCGTGGTGATGCACCCCGGGGCGGAAGCGGCGCTTCGCGCCCATTATGGCGAGCGGATCACCGAGGCGCGCCTGCGGATGGCCCGCGTGCCGGAAGGGGCGGACCTCATCCCGAACCCCGAGACTGGCGCGCCGGGGATCCGCATCGGGCGGCTGTTCATCCTGGCCGGCGTGCCCAAGATCACCCAGGGGATGCTGCGCGGGCTCGACGGCAAGCTCGCCGGCGGCCGGCCGGTGCTCTCGGCCGCGGTCGGCGCGTGGACGGCGGAAAGCCGCGTGGCCGACCTGCTCGCCAATGTGCAGAAGGGTTTTGACAGCGTGCAGATCGGCTCCTACCCCTTCTGGCGGGACGGCCGGACCGGCGCCAACTTCGTGCTGCGCTCGGTCGACCCGCATGCGCTGCGGCAGGCGGTGGAGCAGCTGATGGGCGCGTTGCGCGCCGATGGCGTCGAGCCGGTGGAGGGCGAGATTTGACCAACCTGCGCTGGTTCCTGCTGCTCCTGCTCGCGGTCGGCCTGGTGCTGTTCGCAGTCGCCAACTGGCGCTTCTCGGTGATGAGCGAGGCCGGGTTCCTCTCGCCGGTCAACACCGTGCTGCCCAATGCCGAGAAGGTGGGCGTGACGGTCTGGCCGGACACGACGGTCTATCTGCGCCTTCCGGTGCTCATCCTGCTGATGCTCGCCATCGTCTACGTGCCCATGTCCCTGTGGATCCGGGCGCAGCGGCTGCTGCTGAAGCGGCAGATCGGCCGGCTCGAGAAGGAGGCGGACGGGCTGCGCACCGAGCTCGAGCAGGCCCGGGTCGAGCTGCTGCGTCCTCCGGCCGCGCCCGCTGCGGCGCCGAAGCCGCCCGAGCCGATCCCGCCGCAGGCCATCCCCCAGGCGCCGCCGCCGCCGGGCACCTGAGCGAAGGTGGCGCGCCCGCTCTTCCTTGCGGTCGACACGACCGAGCCGGAGCGCGCGCAGGCGCTTGTGCGGGCCGCGCAGCCCCACCTCGGCGGCGTCAAGCTGGGCCTCGAATGGTTCTGCGCCCATGGCCCCGCCGCCACCCGCGCGCTGGTCGCGGCGTGCGGGCTGCCGCTGTTCCTCGACCTCAAGTTCCACGACATTCCCAACACGGTGGCGGCGGCGGTCAGGGCGGTGGCGCCGCTCGCGCCTGCCCTCCTCACGGTCCATGGCAGCGGCGGGCGGGCGATGCTGGAAGCCGCCCGCGCGGCCGCACCGCCGGAGACCCGGGTGGTCGCCGTGACCGTGCTCACCAGCCTCGACGACGCGGACCTCGCCGCTTCCGGCGTGGCCGGCGGCACGGCCGCGCAGGCGCAGCGGCTTGCCGGGCTCGCCCGGGCGGCCGGGCTCGACGGCCTCGTCTGTTCGCCGCACGAGGTGGCGGCGCTGCGCGCGGCCTGGCCCGGGGCGCTCCTCGTGGTGCCCGGCGTCAGGCCTTCGGGGGCCGCCGCGGGGGACCAGAAGCGGGTGATGACGCCCGCCGCGGCGGTGGCGGCGGGTGCCTCGGTGCTGGTGGTGGGGCGGCCCATCACGGCGGCGGCCGACCCGGCATCTGCTGCCGCGGCGATCGCAGCGGAGCTTGCCGCCTGAGCGTCCGCGTCAAGATCTGCGGCCTCTCCACGCCCGAGGCAGTGGACGCGGCAGCGCGGGCCGATGCGCTGGGGTTCAACTTCGTGGCGGCAAGCCCCCGCCACGTCACTCCGGCGGCAGCCGGCCCCCTCATCGCCCGGGCGCAGGGGCTTGCCGTGGGCGTGTTCCAGGATGCCGGGGACGCGCTGATCGCAGCCGCGGTTGCCGCGGGCATCCGGGCGATCCAGCTCCACGGGCGCGAAAGCCCGGCGCGGCTCGCCGAAGTGCGCGCGCGCTTCGGCCTGCCGGTGTGGAAGGCGGCCGGCGTGCGCACGGCTGCCGACATCCGCGCGCTCGCCCGCGACTTCGGCCACGCCGATGCGCTGCTCCTCGACGCCAGGCCGCCCGAGGGCGCGGCGATCGCCGGCGGCCACGGCCTTGCCTTCGACTGGCGGATCCTCGCCGAGGCGCGGCCGGCGATGCCCTGGATCCTGGCCGGCGGCCTCGCACCGGAGACGGTGGCCGAGGCGATCCGGGTGACGGGCGCCACCTTCGTCGATGTCGCCTCGGGCGTGGAGGAGGCGCCGGGCGTCAAGTCCCTTGCGAAGATCGCGGCCTTCCTTAGAGAGGCCGGCCGTGGCTGATCGCGATCCCTCCCCCTCGCTCCGGTCCGGGCCCGACGCGCGCGGCCATTTCGGCGCCTTCGGCGGCCGCTACGTGGCCGAGACGCTGATGCCGCTCCTCCTCGACCTCGAGGCGGCCTACCGGGAAGCGAAGGCGGACCCGGCCTTCCGCGCCGAGCTCGACCATCTCCTCGCCCATTATGTCGGCCGGCCGAGCCCGCTCTACTTTGCCGAGAAGCTCACCCGCCATCTGGGCGGCGCGAAGGTCTATCTGAAGCGCGACGAGCTGAACCACACCGGGGCCCACAAGATCAACAACTGCCTCGGCCAGATCCTGCTGGCGCGGCGGATGGGCAAGACGCGGATCATCGCCGAGACGGGTGCCGGCCAGCACGGCGTTGCCACCGCGACGGTCGCCGCGCGCTTCGGGCTTCCCTGCGTCATCTACATGGGCGCGCGAGACATGGCCCGCCAGGCGCCCAACGTGTTCCGGATGCGCCTGCTGGGCGCCGAGGTGCGCGCCGTCGAGAGCGGCTCGCGGACGCTCAAGGACGCGATGAACGAGGCGCTCCGCGACTGGGTGACGAACGTCGCCGACACCTTCTACATCATCGGCACGGCGGCCGGGCCGCACCCCTATCCGGAGCTGG
The DNA here is from genome assembly GCA_029268145.1 of Sphingomonadaceae bacterium. Lineage (GTDB taxonomy): Bacteria > Pseudomonadota > Alphaproteobacteria > Sphingomonadales > Sphingomonadaceae > Thermaurantiacus. The sequence continues at coordinate 6,867 of JAJUHA010000056.1, read as the reverse complement.
TGCGCGACTTCCAGTCGGTGATCGGCGAGGAGGCGAAGGCGCAGATGCTGGCTGCCGAAGGCCGGCTTCCCGACCTGTGCGTCGCAGCGGTGGGCGGCGGGTCGAACGCGATCGGCCTCTTCCACCCCTTCCTCGACGATCCGGTCGAGCTCGTCGGCGTGGAAGCGGCGGGCCATGGCCTCGACAGCGGCGAGCATGCCGCCTCGATCGCCGGCGGCCGGCCCGGCGTGCTCCACGGCAACAAGACCTTCCTGCTGCAGGACGAGGACGGGCAGATCCGCGACGCCCACTCGATCTCGGCCGGGCTCGACTATCCCGGGATCGGGCCCGAGCATGCCTGGCTCCACGCCATCGGCCGGGTGCGCTACGAAAGCGTGACCGACGCCGAGGCGCTCGACGCCTTCGCGCTGCTGGCGCGCGTCGAGGGGATCATCCCCGCGCTCGAGCCGGCGCATGCGCTCGCCCATGTGGCGAAGGTGGCGCCGGCGATGGCGGCCGACCGGATCCTCCTCATGAACCTCTGCGGTCGGGGCGACAAGGACATCTTCACGGCAGCCGAGGCGCTCGGGGTCCGGCTGTGAGCAGCGCCGGCGGCGCGGGCGGCGACCGGCTGGCGCGGACCTTCGCGGCGGTCGCGCCGCGCGCGGCGCTCGTCACCTTCGTGTGCGGCGGCGATCCCGCGCCCGAACTGACGCCCGCCATCCTCGATGCGCTGGTGGCCGGCGGGGCCGACATCATCGAGCTCGGCATGCCCTTCTCCGACCCGATGGCCGACGGCCCGTCGATCCAGGCCGGGAACCTGCGCGCGCTGGGCGCCGGGGTGACGATTGCGAAGCTCATCGCCATCGTCGCCGGCTTCCGCCGGCGCAACGCCGACACGCCGATCGTTCTGATGGGCTATGTGAACCCGGTGCTCGCCCATGGGGTCGAGCGGTTCGCGCGCGACGCCGCGGCAGCCGGCGTCGATGGGGTCATCCTCGTCGACCTTCCGCCCGAGGAAGCGGACGAGGTGGCGCCCGCGCTCGCCGCGCACGGGCTGCACCTCATCCGCCTCGCCACGCCGACCACCGACGACCGGCGCCTTCCCGCCGTGCTCGAAAGCGCCTCGGGCTTCCTCTACCATGTGGCGGTGGCCGGGATCACCGGCGCGAACAGCGCCGCCGAGGCCGAGATCGCCGCTGCGGTCGCCCGCCTCAAGGCCGCGACCCGCCTTCCCGTCGCGGTGGGCTTCGGGGTGCGGACGCCCGCGCAGGCGGCGATGGTCGCCGCGCATGCCGATGCGGTGGTGGTGGGCTCGGCGATCGTCGATCTCGTCGGCGCTGCGGCCGCGCGCGGCTCCAACGACGTGCCGGGCGAAGTCGCCGCCTTCGTCGCCACGCTCGCCGAGGCGGTGCGCGGCGCACCGCGCCGGCTGGCGGCATGAGACGGCGCGCCGCATGAGCTGGCTGACCCGGGGGCGGGCGCGGATCCAGCAGATCCTGGGCCGCCGCGACGTGCCCGACAATCTGTGGACCAAGTGCCGCGCCTGCGGCGCCATGCTCTACACCCGCGAGTTCGAGGCCAATCTCTCGGTCTGCCCCGACTGCGGCCACCATGAGCGGATCGGGCCCGCCGCGCGCTTCGCGCTGCTGTTCGACGGCGGCCAGTTCGAGCGGATTCCGGTCGAGATGCCGGCGGATGATCCGCTCAGGTTCCGCGACCAGAAGCGCTACCCCGACCGGCTGAAGGCCGCGCGCGCGGCGACCGGCGAGGCCGATGCGCTGGCGCTGGCCAGGGGCACGATCGGCACGGTGCCGAGCGTGGCGGGCGTGCAGGACTTCGCCTTCATGGGCGGCTCGATGGGGATTGGCGTGGGTGCCGCCTTCGTCCGCGGTGCCGAGGTGGCGCTTGCCGAGCGGCGGCCCTTCGTGATGGTGACGGCGGCCGGCGGCGCGCGCATGCAGGAGGGCATCCTCTCGCTCATGCAGATGCCGCGCACCACGGTGATGATCGCCCGGCTGCGCGAGGAACGCCTGCCCTATGTGGTGGTGCTGACCGACCCGACCACCGGCGGCGTGACGGCGAGCTACGCCATGCTCGGCGATGTCCACATCGCCGAGCCGGGCGCGCTCATCGGCTTTGCCGGGGCGCGAGTCATCGAATCGACCATCCGCGAGAAGCTGCCCGAGGGCTTCCAGCGCGCCGAATATCTGCTCGACCATGGCATGGTGGACATGGTGGTGCGCCGCCACGACCTTGCCGAGACGCTCGGGCGGCTCCTCAGGCACCTCACCAAGACGCCCGCCTGAGCCCCGGTGGCGACCGACTTCGCCTCGTCCGATGATCCGGTGCTCGACCGGCTGCTCAAGGCCGCGGGCGCCCAGCGGATCCGGGGGGTCGATCTCTCGCTCGAGCGCATCGGCCGGCTGCTGGCCCGCATGGGCTCGCCGCACCGCAAGCTGCCGCCCGTCTTCCATGTCGCCGGTACCAACGGCAAGGGCTCGACCTGCGCGTTCCTGCGCGCCGCGCTCGAGACGGCGGGCCTCAGGGTCCATGTGTTCACCTCGCCGCACCTCGTCCGGGTGAACGAGCGGATCCGGCTGGCCGGCACGCTGGTCTCGGATTCCGAGCTGGCCGAGGCGCTCGCCGACGTGCTGCGGATCAACGCCGGCCAGCCGCTCTCCTTCTTCGAGAGCCTGACCGCTGCGGCCTTCCTGCTGTTCGCCGCGACGCCCGCAGATGTCACCATCCTCGAGGTCGGGCTGGGCGGCCGGCTCGATTCGACCAACATGGTCGAGGCGCCGCTGGTGACCGGCATCGCCGAGCTGTCGATGGACCATGTCGCGATTCTCGGGCCGACCATCCGCCACATCGCCGCCGAGAAGGCCGGAATTGCCAAGCGCGGCGTGCCGCTGGTGACGCAGCGCTACCCGCCCGCGGTGGCGGCGCGCATGGCGGAAGTGGCGGCGCTGGCCGGCGCCCCGGTGCTGGCGCGCGGCGAGGCGTGGGACGCCGCGCTTGCCGACGGGCAGCTTGCCGTGCGCCTGGGCGCCGAGGAGGTGGTGCTGCCGGCGCCACGGCTTCCAGGCGCGCACCAGGCCGACAATGCCGCGCTGGCGGTTGCCATGCTGCTTGCCCAGCGCCGGTTCGTGCTGCCGCCGGCGGCCCTTGCCGGAGCGATGCAGTGGGCGCAGTGGCCGGCGCGGCTGCAGCGGATCATCGCCGGCCCGCTGTTCGCGATGCTGCCCCAGGGGAGCCGGCTGTTCGTGGACGGCGGCCACAATCCGTCCGCGGCGCGGTCGCTGGCGCGCTTCCTCGACGGCGCGGAGGGGCCGGTCACGCTCATCCTCGGGATGCTTGCGACCAAGGACCATGCCGCCTTCGTGAAGGCGCTGCCGGCGCGCGCGCGGCGGATCGGCGTGCCGGTGCCCGGCCACGCGCATGTCGACCCGGCGCTCCTCGCCGCCGAGACGGCGCCCGACCTCGACACGGCCTTCGCCATGGTCGGCCGGCCGGGCACGGTGGTGCTGTGCGGGTCGCTCCACCTCGCCGGCACCTTCCTGCGGTGGAACGGGCCGCTGCCGACCTGAGGCCAGCGCCCGTCCCCCGGCCTCCTGCCCCCGGACCGATTGCGGCCGCGCTAGAGCCGGCAGCGCTTCGCGCGGGCGATGCCGCGCAGGTAGCCGCGGCGGGCGAGCCCGGCCTCGATCGCCTGCTGGCGGCGCCGCTCGGCCGCCGCCGCGCCCGTCACCTCGCGCACGAGGCCACGGAAAGGGATTGCCGAAGACACGCCGGTCCGGAGGCCCGCTTTGGCAAGCTGCTCCTCGCGGCTTTCGCCGGGCGGTGCCGGGTCTCCCCAGTCGGGTCCGAGAAGGGCGGTGAGCTGGGCGATGCCGCGGCGGAGCTCGGCGCAGCTTGCAGTGCCTTGCCGGTGATAGGGGTTGGCGAGCAGCCGCTCGAGCAGCTCGGGCACCCGGGTCGGCACGATCCCGAGGTCGCGGCCCGGCTGGGCCAGGATCTCGGCCACCTCCATCGCCAGCGGGTCGTCGGCGTGCTGCGCTGCGGCCGGCGCGGCGAGAAGCAGCAGCAGGCTAGATGTCGAGGTTGGCAACCGAAAGCGCATTGGACTGGATGAACTCGCGCCGGGGTTCGACGATGTCGCCCATGAGCTGGCTGAAGGTCTCGTCGGCCTGGGCGGCATCGCCGATCTCGACCCTGAGCAGGGTGCGCGCGGCCGGATCGAGCGTGGTTTCCCACAGCTGCTCGGCGTTCATTTCGCCGAGGCCCTTGTAGCGCTGGACGGCAAGGCCCTTGCGGCCGGCCGCGAGCACGGCCTCGAGCAGTTCCGAGGGGCGGCGGACCGGCTGGCTGCCGAGGAGGGCGGGCCGCGCCCAGGCGTCGGCCTGCTCGGCGGCGAGCGCGTGGAGCTTCAGCGCCTCGGCGCTCATGAGGAAGGCGCGGTCGATGACATGGGTGTCGGTCACGCCGCGGTCGGCGTGGGAGACGAGCCAGCCGCCTTCGGCCGCGGGCGCGACTGTCCAGCCGGAGGCGCCGGCGTTGAGCCAGGCGGCGACGGCGCCCGGCTCTGGTGCGGTGCCCGGGGCGAGCGCGCCGGCAAGCGCGAGCGCCTCGACGAGCGGGGCAGGGTAGCGGCGCGGCACGAAGCGCATGAGGCGGCGCATCCGCCGCGCATGGTCGACGAGGGCGGCAAGATCGGCGCCCGAGCGGGTTTCGCCCGAATGGAGGGTGAGGCCGAGCCCCTCGACTCCGGCATCGATGAGATAGGCGTCGAGCGCGGCCTCGTCCTTCAGATAGACTTCCGAGCGGCCGCGGCTGACCTTGAAGAGCGGCGGCTGGGCGATGAAGAGATGGCCGGCGCGGATGAGATCGGGCATCTGCCGGTAGAAGAAGGTGAGCAGCAGCGTGCGGATGTGGGCGCCGTCGACGTCGGCGTCGGTCATGATCACGATCTTGTGGTAGCGCAGCTTCTCGAGGCTGAACTCGTCGCGGCCGATGCCGGTGCCGAGCGCCTGGATGAGGGTGCCGATCTCCTTCGACGAGAGCATCCGGTCGAAGCGGGCGCGCTCGACGTTGAGGATCTTGCCGCGGAGCGGGAGGATGGCCTGGAACTGGCGGTTGCGGCCCTGCTTCGCCGAGCCGCCGGCCGAGTCCCCCTCGACGATGAAGAGCTCGGACTTCGCCGGGTCCTTCTCCTGGCAGTCGGCGAGCTTGCCGGGCAGCGAGGCGACCGAGAGCGCCGACTTGCGGCTGGCCTCGCGCGCCTTGCGCGCCGCCTCGCGGGCGATGGCCGCCTCGATCACCTTGGTGACGATGGCCCGGGCCTGGGCCGGATTCTCCTCGAGCCAGTCGGCCAGCCGGTCGGCCATCAGCGATTCGAGCGGCTGGCGGACTTCGGAGGAGACCAGCTTGTCCTTGGTCTGCGAGCTGAACTTGGGGTCGGGAAGCTTGACCGAGACGACTGCGGTGAGGCCCTCGCGCATGTCGTCTCCGGTGAGGTTGACCTTCTCCTTGCGGAGCAGGCCCGACCGTTCGGCATAGGCGTTGAGCGTGCGCGTGAGCGCGGCGCGGAAGGCGGCCATGTGGGTGCCGCCGTCGCGCTGGGGGATGTTGTTGGTGAACGCGAGGACCTGCTCGTAGTAGCTGTCGTTCCACTGCAGCGCGACCTCGATGCCGATGCCGTCGCGCTGGCCGGAAATGGCGATCGGCTCGGGCATGAGCGGGGTCTTGGTGCGGTCGAGCCACTTCACGAAGGCGACAAGCCCGCCCGCGAAGAGGAAGTCGCTGGTGCGGTGCTCGGCATGGCGCGCGTCGGTCAGGATGAGGCGGACGCCGGAGTTGAGGAAGGCGAGCTCGCGGTAGCGGTGCTCGAGCCGCTCGTAGTCGAAGTCGATGCCCGTCCTGAAGGTCTCGATCGAGGGCAGGAAGGTGACCTCGGTGCCGCGCCGGTCCCCCTGGGGGCCGACGATGGCGAGCGGCGCCTCGGGCACGCCGCGGCGGTAGCGCTGGAGATGCTCGTGGCCGTCGCGCCAGATGCGAAGCTCGAGCCAGTCGGAGAGCGCATTGACGACCGAGACGCCGACGCCGTGGAGCCCGCCCGAGACCTTGTAGCTGCCGCCCTCCTCGTTGGCGAACTTGCCGCCGGCGTGGAGCTGGGTCATCACCAGCTCGGCGGCCGAGACGCCTTCCTCGGGGTGGATGCCGGTCGGGATGCCGCGGCCATTGTCGCGGACGGTGACCGAGCCGTCGGGGTTGAGGCGGATCTCGATGCGGTCGCAGTGGCCGGCGAGCGCCTCGTCGATCGCGTTGTCGGAGACCTCGAACACCATGTGGTGGAGGCCCGAGCCGTCGTCGGTGTCGCCGATGTACATGCCCGGCCGCTTGCGGACCGCCTCGAGCCCCTTCAGGACCTGGATCTGCTCGGCGCCGTAGCTGTCGGCCGGCGTGTCGGGCTGCTGTGCCGTTGCCATGGCCGAACCCTAGGGAAGAAGGCGCGCGAGCGCCACGGAAAAGCGCCGCTCAGGCCGGGCTGACGCAGCCGCTGGCGACGGCGAGGCGGACCGCCTCGAGCGGCTGGAACAGGGCCATGTCGGTGCCGGAGAGCCAGGCCTGGCCACCGAGCCGGGCAAGGCGGGCGAACAGGGCGGCGCGGCGGTCGGGATCGAGGTGCGCCACGGCCTCGTCGAGGAGGAGGAGCGGCGGCGCGCCGCGCGCCTCGGCGACGAGGCGGGCCTGGGCGAGCAGGATGCCAAGGAGGAGCGCCTTCTGCTCGCCGGTCGAGGCGCGCGCCGCCGGCTGGCCGGTCTCGGCCAGGGCGACCGCGAGGTCGTCGCGGTGCGGCCCGACGAGGGTGCGCCCGGCCGCGCGGTC
>JAJUHA010000055.1 GCA_029268145.1 Sphingomonadaceae bacterium | reverse complement strand
CAGGTCGCGCCGGGCGCGGGGCATCGGCATCTGCCGGCGCGGCAGGGCCCTCGGCCTGGGACGCGCCGCCGAAGGCGAGGAGCGCGGCCTCGCCATCGGACAGGGCCTCGAGGCCTTCGCGCTCCCCGACCGGCTCGGCGCCGCCGGCGCTTCGGCCAGGATCGCCGCCGGCTTCGCCCCGGGGCATGTCACGCACGGCATCGCGCGGCGCATCGCGCCCCGGCCGATCGAAGCGGTTGCGCTCGCGACGGTCGAAGCGGGGTGCAGGCGCCTCGGCGCGCTCTTCGTCACTGGCCAGGGGCTGCTCCGGCCGCAGCTCGCCGGCCGGGGGATGATCGGCCCCCTCGTCCTCGTCGAGCGCATCATCGAGCGGGTCGAAGATCCCGCGCCTGGCGCGCATTTCCTCCTGGCGGATGCGGCTGTCGTTCAGCACGCGGAAATAATGGTCGGCGTGCTGGAGATAATATTCGGCGGCGACACGATCGCCGGCCTGGTGGGCGTCGCGGGCAAGCACCTTGTACTTCTCGAGAAGCTGATGGGCATTGCCGCGCACCCGGACTTCGAGCCGGTTGCCGGCCTGGCCGCCCATGTTCTGGCCCATGGGCCGCGGTGCGTTTCCGCCACCCCCGCGCCGCCTGCGCCCGTTCTGCCTGTTGTTCATGATCGAACCCACGGTCCTTCGTTCGAGGAGGCCGCATCCCGCGCGGCCCGTGCACCCCCTGCGGCTGCGCTGCATCCGCATGGGGCGTTGCCAGACGTTGCCCTCCCGCTTGGCGGGCACAGCAGGTTTCCAGCGATTCCCAGAGAAGCACCCCTGCCGCCGCCCGACATCCGCGCAGTGCCTCCGGCCCGGAGCGCTGCGAAACCGGCCGCGTGGGCGCCTGTCTCCCTGCTCCGTCTACCGGGTCCCGCCGGGCTTGCCAAGCCCAAAGCGCGTCCGCTCCGGCTGGAGCCGGAGGGCACGGGCGCGTCCGGCGAGATCGTGATGCACCACGGCCTCCAGTCCTTCTCTCGCCGCCAGCACCATGACCGGTGCCACCTGCGCCGGGTCGAGCTCGAGCATGGCGAGTCCATCCGGGGCGAGCAGGCGCGCAAGCGCAGGGAGAATCCGGCGGATGCAGTCGAGGCCATCGGCGCCGGCGAACAGCGCCGAAGCTGGCTCGAACCGGGCCACATCGGGCGGAAGCACCGTCCCTTCGGCGACATAGGGCGGGTTGGCGAGCACCAGGTCGAACTGGCCTTCCAGACCTTCGGCCCAGTCGCCGGTGCGGAAGGCGGCCCGGGCCGCAAGGCCGAGCCGTTCGGCATTGGCGCGGGCAACCGCGAGCGCATCGGCCGAGCAGTCGATGCCAAGGCCGCTCGCCTCGGGCCAGACGCTGAGCGCGGCAAGCAGCAGCGCCCCGGAGCCCGTGCCGAGATCGAGGATGCGGGCGGGCGGCGCATCGGCGAGCGCCGCGCGCGCGGCCTCGATCAGGGTCTCGCTGTCGGGCCGGGGAATGAGCGTGGCCGGCGTGACCCGCAGCGGCAGCGACCAGAACTCGCGTTCACCCGTGATGTAGGCCACGGGCTCATGGGCCCAGCGGCGGGAGAGCAGGGCCTCGAACCGGGCGCGCAGCGGGGCCGGAACGGGCCTCCTGTCCATCAGCATGGCCAGCCGCTCCTCGCCCAGCGCATGGGCGAGGAGGATCTCGGCGTCGAGCCGGGGCGTGTCCCCGGGAAGCGTGGCGGCCGCCGCGCGCAGGAGGGCGCGGCGGTCGGCCCCGCCACCCTCGCTCACTGGTCGATGGCGGCGAGACGGGCCGCCTCGTCCTCGGCGACGAGCGCTGCGACCAACTCGTCGAGCGCCGTGCCCTCGAGGATCTCGGGCAGGCGATGAAGCGTCAGGTTGATGCGGTGATCGGTCACGCGCCCCTGCGGGAAATTGTAGGTGCGGATCCGCTCGGAGCGATCGCCCGAGCCCACCATCGACCGGCGGTCGGCAGCGCGCGCCCTGGCCAGCTTCTCGCGCTCCATCTCGAACAGCCGGGCGCGCAGCACCTTCATCGCCTTGGCCCTGTTCTTGTGCTGGGACTTCTCGTCCTGCTGCGAGACGACGAGGCCGGTCGGGAGATGGGTGATCCGCACGGCCGAATCGGTCGTGTTGACCGACTGGCCGCCGGGCCCGGATGAGCGGAACACGTCGATCCGCAGATCCTTCTCGTCGATGGCGATGTCCACCTCCTCGGCCTCGGGAAGGACGGCGACGGTCGCCGCCGAGGTGTGGATCCGCCCGCCCGCCTCGGTGACCGGCACGCGCTGGACCCGGTGCACGCCGCTCTCGAACTTGAGGCGCGCGAACACCCCCTCCCCTTCGATCGCGAAGATGACTTCCCTGAAGCCGCCGAGCTCGGCCGGCGAGGCGGAGATCTGCTCGACCCGCCAGCCGTGGAGGTCGGCGTAGCGCTGGTACATGCGGGCGAGGTCGCCGGCGAAGAGCGCAGCCTCGTCGCCGCCGGTGCCGGCGCGGATCTCGAGGATGGCCGAGCGGCTGTCGGCCGCATCCTTCGGCAGCAGCTTCAGCGCCAGCGCGCGCTCCATCCCGGGCAGGCGCGCGCGCAGCTCTGCCAGCTCCTGCTCGGCGAGCGCCCGCATCTCGGCATCGGCGCGGGCATCGGCGGCAAGCGTCTCCAGCTCCGCCAGCTCGGCACGCGCGCGCAGCAGCGCATCGGCAGCCTCGGCGACCGGGGCAAGATCGGCATAGTCCTTCGACAGCGCGACGAAGCGCGCCGGCGGCAGATCGGGCGCGGCCATCTCGGCCGAGAGCGCGCGCTGGCGCTCGACGATCTGGGACAGGCGCGCGTCGGGCAGGTGGGCCGTCACACCGGCTCCCCACGCACCGCAAGGCGCGCCCCCGGCACGGCCGCCCTCAGCGCCGCGACGCGCGCCGGAACGTCTTCCCCCTCGTCGCAGACGAGGTTGAGCGCCGGCTCGTCGCCCGGGCGGACGAACAGCAGCGCCGTGGCACCGGCCTTGGCGGCAAGCTCGCGGCGGCGCTTCTGGTTGCCGCGATAGGCCATGTCCACGGCAACCCCGGCCGCGCGCAGCGCCGCGGCGATGCGTGCCGCCTGCGCATCCGCTTCCTCGGCTTCGGGAATGACGGCAAGGAGCGGCGCTGGCGGCGGGGCAGCGGCCAGCGCCATCAGCCGCTCGATGCCGCCGGCCCAGCCGACGGCCGGCGTGTCGGGCCCGCCCATGGCCGCCACGAGCCCGTCGTAGCGCCCGCCGCCGATGACCGTGCCCTGCGCGCCGAGCCGGTCGGTCACGAACTCGAAGGCGGTGTGGCGATAATAGTCGAAGCCGCGCACCAGCCGGGGGTTGCGGGCGAACCGCACGCCGGCGGCGTCGAGGCCGCGCTGGACGCCAGCGAAGAAGCGGCCGGCCTCGGCTGTCAGGAAGGCATCGATGGTGGGCGCTTCGGCGACCAGGGAGCGATCTCCGGCGTCCTTGGAATCGAGGATGCGCAGCGGGTTGGTCAGAAGGCGGCGCTGGCTGTCTTCCGACAGGGCGTCGCGATGGGCAGCGAAGTGGCCGACGAGCGCGGCGCGCCACGCCTCGCGCGTCTCGGCGTCTCCCAGCGTGTTGAGCTCAAGCGTCACGCCCTCGGTCACTCCCAGTTCGCGGAGCAGCAGGTCGGCAAAGGCGAGAAGCTCGACATCGGCCTGCGGCTCGGCCGCACCGAGGACCTCGACGTCGATCTGGTGGAACTGGCGATACCGCCCCTTCTGCGGCCGCTCGTAGCGGAACAGCGGCCCGTGGGTCATGAGCTTGCACGGCGCATGCTGCTGCCAGCCGTTCGCGATGAAGGCGCGGCAGATGCCGGCGGTGAATTCGGGGCGAAGCGTGAGCGAATCCCCGCCCCGGTCCTCGAAGCTGTACATCTCCTTGGCGACCACGTCGGTCGTCTCGCCGAGCGTGCGGGCGAAGACGGCGGTGAACTCGACCACCGGCACCTCGACCCGGCGGAAGCCGAAGCGGCGGCCGACCGCGCGGAAGGCCTCGACCACGCGCTCGAAGCGGTCGGCCTCGGCGCCGAACAGGTCCTGCATGCCGCGCACGGCCTGGAGTCTCGGGGGTTTCATGGGAGCGCGCGCCTAGCAGCGGCCGAAAGCGCGGGGAAGGGTCACGCCTGGATCAGGCCGGGCTGACGAGCCTGAGGCCGACGATCGCGCCAACGAGGATGGCGACGAGGACGAGCTGCGCCGGCGAGAGCGGCTCGGCGAAGACAAGCCGGCCGACGAGGATGGTTCCGACCGCGCCGACGCCGACCCAGACGGCATAGGCCAGGCCGATGGGGATGGTGCGGGCGGCGCGCTCGAGGAAGAGGAAGGAGAGCGCGGCTGCAACGAGGAAGCCGAGCGTGGGCCCCGGGTTGCGGAACCCGTCGGCGAAGCGGAGGAAGGTGGTGAAGGTGATTTCGAACAGGCCGGCCAGCAGCAGCATCGCCCATGCAGCCCCCATTGTGCCGTCTCCGCTTCGCGCCTAGGGCCGAACCTCCATCGACGGAAGGACCGAGGCCATGCGCATCGACCAGGTGCCGGTCGGCAAGGCGCCGCCAACCGACGTGAATGTCATCATCGAATGTCCGCTCGGGGGCGAGCCGGTCAAGTACGAGTTCGACAAGGCGTCCGGCGCGCTGTTCGTCGACCGGATCGTCCACACCGCGATGCGCTATCCGGCGAACTACGGCTTCATCCCGCACACCCTGGCCGAGGATGGCGACCCCATCGACGTGCTGGTGGTGGCGGGCACCCCCTTCGTTCCCGGCTGCATCGCGCGCGTGCGGCCCGTGGGCGTCCTCATGATGACGGACGACAAGGGACCGGACGAGAAGGTGCTGGCCGTGCCGGTGGACTCGCTTCACCCCTATTACACCGATGTCCAGGAATTCTCCGACCTGCCCGACATCCTGCTGAAGCAGGTCGAGCATTTCTTCACCCATTACAAGGACCTCGAGCCCGGCAAGTGGGTGCGGTGCGAGGGCTGGCGCGGTCGCGCCAAGGCCGAGAAGCTGATTCTCGCCGCGATCGAGCGGGCCGTGAAGGCCGCTGCCGGAGAGATCGAGGTGACGCCCAAGGAGCATCTTGGCGCGCCTGCCTGAAGGCGCCCTCGCCTCAGGCTCCTGCCGTGCGGGCGTCCCATGCGCCCCGCGTCCGGTTGGCGAAGGCGACGAGGCTCAGCATCACCGGCACTTCCACGAGAACGCCGACGACGGTTGCCAGCGCAGCGCCGGAGCCGAGCCCGAACAGCGAGATGGCCACGGCCACGGCAAGCTCGAAGAAGTTGGAGGTGCCGATGAGCGCGCAGGGGGCGGCAACCGCGTGCGGCACCCGCCATGCCCAGGCCGCGAGATAGGCCAGGGCGAAGATCAGGTAGGATTGCACCAGGATGGGCGCGGCGATGAGGCCCACCACCAGCGGGCTCTCGACGATGGTCCGCGCCTGGAACCCGAACAGCAGCACCACCGTCAGCAGCAGGCCAACCATGGAGAGCGGCTTCACGGCAGCCTGGAACCGCGCGAGCGCCGCGTCCCCGCCGCGGGCGAGGAGGCGGCGCCTGACGGCGATCCCGGCCGCGAGCGGCAGCACCACATAGAGGAGGGTGGAAAGAAGAAGCGTCTCCCACGGGACCACCAGGTCCGTCACGCCCAGCAGCAGGGCGACGATCGGAGCGAACGCCACCACCATGATGAGGTCGTTCACCCCCACCTGGGTCAGCGTGTAGCTCGGGTCGCCCTTCACCAGCTGGGACCAGACGAACACCATCGCCGTGCAGGGCGCAGCGCCGAGCAGGATGAGCCCGGCGAGATACTGGTCCGCGTCGGCCGGCGGAATGAGCCCGGCGAACAGGCCGCGGAAGAAGAGGATTCCGAGCAGCAGCATGGTGAAGGGCTTCACCAGCCAGTTCACGGCCAGGGTGATGATGAGCCCCCTGGGCTGGCGGAACGCCCGGGCGATGCCGGCGAACTCCACGCCCACCATCATCGGAAAGATCATCGCCCAGATGAGCAGCGCGACGGGAAGGTTGACGCTGGCATGCTCGAGCGCGGAGAGCATCGCGAAGACGGACGGAAAGAGAAGACCGAGCCCGACGCCCGCCGCGATGGCAAGCAGCACCCAGAGCGAGAGGAACCGTTCGAACGGCGGCAGCCGCGCGGCGGAGAGCGTTGCCATCAGTCCCGTCCGATCCGGTCGATTGCCGCCCTCGCCTCGGCCGGGGTGAGGTCCGCCAGCGGCAGGGCGACCAGGGCCGAGATGCGGCGGTGGAGGGTGTCGTAGGCGGCGGCGAAGGCGGCAGCCGTCGCTCCCTCGTCGCTGGTCGCAGCCGCCGGGTCGGGCATGCCCCAGTGGCTGGTGAGCGGATGGCCCGGCCAGACCGGGCAGGCCTCGCCGGCGGCGGAATCGCAGACGGTGATGACGAGATCCATCGGCGGCGCGTCCGCGCCGGCGAAGGCGTCCCAGCGCCTGGACGAAAGGCCGGAGACATCATGCCCGCGCGCACGGAGCAGCGCCAGCGCGTGCGGGTTGACGCGCCCGACGGGGCGCGAGCCGGCCGACCAGCCCCTCCACTCGCCCCTGCCCAGATGGTTCAGCAGCACCTCGGCCAGGATCGAGCGGGCCGAGTTGCCCGTGCACAGGAAGAGCACGTCGGGCATCGGCGCGTCAGCAGCAGGCCGCCGCCGGGGATGCCGCCGTCTCCGGCTCGTCGGCCCGCCGCAGGCTCGCGAGCGCCGGGGGCGTGCCGTAGCGCGTCGCTTCGCCCAGGGTGTGGAAGGCCTCCCACACCACGCCATCCGGATCGCTGATCCAGCTCTTCTCCGACCGGGCATAGCAGCAGGTCGTGCTGCCCTCGGCCAGCACCGGCCGCCCTGCCCGCTCGAGCCGTGCGCTCACCTCCGCCAGTTCGTCCGCCGTCTCGGCCTGGACTCCGAGGTGCGACACGCCCGCACCACAGCGCCCCACGCTGATCGCGAAGTTGACGCGCGGGTCGTCCAGCATCCACTTCGCATAGTCGGGCTTCACCACGGTCGGCTCGGCGGCGAACAGGCCGGTGTAGAAGCGGATCGAGGCGGCAAGGTCGGTCACTCCGACATGGACGTGCAGACGCTTCATGGATGCTCCTTTCCTCAGGCGCAGGGGGCGGCTTCGGGGCCGCAGATGGCCGGGTGCCCGGCGCAGCAGTCCTCCATCAGGAAATCGATCAGCGCGCGGGCGGTCTCATAGCGGGCAGCGTAGAAGATGTGCCGCGAGAGCCGGCGCGAGGTCACGAGGTCGGCGTGCTCCAGGACCTTCAGATGCGCCGACAGCGTGGAGGCAGGCACCCGGACCAGATCGGCAAGCGCGCCGGCGGCGAGCCCTTCGGGCCCGGCCCGCACCAGGGCGCGGAACAGGGCAAGCCGGGTCGGCTGGGACAGGCCGGCGAGGGCCTCGATTGCCTTCGATTCTTCCACAATCCTGGAACTATCGGAAGAGAGTGGGATGGTCAAGCCCGCGCCGAAGGGCCGGCTTCCGCCAGGGGGCTCGCGTCCGCCCCGGGCGCGCGAGACACATGGCGGCTCCGCCCCGGGGTGCCCATCGCCATGCACCGCCCGCCGCGCGGGTCCAGCGATCCCGAAAACGGCGCGGGCTGTCCCTATTCGGCGGCCCGGAGCGCAGCCTCGGCGTTCATCGCCTCGATCTCGGCGGCCTTCTTCTCGACGAGTTCGACGATGTGGTCGATGATCCGCTCGTCGGTCACATGGTGGTCGGTCACGCCAGAGAGGTAGATCATGTGCCGGCCATTGCCGCCACCGGTGAGCCCGATGTCGGTCTCGCGCGCTTCGCCCGGGCCGTTCACGACACAGCCCAGGACCGAGAGCGAGAGCGGGGTCGTGATGTGGGCAAGGCGCGCCTCCAGCGTCTCGACCGTGCGGATGACGTCGAACCCCTGCCGCGCGCAGGACGGGCAGGAGACGATCTTGACGCCCCGGGCGCGGATGCCGAGCGCCTTCAGGATGTGGAAGCCGACCTTCACTTCCTCCTCGGGCTCGGCGGAGAGCGAGACGCGGATGGTGTCTCCCACGCCCGACCAGAGCAGCATGCCAAGCCCGATCGACGACTTGACGGTGCCGCCGATGAGACCGCCGGCCTCGGTGATGCCGAGGTGGAGCGGATGGTCGGTGCGCGCGGCAAGCTCGGTGTAGGCGGCAACGGCCAGGAACACGTCGGACGCCTTCACCGAGATCTTGAACTCGTGGAAGTCGGCATCCTCCAGCAGTTTGGTATGTTCGAGCGCGCTCTCGACCAGCGCCTCGGGGCAGGGTTCGCCATATTTCTCGAGCAGATGCTTCTCGAGGCTGCCGGCGTTCACGCCGATGCGGATGGCGCAGCCATTGGCCTTGGCCGCGCGGACCACCTCCTTCACCCGTTCCATCGAGCCGATGTTGCCGGGGTTGATCCTGAGGCAGGCGGCGCCGGCATCGGCCGCCTCGAGCGCGCGCTTGTAGTGAAAGTGGATGTCGGCGACGATGGGAACGCGCGCGGCCCTGGTGATGAGCGGGAGCGCGGCGGTCGCGTCCTCGGTCGGGCAGGAGACGCGGATGATGTCGGCCCCCACCTCCTCGCAGCGGCGGATCTGGTCGATCGTCGCCCTGGCATCCTCGGTCGGCGTGTTGGTCATGGTCTGCACCGTGATGGGCGCATCGCCGCCCACGGGCACGCGGCCCACCATGATCTGCCGGCTCCTGCGCCGGACGATGTCGCGCCAGGGGCGAACGCTCATGTGCTCTCCTGAAGGGTCCGCTTTCGGCCGCCTATAGCTCCGGCCCGCCCCCGAGGGAAGCCGTGGCCCGGGAAAATCCGACCAATGAGGTCAGCTTCCTGCCCCGCCCCGGCCGGGCGTCAGTTGGCGAGCCCCGAGACGAGGACGGTGACGGCGCGGCGGTTCTGCGCCCAGGCCTCCTCGTTCGCGCCTTCGACCGCGGGCCGTTCCTTGCCGTAGCTGATGACGGTCATGCGCGAGGGCGCCACCCCCTGCGCGGCGAGATAGTTGCGCGCGGCATTGGCCCGGCGCTCGCCGAGCGCCAGATTATATTCGCGCGTGCCGCGCTCGTCGGCGTGACCCTCGATCGTGGCGCGGACCGCCGGATACCGGCGGAGCCACGCCGCCTGGCGGTCGAGCGTCGCCTGCGCCTCGGCGTCGAGATCGTAGCGGTCGAGCCCGAAGAAGACCCGGTCGGAGCCGGCCTGCGCGACGAAGTCGGCCATGCTGCCGGGAATGGCGGTCGTGCCGACCGCTGTCGAAGGCGGCGGCGCGGCCGCCTCGGGAAGGGGGGCGGGCGCGGCGGCCTGCGGCGGGGGCGGAGGCAGCTCCTCCCGCGTCCGGGCGCAGCCGGAAGCGAGGACCGCTGCGGCAAGGGCGACAAGGGCGAGCGGGCGCGACATGATGATCTCCCCTCCTGGTGGCTCGGTGCTGCCGGCGGAGCCGCCCGGGCGCCCTACCCCGGAATTCCTGCACGGCAAATGAAGCCGCGGCGAGGTGGAGGCAGGTGGCGCGCTCATGGCAGGAGCGCGCTCCACGACGGGTCGCTCGCCTCGAGCGGGGTCGGGATGGCGCGCTCGTTGCGGCCGGTGAGATCGACCGAGCGCAGGGTCGAGCGGCCGCCGCGCTCGGTGCGGGTGAAGAGGATGACGCGGCCATTGGGCGACCAGGTGGGGTTCTCGTCGGCCCAGCCGTCGGTCAGCACGCGCTCGCCGGTGCCGTCGGGGCGGATGACGGCGATGCGGAACTGGCCGCCGCGGATGCGGACGAAGGCGATGAGGTCGCCGCGGGGGCTCCAGGCCGGGCTCGCGGCGCGCCCCTCGCCGAAGCTGATGCGGGTGGCGCCGCTGCCGTCGGCGTTCATCACGTAGAGCTGCTGGGTTCCGCCCCGGTCGCTCTCGAAGACGATCCGGCGCCCGTCCGGGCTCATGCTGGGCGACGTGTCGATCGCGCTTGCGCTGGTGAGGCGGCGGCTGGCGCGGCTGGCCAGATCGACCATGTGGATGTCGGCATTGCCCGAGGCCATCACCGAGAAGAGCAGGCCCCGGCCATCGGGCGTGAAGGCGGGCGCGAAGGTCATCGACTGGAAGCTGCCGACCGCTTCCCGCCTGCCCGACCCGAGGGCGTAGAGCCACACCCGCGGCCGGTTCCCCTCGTAACTCATGTAGCTGATGGTCTGCTGGCCGGGCGCGAAGCGCGGAGTGAGCACGATGGACTGGCCGCCGGTCAGGAAGCGGTGGTTGGCGCCGTCCTGGTCCATGATGGCGAGGCGCTTCACCCGGCTGGTGCGCGGGCCGGTCTCCGAGACATAGACGATGCGCGTGTCGAAATAGCCGGCCTCGCCGGTCAGGCGGGTGTAGACCATGTCGCTGCACTTGTGGGCGGCCCGGCGCCAGCCGGCGACCGGCACCGTGAAGCCCTGGCGGGCCAGCTCCTCCTCGGAGAAGACGTCGTGGAGGTAGCAGCCGACGGTCAGCGTGCCGTCGGGGTTGGCGGTCACGAAGCCCGAGACGAGCGCCTGGGCGGCAAGCGTGCGGTAGGCGAAGAAGGCCGGCTTCAGGATCTCGGCTGCGGTCGGGCGCGGCAGGGCGGCCCGATCGATGGGGCGGAACAGGCCGGAGCCGGCGAGGTTGGCGGTGATGATCCCTGCGACCGCCTGGCCGATGGTGGCGGTGTCGCCTGCCGGCGTGGACACAGCCGCCGGCGTGGGGAAGACCGGGATGGCGATCGGCATGGGTGCTGCGATCCCCTCGGTGATGTCGACCCGGAGCTGGGCCGCAGCCGGGGTGGCAGGGAGCGCAAGGACGAGCGCGAGGCAGCGCAGCAGGGCGGCACGGGGCATCAGGTCAGCATCCTCGGGTCGAAGTTGAGCTCGAACTCGCGCCACTGCGGGTAGAGGTCGGCAGGCAGCGCGAGCGGGCTGCACCGCAGGACGGCGCGCCGCGCGGTCTCGGCGAAGGCGCGGGCGTAGGCCGCATTGGCCTCGGTGGCCCCGGTCTGGCGCACGAACTCGGGCGGCGCGGCAAGCGAGCCGTCGCGGTTGAGGCGGATCCGGAAGGTGACCGTCATGGTCCGCACGTCCTGGCCGCCGACCGGCGGGTTCCAGCAGGGCGCGATCTGGGCCCTGATGGCGGCCTCGAGCGTGGCGAGCGCCTGGGGCCCGGGCGCGCCGGGCGCTGCGCCGGGCGCTGCCGCCGCGCTGCCCT
>JAJUHA010000054.1 GCA_029268145.1 Sphingomonadaceae bacterium | reverse complement strand
GCGGGGCCGCGAGCCCGCGCTTGCCGACGACGGCCAGGAGCTGATCGAGAAGCTGGTCCACATCAACCGCGTCTCGAAGACGGTGAAGGGCGGCAAGCGCTTCGGCTTCGCGGCCCTCGTCGTCGTCGGTGACGGCAAGGGCCGGGTGGGCTTCGGCCATGGCAAGGCGCGCGAGGTCCCCGAGGCCATCTCCAAGGCGACCGCGGCTGCCAAGAAGGCGATGGTGCGGGTGCCGCTGCGCGACGGCCGCACCCTCCACCACGACGGCGTCGGCCATTTCGGCGCCGGCCGGGTCTATGTCCGTTCGGCGACCCAGGGCACCGGGATCATCGCCGGCGGGCCGATGCGCGCCGTGTTCGAATCGCTCGGGGTGGCCGATGTCGTCGCCAAGTCGGTGGGCACCAACAACCCCTACAACATGGTGCGTGCCACCTTCGCGGCGCTCGGCGAGCAGGTCAGCCCGAAGACGGTGGCACAGCGGCGCGGCAAGAAGGTGGCCGACCTCCTGGCCCGGCGCGGGGACATCGCCCCGCGCGAGGCCGAGGCCGAAGCCGACGCGGTCGTGGCCTGAGGAGCGGAACCATGGCGGAAAAGACCCTGAAGGTGACGCAGATCGGCTCGCCGATCCGGCGCACGAAGGACCAGCGGGCCACCCTCATCGGGCTTGGCCTCAACAAGATGCACCGCACCCGCGAGCTTCCCGACACCCCCGAGGTGCGCGGGATGATCGAGAAGGTGCGGCACATGGTGCGCGTCGAGGCGGCCTGAGCGCGGCGCGGCACCAGCGAAGCCAGTGAGGAAGACGGCGATGAAGCTCAACGAGATCAGCGACAACCCGGGCGCCCGCAAGGCGCGCACGCGCGTCGGCCGCGGCATCGGCTCGGGGCTCGGCAAGACGGCCGGGCGCGGCCAGAAGGGCCAGAAGAGCCGCTCCGGGGTTGCCATCAAGGGCTTCGAGGGCGGGCAGATGCCGCTCCACATGCGGCTGCCCAAGCGCGGCTTCAACGCGCCCAACCGCCTCACCTTCGCGGTGGTCAACCTCGGCACGCTGCAGGCCGCGGTCGATGCCGGGCGGATCGCGGCAGGCTCCGCGGTCGACGCCGAGGTGCTCAAGGCGGCGGGCATCGTCACCCATGTCCGCGATGGCGTGCGGCTCCTGGCGCGCGGCGCGCTCAGCGCGAAGCTCGACCTGACCGTCGCCGGCGCCAGCAGGGCGGCAAAGGCGGCGGTCGAGAAGGCGGGCGGCTCGGTGACCGAGACGCACGCCAGGACCGCGGCTCCGGCCGAGGCCTGAGGCTTTTCATGCGCGGCCCGGCTGCCTACATCGCGGCGGCTGGCAGGCCGGATCCGCGGTGCCCGGCAAGGATCTAGGAATGGCGACGGCGGCCGACACACTTGCCCAGAACCTGAGCTTCGCCAACTTCTCGAAGGCGACCGACCTCAAGAAGCGCATCTGGTTCACGCTGGGCGCGCTCATCGTGTTCCGGCTGTGCTCCTTCGTGCCGCTGCCGGGGATCGACCCGATCGCGCTCGACCAGCTGTTCAACCGGACCGCGGGCGGCGTTCTCGACTTCTTCAACATGTTCTCCGGCGGCGCGCTCGAGCGCATGTCGATCATCGCGCTCGGGATCATGCCGTACATCACGGCCTCCATCGTGGTGCAGCTGATGAGCTCGATCCACGAGCCGTGGAAGGCGCTCAAGAAGGAAGGCGAGGCCGGCCGCAAGAAGCTCAACCAGTACACCCGCTTCGGCACCGTCATCCTGACCATCTTCCAGGGCTATGGCATCGCGGTCGGCCTCGAGGGCTGGGGCGCCTCGTCGGGCGTGTCGGCCGTCATCGATCCGGGCTGGTTCTTCCGCATCTCGACCATCATCTCGCTCCTTGGCGGCACGCTGTTCCTGATGTGGCTGGGCGAGCAGATCACCAGCCGGGGCATCGGCAACGGCATCTCGCTCATCATCATGGCCGGGATCGTGGCCCAGCTTCCGGTCGCGCTCGGCGGGCTGTTCGAGCAGGCGCGCACCGGGGCCATCTCGGTCGGCTTCCTCGGCGTCGTCATCGTCGGGGCGCTCGCCGTCATCGCCTTCATCTGCTGGGTGGAGCGCGCCCAGCGCCGCATCCTCATCCAGTATCCCAAGCGCCAGGTCGGCAACCGGATGTTCCAGGGCGACAAGTCGCACCTGCCGCTCAAGCTCAACACGCCGGGCGTCATCCCGCCGATCTTCGCCTCGTCGCTCCTCCTCATGCCGCTGACGGTGGCCCAGTTCGCCGGCGAGGGGGCGACGGGCGCGGGCGGCGACCTGCTGCTCACCATCACCACGGCGCTCCAGCATGGCGCGCCGCTCTACATGGCGCTCTACGCCGCGGGCATCATCTTCTTCGCCTTCTTCTACACCGCGGTCGTCTTCAATCCCGAGGAGACCGCCGACAACCTCAAGAAGTACGGCGGGTTCATCCCCGGCATCCGGCCGGGCCAGAAGACCGCCGAGTATCTCGACTATGTGCTCACGCGGATCACGGTCGTCGGCGCGCTCTACCTCACCCTCATCTGCCTGCTGCCCGAGCTTCTCATCTCGCAGCTGGCGATCCCCTTCTACTTTGGCGGCACGTCGCTCCTCATCGTCGTCAATGTCACGATGGACACCGTCGCCCAGATCCAGGGGCATCTGCTGGCCCACCAGTATGAGGGCCTCATCAAGAAGTCGAAGCTCCGGGGGCGCCGGTGAGCGGCGTGCAGGCAGGGATGACCAACGGCTCCGCCGGCCCGGTCATCATCCTGCTCGGCCCGCCGGGGGCGGGCAAGGGCACCCAGGCGCAGAAGCTCATCGCCTCGCGGGGGATGGTCCAGCTCTCCACCGGCGACATGCTGCGCGCTGCGGTCAAGGCGGGAACCCCGGTCGGCCGCGAGGCGAAGGCGATCATGGAGCAGGGCGGCCTGGTGCCCGATTCGGTCGTCTCCGGGCTCATCGACGAGGCACTGTCGGCGACCCCGCATGGCACCGGCATCATCTTCGACGGCTATCCGCGCACGCTCGCCCAGGCGGAGAGCCTCGATGCCCTGCTTGCCGCGCACGGCCGTCACCTCGACCGGGTGATCGAGCTCGAGGTGGACGAGGACGCCCTTGTCGACCGGATCACCGGCCGCTTCACCTGCGCCCGGTGCGGCGAAGGCTATCATGATCGCCACAAGCGGCCGCGCGTCGAGGGCCAGTGCGATCGCTGCGGCGGCACCGAGTTCAGGCGCCGGGCCGACGACAATGAGGCGACGGTGCGGACCCGGATGGCCGAGTATCGTGCCAAGACCGCGCCCATCCTGCCGGTCTACGAGGCGCGCGGCCTGGTTGCCCGGGTTGACGGAATGGCGCCGATGGACGATGTCGCGCGCGAGGTGGCGGCGCTGCTTCCGGCCTGACCCGGCCCGGAAGTCGCGATTCCTGTTTTTGGCTTGACAGGAGCGTGGCTGCTTCCTACCGCGTCGCGTTCCGATTCCCGCGCGCGCCGACTCTTCCCGATGCAAAGGGCGTCTGCCCCTCGGGGCCTGGCCACGCGGTTCGGCACGGCGCAGTGAGATGAGGTGCCTCGCCCAGGGCCCTCGTGGAGCAGGAGCAGTTTGTGGCACGGATTGCAGGGGTCAACATCCCCACCAACAAGCGCGTGGAGATCGCGCTCACCTACATTCACGGGATCGGCCGCACCAAGGCGAAGGAGATCACCGCCAAGCTCGACATTCCCTCCGAGCGGCGGGTCCAGGATCTG
Organism: Sphingomonadaceae bacterium; assembly: GCA_029268145.1. Lineage (GTDB taxonomy): Bacteria > Pseudomonadota > Alphaproteobacteria > Sphingomonadales > Sphingomonadaceae > Thermaurantiacus. The sequence continues at coordinate 8,374 of JAJUHA010000054.1, read as the reverse complement.
ACCGACGCCGAGGTGCTCGCCATCCGCGAGACCATCGACCGCGACTATCTGGTGGAGGGTGATCTTCGCCGCGAGGTGGCGATGAACATCAAGCGCCTGATGGACCTCGCCAGCTACCGCGGCCTCAGGCACCGCAAGGGCCTTCCGGTGCGCGGCCAGCGCACCCACACCAACGCCCGCACGCGCAAGGGCAAGGCCAAGCCGATCGCAGGGAAGAAGAAGTAATGGCACGCGAACCCCAGCGCCTGAAGCGCCGCGAGCGCAAGAACATCACGTCGGGCGTCGCCCATGTGAACGCCAGCTTCAACAACACCATGATCACCATCACCGACGCCCAGGGCAACACCATCGCCTGGTCGTCGGCCGGGACCATGGGGTTCAAGGGCAGCCGGAAGTCGACCCCCTATGCAGCGCAGGTGGCGGCCGAGGATGCCGGCAAGAAGGCCGCCGAGCATGGCGTGCGCACGCTAGAGGTGGAAGTGAAGGGCCCCGGCTCGGGCCGGGAATCGGCCCTGCGCGCGCTGCAGGCCGTCGGCTTCCAGATCACGTCGATCCGCGACGTGACGGCGATTCCCCACAATGGCGTGCGGCCGCCCAAGCGGCGGCGCGTCTGACCCGGGGGCCGGGCGCGTGCCCGGCCCGGTGGTGACGGAAGGACATTCGGCCCGCCCCGCGGGCCGAGAGGAAAGGTGAAACGGGCGTGGTGGCAGCTTTCGCAAAGAACTGGCAGGAACTGAAGAAGCCCCTCGGGCTCGACGTGCGGCCGACGGGGACCCCCAACCGCAAGGCCTTCGTCGCCGAGCCGCTCGAGCGGGGCTTCGGGCTGACGCTGGGCAATGCGCTCCGGCGCGTGCTGCTCTCGAGCCTCCAGGGCGCGGCGGTGACGGCGATCCGGATCGACGGCGCGCTGCACGAATTCTCCTCGCTCCCCGGCGTGCGCGAGGACGTGACCGACATCGTCCTCAACGTGAAGCAGATCGTCGTGAAGATGCAGGGCGACCAGCCCAAGCGGCTGTCGCTCTCGGCCACCGGGCCCGGGCCGGTCACCGCGGGCAAGATCGCGACCAGCGGCGACATCGAGATCGCCAACCCCGACCTCGTCATCTGCACGCTCGACGAGGGCGCGACCTTCAACATGGAGCTGACGGTCCAGACCGGCAAGGGCTATGTGCCGGCGGCTGCCAACCGCCCGGCCGACGCGCCGATCGGCCTCATTCCGGTCGATGCCATCTACTCGCCGGTCCGCCAGGTGGCCTACAAGGTGGAGAACACCCGGGTCGGCCAGGAGCTGGACTATGACAAGCTGACGCTGACCGTCGAGACCGATGGCTCGGTCTCTCCGGACGATGCGGTGGGCTATGCGGCCCGCATCCTCCAGGATCAGCTCCAGCTGTTCGTCAACTTCGAGGAACCGGCGGTCCGCCCGGCGCCGGTCGCGATGGTTCCGGGCGTCCCCGCCGAGCAGCCGACCGACATCCTCATGAACCGCAACCTCCTGAAGAAGGTGGACGAGCTCGAGCTGTCGGTCCGGTCGGCCAACTGCCTCAAGAACGACAACATCATCTACATCGGCGACCTGGTCCAGAAGTCGGAGCCGGAGATGCTCCGCACCCCCAACTTCGGCCGCAAGTCGCTGAACGAGATCAAGGAAGTGCTCCAGTCGATGGGCCTTCGCCTCGGCATGGAAATCCCCGGCTGGCCGCCGGAGAACATCGAGGAGCTGGCCAAGAAGCTCGAGCAGGAATTCTGAGACGAGGGGCGGCCGCGCGCGGCCGCCCCGCCCCCACGGCGCTCCCGGGGACTTGGAGGGGGCGTGGCTGGAGGATCCTGACCCGAACGGGCACGGCCTCCATGACGAACGGAGCGGAACATGCGTCACAGGCACGCCCACCGGAAGCTTGGCCGCACCACGGCCCATCGCACCGCCATGCTCAGGAACATGGCGGCAGCGCTCATCAAGCACGAGCAGATCATGACGACGCTCGCCAAGGCGCGCGAGCTTCGCCCCTACACCGAGAAGCTGGTGACGCTCGCCAAGCGCGGCGGGCTGTCCAACCGCCGGCTCGCCCAGGCCCGCCTGATGGACGAGGCGCAGCTCAGGAAGCTGTTCGACGTGATCGCGCCGCGCTACGCCGACCGGCCCGGCGGCTACACGCGGGTCCTCAAGGCCGGCTTCCGCGCCTCCGACCAGGCGGCCATGGCGGTCATCGAGTTCGTCGACCGCGACCCGGCAGCCCGCGGCCAGGATTCGGGCCCGGTCGAGCAGGCGGAGGCCGCGGCCTGACCAGGGCGCCTTCGGCACGGGCTTGACCGGCCGGAGCCCCGCGCCAAAGGCTGCGGGCATGGAGTTCCGCTTCCGCTACGGGCCCCGCGTCGTCGCCGGGGCGGGTGCCGCTGAAGGGCTCGCCGACATGCTGCCGCCGGGTCCGGTCCTGTTCGTGACCGACGCCCATCTGCTCGGGCTCGGGCTGGCCCGGCCCTGCCTTGCCGCGCTGCGCCGCGCCGGTCATGACCTCATCATTTTCAGCGAGGTCGAAGCCGACCCGAGCGAGGCGACCGTCCTTGCCGCGGTCGCGGCCGGCCGCGAGGGCGGGGCCGCCTCCGTCGTCGGGTTCGGCGGCGGCTCGCCGATGGACGTGGCCAAGCTCGCGGCCCTCCTCCTCGGGTCGGGCGAGGCCGTGGCCGATGTCTATGGAGTCGATCGGGCACGGGGGCCGCGCCTGCCGCTCGTCCTCGTCCCGACGACGGCCGGCACGGGCTCGGAAGCGACCGGTATCGCCATCATCACCGTCGGCGGCGCGGAGAAGAAGGGGGCCGTTTCGCCGCTGATGCTGGCCGATGTCGCCGTGCTCGATGCCGGGCTGACGCTGGGACTTCCCGTCCATGTGACCGCGGCGACCGGGATCGACGCCATGGTCCACGCGATCGAGGCCTATACCTCGGCGCGGCTCAAGAACCCCATCTCGGACGCGCTGGCGCGCGAGGCGCTGCGGCTGCTCGGCGCGAACCTGCTGCGCGCCTGCGCCAGCCCGGCGGATGCCGACGCCCGCGCGGCCATGCTGCTCGGCAGCCATCTGGCCGGAGTTGCCTTCGCCAATGCGCCCGTCGGCGGCGTGCATGCCCTTGCCTATCCGCTCGGCGGCCATTTCCACGTGCCCCACGGCCATTCCAACGCGCTGATGCTGGCCCCCGTCCTCGGCCACAACCTGGCGGCTGCCGCGCCGCTCTATGCCGAGCTTCTCGACTGCCTCGCCCCCGGCCATGCGGCCACCGGCACGATGCAGCGGGCACGCGCCTTCATCGACCGTCTCGCCGACCTCTGCCGGGCGACCGGGCTTCCGCTCCGCCTGCGCGACGTGGGCGTGACGGCGAGGGACCTTCCGCTGCTCGCGGCGGAGAGCCAGAAGCAGCAGCGGCTTCTCGTCAACAATCCGGTGCCCATCGGCGAAGCGGACGCCCGGCGTCTTTACGAAGCCGCCCTGTGAGTGATCGCGCGCCACTTCGACCCCGCGCGCACTACCGCGCCTGGCGCATCATCCCCACCCGCTGGATGGACAATGACGTCTACGGCCATGTGAACAACGTGGTCTACTACAGCTGGTTCGACACGGCAGTGAACGCCTGGCTGGTCGAGGCCGGCCTGCTCGACATCCACGCCGGCCGGATCATCGGCCTCGTCGTCGAGACCGGCTGCCGCTATGCCGCGAGCGTCGCCTTTCCGCAGCGGGTCGAGGCCGGGATCGCGGTCGCCCGCATCGGCCAGTCCTCGGTGACCTGGCATGTCGGCCTCTTCCCGGAAGGCGGGCAGGAGGCCGCCGCGGAGGGCCATTTCGTCCATGTCCATGTCGACCGGGAGACCCGCCGCCCGGTCGCGCTTCCCGCGCACTGGCGCGCGCGGCTGGCGGGGCTGGCCCCTTCCGCCGGCTGAGCCGGGCGGCTAGGCGCTCGCGATGGACTCGATCCTCATCCTCGACTTCGGCAGCCAGGTCACCCAGCTCATCGCCCGGCGGGTCCGCGAGGCGCGCGTCTACTGCGAGGTGGTGCCGTTCCACCGGGCGGCCGAAGGGCTGGAGCGGCTGCGGCCCCGGGGCATCATCCTCTCCGGCGGGCCGGCGAGCGTGACCGAGGCCGAGGCCCCGGCGCTGCCGCCGCAGGTCCTCGAAGCCGGCGTGCCGGTGCTCGGCATCTGCTACGGCCAGCAGGCGCTGGTGGCAGCGCTCGGCGGCCGGGTGGAGCAGGGCCATGCCCGCGAGTTCGGTCGGGCCCATGTCGAGGTGGTGGCCAGCTCGCCCCTGCTCGAGGGCCTCTGGGCGCCCGGCAGCCGCCACCAGGTGTGGATGAGCCACGGCGACCGCGTCGTGGCGCTTCCCGAGGGCTTCGCCGTGCTCGCCCGCTCGGAAGGGGCGCCCTTTGCCCTCATCGCCGACGAGGCGCGGCGGATCTACGCCACCCAGTTCCACCCGGAGGTCGTCCACACGCCCGATGGCGCACGGCTCATCGCCCGCTTCGTGCACGCCATCTGCGGCGCGGCCGGGGACTGGACCATGGCTGGCTTCCGGGCGACGAAGATCGCCGACATACGCGCCCAGGTGGGCGATGGCCGGGTGATCTGCGGGCTCTCGGGCGGAGTCGATTCGGCGGTTGCCGCCGTCCTCATCCACGAGGCGATCGGCGAGCGCCTCACCTGCGTCTTCGTCGACCATGGCCTCCTGCGCAAGGGGGAGGCGGCCGAGGTGGTCCGCCTGTTCCGCGACCATTACAACATCCCGCTGGTCGCGGTGGACGCGCAGGCGCGCTTCCTTGCCGCGCTCGCCGGCACGACCGACCCGGAGGCCAAGCGCAAGGCGATCGGCGCCACCTTCATCGACGTGTTCGAGGAGGAGGCGGGCCGGCTGGGCGGCGCCGACTTCCTCGCCCAGGGCACGCTCTACCCCGATGTCATCGAGAGCGTCTCCTTCACCGGCGGGCCTTCGGTCACCATCAAGTCGCACCACAATGTCGGCGGGCTTCCCGAGCGGATGAACCTCCGGCTCGTCGAGCCGCTGCGCGAACTGTTCAAGGACGAGGTGCGCGCGCTCGGCCGCGAGCTGGGCCTGCCGGACGCCTTCGTCGGCCGCCACCCCTTCCCCGGCCCGGGGCTTGCCATCCGCATCCCGGGCGAAGTGACCCGGGAGGATTGCGACCTGCTCCGCGAGGCCGATGCGATCTTCATCGAGGAAATCCGGAACGCCGGCCTCTATGATGCGATCTGGCAGGCCTTCGCGGTGCTGCTGCCGGTGCGCACGGTCGGCGTGATGGGCGACGGCCGCACCTATGATCGCGCACTGGCGCTGCGCGCCGTCACGTCGGTCGATGGCATGACGGCGGACTGCTACCCCTTCGACCCGGCCTTCCTTTCGGCGGTGGCCACGCGGATTGTCAACGAGGTCCGCGGCATCAACCGGGTCGTCTACGACATCACCTCCAAGCCCCCCGGCACGATCGAGTGGGAATGATTTCTGTTCATCCGGGGGTATCCGAAACTGCGCCGGAACACGCTCTAACCCGCTGAAAGACAAGGATTGTGAATCCATAGCCGATCGAAGTCTATCGGTGGGCAGAGAACACGTCTGTCATGTCTGGTGACGGACCCGCCCGCCGGTGGTCATCCGGAAAGTCGAAAGCGCCGTCAGGCCGAACGAGGCCGAGGTTGGCACCTTTCCTGGCCCAGGGGCGATGTGATGAGGTCAGTTCTCCGCTGGATGCCTTCTGAGGCCGCGCACAAGTCCTTGTTTCACGAGGAGGCCCATGGGGTAACCCGACAGCACGCACGCCATGCGCCGCGCCATTTTCAGGCGTGAATTCAAGCCCGTCTGGCGGAACCGTTTGCTGACCGAGATCACGCCTGATGACCTCCGCGCCCACTGCGCCAGGATCGTCGAACGGGGCGCGTCCGCGCCGGTCATCCATCTGCTCGGTTTCCAGAAGCAGATCTGCGCATTCACCATTCTCCACGGCGAAAGGGTCGCAAACCCGGCCGATGATGCGGGCCCGGCTTCGATTGCCACCTTCACAGCAAGAGACCGGGCGCTGTCGCCCACCGAGATCCGCATCATGCTCAAGCAGCTCGAGCGTGTCGCGACGCTGCCGACGATCCGCCTCGGCATGAAGCTCTATCTCCTCACCATGGTCCGGAAGGGCGAGCGGGAGGACGCAGTCCGGGATGGGGTCGTTTCCGAACATGCCGTCTGGACGATCCTTCAGGAACGCATGAAGCGTTCGCAGCCGGACAATGGCTTTCCGTGCCGGCAGACCCTCGACATCATGATCGCGCTCAAGACCTGCGCCGGCAATTCAAGGTATGTGCTGCCGTCCCGCTACGATGCGGATGCGCCGATGTCGCGGGCGTCCTTCAACCGGGTCACCTACGCTGTCGTCGAACAGGCCAAGAAGGAGGGGCTGCCGCTGGAGCCGTTCACCGTGCATGACCTGCGCCGCACGGGCTCGACGCTGCTCAATGAGTTGGGCTTCAACCGCGACTGGATCGAAAAGTGCCTGGCGCACGAGGACGGGCGTTCATCACGCGGCGTCTACAACAAGGCCGAATACGAGGTTCAGCGTCGCCACATGATGCAGGAATGGGCCGACACCGTCGATGCTTGGGTCGAGGGGCGGAAGTATGTTCCGACGCTGCTGCCGACAGTCATGCCGTCTATCGCGCTCGATCCTGCCCTTTGACTGGGCGGGATTTGCGCTTGGTGACGTCGGGATGCTGTGCGCGAGGGATTGGCTTCGCGCGCCGTGCCAGCAACCAGGCGTGGACCTCGGCGAGGTCCCAGACGATGCAGCGCGGCGACAGCGCGAAGCGGCGTGGGAATTCGCCGCGCTGCTCCATCTCGTAGATTGTGCTGTCGGCTAAGGGCACCATCTCGCGCAGTTGGTGCCGCCGGATGGTCTTCCTGATCTCCAGAGGCTCGCTCTGACCCATACCCAATCTCCTTAGCGGCTGTCGCTGGCGATTGAGAACGATAGGTGCCGATGCCGGAAGTCCCTCCCAAGCGGCGTGCGGCAATTTCGGGCTCTGGCGTAGAAATCGGCGGGTCATTTTCAGTCCTGACAGCGCAGCCGGACATCCGTCAGCCCACAGAATCTGCACGACTCGCCGCACGCGTTCCGCGCCGTAATTGCGCTGTTCAGATCACGCGCCATTCACTGCTTGCACCAGCGAGATGCGATCCGGAAGTCCGCTAGCGACGTATCAACAGTCGAATGTGTGACACTTAAGGATTTCGTGGGCGGCGGTAGCGAGGAGACGGAGAAGACCCATAATCTGATCGGAACAGTTCTCGGGGGCTGACGGGGCTACGTTTGCAAAGACCTTTGCATCATGGGGAACCATCGTGCCGAGATCGAAGATCGAGCTACGCCATGTGCGTTACATCATCGCTGCTGCGGAAAGCGACAGCTTCCGGCGCGCGGCGCAAGATCTCGGCGTCGAGCAGTCGGCGATCAGCCGCCGCATCCGGTATGTCGAGGATGAGATCGGCGCACAGCTGTTCCGCCGTCATCCTGCCGGCGTCGACCTGACAGACATCGGCAAACAATTTCTGAATCAGGCCGCCCTTGGGGCGCGCCAGATCGGATCGGCGCTCGACGGCGCAAGAACGGTGGCGAACAGAGGACGGCATCTTCGGATCGGCGTGTTTGGGCCTCTGACCATGGGCTTTCTGTCTGAGCTCTTCGGGGCCTTTCGGGGTGACCGCCCGGGGGTCAAGCTGCGGTTCAGCGAGGGCAGCTGTCCCGAACTCATCGCGGCCGTGCGGCGGGGGCAGCTTGATGTCGGTGTCGTCGCCGAAGCATCGCCCGGGAAGGGCTTTGACGTGACGCATTTGTGGGCTGAGCCCGTGTACGTGGCATTGCCGGACGGCGACCCACTCGCCGATCAGAAGGCGCTCCGGTGGAATGACCTGCGTGATCGGCACTTTGTGGTGACTGATTTACCGACTGGCGATTTCGCGAAGGGTTACCTGATGCGAAACCTCCAGACTTCCACCGGAGACCTTCAGATCGAGCAATTGTCCGTCACTCGGGAATCTCTGAGAGCCTGATCCGGAATTAAGTTGAGTGGTGTCAGCGGGTTAGCTTGACGCGAGCCCAAGTCGCTGATTCTGAGGTTTTGCAACAAACTTCCGGAGTTCAACGATGTGGACTGACACCACCCGGGCGCAGTATGTCCGTGCCGACCTGGCTTTGCCAAGCGATTTGACCGATGCGGAATGGGCAGTGCTGGAGCCGTTCCTTCCGGCGCCTTGCCGTGTAGGGCGACCGCGCAAATGGCCGCTGCGGCGGATCATCGAGGCGATCCTTTATTTGCTGCGTGGCGGGCTGCCTTGGC
>JAJUHA010000053.1 GCA_029268145.1 Sphingomonadaceae bacterium | reverse complement strand
CGCGGCAGCGCCTCGGCGAGTTCGGCGCGCAGCGCAAGCGGGAAGACCGGGGGCGGCGGGCCTCGACCGCGGCGCGCGGGCTGGCGCCATCGTCCACCGCGCGCCGCAGCGCCTTCAGGAGGAGGAGCCGCCGGGCCGCGGCGCGCAGCAGCGGAATGCCGCTCCCGGTGCCGTGGGCGGCAAGCTCGCGGTCGAGCGCGCGGCCATCGCTGCGGAGGAGGGCAGCGACGAGCCGGTCGATGCTCTCGGCCTCGCCGCCGCCGACGAGCGCGGCGAACAGCGCGTCGGGCACGTCGCGCGGCGCGGCCGGGCTGGCGTCGGCTGCCGTCGCGAGCTTCTCGATCTCGCGGGCGAGGATCTGGGGGTCGCCATGGGCTGCGGCCCACAGCGCCGAATCCTGCCCCTGCGCGAGCCGCAGGCCGGCAGCGCGCGCCGCGGCCGCGACGAGCTGGCGCCACTCGCCGGCCTCGGGCGGCCAGGCCTGGACGGCGCGGGCGAGCGGGTGGCCTGTTGCGAGCGCGAGGAGCGGCGAGGATTTGGCGAGGTCGCCGGCGGCGGCGACCACCGGGCTGGCCGTGGCCGGGGCGTCGAGGAGGAGGCGGACGGCCTCGGTGATGCGGTCGGTCGCGCCGTCGACCCGGATCACCTGGCGATCGCCGAACAGGGACATGGCCGCGGCGGCGTCGGCGAGGCGGCCCGGGTCGGCCTCGAGCGCGGCCGGATCGAGCCGGACCACGGCATCGGGCGCGCCCTTAGCCAGCGCCAGCCGGGCAAGCCGGGCCAGCTCGGCTGCTCCGGCCTCGTCGCGGCCGCAGGCGAGCCACAGCCTGACCGCCCCGTCCGGCTGCTTCAGCGCCGCGAGAAAGGCCTGCCGCTTCAGCAGCATGGCGCGAGCTGCCGGGCCGGCACGCTCAGCTGCCGCGGCGGGCGAAGATGGCGAGCCGGCCGACGATCTGGTCGGCGATCGCCTCGGCCAGCCGCTCGCTCGCGGTCACTTCGGCGGCGACCACGGCATATTCGGAGGAGACGACGTCGATCCCGGCGTCGGCGCCGGCGACGGCCTCGAGCACCGGCCGGCCGCTCTCGAGGTCGGTCAGGGTGTAGCGCGCCCGGAGCGTGCGCCGCTCGCGGACGATCGAGTTGTCGCCGCGCACGCCGAAGCCCTCGATGCGGTCGTCGAGCACCACGTTCAGGCGGTAGCGGGGCGCGGCCGCGCCTCGGCCGGTCTCGAGCCGGGTCACGAGCTCGTCGCGCACCAGGAAGCCGGTGCGCTCGGGGATGGGCGCCACCTCGACTCCGCCGAGCAGGCCGGCGGCGGCGGCCCCCGAGGAGGCGGAATAGACCGGCTGGAGCTGGCAGGCGGACAGCAGCCCCGCCGCGGCGACGAGAAGGGCGGTCCGCCGCATCAGCCGACCAGGTTGACGAGGCGGTCGGGCACGACGACGACCTTCCTCGGCGCGCGGCCGGCGAGCGCGCGCTGGGCGCCGGGGCTGGCGCGGGCGCGGCGCTCCAGTTCGGCACGGTCGAGCCCGCGCGGGACGGTCAGCGTGTCCCGGAGCCTGCCGTTGACCTGGATGGCGAGCGTGACCTCGTCGTCGACGAGGAGCGCCGGGTCGGCAACCGGCCACGGCGCATCGGCGATGAGCCCCGTCTCGCCGAGCCGGGCCCAGGCCTCCTCGGCGACATGGGGGACCATGGGGGCGACGAGCAGCAGCAGGCTGCGCGCGGCGAACGCCCGGTCGGCCGAGGGCCCGGCCTTCTCGATCGCGTTGGCAAGCTCGTGGGCGCGGGCGACGGCCTTGTTGAACTGGAGCCGCTCGATGTCGGCGGTGATGCCATGGACGGTCCTGTGGGCGAGGCGGCGCAGCGCCATGTCCTCGCCCTCCGCCGCCTCTGTGGCGAGGCGGGCGATTCGCCAGAGCCGGTGGACGAAGCGGCTGGCGCCCTCGATTCCGCCGAGCGACCAGGCGAGGTCGCGCTCGGGCGGACTGTCGGAGAGCATGAACCAGCGCACCGCATCGGCGCCGAAGCGGTCGATGATGGCGTCGGGATCGACGACATTCTTCTTCGACTTCGACATCTTCTCGGCTCGGCCGGGGATGGCGGGAGCACCGGTCGCGGCGACGACCCACTGGTCCCCCCGGCGCTCGACGGCGGCAGGCTCGAGCCACTGGCCGCTGGCGTCGCGGAAGGTCTCGTGCGTCACCATGCCCTGGGTGAAGAGGCCGGCGAAGGGCTCGGCGAAGCCGATCCGGCCGATGCGGTGGAGGGCGCGGGTGAAGAAGCGGGCGTAGAGCAGGTGGAGGATCGCATGCTCGATCCCGCCGATATACTGGGCGACGGGAAGCCAGCTCTCGGCCTCCGCGCGGTCGAACGGTGCGTCCCCGGACGGGCCGGCGAAGCGGAGGAAGTACCAGGAGGAATCGACGAAGGTGTCGAGCGTGTCGGTGTCGCGCTCGGCGGGCTGGCCGCAGCGCGGGCAGGGCACATGCTTCCAGCTGGGGTGGAGGTCGAGCAGCTTGCCCGGCCGGTCGAAGCGGACGTCGGCGGGAAGCGTCACGGGGAGCTGGTCCCGCGGGACCGGCACGACGCCGCAGGCCGGGCAGTGGATGACGGGGATGGGGGTTCCCCAGTAGCGCTGGCGCGAGACTCCCCAGTCGCGCAGCCGGTAGACGGTGGTGCCCGTGCCCCAGCCCTCGGCCTCGGCGCGGGCGATGACGGCGGCCTTGGCCTCCTCCACCTCCAGCCCGTCGAGGAAGCCGGAGTTCACCAGCCGGCCGGGGCCCGCATAGGCCTCGTCGCCGATGGGTGCCGCCTCGTCGCCGGGAGCGGCGACCACCCGGACGACGGGGAGCATGTAGCGGCGGGCAAAGTCGAGGTCGCGCTGGTCGTGCGCGGGGCAGCCGAAGATGGCGCCGGTGCCATAGTCCATGAGGACGAAGTTGGCGACGAAGAGGGGCAGGCGCCGCGTCGGGTCGAGCGGGTGGATGACGGCAAGGCCGGTGTCGAAGCCGCGCTTCTCGGCGGTCTCGGTCGCGGCGGCCGAGGTTCCCGTGCGCCGGCATTCGGCGATGAAGGCGGCAAGCGCCGGGTCTTCCCGGGCGAGCGCGGCCGCGAGCGGATGATCGGCGGCAACCGCGGCGAAGCTTGCGCCGAAGAGCGTGTCGGGCCGGGTCGTGAAGACGTCGAAGCCGGAAGGGAGGCCTGCGCGCGGGTCGGCGAGGTCGAAGCGGAACTGCAGGCCCCGCGACTTGCCGATCCAGTTCTCCTGCATGAGGCGGACCTTCTCCGGCCAGCCCGAAAGCGTGGCGAGCGCGGCCTCCAGCTCGTCGGCGAAGTCGGTGATCTTCAGGAACCACTGCGTCAGCTTGCGCCGCTCGACCGGGGCGCCCGAGCGCCAGCCGCGGCCGTCGATCACCTGCTCGTTGGCAAGGACCGTCTGGTCGACCGGGTCCCAGTTCACGTCGGCCTCGCGGCGGGTGACGAGCCCGGCCTCGAGCAGGTCGAGGAACAGGGCCTGCTCGTGGCCGTAATAGTCGGGATCGCAGGTGGCGAGCTCGCGGCTCCAGTCGATGGCAAGGCCCAGGCGCTTCAGCTGGGCGCGCATGGCCGCGATGTTGGCCCGGGTCCACTGCTCGGGGTGGACGCCGCGCTCGATCGCGGCGTTCTCGGCCGGAAGGCCGAAGGCGTCCCAGCCCAGGGGGTGGAGCACATCATGGCCCTGCATCCGCCGCACCCGGGCCAGAACATCCCCCATGGTGTAGTTGCGGACATGGCCCATGTGGATGCGCCCCGACGGATAGGGGAACATCTCGAGCACCATGGTGCGCGGCCGGCCGCTGGGCGCATGGGGGGCGCGGAAGGTCTGCCGCTCCTCCCAGACGCGCTGCCAGCGCGCGTCGGCCTCGGCGGGGACGAAGGCGTCCGCCGCCGGGCCGGATGTGCCGGCCGCGGCGGACCCGGAGGTCATGGGTGCATCCATGCGCGGCCTCAGCGCGGGGCGACGGCGGCCTGGCGCAGGTTGCGGGCGCGCTCGAGGATGATCTCCTCGAGGCGCTGCACCGTGCCGGCGCGGACCGGCGCCTGGACCCATTCGCTGCCGCGGCGCACCTGGCGGGTGGCCGAGACCTGGAGCGCGTCGGCCCGGAGTGCGGCATCGAGGATGAAGACCTGCACCTTCATCCGCTCGTCGGGCTGGTTCGGGTTCTGGTACCAGTCGGTGACGATCACCCCCCCGGCGGAGTCAACGGTTGCCATCGGCATGAACTTCAGCGTGGCGAGCGCCGCCTGCCACAGCCAGCTGTTGACCCCGATGCTGGTGATCTCGGGCCGGGCGGCGGCGGGCTCGGGCCGCTCGCCCCGCCTGCACCCGGCGACGAGGCCGAGCGACAGGGCAAGGGCGAGGGCGAGGGGCACCGCTGTCCGGGCCGCCTTGCCCGAATGCGCCCCGGATGCCGTGGCCGGCGTCGTGTTGCGAACGTTCAAGCCTGCACTCCCTTGCTCTGCCGCCCGATGCGCCGGCCGTCGCTGCGCTGACGCCCGCAGGCGCTCCGGCACCCGCGACCGCCCCGGCACCGGGTCGCCGGGCCGGCCCCGGCCCTGCTGGACCAGCGCCGCGTGCGCATACCCATCATCGTTCGTTCATGCCAGCATCGTATCGCAGGCGCCGGCGAATCGTCCGGGTGGGGTCGTTGCAGCCTCGCCACAGCGGAACCCGAATCCGGGCGGCAATGCGGCGGAATGTCCCCTGGCGTCGACAGGAGGTGGGACTTCGGCCCCGGGTGCAGTAGGACGGCAGGATGGAAAGCGTGCGCGACTCGGGCAGGGCAGGGCGGATGGCGGCAGCGGCCGCCCTTCTCGCCATGCTGCTTGCCGCGCCCGCAGCGCATGCAAGCGGCACCGCGGCCTCGCCGCGCAAGCCGGCCGAGGGCGCGGCGCAGGGGCTCCGGCTCCGCACCGATGCCCCTGCCCTTGCCGTGCAGCCGCTCGATCTCGGCCGGTTCAGCTTCACCCTCTCGCGCGAGTCCGCCGGCAGGGGGGGCGTGTCGGCGCGCACGCCGGGCGCCGTGGTCGGCCCCGAGCGCAGCTTCCGCTTCACGCCGTCGGGCGCAGCCGACGGCCGGCGGCCGGTGACGGTCGGCGTGGTCGCGCGGCCGGTGGCGGCAACCGCCGAGGCTGCGTCGCCGGCGCTGCGCACCGTGCTCGCCGCGAGCAGCAATCCGGCCGCCGGGCCGGCCGGCTACAGCGTCGACATGGCGCTCGGCTGGCAGCGCTTCTCGCTTTCGGGCGGCGTGGACCGCGTGACCCCGGGCAATGGTCTTGCGCCGCGGCAGGAGGTGGATGTCGGCCTCTCCTACGGCGGGCGCCGCTGGCGGACCGGGATCGTCGCCTCGGCCGAGCGCGGCCCGGCGGCGCCGCTGGCCGGGCTGCAGGCCGGCGAGCGCTACGGGCTCGAGGCGGCGGGCGCGGTCAGCCTGTCCCGCTCCTTCGCCGTCACCGGCGGCGTGCGCTACCGCACGGCGCCGCCGGGTGCCGGCCTGCTCGAGCCGAAGCGCGAGGAAGAGCGGGTCTATCTGGGCGGCGCGCTCGCCTTCTGAGCGCGCGCACGGCGAAGGCCCGTGCCCGAGAGACTGTCGATTGCGGCATGGCCGTGGAGCCGGCGTGCCGCGTGCAGCCGCCGGAAGCGCGCCTCGGTCATGCCGCCCAGCGCGACCACGGGGGCGGGCGCCCGGGCGGCCAGCCGGGCGAGACCATGGGCGCCGAGCGGCCGGGCCCCCGGGTGGGAGGCCGTGGCGAACACCGGCGAGACGAACAGCAGGTCGGCGCCAAGCGCGCCGGCGCGGGCGCGCTCGCGGAGCGAATGGACCGCGGCCGTGAGGACGGGCGGCCGCGGCAGGGGCAGGCGGCGGACGCGCGAGGGGAGGTGCTGCCCGGCGATCCCCAGGCTGGCGCCTGCAAGGCCCGCCGCAAGCCCGGCGGGAGGCGCGGCGACGAGGAGCAGATGGCCGGATCGCCGCGCCGCGGCGGCGACACGCAGGAGGAGCGCCAGCCGCGCGTCCGGGGGGAGGTGATAGTGGCGGAAGACGATCCCGCTGCCCCGGGGCAGGGCGGCAATGGCGGGCAGCAGCCGGTCGCCGAGCCGTTCGTCGGTCATCAGCCACAGCGCGGGGAGCCGGGAGCGCGGTTGCCGGGGCATGGCCTGGCGCTCTAGGCGGGCGCGGTGAAGAAGGCGACAGCACCCCAGCCGCCCGCGCTCGAGGGACCGCCGGCCGCGCGCCTCGCGGCACTCCGGGAGGAGCTTGCCGCGGCCGCGGCGCGCGGCGGCCACCCGCCGCCGACGATCGTCGCCGTTGCCAAGACCATCCCCGCCGAGGCGATCCGGCCCTTTCTTGCCGCCGGCCACCGGGTGTTCGGCGAGAACCGGGTGCAGGAGGCCGAGGCCAAGTGGCCGGCGCTGAAGGCCGAATGGCCCGATGTCGAGCTGCATCTCGTCGGCCGGCTGCAGTCGAACAAGGCGGCCGCGGCCGTTGCCCTGTTCGATGCGATCCACGCGCTCGACCGGTCCTCGCTGGTGGCGGCGCTCGCCACGGCGGTGCGGAAGGCCGGCCGCCAGCCCCGGCTGTTCGCCCAGGTCAACATCGGCGACGAGCCGCAGAAGGGGGGCGTGGCGATCGCCGGGCTTCCCGATCTCCTGGCCGAGGCGCGGGCGGCCGGGCTGCAGGTCGAGGGGCTGATGTGCGTTCCGCCGGCGGACCGCGAGCCCGCGCCCTATCTCGCGCTGCTGGCTGAGCTGGCGCGGCGCCACGGGCTGCCGCTTCTCAGCATGGGGATGACGGGCGACCGCGACATCGCCGCCGCGCTGGGGGCGACGCATGTGCGGATCGGGACGGCGCTGTTCGGCCCGCGCTGAGCGGCAGGTGCCGCCGCGACGGGACCGGCATTAACCTTTATCCGCGTAAGTCATTGTAAATGTTTGTGCAATGCCCTTGAGGACAGGCAAGTCCCGGGGCTAGGTGCCGTAGAGGTCGTGGGGCGGGGATGCCCCGGAACATGAGTTGTCGGAATCATGGGACTGAAGGACTTCTGCGTGCTGCTGCTGGCCGGCGGGATGGGCGCCGGATCGGTGGTGACCGTGCAGGCGGTGAAGGCGCCGTCGCACCGCGAAGCGCGCGCGCCCAAGGCCAAGCCGAAGCCGCGCCGCGTCGCCGCCCAGCCAAGGCCCAGGCTGCCCGACTGCCCGGTCGTGGTCGCGCCGCTCGGCCATGGCCTGCTGCCCGATCTTGCCGGGATCGAACCGCTCGGCCGGCCGACGATGCTGCCGCGGCCGCCCATCGACCAGGTGACCAGCATCGGCCCGGGCCCGACGCTTCCGTCCCCGATCCTCCCGATCCTCGACCGGCCGCTGCCGCCCCCGCCGCCGCCGCCGGGCACCGTGCCCGAGCCGGCGACCTGGGGGATGATGGTCTCGGGCTTCGGTCTCATCGGCCTTGCCCTGCGCGGGCGCGCCCGCGCCGCCGCCACCACGGCTTGACCCGCATGGCGCGCGTCCCCTAACCGGGGGCGGGCCACGCGGGTATGATGTAGTGGCAGCCTGTCAGCCTCCCATGCTGAACGCGCGGGTTCGATTCCCGCTACCCGCTCCAGCCTTGCCTCATGCCCGCTGCCGCCAGACGAGGGCGAGCAGCAGGTAGAGGAGGAGGCCGGCCGGGCCGGCCATCAGCGTCAGGACGAGGCAGGGAAGGAGGAGCCAGCCGGACAGCTTTCGCCGGCCGGCGTCCTCCGCCTCCCAGCTGCCGACGAACAGGTCGAAGGCGAGGAAATGGATCCAGCCGCCGAGAACGGCCTCGCGGCGGGAGAACAGTGCCTCGACCCCGGCGAGCGTCGAGAAGCCGGCGCCCTCGGGCAGGCCCGGGCCGGCGACGAGCCCGCGGGCCAGGAGCGCGACATAGAGGCCGGCGAGCAGTGCCGCCACCAGCCGGGCAGCAAGAACCGGCGCCGCCCGCGCGCGCAGGAAGCCCGCGGCGGCGAGAAGGACCCAGCCGAGGAGGGCTGCAGCGCTGGCGAGCGAGAAGAGGGTTTCGGCATTGGCCATCCGCAGGGCTCCCGCGCGCGCAGGTGCGCGCCGGTGGCATCATGGCCCCGCCCGCCCGGCCGGTCACCCCCCCCTTTCCCTGTGCGCGCATGCCGGGAATGCCGCGGGCTCGGCCCCCGTGGCGGGCTGACCCCTTTTCGGGCCGGATCCCCGACATATATTGGCAGATGCGGTGCGCCTTCCGCACTGCAACAGGGAGACGAATGGACGAACAGGACCGGACCGACATGCCCCCCCTTCCCCGCGCGGACCGCCCGCCCGTGCGCGAGGCCCGGTTCGGCATCGGCGACGTGGTGCGCCACCGGCTCTTTCCCTTCCGTGGCGTCATCTTCGATGTCGACCCGGAGTTCGCCAACACCGAGGAATGGTGGCAGGCCATCCCCGAGGAGATCCGCCCGCGCAAGGACCAGCCCTTCTACCACCTGCTCGCCGAGAATGAGGAGAGCGCCTACATCGCCTATGTGAGCCAGCAGAACCTGGTCCGGGAGGATCAGCCCGAGCCCGTGCATCACCCGGCGGTGCGCCAGCTGTTCGGCGCCTTCGAGAACGGGCGCTACATCCTGCGGCCGACCATCCGCAACTAGGGCCCGGCGCCATCCCCAGCTGGCGCCGGGGCAGGCCGGCCGCTAGGGGGCTGCCATGCGGCTTCACGGCTATTTCCGCTCGACGGCGACCTGGCGGGTGCGGATCGGGCTTCACCTGAAGGGGCTGGCATTCGAGACGGCAGCGCACGACCTGCGCGCGGGCGCCCAGCGCCACCCGGACTATCTGGCGCTGAACCCGCAGGGCCTGGTGCCCGCGCTCGAACTGGCGGATGGCACGGTGCTGACCCAGAGCCTGGCCATCCTCGAATGGCTGGAGGAGACGCACCCCGCGCCGCCGCTGCTGCCGGCCGACCCTATCGGCCGGGCCCGGGCGCGCGCGGTCGCGCTTGCCATCGCCGCCGATCTGCACCCGGTGCAGAATCTCGGCGTGCTGAAGCGGGTCGAGGCGCTGGCCGGGGCCGATGCGACGCGGCAGTGGGCGCACGACACGATCCGCCAGGGGCTCCTGGCCGTGGAGGCCATGATCGCGCCCGCGCCCCATGCGCTGGGTGCGGCGATCACGCTGGCCGATCTCGTCATCGTCCCCCAGCTGGGCAATGCCCGCCGGTTCGGAGTCGATCTCGGCCCCTTCCCGGGGATCCGCGCGGTCGAGGCCGCAGTTGCCGACCATCCCGCCTTCCTCGCCGCCCGGCCGGAGGCGCAGGGCGACGCGGCCTGACGCGGCCCGATGCGGCCCGGCGCGGCCTATCGGCCGGCCCGGTGGACGGGCTTTCGCGGTGTGGGGACCGGCTCGGCCAGATCGTCGAGCAGCAGATCGACGCATTCGGCCCTGGCGCGGATGGCAGCGCCGCCGGCGAAGTGGAGGAGGAGCGTCACGGCCTCCTCGCCCGGCTCGGCCTCGATCGCGAGCAGCTCCATCATCGTCTCCTCCTGCGCGGGCCAGTTGCGGCGCTTGACGTTGAGCAGGCTGGAAAGGACGAGGGCGGTGCGGGTGCGCATCGGCCGGCCGGTCTCCCAGCAGAAGCGGTTGCCGAGCAGCACGAGGCGCCGGGCCCGCATGTCGAAGCCGATGTCGGCGGCGCGGGCGACGAAATCCTGGGCCAGCGCCGAGAGCGCCGGCACATCGTCGAGATCCTCGGCCCTCAGGTGGAGGCGCATCGGCATGGCGCTCAGCCCTCGTCGGCAACGCGGGCGATGTCGGCGCCCACGCCGGCCAGCTTCTCCTCCAGCCGCTCGTAGCCGCGGTCGAGGTGATAGACCCGGCGCACCACCGTCTCGCCCTCGGCGGCAAGCCCGGCGATGACGAGGCTCATCGAGGCCCGGAGGTCGGTCGCCATCACCGGGGCGGCCGTCAGCCTCGGCACGCCGCGGACCATGGCGGAGCGGCCCTTGACCGTGATGTCGGCGCCCATGCGGGCCAGTTCGGGGACGTGCATGTAGCGGTTCTCGAAGATGGTCTCGGTGAGGAGCGAGGCGCCCTCGGCGACGCACATCAGGGCCATGAGCTGGGCCTGCATGTCGGTCGGGAAGCCGGGGTAGGGCGCGGTCTGCACCGTGACGCCGTGGAGGCCGTTGGCGCGGGTGACGCGCAGGCCCCCCGGCACGTCCGTGACAACGACGCCGGCGTCCTCGAGGGCGGTGATCGTTGCGCCCATCGTCTCGCGCTCGGCGCCAAGCAGGGTCACGTCTCCCCCGGTGATGGCAGCCGCGCAGGCGTAGGAGCCGGTCTCGATCCGGTCGGGCATGACGCGGTAGGTGGCGCCATGCAGGCGGGGCACGCCCTCCACCTCGAGCCGCTCGGTGCCGATGCCGGAGATCCGCGCGCCCATGGCGACGAGGCAGCGGGCGAGATCGACGATTTCGGGCTCGCGCGCGGCATTCTCGATGACGCTGCTCCCCCTGGCGAGCACGGCGGCCATCAGCACATTCTCGGTCGCCCCGACCGAGACGGTGGGGAAGGTGATGCGCCCGCCACGGAGCCCGCCCGGCGCCCGCGCGCGGACATAGCCGGCGGCAAGCTCGATTTCGGCGCCCAGCGCCTCGAGGCCCTTCAGGTGGAGATCGATGGGCCGGTTGCCGATGGCGCAGCCGCCGGGCTGGGAGACGGTCGCGACCCCCTCGCGGGCGAGCAGCGGCCCGAGCACCAGGATCGAGGCGCGCATCTTCCTGACGATGTCGTAGGGCGCGGTCGTCGAGCTGATCCGGCCGGCGCGCAGCGTCATCACCCGGCCGAACTCGTCGGGCCGCGCACCCTGGACATGCGTCGAGACGCCGTGCTGGTTGAGGAGATGGCCGCAGGTGTCGATGTCGGCGAGGCGCGGCAGGTTCCGGAGCGTCAGCGGCTCGTCGGTGAGGAGCGCTGCGGGCATCAGCGCGAGCGCCGCGTTCTTCGCTCCCGAGATGGAAAGCTGGCCCTCGAGGCGGAGGCCGCCGCGGATGCGGATCTGGTCCATGCGGGAGGTGATTGGCGCGCGGCGTGCCGCTAGGCAAGGGGCAGGACCGGGAAGGAGGCTTGCGCCATGAAGCTCTGGCACTGCGCCGAGGCGCGCTCGTTCCGCGTGCTGTGGATGCTCGAGGAAATGGGGCTTCCCTACGAGCTCGAGCTGCTGCCCTTTCCGCCGCGCTGGCGACAGCCCGCCTATCTCGAGGTGAACCCGCTGGGCACCATCCCCTACTTCACCGACGGCGAGGTCGCGATGACAGAGTCGGTCGCCATCTGCCACTGGCTCGGCACGCGCCACGGGCCGACGCCGCTGATGGTCGAGCCGGACGAGCCGGACTGGGGCGCCTTCCTCAACCTCATGTACCAGGCGGACGCGACGCTCACCTTCCCGCAGACGCTGGTGCTGCGCTACACGCGGCTCGAGCCCGAGGAGCGGCGGCAGCCGAAGGTGGCCGCCGACTATGCCAAGTGGTTCCTCGGCCGGACGCTGTGGATCGACCGCCAGCTCGCCGACGGGCGCGCCTTCCTGGTGGCCGGGCGCTTCACCGCAGCCGACATCGCGGTCGGCTATGCCTTCCAGCTGGCCGAGAACCTCGAGCTCATTGCCGACGTCTCGCCGCGCATCCGCGGCTGGTGGGAGGCGCTGAAGGCGCGGCCGGCCTTCCAGGCGGCGCGGGCGAGGCAGCAGGCCGAATCCTGATCGGGCTTTCCCGTTCCTGAACAGGCCGTTGCAGGGGGTTCAGGGCGAATCGGGCAGTCTCCTCCCCGGTCGAGAAGGAGAGTGACCATGCGTGTGACCAGGATCCTTGCCGCCGCGCTTGCCACCGCCCTTGCGGCACCCGCGCTCGCCGGCCCGCCGGGCTGGGCGCCGGCCCATGGCTGGCGCGAGGCACGATGGGAGGACCGGTGGGACGATCGCTTTGATGACCGGGCCGAATGGCGGCGCGACCGGCGCGACGAGCGCGCCTATCGCGACGGCTATCGCGCCGGCCTGCGCGCCGAGCGCTGGGACGATCGCCGCTTCGGCCGCGAGCGGGCGGCCTGGCGGGCCGGCTACCGCGACGGCTGGCGCGCCGGCGACCGCCGCGACTGG
>JAJUHA010000052.1 GCA_029268145.1 Sphingomonadaceae bacterium | reverse complement strand
GCTCGTCGCCGGGCCGAGCGGCAGCGGCAAGACGCGGCTTCTCCTGGCGCTCGCCGGCCTCGGCGCCGGCGAGGGCGTGGAGGCCCGCGTTGCCGGCGTTCCGCTCGGGGCGCTCGCGCCCTGCCGGCGGGCGGAGCTCTTCGCCCTCGCCCCGCAGGCGCCCATGCTGATGGCCGGCACCATCGGCGAGAACCTCGCGCTCGCGCGCCCGGGCGTGACCGAGGCCGAGATGTGGGAGGCGCTTGGCATCGCCGCGCTCGATTCCGTGGTGCGGGCCCGGCCGGCCGGGCTCGGGGCGCTGCTCGGCGATGGCGGCCGGGGGCTTTCGGGCGGGGAGGCCAAGCGCCTCGCCCTTGCCCGCGCGCTGCTCGCGCGGCGTCCCTGGCTCCTCCTCGACGAGCCGACCGAGGGGCTCGACGCGGCCACCGAGGCGGAGGTGGTGGCACGGCTGGAGGCCCATCTCGCCGCGACGGGAACGGGGCTCCTCCTCGTCTCGCACCGGCCGGCGCCGCGCCGGCTCGCACCCGGCCCCGCGCTCGACCTGGCCCCTGGGCCGGCGGCGTCCGCTCCGCCGCAGAGCATGCTGCCGGCCTGACCCGGCAGCGGGCCGGTCCGCCGCATCACCCGGGGCCCACGGAATGCCTCAGCGCCAGTCGGGCATGATCCGGCGCATGAAGGCATCGAACATCGGCACGGTGAAGGCCGTGTCCCCGTGCGCGGGGGAATAGAGCATCCCCTTCTTCATCAGCGCGTTGCGGATCGGCGCGAGCTGCGTCACCTGCTTGCCGACCATCTCGGCGATGTCGCCCGAGCGGTGCGGGCCCGGCCCGAGCTCGGCCATGGCGCGGATGTAGCGCTTCTCGGTCGGGGTGAGCCGGTCGAAGCGGACCCGGAAGAAGGAGGAATCGAGCTCGGCCAGCGCCATCACGCCGGCATTCTCCACATCCTGGAGCGTGATCGTCTCGTCGAACGCGATGTCCCAGCTGTGCTTGCCCCATTCCTGGAGGAAATAGGGATAGCCCTCGGTCGCGGCGATGATCGCGGCAACCGCCTGCGGCTCGATCGCCGCCCCCTCGCGCTCGATCGGGAGGGTGATGGCAACCCGCGCCGCGCCGGCGTCGAGCGCGCCCACCGGCACATATTCGAACAGGCGCTCGGAATAGCTCTTGGCCCGGCCCATGCGCGAGAGCAGCTGCGGCAGCCCGGCTGCCACCATCGTCACCGGCAGCCGCTCCTGCGCCACGCCGTGCAGCGCCGAAATCAGCGCGGAGAGCTGCTCCTCCTCGACATACTGGATCTCGTCGATCACCAGCACCACCGCCGTCCCGCGCTCGCGCGCCGCCTCGCCCACCGCCACGAGAAGCTCGGCGAGATCGGTCTCGAGGTCACCGGAATCGGCCACGCCCCTGAGCGGCTCGAGGTCGAGGCTCACCTCGATGTCGGCGTAGCGCAGCTTGAGCTTGGCGAAGCTCGCCAGAGCCGCAAGCGCCCGCCTGGCGCCCGACTTCGCCGCCTCCAGCCGGTCGAGCTTCAGCAGCGCGGCGCGCAGCGGCGCTGCAAGGATCGCCGGCAGCGAGCGGTTCTCGGGCGCCTCGATCCTGACCGGCACCAGGCCGCGCGCCTCGGCATCGCCGCGGATCTTGCCGAGCAGCACCGTCTTTCCCACCCCGCGCAGCCCGTAGAGGATGAGGCTCCGCGCCGGCCGCCCGGCGGCGATCCGGTCGAGCGCGATCTCGGCCTTCTCGATCAGCTCGTCGCGGCCGGCCAGCTCGGGCGGCTGGGTGCCGGCGCCCGGCGCGAAGGGGTTGCGGCGGGGATCCATCGCCGCCCATCTTATCTCGGGCGGATAAACCCGTTAAGTCCCTTATGAGGGGCATCGCCGCGCCCGGCTGGCCGCCGCGAATCGGGCCGGCTAGGGGCCGGCGATGGAATCGCTCCCCGCGGTATTCGCCAACGAGGCCTATCTCGCCTCGGTCCTCGGCCAGCTCCTCGTCATCCTCCTCGTCGGCCGGGCGATGAACCGGCTGTTCGTGGCGCTCGGCCAGCCCGGCGCGGTCGGCGAGATCGTCGGCGGCCTCCTGCTCGGCCCCTCGCTCCTGGGCGCGCTTGCCCCGGCCCTCCACGCCGAGCTCTTCGCGCCCGAGACCGCGCGGACCCTGTTCGTCATCGGCCAGCTGGGGCTCGTTCTCCTCATGTTCGAGATCGGCGCCGACTTCGCCTTCGACCGCCTCGCCGAGCCGCGCCTGCGGCGCGCCGTCCTCCTCGTCGCGGCCGCCTCGGTTGCCGTGCCCTTCGCGGCCGGCCTGGCGGTCGGCCTCGTCACCCATGCGCAGCAGGCCCCCGGCATCGACCGCACCGCCTATGTCCTCTTCCTCGGCGTGGCGCTCGCCATCACCGCCGTTCCCATCCTCGGCCGCATCCTGCGCGGCTTCGACCTCCACCGCACCCCCGTCGGCGTCGTCGCCATCGCGGCCGCGGCCCTGAACGACATCGCCGGCTGGCTCCTGCTCGCTGCCATCGCCGCCTCGGTCATGGCGAGCTTCGATGGCGGCTTCCTCCCCACCCGCCTCGCCGCACTCGGGGCGCTGGCGCTTGCCGTCCGCTTCCTCCTCCTGCCGCTCGCCCGCACGCTGGTCGCCCGCGCCGGCCTCGCCGACGGGCCCGGCCCGGTTCCGCCGTCGCTCATGGCCATCGTGCTTGCCATCGCCTTCGGCCTGGCGCTCGCCACCGAGGCGATCGGGATCTTCGCCATCTTCGGCGGCTTCGCCGCCGGCTATGCCTTCCACCGCGAGCGCCACTTCGTCGAGGCCTGGAAGGCTGCGGTCGGCCGCTTCCTCCTCGTCTTCTTCCTGCCGGTCTTCTTCACGCTGACCGGCCTCAGGACCGACATCCTCGGCCTGACGCTCGCCGATCTGCCCACGCTCGCGCTGGTGCTTGGCGCCGCCATCCTCGCCAAGATCCTGCCCACCTTCGCCGCCGCCCGGCTCGCCGGCTTCTCCGCGGCGGAAAGCTGGGTGCTCGGCAGCCTCATGAACACCCGGGCGCTGATGGAGCTCATCGTCCTCAACATCGCCCGCGACCTCGGCGTGCTCCCGCCGAAGATGTTCACCATGCTGGTCCTGATGGCGGTCGTCACCACCATGATGACCGGGCCGCTCCTGCGTCTGCTGCTGCCGCGCGCCGGCCACGCGCTCCCGCCGCGCGGCAGCGGCGACAGCTAGCGCGCCGGCCTCAGGCGCAGCAGCCGGCCCTCCTCCTCGTCGGTCAGCAGGTAGACGAGGCCGTCCGGGCCGACGCGCACGTCGCGCACCCGCGCGCCCACCTCGATCCGCGTCTCCCGCGCCGGCCTGCCGTCGGCTCCGAGGCGGATCACCCGCACGTCCTGGCTCATCAGGCCGCCGGCAAGGAGCGCGCCATCGAGCGCCGGGATGGCGGTGCCGCGATAGACGGCAAGCCCCGAGGCGGCGATCGAGGGTGTCCAAACCGAGACCGGATCCACCATCCCCGGCCGGGAGCGCTCGGCCGTGATCGGCCTGCCCGAATATTCGCGGCTGTAGGTGACGAGCGGCCAGCCGAAGTTGCCGCCGGCGCGCAGCCGGTTGAGCTCGTCCCCGCCCTGTGCCCCATGCTCGGTCGCGAAGATGGCGCCCGTCCTCGGGTCGCGGGCAAGGCCCTGGATGTTGCGGTGGCCCATGGTCCAGACATGGGCGTCCCAGCCGCGGCCCGGGTTGCCGGGCGCCGGCCTGCCGTCCGCCGTCAGCCGCAGCACCTTGCCGAACCAGGCGCGCGGGTTCTGCGCCTGGTCGCGGATGTTGGCGCCGTTCAGCCTGATGTTGGGGTTGCCGCCATCTCCCACGCTCATGAGGAGCGTGCCGTCGGGCAGGAACAGGAGGCGGGAGCCGAAATGGGCGCCGCCGGTCTTGGCCACGGGGTTGCGCGCCAGCTCCGTCACCCCCTGGAGCCGGGACCCGACGAGCCGGCCGCGGCTGAGCGCCGTCCGGTTGGCCGTGTCGGTCCCGACCGCGTGGGTGAAGTAGACGAGGCCGGTGCGCGCGAAATCCGGGGCGAGCGCCACGTCGAGAAGCCCGCCCTGCCCCACCGCCGCCACCGCCGGCAGCCCGGCGATCGGCGCCGAAAGCCGGCCGTCCCGCGCGACGAACCGCAGCCGCCCGGGCCGCTCGCTCACCAGCATCCGCCCGTCGGGGAGGAAGGCGAGCGCCCAGGGGTGCTCGAGCCCGTCGGCCACCGTCTCGACCCGGAGCCCCGGCTCGGCCGGCACCTCGAACGGCACCACCGGGGGCGCGGCCAGCGCCGGGGCGGCGAGCACCGGGGCGGCAAGCAGGGAAAGGCTGGCAAGGGCGAGGCGCATCCGGTATCTCCGTCCTGACATGTCAGCATGACACGGCCGGCGGCATATGGGGGCACCGGCATGCGGGTCCAGCCTTTCCGGTCGGGCCGCCAGCGGGAGAGGTTGGATGCGGCTCGACGACCAGCGCGAAAGCAGCAACATCGAGAACCGGCGCGGCGAGCGCGGCTTCGGCGCGGGCGGCGGCCTCGGCTTCGGCGGCGGCGGCGGCATGGGCGGCCTTCTCGGCGCCTTCCTGCCGCTCATCCTCTCCAAGTTCGGGATCATGGGCCTGCTCGTCGCGGGTGCCCTCTTCCTCGCCGTCAGTTTCCTCGGCTCGGGCGGAGGCGGCATCGGCGTCGCCCCGCCGCAGACCGCCCCCGCCGGCCAGCCATTGGCGCCCGCCGCGCGGAACGTCCGCCCCGCCGACCAGTTCGTCGCGAAGGTGCTTGCCACCACGGAAGACACCTGGGGCCGGATCTTCGCCGAGCGCGGCGCGCGCTACCCCGAGCCCACCCTCGTCCTCTTCGAAGGCGGGGTGCGCTCGGCCTGCGGCGGCGCCTCCTCGGCTGCCGGGCCCTTCTACTGCCCGGCCGACCGCAAGGTCTATCTGGATACGGCCTTCTTCGACCAGCTCGCCCGCCAGTTCGCGGCGCCGGGGGACTTCGCCGCCGCCTATGTCATCGCCCACGAGGTCGGCCACCATGTCCAGACCGTGACCGGCGTGGCCGAGCAGGTCGCCCGCGCCCAGAGCCGCGCGGGCAAGGCCGAGGCCAACCAGCTCCAGGTGCGGATGGAGCTCCAGGCCGACTGCTATGCCGGGGTCTGGGCATCGCGGAACCGCGAGCTCCTCGACGAGGGCGACTTCGCCGAAGGCGTGCGCGCCGCCCAATCCATCGGCGACGACACGCTTATGGCCGCGGCCGGCCGCCGCGTCGTGCCCGATGCCTTCACCCACGGCTCGGCCGAGCAGCGCGTGCGCTGGCTCACCACCGGCTTCAGGGCCGGCAACCCCGACGCCTGCGACACCTTCTCGGTGCCGGCGAGCCAGCTCTGAT
Source organism: Sphingomonadaceae bacterium (assembly GCA_029268145.1). Lineage (GTDB taxonomy): Bacteria > Pseudomonadota > Alphaproteobacteria > Sphingomonadales > Sphingomonadaceae > Thermaurantiacus. Next base: position 7,305 of record JAJUHA010000052.1, on the reverse strand, counting down.
GCTGAAGCCCGAGCCCCGCCCCGGCTTCCGCCCCGACGATCCGGCCCGCGCGCTGGGGCTCAGGCCCGCCGCGCCCGCGCTGGACGAGGCCACGCTCAGGGAACTGGCGCGGGCGAAGGCGCGGGTTGCCAAGCGCGACTGGCTGCTCTCCATCCGCGCCCGGCTGGAGCGGGAGCTCTGGCGCGAGGTGCCCCGCGTGCGCGGCATGACGCCGGAGGCCTTCTTCCGCGACCACTGGTGCACCCTGCGGCCCGTCATCCTCGAAGGCCTGGCCGATCACTGGCCGGCGATGACGCGCTGGAGCCTCGACCATTTCCGCAGCCTCGGCAACCCCGAGGTCGAGGTGCAGACCGGCCGCACGCGCGACCCGGACTATGAGTCGAACTCGCCCGCCCACCGGACGCGGATGCGCTGGCACGACCTCCTCGACCTGCTCGCCGCCGATCCCGAGACCAACGATGTCTACATGACCGCCAACAACGGCACGGTGAACCGCAAGGCGCTCGCTCCGCTCTGGGACGAGATCGGCCCCATCCCCGGCTTCCTCGAGAAGAACCGCATGGGCGACGGCTTCTTCTGGATGGGCCCCCGGGGCACCATCACGCCCTGGCACCATGATCTTACCCAGAATTTCCTCCTCCAGATCCGCGGGACCAAGCGGGTGACGCTGGCAGCACCCGAGGAAACGCCGCGGATGCGGAACCACCTGCACTGCTTCAGCCGCTTCGGGACGAAGGCCGACCTCGCGGCCGAGCCGGATGCGCCCGCAACGCTCGCCTGCGAGATCGGCCCGGGCGACATGCTCTTCCTTCCCGTCGGCTGGTGGCACCATGTGGAAGCGCGCACGATGACCATCGGCATGAGCTTCACCAACTTCGTCTGGCCCAATGATTTCGAGGCGTCGCTGACCGCCCGCGACCAGCTCTGAGCCGGGCTTGCCGCGCCGCGAAATCCGGTGCATCCTCCGCCCCATGGTTGCCGCAGGGGGCGGCAGCCTGGAGGGTACACGCCATGACTCGGGTTCGCACGCTTCTCGCCTCCGCCGCGCTTGCCGCGCTTGCGGCGCCGGCATCGGCCACCACCTATCTCTTCACGCTGTCCGACGGGCTTACCGGCAGCTGGCAGCTTCCGGCGAGCCCGGTGCCGAGCGCCGACCTCGGCGATGCCTTCCGCATCGACGGCGTCTCCGGCACGCTCGGCGGATCGCCGTTTGCCACCTTCATGGAATTCTACGTCGCAAGCTCGGGCGGCGGCGTGTGCGCCGATCTCTTCTGCAGCCTCCTCGACCTCTACGGGCCGCAGCTCTTCACCGGATCCACGGCTGCACCCACGTTCACCCTCGGCACCTTCGCCATGACCGACGTCTTCGGCGCGCCGGCGGCAACCCTCACCATCTCGGTCATCCCCGAGCCCGGCAGCTGGGCGCTCCTGATCGCCGGCTTCGGGCTTGTGGGGGCGGGGCTCCGCCGCCGCCGCGAGGCCGTCCCCGCCTGACCGGCGGGGCGGAAGCGGATGCGCGGGCGGCGCCCGCCGCTCAGTGCATCTCCTCGCCGCCCGAGACGTTCCACGCCTCGCCGGTCACATAGGCCGCATCGTCCGAGGCAAGGAAGGCGCACATGCCCGCCGTATCTTCGGGCAGCCCGGGCCGGCCGAGCGGGTTCCGCGCCTTCATGTTGGCGAGATAGGCCTCGACGCTCGCGAACCCCAGGAGCCTCGCGAAATAGGCGTTCTGCTTCGCCCCCAGCCCGGTCGTCACATGGTTGGGGCACACGGCGTTGACGGTGATGCCGTGCCGGCCGAGCTCGACCGCCATGGAACGCACCAGCCCCACCATCCCGTGCTTCGAGGCGCAATAGGGCGCCATGTGCGGAAAGCCCGATTTCGCCGCCTGCGAGGCGATCATCAGGATCCGCCCGCCCCCACCGCGGGCGACCATGTGGGCAGCCGCGTGCTTCGCCGAAAGGAAGGCGCCCTTGAGATTCACGTCGAGCACGGCGTCCCAGTCGGCCTCCTCGGTCTCGAGGAAGGGCTTCATCAGATAGCCGATCCCGGCGTTCGCCACCATCACGTCGAGCCGGCCGAAGGCGCCGACCGCCGCCTCCACGAGCGCCCGGCAGTCGGCATCGGTGCGCACGTCGCAGGGCACCGAGATGGCCTGCGCCCCCAGCGCCCGGAGCCCTTCCGCCACCGCCTCCATCTCGGCGGTCGTGCCGATGTCGCCCGCGCCCATCCGCTCCTTCGGCACGCCAAGGTCGGAGACGACGCACGCCGCGCCCTCGGCGGCGAAGCGCGCGAGGATCGCCGCGCCCAGCCCGCCGGCCCGGCCCGAGCCGGTCACGGCCACCACCCGCCCCTCGAACCGGCGCATCAGAGATCCTCGGTCAGGAGGAAGACGGGCGAGTCGGCGAAGGCCTGGAACTCGGCCGCCACCTTCTGCACCGCCTCGGAGGCGACATCGGCAAGGAAAGGGTCGAGGCCGGTGATGTCGATCGTCTCGGCATAGGCGTAGGGCGCGGGGGCGTCGCTGCCGAGCAGGCCCGTCACCCGGTGGACCCGGAAGTCGGCGACCGAGCCGAGCGCCCTGACCCCGGGAATGTCGGTGGTCCGCGCCCAGGCCTCGTAGGCGGCAGGGTCCACGCCGGGCTTCAGGTTGAACAGCACGAGGATTCGCATCGGGGCTCCTTTCAGGCGAAGTCGATGGGCCAGCGGTGGGCGCCGAGCGCCTGCTCCAGCTGCTGGCCGAGCGAAAGCAGCACCGCCTCCTCGCCCGGCCGGCCGACGAGCTGCACGCCGACCGGAAGCCCGTCTCCGGTCCAGCCGGCGGGAATGGCGAGCGCCGGCAGCCCGGCGATGTTGGCAAGCGCGGTGAAATCGGCCTGGGAGACGGGCGCCTCGCCAACGAAGGGGAAGGCCGGCTGCGGCGTCGTCGGGAGCAGGATGGCATCGTCGGCGTGGAGCACCGCGCGCAGCGCAGCGCCGGCCGCGTCCAGCGCCTTCAGCCCTTCGGCCCGCGCCGGCTCGGCGAAGCCCCGGGCGAAGGCGAGGCTGCCCCGGAAGGAGTCCGAGAAGCCATCAGGGTGCGCCGCCATGTCGGCTGCGAATCGGCCGTCGGCCTCGCGCGCCGCCTCGACGAAGCCGGCGAGGCGCACCCGGTGGTGGTCGATGTCGGCCAGCCGCTCCTCGACCTCCACCCCCAGCCCCTCGAGCAGGCTCCGCGCCAGGCGGAAGGCCTCGGCGACGGCCGGGTGCAACGGAACCGCCGCCATGGACGAAAGCGTCGCCACCCGCCGGACGGGCCGGGCGTCACCCAGCGGCGCGAGCGCCGCCATCACCGCGCCGGCATCGGCGACCGAGCGGGCGAGCGGCCCGATCGTGTCCCACCGCTCGACGAGCAGGAGAAGCCCGGCATCCGGCACCAGGCCGTTGGTCGGCTTCAGCCCGACGACGCCGCAATAGGCCGCCGGAATCCGGATCGAGCCCAGCGTGTCGGTGCCGAGCGCGGCCGCGCACAGCCCGGCGGCAACCGCCGCGCCCGACCCGCCCGACGAGCCGCCGGGCGTGTGCCCGAGGCGGTGCGGGTTGTGGGTGGGCCCGAAGTGCGGGTTGTCGGTGGTGGCGCCAAGCGCGCCCTCATGCAGGTTGAGGACGCCGAGGATGACCGCGCCCGCCGCCCGCAGCCGCGCGACCGCCTCGGCATCGGCCTCCGCCACCCGGTCCCGGAACGCCCCGAAGCCGCCGTGGCAGGGAAGCCCCCTGACCGCGATGTTGCCCTTGACCGCGATCGGCACGCCCTCGAGCGGCCGCGCCTCCCCTGCCTCCAGCCGGGCGGCGCTTGCCCGCGCCGCGGCGCGTGCCCCTGCCTCGTCGACATGGGTGAAGGCGCGGATCTCCGGGTCGAACCGGGCGATGCGCTCGAGATAGGCGTCGGTCGCCGCCATGACCGGGACCTCCCCGGCCGCGAACGCGGCGCTGAGCGCCACGACCCCCAGCCGATGCAGTGCCGCGCTCACCGCTTGCGCTCGTCGATGAGGCGGATGGGCTTCTGCCGCACGTCGATCTGGGTGAGCGGCGCCGTCGCGCCCGGGGCGGCCAGCTCCACCTCCACCTCGACTCCCAGCCCCTGCCTGAGGAGCGCGGCAAGCTCGGCCCGGGCCGCGCCCGCGTCGCCCCCGCCGGCACCGCGATGCTCGATCACCACCGTCATCCGGTCGGCACCGCCGTCGCGCGCGATGCGGCAGACATATTCGCCCGTCAGCTCCGGCCGGTTCTCGATGATGGCGCCGATCGCGTGGGGGAAGACGTTGATTCCCTTCAGCTTCACCATGTTGTCGGACCGGCCGAGAAAGCCCTCGATCCGCTCGAACACCATGCCGGTCGCGTTCCGGTCGGTGCGCAACGCCGAGACATCATGGGTGTTGAACCGGATCACCGGGGCCACGTCCCGCTTGTAAAGGCAGGTCACCACCATGTCCCCCTTCTCCCCGCGCGGCACGGCCATGCCCGTCTCGACATCGCAGATTTCGAGGAACTGCGCATCCTCCCAGACATAGAGGCCGTCGCGATCGGGCCCCTCGCCGGCGATGCTGCCGGTATCGCCCACGCCGTACCAGTCATAGGCGGTCGCGCCCCCCCAGGCGGCCTCGGTCGCGGCGCGGTCCTCGGTGCCGAGATGGCCGATGATCATCCGGACCGGAATGTCGCGGCCCGGCTCGAGGCCCGCCTCGCGCGCCACTTCGGCGAGCTTGCGCACATAGTCGACGAAGCCGACGAGGACGGTGGCGCGGAAGTCCGCCATCAGCTGCACCTGCACCGCCGAGCGCGTCTCGACGCCGGTGCCGGCGGAGAGGAACAGCGCCTCGGTGAAGCGGGTGTAGGCCTCGCGGATATAGTGGCCGCCGTTGATCATGCCGTGGCCGTAGACCGAGTGGACGACATCGTCGGGTCTGAGGCCCTGCCAGCGCGCCATGCGTGCCACCAGCAGGTTGCCCACCTCGCGCCCCCAGGGGCCGAACAGCAGCACCTGCGGCTTGCCCGTCGTGCCTGAGGTGGTGTGGAGCACCACTGGCCCGCCGGTCCGGCCGTGGAAATCGCCAAGCGGCGGGTATTCGGCGATCGCGGCCATCAGGTCCGACTTGTCGAAGGCGGGAAGCTTCGGAAGGTCGTCGAGGGAGCGGATGTCGCCGGGCTCGATCCCCTTCGCGCTCCAGAGGCGGCGGTAGAAGGGCACCTCCCAGCCGCGCGCCATGAGCGCCCGGAAATCGGCCTCCTGCCGGGCGCGGAGCTCGTCGCGCGACATGGCCGTGTAGCGCCGGACGAACGCCTCGCCGATCGGATAGGCCTCGAACAGGGCGCGGGGATCCACATGGTCGTACCAGCTCGTCTCGGTCATCGTTCCGTTCATCCGCATCATCCGGGCAGAAGGTCGTTGAGAGGGTCGTGGTCGGCGGGCACGCCGCCAAGCTCGAGGGCGAAGGCCTGCTTCGCCGCCTGCCGGGCAGGCGGAAGCGGCGCGTCCGGGCTTCCCAGCACGGCGGGAAGCGGAAGCTCGACGCATGTGCCACCGGCAAGCGTGACCGTCACCAGCTGCGGCGCAAGCGCGTTGGGGTCCGGGTTGCCGTCATCCACGAGCGTCAGCCGCGCCCCCAGCGCGATGAGCGCCGGATCGGCGAAGGCCTCGGGCGTGAAGGCGCGCGGGTCGATCCGGCCGTCGCGCAGCATGAGCGCGACAAGGAAGGGGAGGCACAGCCGGGCGCGGGCCGGCGCCATGGCCGGCTCCCACGGCCGGCCGACGAGGCGCAGCACCAGCGGCGGCACCCGTGCGGCGATGGCGGCAATCTCCGCGCCCGGATGCGCAGCCTGCACGCGCGCGATCGCATCGAGCACGCCATGGCTCGCCCGGCCCGACGGCCAGGGCTTCACGCTGACGTCGCGGATGCGCGTGCCAAGGCCCTCGAGATGCGGCCGCACATCCCCCCGGTCGAACAGCGGGAAATAGCCGAACGGCCCGTTGATCGCGCCCTCGGGCCCTTCCAGCCCCGCCGCGGCGAGATCGGCGGCCGCGACACCGGCACGGGCGGCGAAGCCCACCTGCAGCGGCAGCGCGATCGAGCCCTCGACATGCGCCTGCATGGTGCCCGCGGCCTGCGCCACGCCGAGCGCGAGCGCATGCGCCATCCTCTCCGGGGAAAGGCCGAGCAGCCGCCCGGCCGCGGCTGCCGCACCCACGGCGCCCGCGGTCGCCGGGCGGAAGAAGGCGAGCGGGCTCACCGCGGCCACGCCGAGCAGGCAGGCGATCTCGACTCCGGCGGCAATGGCCGCGAGCGCCGCGTCGCGGTCGCGCACCCCCTCGCGGTGGCAGACCGTGCGCGCCGCCGCCGTCACCGCCGACATGGCGTGGACCACCGCGCCCTCGTGCACGGCATCCCACTCGAGGCAGTGGATGGCGAAGCCGTCGTGCAGCGCGCCGGGGCCCACTGCCGCCGCCACCTTCGCCGCGGCCGCCGTGGCCAGCCCGGCACACCGCACGGCCAGCGTGTCCCGGACCAGCCGCTCGGTTGCCGCCCACGCCTCCCCGTCGGGGCGATGGCCGCAGGCGAAGGCGGCAAGCGCGGGCAGGACGCTCATGCCACCCACCGCCCGAGGAGATCGAGGAGAGGGCGCACGCTTTCCGCATCCGCTGCCGCGCAGCAGGCGAGCGCAGCATCGGCATCCGTCTCCGGCAGCCCGCCCCAGCCGACGAGCGCGCGCAGCTTCGCTTCCACATCCTCCGGCCGGAGCGGACGCTCGGGATCGCCCCAGGCGTCGGCCACTTCGGCGACTGCGCCGCCGGCCACGACGCGCGCGCCATAGTGCGCCGGGTAGGCCGAGGCGAAGGGCTCGGCGGCGGCGCAGGTCACGCGCGCGCGGGCCGCCGCGATCGCCGGGTCGGCGATCGCCTCGGGGAGGAAATCCGCCATCCGCGGCCGGCCGCGCACGGCCACCACCGCGACGCAATGCTGCAGCGAGAACTTCGCCTCGCCCTCGGTCCGCGGCTCGGCCCGGTCGCAGAAGGCGAGCGCGTCCGGATAGGTCTCGACCCTGACGGGCCCATGGGCGAGCGCGCCGCGCGGCAGGGCGAGCGCGGCATCGATCGCGGCATGGGCGTGGCGGCACGCCGGCCAGGGCTTCAGCGACAGTTCCGGGAGGAGCCAGCCGTCGCCGGGCGGCAGGGCGAGCGGCCGGGGCGCCCGGGTCGCCGCCGCCCACAGGCCCTGCGGCCCCTCGACGATGGCGCGCGGGCCCCGCATTCCGGCGCGGGCCAGCCGC
>JAJUHA010000051.1 GCA_029268145.1 Sphingomonadaceae bacterium | reverse complement strand
GGCCTCGCGCCCGCGCGCCTCGTCCTCGCCCGCGTCGACAGCGACCGCGCCGCGCTCGCCGCCATGGAGGAGGCGATGGGCGCGGCCGCGGTCGTGGTCGGCGAGATCCGCAGAACCGGCCCCTGGCTGATGGCCGCCTCGCGCCGGCTCCAGCTCCGCTGCGAAGGCCGCGGCACGCTCGCCCTCCTCCTCCTGCGCGCGCCGGAGCCCTCCGTTCCCACGGCCGCCCGCACCGCCTGGGAGGTCGCGCCCGCGCCTTCCGCCCTTCCCTCGGTGCGCCCGCTGTTCGCCGGCGTCGGCGGCGCGGGCCTCGGCCCGGCGCGGCTCGCCCTCACCCTTGCCCGCGCCCGCGGCGCTGCCGCCGCCGCGCTTCCCCGCACCTGGCTCGTCGAACCCCGCGGAGCCGCCGATGCCCCGTCTCGTCTCGCTGTGGTTGCCGAACTGGCCGGCCGAACGGCTGCTGCGCGCCCGCCGCACCACGCCGGCCGGGCCGCCGCCTGAGCCCTTCGTCCTCGTCCGCACCAGCGGCAATCGGCAGGAGGTGGCGGCCGTCTCGGCCGAGGCCAGGCGGTTGGGCGTGATGCCGGGCGAGCCGCTCGCCCGCGTCCGGGCCCGGCTTCCCGGCCTTCATGCCGAGCCGCACGACGAAGCCGCCGACGCAGCGGCCCTCGAACGGCTTGGTCACTGGCTTCGAGCCAGGATGAGCCCGCTCGTCGCGCTCGACCCGCCCGATGGCCTGCTTCTCGAGGCGGCGGGCGCCTCGCACCTGTTCGGCGGCGAGGTGCGGATGCTCGAAGCCCTTCTCGCCCGCCTCGAGAAGGCCGGCCTTTCGGCCCGCGCCGCGCTTGCCGACACGGCCGGCGCTGCCCATGCGCTCGCCCGCTTCGGGCCCGCGCCCACCCTGGTGGTGCCGCCCCACGCCCACCCCGAGGCGCTCGCTCCGCTTCCGGCCGCGGCGCTGCGCCTGCCCGCAGAGGAGGCCGCCGGCCTCGCCCGGCTGGGAATCGCGACGATCGCCGATCTCCTCGCCCTGCCGCGCGCCAGCCTCGGCCGGCGCTTCGGGCTCGATCTCCTCCGCCGGCTCGACCAGGCGCTCGGCCGGGCGGGCGAGCCGCTCGCCTTCCTCCCCCATCCCGAGCCGCTCGCCGCGACCCTCCGGCTCGCCGAACCCGTCTCCCACGCCGAGGCGCTCCACGCCCTCATCGACCGGCTGGTCCCGCTGCTGTGCCAGAAGCTCGCCCAGGGCGGGCAGGGCGCGCGCCGGCTCGACCTGCTGTTCCAGCGCCTCGACGGCTCGATCGCCGCCGTCCGCGCCGGCACGGCCGCTCCCAGCCGCGAAGTGGCCCATCTTTCCCGCCTCCTCCACCTGCTCGTCGAGGGCGTGGACCCCGGCTTCGGGATCGAGGCGGCAACGCTCGCCTGCCCGCTTGCCGCGCCGCTTGCGCCCGCGCAGCCGGGCAGCGAACGCGCAGCCGGCATGGCCGAGGCGGTCGACCGGCTGGCCGCCCGGCTGGGCGATGGCGCGGTCTTCCGCCTCGCCCCGCGCGCGGCGGCCTTCCCGGAAGCGAGCGTCGCCCGCGCGCCGCCGCTCGCCCCCGTCTCCGGCGGCTGGCCGGCGCATCTGCCGCGCCCGACCCGCCTCCTCGAGCCGCCCGAGCGGGTCGAGGCCATCGCCATGCTGCCCGACCGGCCGCCCGCCCTGTTCGTCTGGCGCGGCCGCCGCCACCGGGTGCGCGGCGCCGACGGCCCCGAGCGGATGCACGGCGAATGGTGGAAGAGCGCCGCCGAGGAGGGCTCGGTGCGCGACTATTTCCTGGTCGAGGACGAGACGGGCGCGCGCTTCTGGCTCTTCCGCCGCGGCGACGGCGAGGACCCGGCGACCGGGGACTTCAGCTGGCACCTCCACGGCCTCTTCGGCGGCTGAGGCTGGCCATTCCGCGACGGGCCGCGCCCCGCTAGGGTGGCGGCGGAGGGAGAGAGGCCATGGACAATCCCGAGGATCCGGCAGGGGCGGCCCCGCGGCGCCGGCCCAAGCCCGACGTGACCGCCATCGGCAACCGGCGCCTCAGGCCCGCGACCCTCATGATGGGCCATGGCTATGACCCGGCGCTCTCGGAAGGCGCGCTGAAGCCGCCCATCTTCCTCACCTCCACCTTCGTCTTCGAGAGCGCCGCCGAGGGCCGGCGGCACTTCGAGGGCGTGACCGGCAGGCGCCCGGGCGGCGCCGAGGGCCTCGTCTACTCGCGCTTCAACGGGCCCAACCAGGAGATCCTCGAGGACCGGCTGGGCGTGTGGGAGGATGCGGAGGATGCGCTCTCCTTCTCGTCGGGCATGTCGGCGATCGCGACCCTCCTCCTCACCTTCTGCCAGCCGGGTGACATGATCGTCCACTCGGGGCCGCTCTATGCCGCGACCGAGACGCTCATCGCCCGCATCCTCGGCCGGCTCGGCATCGGCTGGCTCGACTTCCCCGCCGGCGCCACCGAAGCCGAGATCGCCGCGACGCTGAGCGCGGCGAAGGCGCGCGGCCGGGTCGCCCTCATCTACCTCGAGAGCCCCGCCAACCCGACCAACGTGCTCGTCGATGTGGAAGCCGTGCGGGCCGCGCGGACGCGGCTGTTCGGCGACGCGCCGCCGCCGATCGCCATCGACAACACCTTCCTCGGCCCGCTGTGGCAGAAGCCGCTCGCCCATGGCGCGGACCTTTCGGTCTATTCGCTCACCAAATATGCCGGCGGCCATTCCGACCTGGTCGCCGGCGCGATCGTCGGCGACGGCGCGCTCGTCCGCGAGGTGCGGATGATGCGCAACACGCTCGGCACCATCACCGATCCGCACACCGCCTGGATGCTGCTGCGGAGCCTCGAGACGCTCGAACTGCGGATGGAGCGCGCCGGCGCCAATGCCGCGCGCGTCTGCGCCTTCCTGAAGGACCATCCGAAGGTCGCGCATGTCGGCTATCTCGGCTTTCTCGAGCCCGGCAGCCGCCAGGCCGACATCTACCGCCGCCACTGCAGCGGGGCGGGCTCCACCTTCTCGCTCTATCTGAAAGGCGGCGAGGCGGAGGCCTTCCGCTTCCTCGATTCGCTCGTCATCGCGAAGCTCGCGGTCAGCCTCGGCGGGACCGAGACGCTTGCGTCTGCACCCGCTGCCATGACCCACCTGTCGGTTCCCGAGGAGCGCAAGGCCGCGCTCGGCATCAGCCCCAACCTGGTGCGGATCTCGATCGGCGTCGAGGATCCGGACGACCTCGTCGCCGATTTCGCCCAGGCGCTCGACGCCATCTGAGGCCGGCGGGCCGAGGCGCGCGGGCTGAGGCGGGAAGGCTGGAACAAAGAGAGAACATGCTCTAGCCTGCCCGGCGTGAGTCGCACGCCATCCACGCTCCTTCAGGTCGCGTCCCACTTCTCGCTGCTGCGCGGCGCCTCCTCGGCCGACGAGCTGTTCGCAACCGCCGCCGCGCAGGGGTGGAAGGCGCTCGCCATCACCGACAGGAACACCGTCGCGGGCCTCGTGCGCGCCCATCTCGCCGCGAAGGCAACGGGCTTGCGCCACATCCCCGCCGCCCGGCTCGACCTCACGCGCGCCGACGGCACCCCTGGCGCCTCGCTTCTCGTCTACCCGCGCGATCCTGCCGGCTGGGGCGAGCTCACCACGCTCCTCACCATCGGCAAGCGCCGCGCCGGGAAGGGCCAGTGCCGCATCGGCTGGGAGGATGTCGCCGCCCATGCCGCCGGCCTCGAGGCGGTGCTGGTGCCGGCGCGCCTCACTGCTGCCGATGCCGAAGCCTTCGCCGACATCTTCCCCCGCTCGGGCCGCATTGGCCTCGCCTTGCGCCGCCTTCCCGGCGAGGCCGCGCGGATCGCCCGGCTCGACGCGCTTGCCCGCCGCCTCGCCCTTCCCGCCGTGGCGCTCGCCGACACGCTCTACCACGCGCCGTCGCGGCAGATGCTTGCCGACGTGCTCGCCTGCATTCGCCTCAAGTGCACCATCGACACGCTCGGCGCCCGGCGCACCCGCCATGCCGACCGCCACCTGCTCCCGCCGGGCGAGATGGCCCGCCGCTTCGCCCATCATCCGCAAGCGCTCGCCGAGGTGGAGCGGCTCGTCGAGCGCCTCGCCTTCTCGCTCGCGGACCTCTCCTACCAGTATCCGGAGGAACGGCCCGATCCGTCGCTCACCCCGCAGGAGACGCTCGAGAGGCTGACCCGGGAAGGGGCGGCCCAGCGCTACCCCCATGGCGTGCCGCCCGCCGTCGAGGCCCAGCTCGCCCACGAGCTCGGCCTCATCCGCCAGATGGGCTATGCGCCCTATTTCCTGACCGTCCATGCGATCGTGCGCTTCGCGCGCTCGCGCGGCATCCTCTGCCAGGGCCGCGGCAGCGCGGCCAACTCCGCCGTCTGCTACGTGCTCGGCATCACCGCGATCGACCCGGTCCGCTCCGAGCTGCTGTTCGAGCGCTTCATCTCCACCGAGCGCAACGAGCCGCCCGACATCGACGTCGACTTCGAGCACGAGCGCCGCGAGGAGGTGATCCAGTGGATCTACGACCATTATGGCCGCGACCGCGCGGCGCTGACCGCCGTCGTCTCCCGCTTCCGGTCGCGGGGCGCCGTGCGCGAGGTCGGCAAGGCGCTGGGTCTTCCCGAGGATGTGACGGCGGCCCTTGCCGGCCAGGTCTGGGGCTGGTCCTCCGAAGGAGTCGCCGAGCGCCACGCGACCGACCTCGGGCTCGACCCGTCGGACCGGCGCCTGGCGCTGACCCTCGCGCTCGCCCGCGAGCTCATCGGCACGCCGCGCCACCTCTCCCAGCACCCCGGCGGCTTCGTGCTGACGGAGGCGCCGCTCCACCGCCTCGTGCCCATCGAGCCCGCGGCCATGGCCGACCGGCAGGTGATCGAGTGGGAGAAGGACGACATCGAGGCGCTCGGCTTCATGAAGGTCGATGTGCTGGGGCTCGGCATGCTGGGGTGCATGCGCCGCGCCTTCGCGCTGCTTCGCGCCCACAGGGGCCTCGACCTCGAGCTTGCCACCATCCCGGCCGAGGACCCGGCGACCTACGCCATGATCCGCCGCGCCGACACGCTCGGCGTGTTCCAGATCGAGAGCCGCGCCCAGATGGCGATGCTCCCGCGCCTGAAGCCCGCCACCTTCTACGATCTCGTCATCGAGGTCGCGATCGTCCGTCCCGGCCCCATCCAGGGGGACATGGTCCACCCCTATCTCCGCCGTCGCGAGGGGAAGGAGCCGGTCAGCTTCCCCTCGCCCGCGCTGGAGCGGGTGCTGGGCAAGACGCTCGGCGTGCCGCTGTTCCAGGAACAGGCGATGAAGGTGGCGATCGTCTGCGCCGGCTTCACGCCTTCCGAGGCCGATGCGCTGCGCCGGGCGATGGCGACCTTCAAGTTCACCGGCGGCGTCTCCCACTTCCGCGACAAGCTGGTCGCCGGCATGGTCGCGCGCGGCTATGACGCCGCCTTCGCCGAGAAGACCTTCCGCCAGATCGAGGGCTTCGGCTCCTACGGCTTTCCCGAAAGCCACGCCGCCTCCTTCGCCCTCATCGCCTACGCCTCCTCCTGGATGAAGTGCCACCACCCGGAGGTCTTCGCCTGCGCGCTCCTGAATTCCCAGCCGATGGGCTTCTACGCGCCCGCCCAGATCGTCCGCGACGCCCGCGACCATGGCGTCGAGGTTCGCCCCGTGTGCGTTGCGGCAAGCGCCTGGGACTGCACGCTGGAGGCCGCGGGGGGCAGAAGGCTCGCGCTCCGGCTGGGCTTCCGGATGGTGAAGGGGCTCGCCGAGGCCGACGCGGAGCGGATCCTTGCCGCCCGCGCCGGCGTGTCCGACCTTGCCCTCCTCCACCGCCGCAGCGGCGCGAGCCGCGTTGCCTTCGAGCGGCTCGCCGAGGCCGATGCGTTCCGCGCCCTCGGCCTCCCGCGGCGGCAGGCGCTGTGGGCCGTGAAGGGCCTCGGCGAAGCGCCGCTTCCCCTCTTTGCTGCGGCCGATGCTGCGCAGCAGGGGCCCGAGCCGCAGGTGGCGCTCAAGCCCATGCCCGAAGGCGCCGAAGTGGTCGAGGACTATCGCGCCACCGCGCTCACGCTGCGCGCCCACCCGCTCGCCTTCCTGCGCGCCGAGCTCGCACGCACCGGCCACCGCCCGCTCGCCGAGCTTGCGCGCACGCCCGATGGCCGGCCGTTCCGGGGTGCCGGCATCATCCTCGTCCGCCAGAAGCCGGGCTCGGCCAAGGGGGTCATGTTCATCACCCTCGAGGACGAGACGGGCCAGGCCAATCTCGTCATCTGGCCGCAGCTGTTCGAGGCCGAGCGGCGCCTCATCCTCGCCGCCTCGATGCTGGGTGTGCGTGGCGTGGTCCAGCGCGAGGGGGAGGTGATCCACCTCGTCGCCCGCCGCCTTGCCGACCTTTCCCCGCTCCTTGCCACCGTCGGCGCGCGCGACTGGCGGGTGCCGCACGGCAGGGGGGACGAGGCGCGCAGCGGTGGCGGGCCGGACGCACGCGACGACGCGCCGCGCCTTGCCTTCCGTTCCTCCGGCATCGGCCACCCGCGCGCCATCCGGGTGGCGCGCTGACCAGCCGTCAGGCGAAGACGGGCCTGCGCCGCCGCGCCATGCCACCGACAAGCCCGAAGCCCGCGATCAGCAGCGCCCAGGCGGCCGGCTCGGGAACGAGTCCGCCGGCGGGCGGATAGACCAGCCGACCTTCATCCCAGTAGGGATAGACGAAGGTGAAGCCGCCGATCTCGAGCCCCTGGATCGCTCCGGCGAACCGGCCGGCCTCGAAGCTCCTGAGGCTGCCGCCGCCGCCGGGCCGGCCGATCGGCGGGTCGCCAAAGGCGGAGTAGCCGAGGAGACCGAGGCTTCCGAGGCCCGCGGTGCTGACGGCATAGCTCTCGGCAAACACCGAGGAGACATAGGTGATGGTCTGGGTTTCGCCGGGCGCCAGCACCCTGCCGCCGAGATCGACCGTGAAGCTGGTGGCATCCCAGGCATAGCCGATCACGCCTGGCTCCCCAGGGGGGGCGTTCACCCGCCAGCCCGCGAGGACCGAAGGTCCGGCACCGAAGGATTCGACCAGCCGATTGACGCCGCCGAGGGGGTCATGGGCGATGGCGAGCGACGAGGCGAGGTCGAACTGGACCTCACCATCGACCAGCACCTGGAAGGCGAAGCCGACCCGGCCGAGCAGGCCGCCCGGGCCTGCGGGCGCGGGGCGGACGAGCGATGCGAACTCCGCCGCTGGCCCGAGCGCGCTTCCGCACGCCGTGGGGGTCAGCGGCGAGCAGCCGCCAGTGACGGCCGTGGTGTAGAAGCCGAAGCCGGCCGGGATGATCACCGAATCGAAGGACCGGAACGTCAGCGGCCCTGCCGTGTCGTTGGTGAGCCGGATGTCGAGCCGGGTCGAGGAGGCGATCACGCCGATCGCACCCAGCGAAATGGCGCCGTTCCGGAAGAAGATGCTCTCGGGCCGCTCGTCGACCTCCGCTTCGAAGCCGCCGCCATCCGCGGGGCTCCCGGCCCGATAGACGACGAGGCCCGACCCCGAGAAGGTCTCGACGCCCGACCGGGTCTCGATCGACGAGGACACTTCCGGCACCACCGTGATCTGCTGGGCCGCCGCCGCCGAGGCGAGGACACTGGCCGCCAGCACCGCGGGCCGAAAGAATGCGCATGTCGTGGATGCCCCACGCTGGCCAAAGACCGTGAACATCGTGGAGCCTCCCCCAAAACAGCCGCATAACATTTTGCAGAATCGCTGTCGAGACTTTCGCGACCCCCGTGCCGGATTGTTCAGCCGAGCGCCTGGCACTCGCGCCGATAGGACTCGGTGTTGAAGTCCCTCGCGCCCAGCAGCCGTTCCAGGATGGCCACGCCCGCGGCGCATTCCTGCCGCGCCTCGGCCGGTCTGCCCGCATCGCGCAGCACCATGGCACGATAGACATGGAGGATTCCGTGGTTGGGGTGGAGCGCGCCATAGCTGGCGTCGAAGTTGGCGCGGGCCTCCTCGAGAGAGGCGAGGCCGCGCGCGGGGTCACCCTGCTCGCCGGCGACGAGGCCGAGATAGAGCTGGCTGATGCCGATCACATAGTTGGGCCTGTCGAAGGCCCGGCGGTAGATCGCAACCGCCTGGTCGAGTGCCAGCCGCGCGTCCCGGAGGTCGCGGGCCCGCGCTGCCGGGTCGGCAACCTTGCGGTCGTAGAGCACCTGACCCTTGAGCGCGAGGACATGCCCGCGGAACGGATTGCCGGGGTCGAGCACGGCGCCCAGGATCACCCGGGCCTCCTCGATCCTGGCGAGCGCCGTGCCATAGTCCTGGTCGACATGGGCGTTGATGGCCTGGTCGTAGCGGATCTCGCCCACCAGCCGGTGCCGCGGTCCGAGCTCGGCGACATAGATGCGGTCGGCGTCGCGCAGGGCCGATGTGGCGGCTGCAACCTCGCCGAGCTCGCCGAGGATCTGGCCCTTGTTGTGCAGCATCCGCGCTTCGTCGAGCGGGCGGGACAGGCCGGAGGCCCTGGCCGACGCGAGCGCCTCCTCGACCCGCGCGAGCGCGTCCTGCGCCTTGCCGTCGGCGCGGTCGAGCCGCGCCATCGCGAGCAGCACGCGCGCCCGGGCCAGCTGTCCGGCCGGGTTGCCGTCGGCGACCTCGGCGTCGGCCATGGCAAGCGCCTGCCCGAGCGTGGCACGGGCCTGCGCCGTGCTGCCCTTGCGCAGATAGGTCTCGCCCAGCGTCGCCTTGGCCAGCGCGCCCTCGGTTCCGGCCCGGGCCATCGCCATCCGGCTGCGCGTCAGCAGCCGCTCGGACTCGTCGTAGAGCCCGAGGTTCATGTAGGCGCGCGCCAGCGCCTCGGTGATCCGCACCTCGACCTCGGGTTCGCCCTTCAGCTCGGCCGCGGCCCGTTCGGCGCTGCGCGACAGGATCTCGAAGGCGGAGATGGTGCGCGGATTCTCGGTCGCGGGGTTCACCAGCTCGAAGGTGCCGACCAGATAGTCGGCGGTTGCCCGCGCGGTCGCGCTCTCGCGCTCGGCGATGCCGCGTTGCCGCTCCGCCTCGATCCGCTGGCCGTTGGCGTAGAAGGCGAGCCCCGAGGTGAGCGCCATCCCGGCCATCGCCGCCGAGGCGATCAGGCTCATCCGCCGGGCCCTCCTGTGGGCTTCGCGCTGGACCAGATCGTCGAGCCGCACGCCGGCGAGCCCGGCCGCGATCTTGAAGAAGGCCAGCCGCCGGCCATCCGCCTCGGGGCGGAGGTCGGCCGCGATCGGCTCGGCCGGCCGATCGGTCAGCGCTCCGGTGCGATCGACCTGGAAGCGGAGTGCCGGGGGAAAGGCTTCCGCGGCGGGGTCGCGCGCGCCGGGCGCGCCTGCGACGACGAGGGCCAGCAGCGGCGCATCGGGCCGCAGCCGCCGGAAGGTCAGGATCTCCGCATTGACCCAGCGCGAGGCCGCCGCCGCCGGCGAGGCGATGACGATGAGCCCGCGCGAGGCGGCGAGCGCTGCGGTCAGCTCCGCGCCGAGATCGCCCGAGGCGGGAAGCTCGTCGCGGTCGCGGAACACCGGCGCCAGCCGCTCGGGCACGGGCCCGAACGGCGTTGCCGTGCCGACGAGACGGCGCGGCATCCGGTGGGTCTCGAGCCGCCGGTGCAGCCAGCTGGCGATTCGCCTGTCGGCGTGGCTGTAGCTGATGAAGGCGGCGTAGCGCAGCGCGGCCTCGGCAGGGCGAAGAGGGTCGGGCGCCCGCGCGCCGGCGGGCAGGTCTGCCGCAGCGGGCAGGAGATCAGCCGGGGATGGCAAGACCCCGCTGCTCGTAGGTGAGGCGCCATTCGTCGAGATCGACGAGCATGATCCGCGCGGCCGCCTCGAGCAGGGCCGCGGCCCTCAGGAGCGGCGTCGACGGGTCGGCAAGGACCGCGCGGATGCGGGTGAGTTCCTCGGCGGTCTCGTGGCTGCGCCCAGCGCTGCCGCCATAGTCGCCATGGACCCGAAGCGCGTAGACCGCGCCGCCGAGCGCCGGAAGCCCGGCGGTGAGCACCACGAACAGCGCCATCTGCCGCTCGAAGAGGGGGTGCCCGGCCGACTTGAGGACGAGGAGTGCGACGCAGGCCGAGATGGTGGCGGCAAAGAGCAGCTGGCCGAACCGGTGCAGCCGGCGCTCCAGCCTCTCCATGCGCCGGGCGTTGGTGCGGTGGTAGGCGATCTCGGGGTCAAGCTGGTGGCGGAGCAGGATGTCCCGGATGGCTGCGAACCGGGCCTGGTCGAGCTGGAGCGTCGGCGTCCCGAACGCCCGCCATTGGGCGGCGGCGTACCAGTCGGTCCAGCGGCTGCCGAGCCGGCGCTTGCGCGACGGCGCCCGCGGCGGCGTGGCCACCCCCACGAGCTTGAGCGCCCGAATCGGCTGGAGCCGTTCGGCGAGCGCCCGGTAGTCGAGCCAGCGCCGCTGCCACTGCCCGACATGGCCGGCGCGGGTGTTCCAGACGATCCCGAAGATCATGACGAGCTCGAGCAGCACCAGCTCGCGCTTGAGGCCCGGCAGCAGCAGGCCGGCGAGCGCGGCCAGCACCGCGAAGGCCGCGAGCGAGAAGTTGAGGACATGGCCGCTGCGGAAGATCTGGGCGAAATGGTTGGCGAGATTGTCGGCCCAGGAATAGGCGGTCTCGATCCGGGCGATGGCGAGGCCGTTGCCGTCGGCGACGCGCTGGGTGTCGGCGCGGAACCCCCGCCACAGGCTGGCCGTGGTCGAAAGATAGGGCGGGGCGACGAGGACGTCGCGGTTGAGCCGGCGGATCCCGAAGAGCTGGAGAAGCAGGGGATATTCGATCCGCCAGCGGCGCCGCTTCTCGGTCTCGGCATAGAACTGGGCGAGGAAGGCGCGTTCCCCCGGCTCCTCGGGCGGCAGCATCAGCCGGCGCAGCGTCCATTCGAGGGAGTCGCCATCGAATGCCCGGGAGGGCGACTGGACCGCGAAGTGGGGCGGTGCCGCGAATGGCTCGAACTGCGGCCAGAGGATCCGGATCGGCCGCGCCGGATCGGGCGGGATCTGGATGACCGGCACCCCGCTGTCGACCGCGGTCTCGACCACGTCGGCGGTTCCGCCCCAGCCCTTGCCCGGCTCGCCGTCCCACACCGCGATGAGGAGCGTCGCGTGCGCCACGATGGCCTCGCCGGCAACGGCATAGGCCTCGGCCTCGCGGGCCCGTTCTCCGGGAAGGATCAGCCGCTTCTCGGCCGCAAGCAGCAGGGCCAGCATGGCATCCCGCTCGGCGCCTTCGGGATAGTCGGTCGCGTAGGTCTCGGCATCGAAGGGAAGGATGACATCGAGCGCGAAGCCCGAGGCGACCGCGGCCTCGGCGACCCAGCGGTCGGCGCCGTCGGCGAGCGCGGAGACCACCCGCAGCATCGGCGGCTCGGGATCGAACCAGGGCGCGCCCTCGACGGCAAGCGCAAGCGCGGTCCTGCGGATCGCTTCGACCACGTGGAGGATGCGCGCCCGGGTCGGCGCGCGGAGCTGCTCCGCAATCCGCTCCCGCCGGTGCCCGGTGACGCCGAGCGTCAGGGCGAAGCGTGGGCGCGGCGGGCAATCCCGCCCCTCGAGCGACGGCGCTGCCGCGCGCAGCGGGGAGGTGCCCGCCAGGCCCCGGGCCGCGGACTCGCGCGCCGGGGCAGGCGCATCCGCCCCCTCGGGTCCGGCCCCGGATCCGGAAAGCGGGGCCGGCCGCAGCGACCCGGTTCCTAGGCGGACAGGGCGCGAAGCCCGGCGATGACAGCAGCCTTTGCCGCCGCGACATCGAGGCCCTGCACCTGCCGGAGATAGAGCCAGCTGTCGATGCTGACGAGGAGAACCATGGCTTCGAGCGCTGCGGGATCGGGCAACTGCTCCCGGGGGATGCGGGAGAGAAAGACCTGCCGGCTGAGCGCCGCAACCTCGGCGCTGGCCTGCTGGAGGGCAGGCGAGCGCGTCCGGTAGAGGTCGAGCGCGCGCTTGAAGGGCGCGACCGACTCATAATAGTCCGCCCGCCGTTCGACCATCTCGGGAATGATGTCGGGCCAGGCGGCGGCGAAGGGCCGGCCGATCAGCGGCTCGGCCCGGCGGATGATCGCGCCGGCAATCTCGAGGTAGAGATTGTCCATCTCCTCGAAGTGGCGGAACACGGTGCGCAGCGACAGACCCGCCCGGTCGGCCACCATCTCCGCAGTCGGCGCGAGCTCCCCTTCCGCCACGAGGGCGATGAGCGCTGCCGTGATCCGGCTGCGGCTGTTCGCCGAGCGCAGACGCCTGCCATCGGGACGCTCGCTGCCGGGACGCGCGCTGCCGCGGCCGCCCGCTCCGATCGCCTGATCGTTCATTGCATGGGCCATGCCCGGACCTTACGCGCTCCGGCGGTGTGCGGACAAGTCGAGTCGTCGCGTCGCCTGACAGAAGATGGCGGCTGTCCTACAATGTCCAAATCAGTTATTTCTTTGCCATGAAGCCAGCAAAGCCGGAACGGGCGGCTGCTCCCGCCCGGAAGACGCCCGCCTCCGCTCCCGCGCCCCGGCGCCGGCCGGCCGAGCCCGTCCGCAAGCCGCGCCGGCTGGTCCGGGGCCGGGATCCCGCCGCGCCCTGGAACGATCGCGAGCGCGCCGGCTTCATCCGGGGCCTTGCCGACGGGCTGTCCGTTCCCGCCGCGGCCCGCGCCGGCGGCCGCACGCTCACTTCCGCGCTGGCCGAGCGGGCGCGGGATGCCGGGTTCGCCGCGCGCTGGGACTGCGTGCTCGACTGCGCCTTCGAGGTGCTCGAGACCCGTCTGCTCAGCGCGGCGATCGGCGGGGTTGGCGAAGCCCCGGCGCCGTTCGACGCCTCCGGCCCCCGGCGGGCCGGCCGGGCGCGCGACGACACGCGCCTTGCGCGGTGGATCCTTGCCAACCTGCGCGGGCCGAGGAGCGCCTGCTCGTGCAGTTCCTCGACCGCTCCACGGGCGAGGTCACGGCCTGGAGCTGGGACTTCGGCGACGGCTCGCGCTCGAGCGAGCGGAACCCGACACACCTGTACCTGTTCGGCAACTTCGACGTGACGCTGACCGTGCGCGGGCCGGGCGGCTCGTCGTCCGTCACGCTGGACAGCGCGGTCGAGGTCGTGGGCATCCCGCCCTCGGCGCTGTCGAGCATGCCGGTGCCGATGCCGGCGCGCCTGGAGGAGTTCGTCAGGGATCGCCAGCGCGCGCTGGAGCTCGGGAAAGCGCTCTTCT
>JAJUHA010000050.1 GCA_029268145.1 Sphingomonadaceae bacterium | reverse complement strand
GCCGGGCCGGGCCGGCGGCCGGCAGAGCGGGCCGGCCGGGCGGGCGGGCAGCCGGGCCGGCACACGGGCGGGCAGGGGGCTGGACCGACGGTCTGACGGGCGGGCGGGGTCGGGCATGGGCGGGCATCCTTGTTGCGAATGACTCGCATGCGCATGCCAGCCTCCCCTTGTTCATGCAAGTGAGTCGCATTAGAGGAGGGGCACCACAGACCGGAGACCCTCGTGAAACCCCTCGCGCTCGCCCTTCTCCTCGCCGTCCCGCTCGCCCCCGTCGCTGCCCACGGCCCCATCACCGCGGTCGAGCAGGCCAAGTTCGAGGCCGACCGCGCCGCCATCCTCGCCATGGCCGGCACCTTCCGCGTCCGCTTCGACTTCCAGGAATCGACCGTCTGGAAGCCCGGCTACACCCCGCTCGAGCGCAAGATCTCCGGCGGCCACGAAACCGTCCTCGTCGTCGAGGACAGCCCGCGCCGCATCGTCCTCCAGCACCTCCTCGTCGTCGAGGATGGCGGCAGACCCATGGTCATCAAGCACTGGCGCCAGGACTGGACCTACGAGCCCGAGACCGTCCTCACCTACGCCGGCCCCGACACCTGGGTGCTCACCCCCGTGCCCGAGCGGATGCGCAAGGGCCGCTGGTCGCAGACCGTCTGGCAGACCGACGATTCGCCGCGCTACGGCGCCTGGGGCGAGTGGGAGACCCAGGCCGGCCTCCCCCGCTGGCGCTCCGGCTGGACCCTGCGCCCGCTCGCCCGCCGCGACGCCATCCGCAGCCCCGCCTATGATCGCTACCAGGCGATCAACCGCCACCAGCCCACGCCCACCGGCTGGATCCACTGGCAGGACAACACCAAGCTCGGCATGGTCGATGGCCGGCTGGTGCCCATCGTCCAGGAATATGGGCTCAACAGCTACGAACGCTTCGCCGGCTACGACACCGGCGCGGCGATCCGCTACTGGGAGGGCACGAAGGGTTACTGGGCCGCCGTCCGCGCCGCCTGGGACGAGGCGATCGCGAAGGGCCGCGGCCTCCGCCTGAAGGAGGAGCCGGACGCCGGCGCCGTCACTGGCCCCACCCTCATGCGCCTCGCCGAGGAAGTGCTTGCCGGCCGCACCCCCGAGGCGAAGGCGATCGCCGAGGCGCGCCGCGTCATCGCCGAGGCAACCGGCCCGGCGGCACCCGTCGCGGTCGCGGCCCGCTAGCCCGCTCCCAGCCGGGCGGCGCGGGGAAGGCCCGGCCGGGCTTCCGGCGAGTCCGGCAGCGAAGCTCCGCTTCGCGCCAGCCGCCGTCAGCCCTGCAGGCGGGCGATCACCTCGTCCAGCTGGTCCAGCGTCTGGTAGCGGATCACCAGCTCGCCGAACGCCGGCCCCTGCCGGATGCTGACGGCAAGCCCCAGCGCCTCGGAAAGCCCGGTCTCCAGCGCCACCAGGTCGGGGTCCACCGGCTTCGCCCGCGCCTTCGCCGCCGCCGCCCGCCGCCCGGCCGCCGCCAGCCACGCCTCGGCCTGCCTGACCGAGAAGCCCTTCGCCACCGCCTCGCGCACGAAGAGATCGGGATCCGGGGCGGAAAGCGCCAGCTTGGCAATCCCCAGACTCACCTGGCCGCTGCGCACCGCGGCCTGGGCATTGCGGGGAAGATCCAGAAGTCTCAGCAGGTTGGCAATATGGCTCCGGGCCTTGCCGGTGAGCCTCGCGATCGTCTCCTGGGTGTGGCCGAACTCGGCCGCCAGCCGGTTGTAGGCATCGGCCTCCTCCAGCGGGTTCAAGTCGGCGCGCTGCACATTCTCGATGATCGCCGCCTCGAAGGTCGCGGCATCGTCGAAGGGGCGCACGATCGCCGGCACCTCGTGAAGCCCGGCCCGCTGCGCCGCCCGCCACCGCCGCTCGCCCGCCACAATCTCGTAGCGCCCGGCCGCCCCGGGCCGCAGCAGCAGCGGCTGCAGGATGCCCCGCTCCCGCACCGACTGCGCCAGCTCCTCCAGCCTCGCCTCGTCGAAATCCTGCCGCGGCTGCCGCGGATTGGGGTCGATGAGGTCCACCGGAACCGAATTGGTCGCAGTCGCGAGCGGCGCGGTCCCCATTTCGTCGAGGAGCGCCGCCAGCCCCTTGCCCAGCCGTCCCGGTCCCTTCGCCATCATCCTCTCCTGCCTGCCCCCGTCACGCCGCCGCGGCGAACTCGCGCGCCAGCGCCATGTAGGCTTCCGATCCGGGGCATCTCAGATCGTAGAGAAGCGCCGGCACGCCATGGCTCGGCGCTTCCGAAAGCCGCACATTCCTTGGAATCATCGTGCGAAACACGCGCTGTCCAAGCGCTGCCCGAACATCCTGAGCCACTTGGTCCGATAGATTGTTGCGACGATCGTACATGGTCAGAACCACCCCGGCCAGATCGAGCCGGGGGTTGGTCCGCGCCTTCACCTGCTCCACCGTCTTCAGGAGCTGCGTCAGCCCTTCCAGCGCGTAGAATTCGGCCTGGAGCGGGATCAGCACCCGGTCGGCGGCCACCAGCCCGTTGAGCGTCAGCAGCCCGAGCGAGGGCGGGCAGTCGATGAAGCACCAGTCCTGGCCGGAAAGGCCGGCGAGCGCCGCCCGCAGCCGGCCCGTCGCATTGGCCTCCCCCACCAGCTCCACTTCGGCGCCGGCCAGCTCCTGCGTCGCCGGGATGAGCGAAAGGCCCGGCACCATGGTCGCCCGAACGGCCGCGCCGGCAAGGCCGGGGTCCCGGAGCAGATCGTAGCTCGAGGGCGTCCGGTCGGCCCGGGCAAGGCCGAAGCCCGTCGAGGCATTGCCCTGCGGGTCGAAGTCGACGAGCAGCACCCGCGCGCCGGTCGCCGCCAGCGCGGTTGCCAGGTTCACGGCCGTCGTCGTCTTCCCCACGCCCCCCTTCTGGTTCGCGACCGCGATCGTCCGCATCAGCCCTTCACCCGCCGGAGGTTGGTGACGAGGAGGATTCGCGCCTCCCGGTCGGTCCGGCTTTCTGCCACCTCGAGGTCGAAGCGGAAAGCCTCGCGCGCCCGCTCCACTTCGGCGGCCCAGCTTCGCCCCTTGGGAAAGACCCAGCGCGCGCCCGGCGCGCCGTGGCGGATCGACCAGTCGAAGAGGGTCGCGAGCGGCGCCGTCGCCCGGGCGGTCACCACCTCGGCCCTCTGCCAGGGCAGCGTCTCGACCCGGGCATGGACCACCCGGGCATTGGCAAGTCCCAGAGTTTCCACGAGAGTTTCGAGGAACCGGCACTTCTTGGCGATCGATTCGACAAGCGTCACCTCGCCCCAGTCCATCGCCGCCAGCACCATCCCCGGGAAGCCCGCCCCGGTGCCGAAGTCGAGCCAGCGGCGTCCCGCCTCGACATGGAAGGCGAGCTGCGCCGAATCGAGGAAATGCCGCTCCCAGATCCCGGCAAGGGTCGAGGGCGCCACCAGGTTCATCCGCTCCTGCCAGGCGGCGAGAAGCTCGGCATAGCGGTGGAGCCGGTCCATTGTTCCACGTGGAACATTGGTGAGGGCCTGGAACGCCTCGGGCGTCACGCCGCCTTGCCGAACGGGCGCCGGAGCGCGGCGACGAGCGCGGTCAGGGCCGCCGGCGTCACCCCCCGGACCCGCGCCGCCTGCCCGAGCGTCTCGGGCGAGGCCATCGCGAGCCGCTCCGCCATCTCGGTCGAAAGCCCCGGCACCCCGGCGAAACGGAAGCCTGGCGGGATGGGGACGGCCTCGTCGGCGGCGAGCGCCTCGAGCTCGGCCTCCGCCCGGGCGAGATAGACGGCATAGCGGGCATCGCTCTCCGCCGTTTCCCGGACGGCCGCTGGAAAGGCGGCGATGGCGGGTGCGATCCGTGCCAGATGCGCCATGGTGACGCCCGGGAAGCGCAGCCACTCCCGCAGCGTGAGGCGCTGGCCCTGGTCCGAGACCTCGGCGCCGGCGGCCTGCAGGTCGCGCATCGTGGCCCGCGTCTCGAGCAGCCGGCCGAGCTCGGCAAGCGCCTCGCTCCGCGCCGCCTGGTGGCGGGCCCGCTCGGCGCCGATGCAGCCGAGCCGGAGGCCGACGGGGGTGAGCCGGTCGCCGGCATTGTCGGCCCGCAGCCGCAGGCGGAACTCCGCCCGGCTGGTGAACATCCGGTAGGGCTCCGAGACGCCGTGGGTCACGAGGTCGTCGATCATCACCCCCGTGTAGGAGCCTGCCCGGTCGAGAACGAGCGGCGCGTCGAGCACGGCATTGAGCCCGGCCACGAGCCCCTGCGCGGCCGCCTCCTCATAGCCCGTCGTTCCGTTGATCTGGCCGGCCAGGAACAGCCCGGGAAGCGCCCGCACCTCGAGGCTGCGGGTGAGCGCGCGGGGGTCGACATGGTCATATTCGACGGCATAGCCCGGCCGGACAATCCGGGCGCGCTCGAGCCCGGGAATCGACCGGACGAGGGCGTCCTGGACATCCTCGGGAAGGCTCGTCGAGATCCCGTTGGGATAGATGAGCGGGTCGTCAAGCCCTTCGGGTTCCAGGAAGATCTGGTGGCCCTCGCGGTCGGCGAAGCGGGTCACCTTGTCCTCGATCGAGGGGCAATAGCGCGGCCCCACGCCCTCGATCCGGCCGGTGAAGAGCGGCGAGCGGGAGAGTCCGGCGCGGATGATGGCGTGGGTTGCCGGCGTCGTCCGGGTGATGAAGCAGTCGACCTGGGGCGATTCGAGGCGGGTGGTGAGCGCCGAGAAGAAGGCGGGCTCCGGATCCCCCGGCTGGATGTCGAGCCCGGCCCAGTCGATCGTCCGGCCGTCGAGCCGGGGCGGGGTCCCGGTCTTCAGCCGGGCGACGGGAAGCCCGAGCGCGCGGAGGCGGCGGGCCAGCACGGTCGCCGCCCGCTCGCCGGTGCGGCCGCCCGCCAGGCTGCGTTCGCCGATGTGCATCACGCCGCCAAGGAAGGTCCCCGTGGTGAGCACGACCGCCCTGGCCCGGAGCGGCCCAAGGCTGGTCTCCACTCCGACACAGCGGCCGCCCGCGACGATCAGGTCGGTCACTTCGGCTTCTACGACCTCGAGGCCGGGCTGGGCCGCGAGCAGGGCGCGGATGGCGGCCGCGTAGCGGCGGCGGTCTGCCTGGGCGCGAGGGCCCTGGACGGCGGGACCGCGGCTGCGATTCAGGAGGCGGAACTGGATTCCGGCCGCGTCCGCAGCGCGGCCCATCAGGCCGTCGAGCGCGTCGATTTCGCGGACAAGATGGCCCTTGCCGAGGCCGCCGATGGCGGGGTTGCAGCTCATCTGGCCGAGATTGTCGGCAGACAGGGTGACGAGGAGGACGCGCGCGCCCAGCCGGGCAGCAGCGGCGGCCGCCTCGGTGCCGGCATGGCCGCCGCCAATCACGATCAGGTCCGGGCTCGTCATGCCGACCCCATAGCGGAATGTTCCACGTGGAACAATGTTGGCACTTCCCGTGTCATTTTCCGATGCAGAAGCGGCCGAAGATGGCGCCGAGCACCTCCTCCGCCCCGATCGCGCCGGTAAGCCGCCCGAGGCTCGCCGCCGCAAGCCGAAGGCTCTCGGCGCGCAGCAGCGACTCCGGCTGCGCTGCCGCCTCCTCGAGAAAGCGGGCCGTCTCGTCAAGGAGATGGGCCTGCCGCGCCGTCGTAACCAGCGCCGGCTCGCCGCGGGGCACCTGCCGCCTTGCCCAGGCGACCAGCCAGGCGCGGAGATCCTCGAGCCCGGCCCCGGTCAGAGCCGAGACGAAGGCCGTGCCCCCGCGCACGCCGGGCGCCTCGCCGGTCAGGTCCACCTTGTTCACGACGCGCAGACCCTCCCCCCCGGCGAGCGCAAGGACGAGATCGGCAGAAGCCGCGCGAGCGCGGGCGCGGCGGATGCCTTCCTGCTCGACCGGATCGTCGCTTTCGCGCAGGCCGGCAGTGTCGAGAAGGGTTGCAGGAACGCCGCCGAGATCGAGATGGACCTCGAGCACGTCGCGCGTGGTGCCAGGGATTGCGGTCACGATGGCGACGTCGCGCGACGCAAGGGCGTTGACCAGGCTCGACTTTCCGGCGTTGGGGGGGCCGGTGACGGCGATCGTCAGGCCGGAGCGGACGCGCTCTGCGACCGGTGCCGTCGCAAGCGCTGCCCGGATGGCGGCGGCAAGCTGCGCGATCGGAGCGGTCGTGTCACCGACCGAGACGTCGCTCTCGTCGGCGAAGTCGAGATCGGCCTCGGCCTCGGCGCGGAGCGCAAGGATCGCCTCGCGCCAGCCCTCGGCGAGATGGCGCAGGCGGCCGCCGGCGTTGGCCCGGGCCTGGTCCCGCTGGGCCTCGGTCTCGGCGGCGACGAGGTCGGCGAGCGCCTCGGCCTGGGTCAGGTCGATCCGGCCGTTCAGGAAGGCGCGGCGGGTGAATTCCCCCGGCTCGGCCGGCTTCAGGCCGAGGGCAAGCAGCTCCTGCTGCACTGCAGCAACGACTGCCGGGGAGCCGTGAGTGTGCAGTTCGACCGTGTCTTCACCGGTGAAGCTGTGCGGACCCGGGAAGATGAGAAGAAGCGCCTCGTCAAGGACCTGGTGGTCGGACTGGCGGTGGATGCTGCGCAGCATGGCGCAGCGGGCCGGGGGCAGGCTGCGGCGGCCTGTCAGGCGGCGGGCGACATCGAACACGCCCGCGCCCGACAGGCGGAGGACGGCGACGCCGGAGGGCGGAAGGCCAGAGGAAAGGGCGAAGATCATGGCCGAAGGCGGCTGCGGCCTTCGACGAAAAGGCGCAAGCCTTTTCGTCGAAGGTCCGCAGACTCGCCGCAGGCCCGGCCGGCGGGGCCGCGAAGCGGAACCCGGCCGACGCGCGGGCTTTGCCCGCGATCCGTCTTCTTCCTTCTACCCTTCCCCGGACTCGGCGGCTTTGCCGCCGGCCGGGGCCCTGGTGCGGCGCACGGTCTGGCGGTTTCTGGCGGGAGCGAGGGAGAGGCTGGCAACGAGGGCTTCGTAGCGGTGCAGGAGATGTTCGACGCGGTCGGCTTCGGTGGCGAAGGGGGCGGGGCGGTAGAGGCGATCGACGGCGCGATCGAGCGCCTGATGGGCGGCGCGCAGATCGGCCGGCATGGTCAAGGGATCGTAGAGCTGGGCAAGCGTTGCCATGGCGTTCTTCGGGGCGGCGCGGGCGTCGAGGATGGCTTTCGCGAGCGTTTCCACCTTCTGCCGCGCGGCGGGGGTGACGGCTTCGGGCCAGGGGAAGGTATTGTAAGCAAGGCCGATTGAGTAGCGGTAGTCGCTCTTCAGCCGACCCCCGATGTGGCGGAGCCAGGCCATGTGCATGGCACTGGTGAGGATGGCGAAGTCGTAGAGGGTGGCGTCGGGGAGGACGTTCACAAGGTTGCTCGGGATAGTGGGGGGCTCGGCCCAGCCGATGGGGGCGTATTCGCGGCGTTCGCTGCTGACGCCGGGGAGGATGAGGAATGGGCTGCTTGGGACAGTCCGGAACGCGAACAGCGTAGGTGTCTTGGCAAGGTCGCGTGTAGCTTGGCGCTGGCTTTCTAGCCGCGAGGCGGCCACACTCTCAATCCGCTTCTTCAATTCGGGTCGGGACAACAGGGCCGGGGACGCGTCGGCCAAGTCGAGGATGTAACGCTCTCCGCCATTTATGTATTCCTCTGAGCCAACAAAGGGAACGGCAAAGGCGGACACTTCGGGAACCGCCGCCAACAATGTCGCTCGTTCCGCTGGGGTCAGAATGTAATGACCGCCGTCGATTGGCTGAGTGCCAAAGCGCACTGACTTCGCCCCATTGATCGGCTTTGCCTCCTCCTTCACCACCAGGTGGCGCTGCCCCTCCCTGACCGGCACCAGATAGGGGGAGAGCCAGTCGTGCTGCGTCTCGATGGGTGGCCCCTTGATGGAGGGGTAGCTGAAGAGGCGCTTCTTCGTGTTCAGGAGCGCGTCGCGGTGGGCGAGGCCGAGGATCACGCAGTGGACATGCGCCTTCCCGCGCGCTTCGGATGACCATTCGAAGGTACGGTGGGCGAAGGCGATTTCGAGGCCGCGGCGGAAGAGGAGGGGCCAGAGTTGCGCCACCTGTTCGCCCTGCGTCAGGCTGTTGGTGGCGACGAAGGCGATGCGGAGGCGGGGGCTGCGGCCATATAGTCGGCGGCCTTCAGGAACCAGGCGGCGACATAATCGAGCGTGCCGCCTGAGCCGGGAAGCCTTGCGATGCGGCGCACCTGCTCGCGCTGGCCGGCGGTCTGGAACTTGGCGCCGAGGAAGGGGGGTTGCCGAGGACATAGTGGCACTTCGCGGCGGGGATGAGGCTTTCCCAGTCGGTCTCCAGCGCGTCGGCGTGGAGGATGCGGGCGGACTGCCGAAGCGGGATGCGGGCGTAGCTGGTGCCGAAGGCGAGGCTGAGCGCATTGTTCGCCAGATGGTCCGCCATCCACATGGCGACCTCGGCGATGCGCGCCGGGAACTCCTCCAGCTCGATCCCGTGGAACTGATCGACCGAGACGCGGGAGAGGAGGCCGACGTCGGTAAAGCCCTGCCGCGCTTCCTCGCCCGTGCCGGTCATGACCTTGGGGTAGAGGGCTTCCAAGGCTTCCAGCTCGAGGCGGCGGAGTTCGCGGTAGGCGATGACGAGGAAGTTGCCGCAGCCGCAGGCCGGGTCGAGGAAGCGGAGGGTGGGGAGTTTCTGGCAGAAGGCGTTGAGCGCAGCTTCGCGGCCGGTCTTGCGGGCCCTGGCGGAATCGAGTTCGGCGCGCAGATCATCGAGGAAAAGGGGGCCGATGAGTTTCAGGATATTCTCTTCGGTCGTATAGTGGGCGCCCTTCGCGCGGCGTTCGGCGGCGGTCATGACGGACTGGAAGAGCGAGCCGAAGATGGCGGGAGAGACGCCGGACCAGTCGAAGCGGGCGGCGTTGAGCAGGGCTTCGCGCATCATCTTGTCGAAGCGGGGGGTGCGGATGGCGCCGGCGAAGAGATCGCCGTTCACGTAAGGAAAGATTTTCCACTCGTCTGGCAGGGTCGCCTGGCGGCGGTCTTCGGGCGTGTCGAGAATGTCGAACAGTTCGATGAGCTTCGCGCCGGTGTCGGAGCCGTCTTCCCTGGTGTCGTTCTCGATCAGGTCGAGGAAGATGTCTTTCGGTTCGAAAATGCCGGTGTCGTCTGCGAAGAGACAGAAGAGGAGGCGGACGAGGAGGCGTTCGAGATCGTGGCCGGTGTAGCCGCTGGCCTGGAGCTGGTCGTGGAGCTTCCCCATGAGTTCGGCAGCGGCGATGGTGACGGCGGCCTCCGTGCCATAGGTGCGGCGGCGGCCGAGGATGAAGGCGAAGGACTCCACATGTTTGGGGAGTTCGTGGAGGCGGAAGCGGATTTCGCGGTTCTCGTCGAGGTCGAGAAGGCGCCAGTTCTGGAAATCGCAGGTGAGGATGTAGCGGGGCTTCTGGTTTTCGGGGAGCCAGTCGAAATAGTCGAGCGCCTGGCCGGTTGCGGTATCGAGGCTGAGGCCGGAGGATTTCTGTTCGGCGATGAGGGTGCCGGGCCAGAAGAGATCGATGAAACCACCCTTCAGGCGATCATGGGACTGGACGCGCTTTTCGAAGGTGGCGACCTGGCGGCGGCGGATGCCGAAGATGTCGAAGAAGGCGTTGTAGAAGGACTGGGCCTCGCCCTTCTCGTAGGTCTCGTTCTTCCATTCGGCGACGAACCCGGCGGCGCGGTAACGGATCTGTTCCCACGACAGGCGCATGCCGGCACGCTAGCCGGGAGGCACAGCGGCGCCAAGCCGGTGCCCGCAGGCGGTGCTGGCGGCGTGTCCGAAGACGGCGGCAAGGCCGGCGGGAACCGGGCCGAGGCGCGAGCGGGATCCACGGGCCCGGCCCCTGCGCGCCGGAGGCCTGGGGGAGCGGCGGGGGCGCATCAGCGCGGTGTCAAGCCCTGGAAGCGGAAGGGTTCCGCGGGCGCGAACTTCGCGGTCACGTCGCCGACGTGGGTGTGGGCCTGGCGCTCGCCGAGCGCGAGCTTCCTGACCGGGGCGCCGGGGCGGAAGTCGAGCTTCCGCAAGTCGACCCAGATGGTGTTGGGAGCGAAGGTCGAATCGAAGAAGTAGAGCTTCCGCCTGTGATCGAAGACGGCGCGCCAGAGGGTGGAGCTGTTGTTGGGCGACTGCGGGGTGACGAAGCCGAAGGGCGTGGAGACGTTGCGAATGATGCCGAACATGCTGGCGAGCGCCACATCGGGCGAGAGATCCTTCGGCAGCGCGTCGAGGTAGAAGCTGGCGCGGACGAAGCGGTCGGCCGCGCGCGACGAGCCGGGAAGCATGGCGGTGCCGCCGACCGCCTTCCAGTAGGCGTTGAGCGCGAGCTGCTCCTCGTAGAGCGGATCGTTGGTCATCACGCGGTAGGCGCGGCCGTGGTGGATGACCTGGCGGCCGCCGACATATTCGATGATGGCGCTGTCCCCGGTTGCGTCCGAGAGCGAGAGGTGCACCGTGGTCTTCCGGCCGGGCTGGCCGGGGAGATCGTCGGTGACGAGGGTGAAGGGCTCGGCCCGGAGCGCGGCGACGGCTTCGGCGACGGTTGCGAAATTGTCGAGCGCCCATTGCGCCCAGAGCGAGATGGCAAGCCCCGGCTTCGACCCTTCGCCGAACTCGGGATATTGCGACTGGACGAGCCAGAGGAGGTTGGCGTTGAGGCCGGCCTCGTTGACGCCGTCGGTCGTGGCGATGCCGAAGCCGGAGGCGACGACGCTGCCGTATCTCGCGGTCCAGCCGAGGCTGTTCGGCCCGGTCTCGCCGGTGCGGGCGATGCCGCGCGGAAGGACCCAGAGATCGGTCGGGATGTCGACGGCGAAGTCCATCGAGCGCGCGGTGATGACGGTGCCGTCGGTGCCGGTGTAGACCGCGCGGGTGCAGGCGTCTGCCGCGGGCGTGGCAAGCGACGCAGCGGCGGCGCAGGCCGCCGCGCGCACGAAGAGCCGGATGCCTGGGCTGGCCATGGCGCGTTCCTCCCCGCTGTGCCGGCCGCGGGGGCCGGCGCTCCGAAAGCAGCAGATTCGGGGGCGGGGGACAAGAGGGCCGAAGGCGCTGCCGGGGCGAGGGCGGCGGGGGTGGGGACGGCGAAGGCGACAGGCGCCATCCATGGTCAGGCCGCGGAGGACGCGCGCCTCCCCCGCCGGTGCCGGGCGGGTCAGCCGGTCTGGAGCGCCTCCCACGTGTTCCACTCCTCGTGGAGGCGGCCGCCCCTGATGATGGCGATGTTGATGCCAAGGAGCGTGACGGGCTCAGCGGTTGCGCGCAGGTGGACATGGGCGGTCATGCGGGTGACCACCTTGTCGCCCTCGACCAGCTGGTCCTCGATGACGAAGCTGTCGGGCGCGTAGAGGTAGAGGTCGTGGAAGTGGCGGATGCTGGCCTTGAAGCCGGCAAGATCGCGATCCCCGGTCGCGGGATGGCCGACGTAGGTGGGCGCCATCAGGGCATCGAGCGCGTCGAGATCGCACGTGGCGTAGGCTTCGACCAGGCGGCGGAAGACGGCCTTCTTCGCTTCCGGCGTGTCGCGTTCGGCTGGGCGCTTCATGCGAAGGCTCGCCCGTGGATCAGTGCTGGCCGCCTGGCACGCGACGACGGCGGCGCGCGGCCGCCCCGACGATCCCGAAGCCCGTGATGAAGAGGGCCCAGGAGGCCGGCTCGGGGATGAGGGTGACCCGGACATTGTCGAGGAGCCAGAGGGTGTCGGTGCGGAAGAGGAAGGACAGTTCGGTCGCGGCGCCGGTTGCCGTGACGGTCCGGCTGATGGGCGTGTAGTCGAAGGCGTCGAGGTCGAGGCTGGCGATGACCGGGAGGCCGCCCCAGAGGACGGCGACGAAGTTGGCTGGGCCGTTGTTGGCAAGGTCGAACGCGAGGCGATAGGTGGCGCCGGGGGCGGTGGGGAGCGTCTGGAACAGTTCGGTCGTCTCGTCGCCGAGGAAGGCGACGTGGAAGACGCCATCGGTTGGAACACCGAGCGGGAGGGGGGTGACGATGGTCTCGAGGATGTCGCCGACGAGGCCCCAGCCGGCCAGGGTGCCGGTCTCGAAGCTGCCGTTGGTGACGAGGTTGGCGGCGGCGGCGGGAGCAGCGCCGAGGAGCGCGGCGGCGAGGATGGCGGCGGGCAGACGGTTCGGCATGGCTGGCCCCCCTGGTGGCCCCCGCTGCCGGGCCTGTGACCCGGCAGCAGCGGCCAAGATTCCGTCAGACCGGTCGGCGGGTCAAGCCATGGCGGGGCGATCGCGGCGGGCCATCGCGCCGATGAGCCCGAAACCGGCGACGAGGAGAGCCCAGGACGCGGGCTCGGGAACCACCCCGCCGCCAAGCCCGGAGAGGAACACGCCCGATTCCGACGTCCAGCTGAGGCCGGCGGGGGCGTCACCGAGGCGGACCCTGCCGGAATTGCCGAAGCCGCAGGTGCCAGACTGGCCGCCACAGGCCGGGAAGTAGAGGAAGGGCTCGAGGGTGAGCGTGGTCTCGCCGGGCGGCACCCAGAGCGTGGCTGCCATGGTGAAGTCGAAGAGGCCGGCGCTGACGTCATGGCCGGGGTTGAAGGTGACGGTCCAGAAGCGGGCGTTGCCGAGCGGGTCGACGAACGCGAGGCCGGCGGTGTTGCGATACTCGGCGCGGAAGGCGCTGCCCGAGGCGCCGCCGGCGAAGGGCTCGAAGCCGATGCATTGGGCAAGCGCGGTGCACCCCTGCGATTCGGGGACGAAGAGCCGGGCGGAGGCGTCGAAGAAGGCCTGGCCCCCGGCGCCCGCCGGGAAGCCGGAGATGGCGCCATCCACCTCGACCCGGTAGGCGATGGGGAGCCAGTCTTCGGTCGTGTTGGTGAACCAGAGCGTTTCCCTGAGCCGGCCGCTGCCGCTCGCCATCATGCTCGGGAAGCCGCCGTCGATGACGGTCGCGGCGGCCCGGATGGTGCCGGTTGCGAGATCGGCGCTCGCCGTCATGTCGGCGATCTCGGATCCGTAGGGGGCGGTGCCGCGGGCGTGGACGGACGTGGCGCCCGGCACCAGCGGGCCGGCCTCGACCGTGCCGCCGTTCGACGTGAAGCTGCGCTGCACGACGCCGTTGACGATCCAGACATAGCCCTCGACGCTCGGGGCCTGGAAATGCTGGCCATAGGCATCGGCCCAGGCATACCAGCCGCCCGAGACATGGGCGGCGTGGCCGGGTGCGGCAAGCGCGGCCCCGGCGGCAAGCGCGGCGAGGCGGAGAGTGGTCGTCATGGCATGTCCCCTGCTGGTTGTGGCCAGGAGGGTGGCGGGGGGCGGCCGTTAACGCGACGGCACAGGAGCGGGCAGAAGCGGGCGTGAAGGGGCGGAGCCGGCGGAATCGCTTGCAAGCTGTGCGGCAAAGCCCGGCTCGTGGACAAGCGGGCGAAGCTCGGGCCAGCCCTCGAGCATGAAGGCGTGGGGTTCGCCGAGCGCGCGGGCGCGGCCGATCCAGGCGAGCGCCTGCGCGCGGTCTCCGGCAAGGGCGTGGAGGCGGGCGACACCGAGCGCGTCCTCGCGGGTCTCGGCGTGGCGCGCCTGCGCAGCCGCGATGAGGGCGGCAAGCATCGCCGGCCGGCCGCCCTGCGCCAGCGCCGCCTCGGCGGCGGCGAGCGTGGCAAGCCGGGC
>JAJUHA010000049.1 GCA_029268145.1 Sphingomonadaceae bacterium | reverse complement strand
GCCGGCTTGCGCTTGCCCTTGCGCGGCGGGTCGGCCGCCCGCGCGGCGAGCAGCGCGACCGCGGCCTCGAGCCCGAGCTCGGCTGGCGCCGTGCCCTTGGGCAGGGTGGCGTTGGTGGTCCCGTCGGTCACGTAGGGCCCGTAGCGGCCCTGCATCACGCGGATCTCCGCGCCGGTCTCGGGGTGGGGGCCGAGGCTCGCGAGCGGGGCGGGGGCGGCGCGCTGGAACCGGGGCCGGGCCGCGGCCTCGGCGAGCTTGACCACGGCCGCGTTCATCCCGATCGAGAAGAGCTCGTCGAGCCCGTCGAGGTCGGCATACTGGTCGCCATGACGGAGATAGGGCTTGCGGCTGCCCATGGTGGCGATGATCGGCTTGCCCGTCTCGGGGTGGGGGCCGAGTTCGCGCGGCAGCGCGAGCAGGCGACGGGCGAGCGCCTCGTCGATGGGGCCGAGGCCCTCGGGCGCCGACACCCGGGTCTTTCCGGCCTCGAGATAGCGGCCATATTTGCCCGTCTTGAGCTGGATCGGCTCGCCGGTCTCGAGCGTGCCCAGCGTGACCGGGCCGGTTTCGCCATTGCCGAAGCCGCGCCGAAAGGTGCAGACCGGGTAGTTGGAGCAGGCGACGAAGGGCCCGTAGCGGCCAATCCTGAGCGCCAGGCGCCCGTCAGCGCAGGCCGGGCAGGCGCGCGGGTCGGTGCCGTCGGCGCGCGGCGGGAAGAGCATGGGCGCGAGCTGGGCATCGAGCGCGGCGTCGATGTCCCACGGCTTCTGCGCGAGCACCTCGCGGGTGAGCGGGTGGAAATCCTCCCAGAAGGCGCGCAGCACGTCGCGATAGGCCGCCTCCCCGGCCGAGATGTCGTCGAGCTGGTCCTCGAGCGAGGCCGTGAAGTCGTAGGAGACGTAGCGCGGGAAGAAGCGCTCGAGGAAGGCGGTGACGAGGCGGCCCTTGTCCTCGGCGTGGAAGCGCTTCCTCTCGAGCCGGACATAGGCCCGGTCCTTCAGCGTCTCGAGGATGGCGGCGTAGGTGGAGGGCCGGCCGATGCCCAGCTCCTCCAGCTTCCGGACGAGGCTGGCTTCCGAGTAGCGCGGCGGCGGCTCGGTGACGTGCCGGGTCTTCTCGGCCGCGGCGAGGGCGGGCCGGTCGCCGACGGCAAGGGCGGGGAGCCGCTGGCCATCCTCCTCCTCCTCGTCGTCGCGGCCCTCCGCATAGAGGGCGAGGAAGCCGGGGAAGGTGACGACCGAGCCGGTGGCGCGCAGCGCCAGGGCGCCATCTTCCGAGACGAGGTCGATGACGGTGCGCTCCAGCCGGGCCGGGGCCATCTGCGAGGCGACCGCCCGGGTCCACACCAGCCGGTAGAGCCGCGCCTCCTCGCCCGAGAGGCCGGGCCTGTCGGGCCCGGCGGCGAAGTCGGTCGGGCGGATGGCCTCGTGCGCTTCCTGGGCGTTCCGCGCCTTCGCCGCATAGGCGCGCGGGCGCTCGGGGAGAAAGGCCGGCGGGTGATCGCGGGCGATGACGGCGCGCGCCGCGGCGATCGCCTCGGGCGCCATCGCCACCCCGTCGGTCCGCATGTAGGTGATGTGGCCGGCCTCGTAGAGCCGCTGCGCCACGCGCATGGCATCCGCCGCTGAGAGCCCGAGCTTGCGCGCGGCTTCCTGCTGGAGGGTGGAGGTGGTGAAGGGCGGCGCCGGGTTGCGGATGGTGGGCTTCCGCTCGACGGCCTCGACACGGAAGCCGGCGGCGGCGACCCGCGCCCGCGCGGCCTCGGCCGTGGCCTCGTCGGCGAGGTCGAACTTGCCGAGCCGGTGCCCGTCGAGCCCGACGAGCCTGGCGGAGAAGCCCGCGAACCGGCCATCGACCGTCCAGTATTCGCGCGGCACGAAGGCCTCGATCTCGGCCTCGCGCTCGCAGATGAGGCGGAGCGCCACCGACTGCACCCGGCCGGCCGAGCGGGCGCCGGGGAGCTTGCGCCACAGCACCGGGGACAGGGTGAAGCCGACGAGATAGTCAAGCGCGCGCCGGGCGAGATAGGCATCGACCAGGTCCTGGTCGATGGGGCGGGGCGCGGCCATGGCCCGCGTCACCGCGTCCTTCGTGATGGCGTTGAAGGTGACGCGGGCGAGGCCGCCCTTCGGCACCGCCTTGCGCGCGGAGAGCAGCTCGGCGAGGTGCCAGGAGATCGCCTCGCCCTCGCGGTCCGGGTCGGTCGCGAGCAGCACGCGATCGGCCGTCTTCGCGGCCGCGACGATGGCGGCCACCTGGTCCTTCGAGCGCTTGTCGGCGACTTCCCAGCGCATCGCGAAGTCATGGTCGGGATCGACGCTGCCGTCCTTCTCGACCAGGTCGCGGACATGGCCGTAGCTTGCCAGCACCCGGAAGCCGGGCCCGAGATAGCCCTCGATGGTCTTCGCCTTGGCCGGCGATTCGACGATGACGAGATCCATCCTGCCTCCCCCCGGGGGGTGGCCGGCCGCTCCCCCACCGCGCGCCCGGCCCGAAAGTGCCGCGCGCCCTAGCGGCGGCCGGCCCTTTGCGCAACCGTCAGCCCATGGCCACCCGCCCGCCCGAGTGTCGCACGAGGGCGCCGGCAAGCTCGAGATCGGTGAGGATGGCCGCCACCTGCGCTGCCGGCAGGCCGCTCGCCCGCACCAGCGCATCGACCGGGACGGGCACGGGCGACAGCAGGGCGGTGACGCGCTCGGCCGCGTCCTCGGGCGTCGCGTCCGCTCCCGAGAGGGTGTCGGCGGCAGGGTCGGCGGCAGGGTCGGCAGCCGCATCGGGCAGGGGGGGCGCAGCCGGTTCGCCGACGCCTTCCGCTGTGACGGCGAAGGGGCGGAGCGCAGCGACAATGTCGGCGGCATCCTCGACCAGCGTGGCTCCGGCCTTGATGAGGCCGTTGCCGCCGCGCGCGCGCGGGTCGAGCGGGTGGCCGGGCACCGCCATCACCTCGCGCCCCGCCTCTCCGGCGAGCCGCGCGGTGATGAGCGAGCCCGAGCCGAGCGCGGCCTCGATGACGACGAGGCCCTCGGCCAGGCCGGCGATGAGCCGGTTGCGGCGCGGGAAGTGCCGCGCCTGCGGCTCGGTCCCGGGCGGCATTTCCGAGACGATCAGGCCGGTCTCGGCGACCGCCTGCTGGAGCGCGGCATTCTCGGGCGGGTAGGCGACGTCGGGGCCGCCGGCGACGCAGGCGACGGTGCCGGTGGCAAGCGCGGCCTCGTGGGCGGCGGCGTCGATCCCGCGCGCAAGCCCCGAGACGATGACGAAGCCGGCGGCGCCGAGGTCGGCGGCGATCCGGCCGGCGAGCGCGCGGCCGGCGGCGCTGGCGTTGCGGGCGCCGACGATCCCGACGAGCGCGCCCCGCGCGAGCGCGACGTTGCCGCGCAAGAGGAGGACGGGCGGGGCATCGACAAGCGCGGCCAGCTGCGGCGGATAGTCCGCCTCGCCGGCGAAGACGTGGCGGATGCCGAGCCGTTCGGCTGCCGCCAGCTCGTCTTCGGCCAGCGCCTCCGGGGCGAGGTCGCGGCCCTCGCGGCGCCACAGGTCGGGGAGGGCGGCAGCCGCGCGCGCGCCGCTGCCGAACCGGTCGAGGAGGCGGCGGAAGCTGACCGGGCCGACGCCGTCGGTGCGGGCGAGGCGCAGCAGGGCGCGCCGCTCGGCCGGCGGCAGGCTCATCGCCCGGCGCCGATCCGGGGCTCGGTGCCGGCCCTGAGGCGCGCGAGATTGGCGCGGTGGGTCCACAGCACGAGCAGGGCGAGCAGCAGGAAGAGGAGCCCGGCCTGCGCCTCGCCGCGCGCGAAGGCGGCCAGCGCGGCGGCGAACCCGCCGGCCATGCCGCCGGCCGAGGAGATGCGGGTGACGAGCGCGACGCCGAGCCAGGCGGCGGCGAAGCCGAGCCCGGCCGGGGGGAGCAGGGCCAGCGCCACCCCGAGGAAGGTGGCCACCCCCTTGCCGCCGCGAAAGCCGAGCCAGACCGGCCAGACATGGCCGGCGAAGGCGCCGAGCGCTGCGGCGAGCGCGGCCGGCGCGCCGAGGAGATGCTGGGCGGCGAGGACGGCGGCGGCGCCCTTGCCGGCATCGAGCAGGAGGGTGGCGGCGGCAAGCCCCTTCCGGCCCGTGCGCAGCACGTTGGTGGCGCCGATGTTGCCCGAGCCGATGGCGCGGATGTCGCCCGCCCCGCCCGCCCTTGCGAGCAGCAGGCCGAAGGGGATGGAGCCGAGGAGATAGCCGAGGCCGAAGGCGAGGAGGAGATCCACGCCCGCCTGCTAGCCCCCGGCGCGCGCGCTGGAAAGCCTAGCTGTCGCGCAGCTCCCGCGAGACCTTCTCGATGTCGGGCTCGGCTTCGGCGAGCGCCTCCATGTCCTGCTGGACGCCGCGCAGGATGCGCGCGACATATTCGCGCTGGAGCCGGCCGCGCTCGGTGCCCGCCGCGCGGTCGGGGCGGAAGCTCTCGATCGCCGCCCGGTCGAGGTGGCCGCTGGCCTCAAGCAGGCGCTCGACCGTGTCGAGCCGCTCGCGGGTGACGGCGAGTTCGCCGGCCACGGCCATCAGGATGGAGAGCAGCCGGTCGATCGCCGGGTCGTCGAAATAGGCCGGGCGCTTGCCCTTCGCCTTGGCGCCGGCGAGCAGGACGGGGTCGAAATCACCGGGGGCGTCCATCTCAGGCGGCCTTGCGGGCTTCGGCCGCGGGCTTCCAGGCGCCATAGGCGTCCCAGACGGCGGCGCGGCCATGGTCCTCGCTTGAGCCCGTCGGCGCCTCGGGGAAGATGGTGCGGTCGACCACGGCCCTGACCCGGGCAGTGAACTGCGACGCGCGCGGCAGGCCGGCCGCCTCGAGGATGGCGGGGATGTCGAGCGCGTGCATCGCCGACCAGAAGGGCTCGTTGTTGTTGAAGGCGTCCCAGTCGCGCAGAAACTGCTCGAGCAGCGGCATGTCGTCGGTGTAGTTGGGCTGCTCGAGGTGGAGCATGAGCCCGCCGGGGGCGAGCACGCGCGCGCCTTCGGCGATGATGCGGGGCAGCGCCTTGCCGCTCGTCTCGTGCAGGAACATGGTGGTCTGCACCCAGTCGAAGAAGCCGTCGGCGAAGCGCGAGAGATCTTCCGCGTTCATCTGGACGAAGCGGATGTTGGTGACCCCCAGCGCCCTCGCCCGGGCATGGCCGTAGCGGAGCGAGGGTGCGGCCGTGTCGATGGCCCAGACCTCGGCCTCGGGGAAGGCCTGCGCCAGCGGCACGGCGTTGTGGCCGATGGTCGCGCCGATGTCGAGGATCCGCCGCGGCTGCCAGCCGGGCCGCTCGGCCTTCACCCACTGGGCGATGGCCTGGCCGCCGCCGTCGGAGAGCGCGCCAAGCGCTCCGCCGGTGGTCGCGAAGATGCCGCAGTCATAGTTGGCGCCGGCCGAGACGTCGCCGGGGAAGAGCGCGCCATGGTAGCTGCCCGGCATGCAGTGGATGTCGACCGCGGCCTGGTAGCGCGGTGTCTCGACCGCAGGGTCGAGCTCGAGCGTGTCGCAGCCGGCGTTGTAGCGGGCCGCGCGCTCGGCGAGCGCATGGGCCTGGCGCAGCACGATCGAGCGGCCGTTCTGCTGGCGCATCTCCATGGAATTGCGCCTGAGCGCGCTCCAGAAGCGGTGATAGGGGTCGCGGTTCATGGCGTGGCGCACCTCGAACCGGTCCTTCGGCTCGCGGCCGTGGGCCGCGACGAAGGCCGGCTTCACCCGCGTCTCGTAGGCCAGCCGGTTGCCCGCGCCGAGCACGGTGGAGAGGTGGCGGTTGAGGTTGGCG
Organism: Sphingomonadaceae bacterium; assembly: GCA_029268145.1. Taxonomy (GTDB): domain Bacteria; phylum Pseudomonadota; class Alphaproteobacteria; order Sphingomonadales; family Sphingomonadaceae; genus Thermaurantiacus. The sequence continues at coordinate 7,914 of JAJUHA010000049.1, read as the reverse complement.
AGGAAGTTGAACCGCGCGACCTCGTCGTGGCGCGGCTCGGGGAACATGCCGTGGCGGGCGACCTCGGTGTAGGGCGGGGGAACATCGGCTGCGCTCATGGCGTTGCTCCTTCCTTCGCGAATCTGGCGGACCGCGCCGTCAAATCAACCCCTGCCGCGCGCGCCGTTCGATGACCCGGCGCAGGGCTTCGACCGCGTCGCCGGGCGCCCGCGGCTTCACCTCGCCGTCGGCGAGCAGGCTGTCGGCCGGCTGGACCTCGCCGGCGTAGGTGTCGCGGAAGCATTCCAGGCGCTGGCGGGCGAGAAGGTTGGACATGCCGGGCTTGCGCCGCGCGCGCCGGACGGCGGCGATGTCGATCTCGGCAAAGGCGTTGACGTTGCGGCCCGAGAGCGCCTCGGCCAGCACCTGGCCGCGAAAGTCGATGATGGCGGAGTTGCCGTCCGCGCTTGCGCCGGCGAGCCCGCCGCCCTCGATCCCGGCGGTGTTCGCCGAGACGACATAGGCCAGGTTCTCGAGCGCGCGGGCGCGGCGCGCGATCTGCTTGCCCGAGGGCACGAGGCCGCCGGCCTCGGAGGAGGAGTGGACGAACAGCTCGGCGCCGCGCAGGGCGTGCGCCCGGGCGATCTCGGGGTAGAGGATCTCCTCGCTGGCGATCGCCGCGATCCGGCCGATCTCGGTGTCGGCGACGGGGAAGATGGCCTCGGGGCCGTAGTGGCGGGTGTAGGCGCTCCACACGTCGTGCGGGCTTGCCGTGTACATCGAGTTGAGCCGCCGGTAGCGCAGCACCACCTCGCCCGACGGGGCGACGAGGAAGCTCGCCTGGAAGTGGAGGGCGGGGAAGTGCGGGTCGCTCTCGTAGGCGTTGCCGGCGATGAAGAGGCCGAGCCGCTGCGCCATCTCGCCGAGGGCGGCATATTCCGGCCCGTCGGGCGCGAACACCGCGCGCGCCCGGAAGTCGGAAACCCGGCCGGTCGGGAAGCCGGTGAAGAGATATTCCGGCAGGACGGCGAGCCGCATGGGCGTGCCGCTGAACCTCTCGAGGAAGTCGCGCGTGCCGGCGAGCTCCGCCTCGAGATCCCGGACATGGGCGAGGATGGCGGCGCGGGCCGCGGCGGCGTCGGCCGCGGCCTCGGCGCTGCGCGCCGGAAGCTGCATGGCGACCGCGAGATAGGGCGCGATCGTCATGCCGCCGCCGGTGCCGGCGTGCGCCATTCCGGGTAGCGGCCGAGCCCGAGCAGCAGGAGGGCGCCGCCGACGAAGAGGACGGCCGCGGCGACCAGCATCTGGTCGTAGCTGCCGGAGAGGTCGCGCACCCGGCCATAGACGGCGGGCGAGATGGCGGAGGCGATGGCGAAGGCCATGTAGAGCGTTCCGTAGATGCGGCCGTAGTTGGCCATGCCGAAGTAGCGGCTGGCGAGATAGGCGATGAGATCGGATTCCGCGCCGGCGGCGAAGCCGAGCAGGAAGGCCGCACCGGCGATCAGTGCGAAATCCGGCGCGGCGCCGGCAAGCGCGAGGACGGCGATCGCCGGCAGGCACAGGATGGGGAGGCAGACCGCCGGTGCCCAGAAGCGGTCGAGCAGGATGCCGGTGACGAGCCGCCCGGAGAGGATGGAGAGGCCGAGGATCTGCATGATGCTGGCAGCGCGCTCGGGCGAATGGCCGTGCAGCTTGACGATCTCGGGCATGTGGATGTGGGCGCCGCCATAGGCGAAGGCGACGAGGAAGATCGAGGCGAAGATGACCCAGAAGCGGCGATCGCGCAGGGCCTCCGGGAGCGTCATGCCGACTGCCGCCGAAAGGTCGCCGCGCGGCCGTTCCTCGGCGCGCGGCTCGCGCAGCAGGAGGAGCCCGACCGGGAGCCCGACGAGGAGCGGCAGCGCGGCGATCACGAGATGGGCGGTGCGCCAGCCATGGGCGCCGATCGCCCAGGTGACGAGGGGCGGGATGACGAGGGCGGCAAGGCTGGTGCCGACGAGCATCAGGCCGAGCGCCAGGCCCCGGTTGCGGAAGAACCACAGGTTGACGATGCGCGAGAAGGTGACGGGGGTGGAGCCGATGCCGACGAGGCCGAGGAGGACCCACACGGCATAGTAGGTCCAGATCGACGTGCCGATGAGGGCGAAGCTCGCGAAGGCGAGCCCGAAGAGGCCGAGCGAGACGAGGGCGACGCGGCGCGCGCCATGGCGGTCGGCCATGGCGCCGAAGACGGGAGCGAGGAAGGCCGCCAGCACGCCGAAGATGGTGATGCCGAGCGACATGGCGCCGAAGCTCCAGCCATGGGCGCGGGCAAGCTCGGGCATGAAGAAGCCGATGGTGTTGTAGGGAAGCGGCGAGGCGCCCGTCGCCACGCCGAGGAGGCAGGCCAGCAGGACCGGCCAGCCGCGGCGGAACTCGCCGCTGGCCCCGGCCCCGCCGGCGGCGCTGTCGGGCGCGCCCGCCAAGCCTCAGAACTTCCGCTTCAGGCGCACCAGCCAGGTCCGGGGCGGGTTGATGTAGGTGTAGTTGACGAGGCTCGACTGGCCGAACTCGGTGTCGAGGCAGTTGTCGCACTCGAGCGCCACGAGCCAGTTGCCGTCCTCGGTGCGGAGCGCGAGGCTGGCGGCGACGAGGAAGTGGGAGTCGGTCCGCGATCCGGTGATGAAGTCGCCCGAGAAGGGGTTGGCCGGGTAGAGCGTGCCCGAGGGTGCGCGGATCGAGCCGGTGAAGATGGTGGCGTTGGCCGTGCCCGTCTCCAGGCCCGAGCGCCAGGTCACGTTGACCGAGGGGGAGACGATGATGCCCGAGCGCGCGAAGGGCACATCATAGGTTCCGCCGAAGGAGAGGCTCCAGTCGGGCGTGCGCACCGGTGTTGCGATGTCGCCAGTGGCGGTCACGATGCCGGCGGCGCAGTCGGGCGCATTGTCGGCGCCGACGCCCAGCGGGATGCGCCCGGCGGCGAGCTGGGCGCGGCAGTCGGCCTGCTGCTGGCGGATCGACTTCACGCCGAACCGATTGGGCGCCAGCGTGTCGGAAACCTTGTACTTGTCCTTCTGGTAGCCGAGGTTGGCGTAGAGGTTGAGCCCGTCGAGGGGGGCGGCCGTCAGCTCGAGCTCGACCCCGCGGTTCACATAGTCGGCGAAGTTCTGGGTGATGAAGGTGACCGCCCCGGTCGCCGGGTTGACGAAGGCCGAGGGCGTCTGGAGGTCCTTGGTGTCGAGCCAGAAGACGGTGAGGTTGGCCTGCAGCCGGTTGGCGAACCAGCTGGAGCGGATGCCGCCCTCGTAACTCCAGACGAACTCGGGGTCGAAGGGCAGGAAGGTGGTGTTCGAGGTGGCGCGCGCGTTCCAGCCGCCCGACTTGAAGCCGTTGGTGGCGCTGGCGAAGAGGAGGAGGTCCTCGTTCGCCTGCCAGTTGACGACGAAGCGGGGGGTCCACTTGCTGGTCTCGAGCCGCGTCGGGATGGGGGTGCCGTTGGCCGCGACGAGGTTGGCGCCAAGACAGGTGGGGGGCTTGGGAAGGCCGGCGCAGGTGGCGCGGTTGTCGATGAGCTGCGCGGTCTTGGTCTCGTCGGTGTAGCGCACGCCGCCGGTGACGGTGAGCGCCTCGGTCAGGTTGACGTCGGCCTGGAGATAGACGGCCTGCGCCTTGGTGTCGTTGACGAGGACGCGATCGGCGAGGAGGATCGGAAAGCCGGTCGGCGTGCCGATGTCGACCGTGAACAGGTCGGCGAAGTCGGTCTGGTTCGATTCGTCGTAGAGGTAGAAGCCGGCGACATAGTCGACGAGGCCGTCGAACAGCTTGCCGTCGAGCTTCACTTCCTGGGTGAACTGCTGGTGCTTGCCGGCGTTCAGGATGGCGAAGCCGCCGTTGGCGAAGCCCCGGACCGGCGGGTTGGGCACCAGCGCGCTGGGGAGCCCGCGGCCGTCGGCGAAGTCGAGCCCGAAGTCCTGGCCCATGTCGACGACGCCGGTGATGATCGAGAGCCGGTGATCGTCGCCGGCCCATTCGATGTTGGAGGTGACGAGCAGCGTGCCCACTTCGTTGCCGAGGCCGAAGTTCGCCTTCCGGCCCGTCACCGTCTGGGTGTAGCGGCCGCCCGCCGGGCCGTCTTCCAGCATGCCGGTGGTGACGAAGCGCCCCGCGCAGTTGGTGGGGTTCCGGGGATCGCAGTCGAAATTGAGGAGATTCTCCCCGTTCGCTTCCATCCAGGCGACGGCGGCATTCCAGGTCAGCCGCTCGGTCGCCTTGAGCTGCACCGCCGCGCGAAGGCCGAGCATGTCGCTGTCGTTGAGGCGCTCGCCGGTCGTCGTGTTGCGGACATAGCCCTTGTCGTCGTTCCAGTAGCCCGAGAGCTTGACCTGGATCGCCTCGGAGAGCGGGAGATCGGCCGAGCCGCGCACCAGCACCCGGCCGTAGGCGCCATAGCCCGCCTCGACGAAGCCGCCGAACGCGTCACCGGGGCGCTTCAGGATGACGTTGACCGCGCCCCCCGTGGTGTTGCGGCCGAACAGCGTGCCCTGCGGGCCGCGCAGCACCTCGACCCGCTCGACGTCGAAGAAGCCGAAGTTGTTGCCGTTCTGGCGCGAGAGATAGACCTCGTCGACATAAGTGCCGACCGGCGGGTCGAAGGTGGCGATCGTCTCGGTGTTGCCGAGGCCGCGGATGTAGTAGGCGTTGGCCGAGCCGAGGCCGGTGTTGTTCGAGCCGAACATGTTGGGGACGAAGTTGAGGAGACCCAGCGTGTTGCTGATGACCCGCGTCTCGAGCGCATCGGCGGTGAAGGCCGAGACGGCGAGCGGCACGTCCTGCAGGCTCTCCTCGCGGCGCTGCGAGGTCACGACGATCTCGGGGATGCCGCCGGGCTGAACCTCCGTCTGCTGGGCGAGCGCCGGCAGGGGCGCGAGCCCCGTGGTCATCAGAAGCATCGCAACCGCCATCGTCCGCATCACCGCACTCCCTTGTCTTGCCGGCAGGAGCACGCCTGCCGCCACGGTTCGTGGAGCCACGGTGTCCTGCGCGCGCGCCGCCGTCTCGTTCGGGGTTCCGGGCGGCAATTGTCCGGACAACTTTACTCGGCCAGGCGGCTTCGCCTAGTGCGCGAAAGCAACAGGCCGCGGGAAAAGGATGGGACGCGATGGGCGATGAGGCAAGGGCCTATCTGGTGGTGACGGCGGCGGTGACCGACCGGGAGAAGATGGCGGCCTACACGCGCGCCCTTGCGGGATCCGGCCTCTATCCCCGCCATGGCGGCCGCTACCTGCTGGCCGGCCGGCCGGTCGCCGACCTCGAGGCCTGGGACGGGCGCGCCGTGGTGGTGGCCGAGTTCCCGAGCGTGGCGGCAGCGCAGGCCTTCTGGAACGATCCCGACTATCAGGAGAGGGTGAAGCCGCTCAGGGCCGGCGCCGGGGACTTCCATGTCGCCATCTTCGCGGGCGTGCGCTGATGGCGATGCTCGAGCCGGCCTATCCGGTCCTCGTCTGGCTCCACGTGCTGCTGCTCGTCGTCTGGCTCGGCGGCGACATCGGCGTCTTCCTGCTCGGCCAGCATTTCCGGCGGCGCCACGCCTATGGCCTCGAGACCCGCCTCGTGCTGCTGAGGCTCCTGGTCGCGCTCGACATGGGCCCGCGCACGGCCTGGGCGCTGATGGTGCCCTCCTCCATCCTGCTCCTCGCCGCCGGCGGCTGGTGGCCCGGGCTCGACTGGAAGCTCCCGGCGCTGGCGCTTGCGATCGGGCTCTTCTGGCTCCTGCTCGTCTGGGTGGCGCATCTCCATGACCAGACGCCGCTTGCCGCGCGCTGCCGCGAGATCGAGGGCGTGCTGCGCTGGCTTCTCGCCGGCTTCTACCTGGTGCTCGGCGCGCTCTCGCTCAGGAACGGGGCGCCGCTTGCCGGCTTCCTCGCCTGGAAGGCGCTGCTGTTCGGGCTCATCTTCGTCGCCGCGATCCTGATCGACCGGGCGTTCAGGCCGGTCGGCCCGCTGCTTGGCGCGCTCATCCGCGATGGCTCCTCGGACGCGACCGAGCTGCCCCTGCGCGCGGCCATGGACCGGACCCGGCTGTTCGTGCTTGCGGTCTATGCCCTGCTCCTTGCCACGAGCTTCGTCGGGGTGGTGAAGCCGGGCGCCTGACCCCCGGTCGCGCCCCTGCGCGCCGGTCCGCGGGGCGTGCTTGCCCCTTTGCGGCGGGCACCGGGCGCTGTAGACGCATGCGGGAACGTGACCGGCCGATGACCGGTCCCGGGGAGAGAGGCATGAAACTGGTCGTCGAGCGCGCAACCCTCCTCAAGGCCCTCGGTCATGTCCAGTCGGTTGTCGAGCGTCGCAACACCATCCCCATCCTTTCCAACGTGCTGCTCGTCGCCGAGGAGGACGGCCTGCGGCTGATGGCGACCGACCTCGACATGCAGATCGTCGAGACTGCGGATGCGAGCGTCGAGGTGCCCGGCGCGACCACGGTTTCCGCCCACACCCTCTTCGACATCGTCCGCAAGCTGCCCGACGGCGCCCAGGTGGCGCTGTCCCAGGCCGACCGGCGGGTGACGGTGACGGCCGGCCGGGCCCGGTTCCAGCTGCAGATGCTGCCGCGCGAGGATTTCCCCGTCATCGGCGAGACCGACCTGCCGGTGCGCTTCGCGCTTCCGGCCGAGACGCTGCGCCAGCTGATCGACCGCACCCGCTTTGCCATCTCGACCGAGGAGACCCGCTATTATCTCAACGGGATTTTCCTCCACGCCCCGGCCGGCCTCGCGCCGCGGATGCTGCGCGCGGTGGCAACCGATGGCCACCGGCTGGCGCGGTTCGAGCTGCCGCTTCCCGAGGGCGCGGCCGACATGCCCGATGTCATCGTGCCGCGGAAGTGCATCGCCGAGGTCCGGAAGCTGCTCGACGAGCGCGACGGCGAGGTCGGGATCGCGCTGTCGGCCACCAAGATCCGCTTCGCGATCGGCAATGCCATCCTCACTTCCAAGCTGATCGAGGGGAGCTTCCCGGACTACAGCCGGGTCATCCCGACCGCCAACGACCGGCTGCTGCGGATCGACCCGCACACCCTGGCCGAAGGCGTGGACCGGGTGACGGCGATCGCGTCTGACAAGACCCGCGCGGTCAAGCTCAGCCTCGACCAGGACCGGGTGACGCTCTCGGTGACCAGCCCCGAGAATGGCACGGCCTCCGAGGACCTGCCCGCCGACTATGGCGCCGAGGGCCTCGATGTCGGCTTCAACAGCCGCTACCTGCTCGACATCCTGGCGCAGGTGGAGGGGGACCAGGTGGAAGTGCACCTGGCCGACGCCGCCGCACCGACGCTCATCCGCGAGGGCGAGGGCGCATCCGCCCTCTATGTCCTCATGCCGATGCGGGTCTGATGTTCCGCAGCCTCCGCCCGAAGCCGCTCGAGCCGCTGCCGCTGCCGTTCCGCAACCGCCGCGCCGAGCGCGAGGCCGAGCGGCGGAAGGCGGTCGAGCGGTTCGCCAACATCGAGCTCGACCGGGCCCAGGGCTTCAGCTGGAACCGCGGCCGCGAGCCCGTTCCGGCGCGGGCGCGGCTGCGCCGGCTGGTGACCGGCCAGGCGCCGGCGCTGGGCTTCGCCCTGGTGATGGGGGCGGTGCTGGTCGGCGGGTTCCTCGCCCTCTCGCGGGTCGGGCTGATGACGCCGGGGCCGACCATCATCTATGTCGAGGACTGGTCCGGCCGGCCGGACCTGTCGAAGCCGGCCGGCCTGCGGCCGGGTGCGGGCGAGGGGCCGGGCGCGCCCCGGAAGTGACCGGGGCGACCGCCGGGCGCGCGGCCGGGCTGGTGACCGGGCCGGTGACCGGGCTGGCCCGGGACGGCGGGGAGGACCTGCGCCACATGGCCGCAGCGCTTGCGCTCGCCCGGCGGGCGGCGGGGGCCTCCTCGCCCAACCCCAATGTCGGCTGCGTGCTGGTCCGGGCTGGC
>JAJUHA010000048.1 GCA_029268145.1 Sphingomonadaceae bacterium | reverse complement strand
GGATGCCACGGCGTTTCAATCCGCGCCCACGTGAGGAGGCGACGTGCCGGAAAGCGCAAACCAGCAACGGTTGCGTCATAAAAACCGCGCCCCCGTGAGGAGGCGACGGCTGCATGGTCGAGACTGCCGGAGAGTGACATGAGTTTCAATCCGCGCCCCCGTGAGGAGGCGACTGTGTCTCTCGGGCCAGTGCGGCAGCGGGCAAAAGTTTCAATCCGCGCCCCCGTGAGGAGGCGACGCCGTTGCGATTCCAGCGCAGGGGCAACGCATGGCTGTTTCAATCCGCGCCCCCGTGAGGAGGCGACGTGGGACCGCGCAGACTGGCCACGATCTTCCGAACGTTTCAATCCGCGCCCCCGTGAGGAGGCGACGTTTCGCTTCTGGCGCGACCTGACTGCAGGCTGTGGTTTCAATCCGCGCCCCCGTGAGGAGGCGACGCCGGGATGATGATCTCGCCGTCTGGCGCCGTGTGTTTCAATCCGCGCCCCCGTGAGGAGGCGACGGGAGGTAGCGGGGTGGCACGGCAAAGGGACTGGTTTCAATCCGCGCCCCCGTGAGGAGGCGACCCGGTCCTGCGGGCGACGCGGAGTCGCGTGGTTGTTTCAATCCGCGCCCCCGTGAGGAGGCGACGGAGATTGTTAACTGCGATCCCGAGATGCGACCGTTTCAATCCGCGCCCCCGTGAGGAGGCGACCATCGTGGTCGTGGGAGAGGGCGGATGCCCCACCGTGTATAAATACGCTCCCCGGTGAGGAGGCGACCGGCCGTGGTGTGGGCGTGGCCGCTTGCCGCTCCGAGTTTCAATCCGCGCCCCCGTGAGGAGGCGACCGCCCGACCGCCGCCTCGCCATCGTCATCGTCGGGTTTCAATCCGCGCCCCCGTGAGGAGGCGACGCGGTCTGGTTATTGTCCACCTTGCGTTGCGCGCGTTTCAATCCGCGCCCCCGTGAGGAGGCGACCCAATGTCGCCGGCTGGCGCCCATCCGGTGATGGCGTTTCAATCCGCGCCCCCGTGAGGAGGCGACCCAAGGGCGATGCGGCGCGCGAGCAGGTGTTCCTGTTTCAATCCGCGCCCCCGTGAGGAGGCGACGAGCGGACGGCCGAGGCGAGCCAGAGCACGGCCGTTTCAATCCGCGCCCCCGTGAGGAGGCGACCCTCGGCAACACGCTGGTGAGCCCGCCCGACCCGTTTCAATCCGCGCCCCCGTGAGGAGGCGACGGCCGCCGGTCAACATGGTGGACTGGACCGAGCGGTTTCAATCCGCGCCCCCGTGAGGAGGCGACCCTCGACCGGCACCGCTATCACCATCCCGACGGTGTTTCAATCCGCGCCCCCGTGAGGAGGCGACGCTGCTTCGGGACCGCCACGGGGCTTCGCTGGTGTTTCAATCCGCGCCCCCGTGAGGAGGCGACGTGGGGCTTCTTACCTTTCTTACCTTTCTTAGTTAGTTTCAATCCGCGCCCCCGTGAGGAGGCGACCTTCGAGAAGAGCTCACCGCGGACCGAGGCAAAGTTTCAATCCGCGCCCCCGTGAGGAGGCGACGGCCGGCCTCCAGCGCTGTGCACACGGCCAGCTGGTTTCAATCCGCGCCCCCGTGAGGAGGCGACAGCAGGGTGATCAGGTGCCTTTCGATCGCACGCTGTTTCAATCCGCGCCCCCGTGAGGAGGCGACTGCCGTGCCATAACTATCGGATATTGGTTCAGGAATCCAGGGTGTTGCGCGAGCCGTGATGAAGTTCAGCGCAACCATCGCGCCCTCCTTCGCCCAAAGTCAGTTTTAACAATGAGAAACAACAACTTAAGACCTGCGCGAACCGATCGGGGATTGCCTGTCCACTTCTGGTTCGCGGCACCTCTTAGAATAGGAGCGGCCCATCCAAGTCAAGGGCAGGTTTTGCGCCCACATGCTCTACCCTTCGCTTGCCTTCGGCGCCGAGACGATAGAAGCGCAGTGAATCAAAATCTGGATCGATCTCCGAAATCAGTCGCGCCCGTAATGCCGTCCACTGTGCCGGGTCCACCTCGCATTCGAACACCGATTTTTGAACGCGCTGGCCAAAATCCAGGCAGGCGCGCGCAACACGGCGCAGGCGCCTCCTGCCGGCCAGCGTTTCCGTATTTACATCATAAGCAACCAACATCAGCATCTCAGAGTCATCGCCAGACAAACGGCGGATAGCCGTCGAGGTCGCCGCGAAGTGTTCGCGCCATAAGTTGCGCCTGAACATAGGCCGTTAGGCCCAGTGGCACCTTCTCCCCGAGAAAGGGATGCTGACTCTCGTCCTTCTTGCGTTCCTGCCAGGCAATGAGGACGGTCTTCCGGGCATCGTCGGTCATTCGGACAGCCCCCGCCTCTTCGATGATGAAGTCATCCTCCTTCAACTGCCCGCGATTGACGAGCGACAGCGCCAAGCGATCGGCCAGCACCGGACGCAACTCTTCCATCAGGTCAAGGGCAAGGCCGGCCCTGCCCGGACGATCCGCGTGCAGGAAGCCAACCTGAGGGTCCAGACCGTGCGCTTCGAGCGCAGAGCGGCAATCGTGACCCAGCATCGCATACAAGAAGGAAAGCAGCGCGTTCATCCGATCCATCGGCGGTCGACGGGATCGCGCGCGAACGGCAAAAGCTTCGCCGGGGACGCGAACGAGAAGGCCAAAGACAGAAAAGTACCGCGCGGCGGCTTCGCCCTCGATACCGCGCAGAGCATCAACATCAGCGACGGCCAGGGTGCGCCGGGCAGCGTCGGCGAGCCTGTCTGTTGCCGCAGCCAACTCGGCTCCGTGCTCTGTCGGCAGACTCTTCCCATGGTCGCGCAAGGCGCGAAGCAGCACCGTTCGCTGATTGGCGATCTTGGCCGCTACGATTGAGCGGACCAAGGCGGTGCGTGCATCGACACTGTCGGCCACGCGATACTGGCGGCGGCGGAGCAGGACATTGCCGGATCGCGCGCCTTCGACGCGTGCCAGAAATCGGCCATTGGGCTGGCAGAAGCTGATGGCGATTCCCGCCTCTGCGCATGCTCCCATCAGAGCCGGGGACGCCCCGGCCCACCCGAATGCCACCACGCCTTCCAGCATATGAAGCGGCGCACGCCCGCGTTCCTTTCCGTCCACCTCGACCACCAGGTTGGCGCCATCCTTGCGGAGCCAGGCACCTTCGCTGGTGACATAGATGGTGTTCAGCATGCGCTTCACATGCCCTCTCCTGGCGCATCGGCGAGTGCAGCCTCGATCTGGCGCCGAAGCCAGCGGTCGATTCCAGGAGGAGCCGAAAGGCGATCCGGCTGGCAGAGGCTTTCCATCGAACAGCGGCGGCAGGCCGGAGTCTTCACCGGTGCGGGGGAGAAGCCCGCCAGAATGGCCGCGCGCGCCTCGGAAGCAACGCGCGCCGTCAGCGCGCGAAGGTCGGCATCCATCGCAACGACGGTGCGCCGCCGCTCCGCACCATAGAACAGTGCGCCCTTCGGCACCGCCGTATCAAACGCTTCTTCTAGGCAGATGGCCTGGGCGCACAACTGCACCTCGTCGGCACGATGCGCCTTGGGCCGACCACGCTTGTACTCAACCGGATAGGGGCGCAGCCGACCATCCGACGTTGTCCCGAGTTCGACCACATCCGCCTTGCCGAAGACGCCGAGCGCGAGCGAACGGATCTGGAGGCCCCGGGCGATTCGGATGCCACTACGCGTGCCGCCCCTTCCTTCATCGACGCGCTCGTGGAGAAGGCGGCCCTCCGCCGTTGCCTGGTCCTCCGCCCACAGGCGTTCGACATGGATGAGCGCGGCCTGCCGCGGGCAGAACAGCCAATGCTGCAGCGCCGACAGCGGGATCAGATCGTCCTCGTCGTTCGGCAGCATCATCCGCTCAAAGCTTTTCGATGATCTCGATCTCCGCGGGAAGATTGTCGCGATCAATGGTGACATGATAGTCGCTCCACGCGCGCGCAGGCGGCCAATTGTCGATTGCCGCGCTGCCGATGGGCTGAATGCTGCCCTGATGCTGGCGATGCACGGTCACGCGGTCGAAGAGGGTTTGCGCGGGTGCGTTGCCGAGTGCCGACGCATGGCGGAAGATGATTAGCTTGCGCGTTGCCATCTCGCCACGCGCAGCGGAGCGGTCGTGATCGAACATGTTGGTGAGCGCGTCCCACAGGAGGGCGAGATCGTCCTCCGAGAAACCGGTGCCCTTGACGGGGTGGCTGGCGAGTGGGGCCGAGACATAGCCGTGGGCGCGATAGAGGCCGTAGGGCACAATGTGCTTGCGGCCCATGGTGCGGCCGCCCTTTTCGTCATGATCCTTCTCGGTTGTGGCGGCCAGCCGCGTGATCGAGATTTCGAGTGGCAGTATGGGTTCGACCGAGCGGGCGAAGGCCAGCTGCACTGGTCCACGCACCTGACCAGCGTTGACGGTAGTTGACATGACCGCCCCGAAGGTGCGGATATCCCAGAAGTTGGCGCACATCCAGCGAGTGAGTTCGCGGGCCTTTTGTTGGTCTTTTGGAAGCTTCTTGAGATCCTCATCCTTGGTCACTTGGGGCATGACGGCAGCCCAGGCTTCCTTATGCTGAAGGTTCAGCGTGGCTCCTTCCGTCATGTATATGCGATTGTCTGACGCAAGCGCGACATAGTTCCGGATCTTCCGCTTGAGGGCCACGTCCGAAACCAGGCCCTGGTTGGTCTCGGGGTCGAGGCGGGGCAGGTTCCCGGCATCGGGATCGCCGTTGGGATTGCCGTTCGTCACGTCGAACAGCAGCACGAATTCGTGGCGCTGGCTGACTGCAGTGCTCATTGCTCATCCCCCTGTTCGGTGGTTTCCTCGACCGGTTTGCCAGCGAACTGTGCCTTTCGCTGATGATAGTAGCCAATGGCAAAGCGCCCCTGCTCGGAAAGCGGCAGCGAACGGGGAAGATCGGGCCCGAGCCGATCCAGCACCGTCTCGATCTCGCGCTCGATCCAGCCGCCCTTGCCGTCATTCCGCAGCTTGCCGAGATGATTCTGGGCGCCGCGCATCAGCAGCGGAAAAACGCTAGCCGGCGTTGCGGAGGCTGCGCCGAAGTAGCGGTCGCGGATGGTGGCGTTCACATTGCCGAGCGCCTGCCGCTGCGCGGCTTCCAGCACGGCGAACAGGCGGCCCAGCTGGTAGGCGGTACTCGGTTCCTCGGGAGACAGGCTCATGGGCACATCCTTTGGGCTGAGGTTCAGACGGAAATCGCGGTGGAGAATGGCGCGAATGGCAGCTGCGTGCCAGCCGGTGAGCGGGTCGTCGCCGGCACGCAGGCGCATGATGGTGGCGGCGAGCCAGCTCTTCGGGTAGCGTGTTCCAGAAAGGATGGCGCGCATCACCTCGCCGGCGAGCAGCGGCGGGATGTTCTCAAACTTGCCTTGCAAGGCGACGGTCTGGCAAAGCAGCCGATTGACGCTGGGATAGGTCCGCCAGGGAACAGGTTCGATCACCAGATCGGCGGCGTGGTCGGCAAGGCGCTTCGCGAAGACCTCCAGCGTGTCGGTAAGCCAGAAGCGAACGGAGAGGCGCGACGCATTGGGGGACAGTCCGAGGACGTGGAAAGTGGTGTTTTCCTCGATGCCCCGGCCGAGTTCGGTGAGTGGGCGACCCTTGCTGAGCGCCTCGAGGTCCGCTCCTATTTTCCTGGCTTCGCCTTCGTCGCTCGGCGCATCGAGGCCGTCAGCGAAGAAGCGTTCCGCTGCCTCGGCAGCTTTCGCATTGCTGGCATCCGCCCAGAACACGACAGTCGCGTCGCCAATGGCTTGGTTGAGACGGTTGAGGCCTCCTTTCTGTAGCAGGCGGTTCAAGGCTGCCCCATAACGAAATGCAACTCGGGCAGACGTGGGGGCATTGGCGCCCTGATCCTTGCCATAAGAGGTGAAAGCAGGCCGGTTGAACGAGACGAGGGACGCGCCGGAGGACCGGGCATTGTTCACGCCCTTGATGCTGGGATGCAGGGTGGCCAACGGCGCGCGCTCGCCTGTCACAAGACAAAAGCCCTTTGGCGCATCGCCGTCGCCATCGTCGGCCTTCACGAGCGCGCGGGCGGCAGGCCGTTCATGCAGGAAGACATTGTCCTGGTGCCAGCGGAACAGGATGTTGGCGTCGAGCATGTCTTGCGTGAACAGCGGCGGCTGGAACTGGCCCGGAGTCCAGGTTTCGAGGAAGCGGCGGAATGCCATCAGCGCGGGGTCATCGCTGCCATCAATGGCCTCAAGGTTCGCCTTCTTGAAGGCGGCATGTTCTTGCGCCGTGCGCTTCTCCGGCTTCGCTGTGCAGCCCAGCGCATAGGCAGTCTTGTCCCAGAAGAGGGCCGGCTGGATGCCCGATGTCCGCTGGACCGCTGGCACGATAATCTCGCGCTGGCGCACCGTCTTCCCGTCGCGGTCATGAAGGTCGATCACGTGGAGCGGGCGGCCGTCGTCGGCCAGCACGACGCAGTAGCCAAACCTGGCCGGCGCCCAGCCCGGTTCAGCAATGCCTTCGATCCGATCATAGTAGGCGTCAAGTGCGGCCAGGATGCTCATGCCACCACCTCGCCGCTGTTCCAGGCGGGGACGGCGATGCAGCCATCCTCCATCCGGGCGCGAAAGAAGCGGGATTGCGCGCCATTGTCGAAGTCGATGTCGAAGAGCATCCAGCCAAGGTCGCGGTCGCGTTCCACGAGCGGCGGGGACCAGGCGGGAAACGGCGCATCTGGCGAGAGGAGCGCGAACTCTGCCGGAAACTCGCGGGTGCCGAGATAAGGCCGGTGGAAGCACTGGCCGTTCGATGCGCGCCGTTCGAACATGGCGGCATGCTTGGCGGGCGTGTCGTCCTCCCCTGCCTTGTCAGTGAGCGTGAAATGCGCCTCGATCACATAGGCGACATTGACCAGGATGGTGGCCGCCCGTTGTTGGCGGTTTTCATCGACGGCAATGCCAAGGCCATCGCTCCTGCCGGCCGCCATGGCGCGCTCGGCGTTGAAAGCGCTCGCCTTCTCACCCACTTCATTGCGCCGAATCGACTGGAAGCGGATCGGCCGGAGCACATGGATGGCATCGACATGCCAGCGGATGGCGGGTTTCCAGTGGATCGCCTCCAGGATGCCGCGTGCCGCAGATGGAGTCATCACGTCATAGCTGACGCGCTCGACCTTCATTTCCGGTCGAGTGAAGCAGGCCCTCTCTCCCCAGACATGCAGCAGAAACCCCATTGGGACTGACCCCTCAAATCCAAGTGCCGCAATTCCCCTATAAAAGCTCAAACTCAACTCTGCAAGAAGGGGCAAGGTTCGATGATCGAGAAACGCGACGATCAGAAGATGTTCTCCTCGCTTTTTCGCCATTCGTCAAGGTCGATGCGAAGACCGATGTTATCGTCATAGCCATCCTTGATAGATAGGCGCACGAAGCGGTCGCCATAGAGGTCCTGCTGGATTGCCACTGCCGCGCCCGCGTCAAGCAGCGTGCGCCGGACGGCGGGAGGAACGGGGACAGTGTAGCGTTGGAGTGTGCGCAGCACATCGCAGGGTGGAACTCCGGCCGATTCAAGTCTTGACAGCGCACCTGCTGCTCGGTCGTCCCAGGGAATGAGCACGGGCTCCATCATCTCGTCGATCAGGCGGTAAGCATCCGCCATATCCTCGAAAGCGAAGTCGAGGTTGGGAGCGCCATCTCGGATGCCCTTCAGGATCTTCAGTTTGTCGAGCCTTTCGGCGCCCTTCTGAAAATAGAGCTCGCGATAATAGGCGCGGATGCTGTCGATTCCGAGCGGATCGTCGAAGCGGTTGGCAACGCGCCCTGCCGCTTCGTGGAAAGGACGCAGCGCTGCTGGCGGCCTTTGCGATGCATGGCGGAAGACAACCACTCGGCCCAGCCGGCCTAGCGCATTCTCCCGGTTGCAGCGGCCAGCGGCTTGGGCGATCGACTCAAGGCCCGCCTCTGCACGCCAGACTTCTGGAAAGTCGATATCGACCCCGGCCTCGATCAGGGAGGTGGAAACGAGGCGCACGGGCTTTCCTTCAAGCAGCCTCAGCTTGATTTCCGCGAGGACGGTGCTTCGGTGAGCCGCGCACATGAGCGTGCTGAGGTGAAATGCTCCGTCAAGATCCTTGATGGCCTCAAACAGGTCGCGGGCATGTGCTCGGCTGCCGACGATGCACAGCATCTGCGGCTGATCCGCGAAACGCGCGGCAATCTCCACATCGGTCACCGGTTCGGCCAGGCGCTCGACGGCCACCCGACGAAGGCGCGAATACAGCGCGGGAGGATCTGGTGCCAGTTCGCGAGACTGCGGGATATCGAAACCCGAGACCTCCCTCGGCAGCGCTTCGTCCTGCTGGCGCAGCGCCGGCTGAGTCGCCGTGCACATCACGACTGATGCAGCATAGTTGGCCGTGAGTTCCTGGAGAGCCGCCATCGATGGGCGCAGGAGGTGGACGGGAAGTGTCTGAACTTCGTCGAGGATGATGATGCTTCGCGCGAGGTTGTGCAGCTTCCGGCACCGCGACGGCCGGGCAGCAAACAGGCTCTCATAGAACTGGACAGCGGTTGTCACAATGATGGGAGCATCCCAGTTCTCGGCAGCCCGGCGCAGCTTTGCTTCTCCTGCGCGACCTTCTTCTTCTCGATCTGCCTCGTCACCAGGCGCCAACCTGTCATAGTCAAACGCCGAATGATGTTCGATCAGAACGCTCGACTCTGGCTTCAGATCCAACGCCTTCCGGAAGACATCGGCGGTCTGCTCGATGATCGAGGTGAAGGGGATGACATAGACAATACGCCGAAGATTGTGCTGCTGCGCATGTTTAAGTGCGAAGCTCAGGGATGTCAGGGTCTTTCCACCACCGGTCGGAACCGTGAGTGTGAACAGACCGGGCGCTTCTTCAGCCTTGGCAATCGCGTTGGCGCGGATTTTCTCGCGCAGGCGCCCGATCTCCGAGCCTTGCTGCCTGCCAGCCATGAAGGCCTCGAGTCGATTGGCAAGGTCTTGTGGATCGAGGCTGCCGCCCCGATCCGGGGCAGGGCGGCCTTCGGCCTCGGCATAGAAGCGCTCGGTCTCAAGAAAATCGGCATCGACCAGGCAGGAAAACAGCATCCGGATGAGGAATGCGCGGTGAAAACCGTCACCAATGCTGTTTGGGATCAGGCTGCGAAGGCTGGAAGGCGTGGGGAGGGTTCCGGCATGATCTTCCCAGCCTTTGTAGGCCGGGATCGAATAGTCGTGTAAAAGCCGCACGGCCATTGAACTTCGCTTGCCATCGAAACCGCTTCCATTGGCAAGGCCAGCGTGGTGGCCGGCAATGGCGTAAGCGATGATCTGTCCGACATGCTTGCCGAAGCGCTCGCGAGCAACCCTTGCTCCAGCCGTGCTGTGGTCGGGCCCGCGGCTTCCGGCACATCCACGAATATATGCCTGGTATTCTCTGGACGCTTTCCCAATGTCATGAAGCCGTCCGGCGATTTCGCCCAATGGACCAAAGCCGAAGATGTTGGCGAAGGTTGCCGCCATGGTGCCAACCGCCTCAAGATGGTGAGCCAAAGATTCCCAGCGAGACATGTCTGGGTTGTTCGCAATTGAATGGGCAAACATGGTTGGCCAG
The DNA here is from genome assembly GCA_029268145.1 of Sphingomonadaceae bacterium. Classification (GTDB taxonomy): domain Bacteria; phylum Pseudomonadota; class Alphaproteobacteria; order Sphingomonadales; family Sphingomonadaceae; genus Thermaurantiacus. The sequence continues at coordinate 4,595 of JAJUHA010000048.1, read as the reverse complement.
TCTATTAGAAGTTATTGGCAAGTCAACAATGACTATAGACACTTGTGCTGACGTCCATTCCTTTTGGGCAGGATCATGAGGCGCGGTGTGGGCAAAATGTGGATAAAATAGGCAAGAGGTTCCCGATATTCGTTTAAAATCAATCAACTATTGAAATGAAACGGGGCGGTCGAGAGTGCCCGAACTTTCACGGCCTTTCGGCCACAGCGATCTCAACGCTGCGCGTGAACGGCCCTGGGATTGTCGGAGACCCGAACTCCTGAGAGGAAGGGTCGATGAGCAAGACGACGAACAGGGTTTCACCCGAGGTTCGCGAACGGGCAGTGCGGATGGTGCTCGACAGCGAGAATGGGCGTCGGTCGCGCTGGGCGGCGGTCACATCCATTGCCGGGAAGTTCGGCTGTTCGGCCTATCCGCTGCTCGAGTGGGTAAGGAAGGCCGAGGTCGACAGCGGCCTGCGTGCTGGGGTTCCGACCAGACTGGCTGACAAGATGTAGACGCTGGAGCGCGAGAACCGCGAGCTGCGCCAGGCCGACGAGATCCTGCGCAAGGCGTCGGCATACTTCGCCCAGGCGGAGCTCGACCGCCCGTTCAGGCGATGACTGCGTTCATTGACGAGTGTCGCGAGTGGCTGAGCCCAAGCTTCGGCCATCAGACGCGACCACGTCCGCACCGGCGGCCTGGACAGGCCTGCGTGAAGAGCCCGGTTGCGCCCGAAGGCGCCCCCAACCGCCGACGCCGGCAGCTTCCCTGAGACCTTGCGCTGACACGGCGCCTACACGCCGACGGGGGTGCCCGGACGCGCCGTCGCGGACTCTCACAAGTCCTTGATTTGATGGTGGACGCACCAGGGCTCGAACCTGGGACCCGCTGATTAAGAGTCAGCTGCTCTACCGACTGAGCTATGCGTCCGGACCCGTCGGGCGGGCCGGGCGGTTAGCAAGGCGCGGGGCGGCTGTCCAGCCCTCGGCCAGCTCTGGCGGGCCGGCGCGGCGGCGGTTCTCGCGGTCGATCCCGATGAGGATGCCGAGCGCGGGCATCACCGTCAGCATCGAGCTGCCGCCATAGCTCATCAGCGGCAGCGGCAGCCCGGCCACCGGCGCCAGGCCCATGACCATCATGAGGTTGATGAGCACATTGTAGAAGAGGCTCATGGTGAGCCCGCCGGCGACGAGGCGCTGGAAGGTGCCGGCGGCCGCGAAGGCCACCCGCCAGCCCCAGGCGAACAGGATGCCGTAGCCGGCAATGACCGCAAGGCCGCCGAGCAGGCCCCATTCCTCGGCCATGGTGGCGAAGATGAAGTCGGTGTGCGGCTCGGGGAGATAGGCGAGGTGGCTCTGCGACCCCTGGAGGAAGCCCTTGCCGGTGAGCCCGCCCGAGCCGATCGCAATCTTCGACTGGGTGATGTGGTAGCCGGCGCCGAGCGGGTCGGAGCCGGGATCGAGAAAGATGAGGATGCGGGCCTTCTGATAGTCGTGGAGGAGCTGGAAGAGGAGCGGCAGCGACGCGGCGAGCAGCGCGCCCGGGACCAGGAAGTGCCAGATCGGGAGGCCGGCGAGGAACATGAGGGTGACGCCGGCCGCGACATAGGTGAGGGCGCTGTCGAGGTCGGGCTGGAGCATGACGAGCCCGACCGGCAGGGCGATGAGCAGGAGCGGAAGCCACAGGCCCTGCAGGCGGCCGACATAGGCGAGCGGCAGGAACTGGTAGACCCGGGCCAGCGCGAGGACGAGCGCGAGCTTCATGAGCTCGGAGGGCTGGAAGCGGATGATGCCGAGGTCGAGCCAGCGCTGGGCGCCGCCGCTGATGGCGCCCATGGTCTCGACGAGGACGAGCGCGAGGAGGGCAAGGCCGTAGAAGGGAAAGGCGAGGCGGAACCACAGCGCCGGCGGCGCCAGCCCGACCGCGAGCATGAGGCCGGAGAGGACGGCGAGGCGGAGGAGGTGGTTGCCGGCCCAGGGCGCGAAGCTGCCGCCCGCCGCCGAGTAGAGGACGAGGCCGCCGAACCCGCCCAGCGCCAGGACGGTGAGCACGATGCCCCAGGGCTGGTCGACGAGCTGGCGCGGCCAGCGCGCGTTGAGGACGCCCGTCATGGCGCGGCGGCTCCTGCCGGCGGGGAGCCGCCCGCAGGCCCGGCGGGAGACGGGGCGGCGCCGGCAGCCTCCGCCGCAGCGCGGGCCGCTTCCTCGGCGGCGCGGCGCGCGGCTTCCTCGGCGGCGCGGCGGCGACGCTCGCGTTCGGCAAGCCGCCGTTCCAGCCCGGCCTCGGCGCGCTCGCGATCAAAGATGTAGGTCATGGCCTGGCGGGCGACGGGGGCCGCGGCGCGCGAGCCCGACATGCCGTGCTCGACGACGACGGCGATGGCGTAGCGCGGCTGATCGACCGGGGCGAAGCCGACGAACAGGCCGTGATCGCGCAGGCGCCAGGGCAGGCTCTCGTTGCGGCGGACGCCGCGGCGGCGCTCGGCGGCGGTGATGATGCGGACCTGGGCGGTGCCGGTCTTGCCGGCAAGCTCGATGCCCTCGATGCCGAGGCGCGCCGAGCGCGCGGTGCCGCCGGGGCCGTTGACGACCTCACGCATGCCGGCCCGGACGACGGCGAGCCAGTCGGGCGGGATGGGGAGAGGCGGGAAGGCCGGCTTCGGCGCATCGGCGAGGAGGGCGGGCTCGACGATCCGGCCCGAGGCGATCCGCGCGGTCATGACGGCGAGCTGGAGCGGGCTGACGAACAGCGAGCCCTGGCCGATGGCGGTGTTGAGCGTGTCGGCGACCGACCAGTCCCGGTCATGGCGCCGGCGGAGCCAGGCCGCGTCGGGGACGATCCCGGCCCGGAGCGCGGGGATGGGGAGCCCCTCGTAGGTCTGGCCGAGGCCGAGCAGGCGCGCCATGCGGGCGACCGCGTCGTTCCCGATGCGCCGCGCGGTGGCGTAGAAGAAGACGTTGCAGGAGACGGCGATGGCCCGCTCCATCGCGACCGTGCCGTGGCCGCCGCGGCGGTGGCAGTGCCAGCTGCGGCCGCCCACCGTGTAGCGGCCGCCGCAGCCGACGCTGTCGGTGGGGGGAACGCCCTCGGCCAGGGCGGCGAGCGCCGTGACCAGCTTGAAGGTGGAGCCGGGGACATAGAGGCCCTGGGTGGCCTTGGGCAGGAGCGGCTTGCGCTCGTCCTCCTGCATCGCCTTCCACAGCGCCGAGGGGATCCGGTTGGAGAAGACGTCGGGGTCGAAGGCGGGCATGGAGAGCAGGCACTTGATGCCGCCCGTCAGGCAGTCGATGACGACGACGCTCGCGCTCTCGTCGCCGAGGAAGGCGCCGAGATGGGCCTGGAGGCCGCGGTCGATGGTGAGGCGGACGGTCTCGCCCGGCGTGTCGGGGCGGCTGTCGAGCTGGCGGAGGACGCGGCCGCGGGCGTTGACCTCGACCCGCTCGGCGCCCGGCGTGCCGACGAGGCGCTGGTCGAGGCCGCGCTCGAGCCCCTCCTTGCCGATCCGGAAGCCGGGGTGGAGGAGGAGCGGATCGCGCCGCGCCTGCCACTGCTCGCGGGTGGGCCTGCCGACATAGCCGAGCGCGTGGGCGAAGGGCTCGCCGCCGGGATAGTGGCGGATGTAGGTGCGGACCGGCTGGAGCCCGGCCATGTCGGCCAGCTCGACGTTGAGCGCGGCATAGGCGTCCCAGCCGATGTCGGAGGCAATGCGCAGCGTGCCCGAGCCGCCGAGGCCCTTCGCGGTTTCGCGCAGCTCGGCGCGCTCCTCGGCCGAGAGGGGGACGATGCGCCCGATCCGGTCGAGCGCGGCGTCGAGATCGCCGGCGAGGCTCGGGACCAGCTCGACGCCATAGGCGGGGCGGTTGACGGCGAGCGGCAGGCCGGTGGCGTCGACGAGGAGGCCGCGCCGCGGCGGGACGAGGCGCAGCGCGACCCGGTTGCTCTCGGCCGCAGCGGCGAGCATCTCGCCTTCCCTCAGCGCCAGCCAGCCCATGCGGCCGAGGAGCAGGCCGCCGGCGAGCAGCTGGAGGCCGCCGAGCAGCAGGGCCCGCCGCTCGAAGACCAGCTGCTGGAGGCGGCTGGCGTGCATCAGCCCCGGGCCAGCCGCTTCGTGAGCGCGGCGACGAGGGTGACCGCGACCGGATAGAGCAGGATGGTGAGCGCGGCCTGGACGAGGAGCGCGCCGGGCGCGACGGCGCGGCCGGCAATGGCGAGGGCGGCAAGCTCGAGCGCGGCGGCGAGCATGACGAGGGCGGCGGCGGCGAGCCAGCCCGAGCCGAGGTCGCGCAGCGCCATGCGGTCCTCGCCGAACTGGATGGCGATGCGCGTGGCGGGAAGGACGAGCGCCATGACGCCGAGCGGCTGGCCGGCGACGGCATCCTGGAGCAGGCCGACGGGGAAGAGGAGCCACGGCGGCAGCAGCCGGGGGACGAGGCTGGTCCAGGCGATGAGGAGGAGGAGCGGCAGGTTGGGAAGCGCGCCGGCGGCAAGCGGGAGCGGCAGGGCGGTGAGGAGCGCGCCGGCGGCCAGCGTGGCGGCCGGGACCGAGGCCAGCGCCGGGGCCGGCACCGGGCGGGGGGACAGGCTCATGGCCGCGCCGCGTCCGCCGCGGCCTC
>JAJUHA010000047.1 GCA_029268145.1 Sphingomonadaceae bacterium | reverse complement strand
CGGGCTTGCCGCCGCGCTCGAGCTGGTGCGGCGGGGCCGCGCCGAGCTGGCGCAGGCCGCGCCCTTCGCGCCGCTCATGGTGCGGGCCAGGGCGCCCTGAGCGGGGCGGCGCTCAGGGCGCGACGCGGGCGAGCGCGGCCTCGAGATCGGCAAGGAGGTCGGCCGGGTCCTCGAGGCCGATCGAGACGCGGAAGCGGGCGCCGCGCGGCGGCTGCGGCAGGCGGCGCGCGGCGCGGGCCGGGATGATGAGCGATTCATAGCCGCCCCAGGAGAAGCCGAGGCGGAAATGGTGCATCGGGTCGCAGAAGCGGGCCGCGAGGTCGGGGCCGTCGAGGGTGAGCTCGAAGCCGAACAGGCCGGAGCTGCCCGAGAAATCGCGCAGGAAGGTGGCGTGGCCGGGGCAGGAGGGGAGCGCGGGGTGGAGGACCCGGGCGACGAGCGGGTGGCCGGCGAGCGCCCGGGCGATGGCGAGCGCGGACTCCTGCTGGTGGCGCAGGCGCACGCCGAGCGTGCGGTAGCCGCGGAGCGCGAGCGCGGCATCGTCGGCCGAGACGCACTGGCCGAGCGCGTGGGCGGCGCGGCGCAGCCGGGGCAGGAGGGCGGGGGTGGCCGAGACCGCGCCCATGAGCAGGTCGGAATGGCCGGCGACATATTTGGTGAGCGACTGCATGACCATGTCGCAGCCGGCCGGGATGCCCTTGAAGAACCAGGAGGCGGCCCAGCTGTTGTCGAGGAGCGTCGGGATTCCAGCGGCGCGGGCGGCCGCGGCGAGCGCCGGGACATCCTGCACCTCGAAGGAGAGCGAGCCCGGGCTTTCGAGGAGCAGGAGGGCGGTCTCGGGGCGGAACAGGCGGGCGATGCCGGCGCCATCGAGGAGCGGGTCATAGGCCTCGGCGGTGAGCCCATGGTCGCGGCCGAAGCCGAAGACGAAGGCGGCGGTGGGCTCGTAGGCGCTGTCGGGGACGAGGAGGTGGGCGCCCGGGCGGCAGGTGGCGAGGATGGCGGTTGCGATCGCGGCCACGCCGGAGGGGAAGAGCATGGTGCCCTCGGCGCCGGGCTCGAGCGCGGTCAGCGCCTCGGCCAGCGCCCACGCGGTCTGGGTGCCGCGGCGGCCGTAGTAGAGGCGCGAATCCGGCGCGCGGGCGGCCTCCTCCATCTCGGCGACGGAGGCGTAGACGACGGTCGAGCCGCGGGCGACCGGGGGGTTGACGAGGCCGTGGGTCCATTCCGGCCGGCGGCCGGCCGCGGCGAGGAGGGTGTCGGCGCGCGGGGCCCCGGGTGGGTCAGTCGGCACCGGTTACGACCGGCGTGTCCGCCCGGCTGCCCCATTCGGCCCAGCTGCCGTCGTAGAGGGCGGGGGCCTTCGCGCCGAGGAGGGTGGCGGCGAAGACGATGGTGGCGGCGGTCACGCCCGAGCCGCAGGTGGCGACCAGCGGCCTGAGCGGGTCGATCCCGGCGGCGGCGAAGGCGGCCTCGAGGCCGGCGCGATCCCGGTAGCGGCCGTCCTCGGTGAAGAGGGTGGCGTAATGGAGGTTCCGTGCGCCGGGCATGTGGCCGGAGCGGACCCCGGGGCGCGGCTCGGGGTCGGTGCCGGCGAAGCGGCCGGGCGAGCGGGCGTCGGCGACCTGCTCGGCCCCCGACTTCAGGTTCTCGCGCATCCGGGCGAGATCGCGGACGCCCGAGCGGTCCTCCCAGACGGTGAAGTGGCGGTGGCGGACGACCGGCCTGCCGCTCTCGAGCGCGCCGCCGGCGGCCCTCCATGCCGCAAGCCCGCCATCGAGCACGGCGACCGAGTGGGCGCCGAAGACGCGGAACATCCACCAGGCCCGCGCCGCCGAGCGGAGCGGCGAATTGTCGTAGACGACGATGCGGCTGCCGTCGCCGAGGCCGAGCGCCTGGGCGCGGCTGGCGAACTTCTCCGGCGGCGGGAGCATGTGCGGCAGCGGGCTCGCGGAATCGACGACCTCGTCGAGATCGAGGAAGACGGCGCCGGGGATGTGCGCGGCCTCGTACTCGGCGCGGGCGTTGCGGCCGTGGTCGGGGAGGAAGAGGGTGGCATCGACGATGCGGAGGTCGGGCTTGCCCTGTTCGCTCCTGAGCCATTCCGCGCTGACGAGTTGATCCATGGCCTGGCGCTGCTCCCCGCTCGTGGTTCCGGCTGCCTTAGCCTTGGCCCCATGGGGGGACAAGCCGGCCGGCGCGGCGGAGCGGACGCAAGTTCCGGGCGCGGCGGCCGTGAACGGATGCCGGGCCCGGCGACGGCACGCGCGGGCCCCGTGGTTGGAGAGGTGGTCCGGGCGATGGACCAGGTGGAGAAGGGCCGCGACGCGCCGGCGCGCGCGGCGACGGAGGCGGAGACGGGCGAGGCCCGCGCGCCGGCCGGGCGGCCGGTGCGCTCAGCACCCTGGCCTGTTGCGCAGCGGCGGGGCCGCCACGCCGACGAGGGCCTTGCCGTGCTGGACGAGGCCGTGCCGGGGCTGCCGCTGCCGGGGCTGCCGCTGTTCGGCGTGGAGCGCCGGCTGGTGCGGCGCGCCGAGGCGGTGTGGGAGCAGCTGCGGCCCGCCGGCGGACTGCCGCCGGCAGCGGCGATCCACGCCTTCGAGACGCCGATGTTCACCGACAGCGCCATGCTCTGCGCGCTGCCGCCCCACCCGCTGGACCCGGGCTGCGCGGCGCCGCGGATCCTGCGCGTGGGCCGGAAACTGGTGGAGCTGGGGATCCGCCAGACCGGGCCGGTCACGGCCGACGGCGGCGCGCGGGCGACCCTGGCCGCGCGGCTGGCGGCGCTGGTGGAGCGGGCCACGGCGCAGGGCGGGCCGGTGGTGGTGGAGATCGACTCGCCCGGCGGGTCCGCGGGCAAGCGGGAGACCGGCGTGCTGCTGCGGGCGATCGCGCTGCCGTTCGCCTCGCCTGCGACCGACGCCGGGCCGGCGGGCCCCGTGGCGGTCGTGATCGCCTCGTGGCGGACCCTGCTCTCGGCGGCCGAGACGGCCGACCTGCAGCGCGAGCTCGCCGCGGCGCTGGCCTGGCTGCGCGGCACGCACTGACGCGCCCGGGGCGCGCGCGGGGCGCGGGGCGGGCGGATGGCACGGCGCATGGCTGCCCCCGGAGGTCGCCGGGGCGGGCGCGCGTTGAAGCTTCCCCGCTGCTGGCCTATGGAGCGGCGGGCCTTCGCGAGAAAGGCCGCCCGAGGAGAGCCGGAATGGCGAGCACCCTTGCCGGGGACAGGACAGGCCCGGCTGCCTCCACCCCTGCGGAGACCTCCACCCCTGCGGAGACTGGCGCCGAGAGCGGCGGGGAGCTGAAGGCGCGCTTTCTCGCGCTGCTCGCCCGCTCCGGCCCGCGCTGCGAGATCGAGGCGCTGCAGCCCGCCCAGCGCGACCGGCTGTTCCAGCTGGCGTGGGAGACGGCGCGGGTGCGCCAGCCCGGCCAGCACCGGGTGCATGTGGGCGCGGCCGAGGCCGAGGCCGGGCAGCGGCGGATGCCGGTGGTGCTGGTCAACGACGACATGCCCTTCCTGGTCGACTCGGCGACGGGCGCGATCACCCGGGCCGGGCTCGAGATCCACTGCCTGCTGCACCCGGTGATGCCGGTGCGGCGCGATGCCGAGGGCGCGATCGTGGCGATCGGCGAGGCCGGGGACGCGAAGGAATCGGTCGTCGTGATGGAGGTGGAGCGGGCGCCGGCGCGCCGGCGCGCCGAGCTCCAGGCCGAGCTGTCGCGCGTCTATGGCGACGTCCGCCTCGCGGTTTCCGACTGGAGCGCCATGCTCGAGCGGCTGCGCTTTGCCGCGCGGCAGCTCAATGACCGGCCGCCGCCGGTGGCGCCGCACCTGCTCGCCGAGACCATCGCCTTCCTCGAGTGGCTGGCGGCGGACAATTTCACCCTGCTCGGCTGCCTCGACGCCGAGGGCGCCAGGGGAATCCTGCGGGATGCCGCACGCTTCCCCGCGCCCGAACCCGCGGAAGGCGACCCGGCGGCGGGGCTCATCGTCTCCAAGACGCGGCTGGTCTCGACCGTGCACCGCAACGTGCCGATGGACCTGGTGACGGTCAGGCAGTTCGACCAGGACGGGCGGGTGGCGGGCGCTGCGCTGTTCCTCGGCCTGTTCACGTCGGCGGCGCTCAACGAGAGCCCGCGGCGGGTGCCGCTGGTGCGGCGCAAGGTGGCGCTGGTGACCGAGCGGCTGGGCTATGACCCGCGCGGCCATGCCGGGAAGGCGCTCGCCCATGTGATCGAGACCTTCCCGCGCGACGAGCTGTTCCAGATCGATGCCGACCGGCTCCAGGAGATGGCGGAGGGGCTGCTCTCGCTCATCGACCGGCCGCGGCCGCGGCTGTTCCTGAACCGGGACCCGGCGGCGCGGGCGCTTTCGGCGCTGGCCTACATTCCGCGCGACGCCTATTCGGCCGATCTGCGGGCGCGGGTGGGGCGGCTGCTCGAGGAGGCGTGCGGCGGCCATGTCGCGCGGTTCGACGTGGAGCTGAGGAGCGAGGGCCTGGCCCGGGTGCACTATGTGCTGCACGACGTGGGCGCGGCGGCGGACGAGGCGGCGCTCAACGCCGAGCTCGAGCGGCTGACCAGGGGCTGGGACGAGGCGGTCGAGACGGCGCTCGCCGAGATCGCCGGGCCGATGCGGGCGGCGCGGCTGGCCATCAGCCACGGCCGGGCCTTCTCGCCCGGCTACCGCGCCGAGTTCACGCCCGCCGAGGCCGCCGAGGACATCCTGCGGCTGGCCGATCTCTCGACTCCGGCCGACCGCGACGTCCAGCTCTATTTCCGTGCCGACGACCCAGGCGGGATCATCCGGCTGAAGATCTATCGGCTCGGCGAGATCATCCCGCTGTCCGACGCGGTGCCCATGCTCGAGAACTTCGGCTTCCGGGTGATCGAGGAGGTGCCCTATGACCTTGCCGGCGGGGCGATCGGCTGGATCCACGACTTCAAGCTGGAAGGCCTGACGCGACCGGAGGAGTTTCGCGCCTTCGCCGACCGGCTCGAGCCGGCGCTCGATGCGGTGCTGACCGGGATCCAGGAGAATGACCCGTTCAACGCCCTCATCCCGGCGGCCGGGCTTTCGGCCGAGGAGGCCAACTGGTTCCGCGCCTGGTTCCGCTACCTGCGGCAGACCGGCGTGTCCTACGGGATCGCGACCGTCGTCGACGTGCTGAAGCGCAACGCCGCGCTGACGCAGGCGCTCGTCGCGCGGTTCCGCGCCCGCTTCGGCGCCGACGCCGACCCCGACGCGGAGGCCGCGGCGGACGAGGCCTTCGTCGACCTGCTCGCCGGCGTCTCGGCGATCGACGACGACCGCATCCTCTCCCTGTTCCGCGACCTCGTGGCGGCGATGCTGCGCACCAACGCCTTCGTGCCCGGCGGGCCGGAGGCGCTGGCCTTCAAGTTCGACAGCGCGCTCGTCCCCGGCCTTCCCAAGCCGAAGCCCTGGCGCGAGATCTGGGTCTATTCGCCGCGGGTGGAGGGCATTCACCTGCGCGGCGGCCGGATCGCCCGCGGTGGCCTCAGGTGGTCGGACCGGCGGGACGATTTCCGCACCGAGATCCTCGGCCTCGTCAAGGCGCAGGTGGTGAAGAACGCGGTCATCGTGCCGACGGGGGCCAAGGGCGGCTTCTACCCCAAGCAGCTGCCCGACCCGGCCAACCGCGAAGCCTGGCTGGCCGAGGGCGAGGAGGCCTACCGGGTCTTCATCCGCGCGCTGCTCTCGATCACCGACAATCTCGACGGCGCCGGCAGGGTGGTGCCGCCCCCCCATGTGGTGCGGCGCGACGGCGACGACCCCTATCTCGTGGTGGCCGCCGACAAGGGGACGGCGACCTTCTCCGACATCGCCAATGCGATCGCCGAAGGGGCCGGCTTCTGGCTGGGCGACGCCTTCGCCAGCGGCGGCTCGGCCGGCTACGACCACAAGGCGATGGGCATCACCGCGCGCGGGGCCTGGGTTTCGGTGACGCGGCACTTCGCCGAGATGGGCGTGGACGTGGCACGCGACCCGGTGACGGTGGCGGGCGTCGGCGACATGTCGGGCGACGTCTTCGGCAACGGGATGCTGCTGTCGAAGAGCCTGAGGCTGGTGGCGGCCTTCGACCACCGCCACATCTTCCTCGACCCCGACCCCGACCCCGCCGTGGCCTGGGCCGAGCGGCGGCGGCTGTTCCGGCTGCCGCGCTCGACCTGGGCGGACTATGACGCAGCCAAGCTGTCGAAGGGCGGCGGAGTGTTCCCGCGGAGCCAGAAGGCCATTCCGGTCTCGGCCGAGGCGGCGAAGGCGCTCGGCATCGAGGCAGGGACGGTCTCCCCCTCGGAGCTGATCGCGGCCATCCTGAAGGCGCCGGTCGACCTGCTGTGGTTCGGCGGGATCGGCACCTATGTGAAGGCGGCGGACGAGAGCCACGCCGAGGTGGGCGACCGGGCGAACGACGCCCACCGGGTGAACGGCGAGGATCTGCGCGCGAAGGTGGTGGGCGAGGGCGCGAACCTTGGCGTGACCCAGCGCGGGCGGATCGCCTTTGCCAGCCGCGGCGGGCGGATCAACACCGACTTCATCGACAATTCGGCCGGAGTCGACACCTCCGACAACGAGGTCAACATCAAGATCGCGCTGCGCGCGGCGCTCGCCGACGGGCGGCTCGACCGGGCGGCGCGCGACCGGCTGCTCGAGGCGATGACGGGCGAGGTGGCGAGCCTGGTGCTTTCCCACAACGAGGCGCAGACGCTGGCGCTCTCGATCGCCGAGGCCGGCGCGGCCAATGCCCTGCCGGGGCATGTGCGGTTCATGACGGCGCTCGAGGCGCGCGGCCGGCTGGACCGCGCGGTCGAGTTCCTGCCCGACGCCCGCGAGGTGGACGACCGCGGGCGCGCCGGGCGCGGGCTGACCCGGCCGGAGCTGGCAGTCCTCCTCTCCTACGCCAAGATGGACCTGAAGGAGGCCCTGGTCGGCTCGCCGGTGGTGGATGACCCGCTGGTCGACGCCGACCTGCTTGCCGCCTTCCCGGCGCCGATGGTGCGGGACTTCGCTGCGGACATCCGCCGCCACCAGCTGCGGCGCGAGATCGTGGCGACGCGGCTCGCCAGCCTGCTCGTCGACCGGGGCGGGCTGACGCTGGCCCACAGCCTTGCCGCCGAGCTCGGCGTGGAGCTGAAGCGGGTGGCGGCGGCCTATGTCGCGGCGCGCACCCTGTTCGGGCTCGACGCGCTGTGGGACCAGATCACGACCGCGCGGGTGGAGGAGCCGGTGAGGCTTGCGCTCTATGGCGAGCTCTCGCTCGCCGGCCGGGGGCTGGTGGCCGACCTTGCGGTCAGGACCGGGGCCGAGCGGCCGAGCGCGCTCTTCGAGCGGCTGGCCGCGCCGCTCGAGCGGATCGAGGCCAAGCTCGACCGGCTGCTGCGGCCCGAGCCGCGGGCGCAGGTCGAGGCGGTGAAGGCCCGGCTTGCGGCGCTCGGCGCGCCGCCGAAGATCCTCGCCCGGCTCGCCCAGCTCCACGCCATGACCGGCGCGGTCGGGATCGCCGCGCTCGCGACCGACCTCGGGCTCGACGAGACGAAGGTGGCGACGGCCTACACGCGGCTCGGCGAGGCGCTGGGGCTCGACTGGGCGCGCGGGGCCTCGGCCTCGATCCGCTCGCAGGACGCCTGGGAGCGGCTGCTGCTGGCCGGGGTGGTGCGCAGCTTCGAGACCATGCGCTTCGAGCTGCTGCGGCGGATCATCCCGCCCGGCGACGACCCCGAGCCCCATGTCGAGGCCTGGCTGGCCGGCCACCGGCCGGCAGCCGAGGAGCTGAAGCGGATGATCGCGAGCGCGCGCGGCGCACCGCCGACGCTCGCCATGGTGGCGCATCTGGCCAATGTGGCGCGCGTGGCGCTCGCGGCCGACTGACCGGCCGGCCGGCAGGCAGGGGGAAGCGGGGTTGCCGGGCGGCGGGCGGCCTAGCTGGTGCGGAAGGCGTTGCTGATGGGGTAGCGGCGGTCGCGGCCGAAGTTCCGGGGGCCGATCTTGACTCCAGGAGGGGCCTGCCGGCGCTTGTACTCGGCGACATAGAGGAGCCGCTCGATGCGGGCCACGGTTGCGGCGTCGAAGCCACGGGCGGCGACTTCGGCGGCTGACAGCTCCTCCTCGACCAGGCCCTCGAGGATGGGATCGAGGATGTCGTAGGGCGGGAGCGAGTCCTCGTCGCGCTGGTTCTCGCGCAGCTCGGCGGTGGGCGGCTTCAGGATCACGCGCTCGGGCATGACCGGCCCCTCGGGGCCGAGGCCGAGGCGGGGGCGGTGCGCGTTGCGCCAGCGGGCGAGCTGGAACACCGTCGTCTTGTAGGCGTCCTTCAGGACCGAATAGCCGCCGGCCATGTCGCCGTAGAGGGTGGCGTAGCCGACCGAGAGCTCGGACTTGTTGCCGGTGGTCAAGAGCATGTGGCCGAAGCGGTTGGACAGCGCCATGAGCGTCACCATCCGCAGGCGCGACTGGATGTTCTCCTCGGCGAGGTCGGGCGGGTGGCCGGCGAAGTGGGGCGCGAGCATCTCGCCAAGCGCGGCGACGCCGGGCTCGATGCCGATGGTGTCGAGCCGGACGCCGAGGAGGCGGGCGCAGGCGGCGGCGTCCTCGCGGCTCTCGCGGCTGGTGAAGCGCGAGGGGAGCATGACGCACCAGACGCGCGCCGGGCCGAGGGCGTCCACCGCGACCGCGGCGGAAAGGGCGCTGTCGATGCCGCCGGAGAGGCCGAGGACGACGCCGGGGAAGCGGTTGCGCGTGACATAGTCCCTGAGGCCGACGAGCATGGCGTGGTAGAGTTCCTCCGGCCCGCGGTCGGGGAGGTGGATGGGGGCGGGCGCGAAGCCGGCCGCGCGGGACCAGGCGAGGCGGGCGAGGCCCTCGTCCCAGTCGGCCATGCGGGCCATGACCTGGCCGTCGGGGTTCAGGGCGAAGCTGCCGCCGTCGAAGACCAGCTCGTCCTGACCGCCGGTGCGGTTGACGTAGAGGAGGGCAAGCCCGGTTTCGCGCACGCGGGCGCGGGCGAGCGCCAGGCGGCGCTCTTCCTTGCCGATCTCGTAGGGGCTGCCGTTGGGGACGATGAGGAGGTCAGCGCCCATGCGGGCAAGATGCCGGGCGACGGGGGCGGTCCACATGTCCTCGCAGATGGGAAGGCCGAGCCGGACGCCGCGGAAGGGCACCGGATCGGGCAGGCGGCCGGGCTCGAACACGCGCTTCTCGTCGAAGACGCCGTAGTTGGGGAGATCATGCTTGGTCGAGACGGCGACGACCCGGCCCGCCTCGAGCAGGGCATAGCCGTTGTGAAGGCCCTGCGGGGTGCGGTGGGTGGTGCCGACGAGGAGGCCGGGGCCGGGGCTCGCGGTGGCGGCGGCGAGCTCGGCGAGCGCGGCCTCGGCGGCCTCGACGAGGGCCGGCTTGAGGACCAGATCCTCGGGCGGATAGCCGATGAGCGAGAGTTCGGGGGTGACGAGGAGGTCGCAGTCTGCCGCCTCGGCCCGGGCGGCGAGGATGGCGGCGGCGTTGCCGGCGAGGTCGCCCATGGCCGGGTTCATCTGGAAGGCGGCGAGGCGAAGGCTGGCCATGGGGCGTGCCTAGGGGAAGCGGCGGCTGCGGAAAAGCCGCCCTTCGCAAAAGCCGGGGGTTTGCGCGCGGGCCGGGGCATGCGCAAGGAAGGCGCTCGGACTGGCGAGACGGAGGGTGCGATGGGCGAGGCCTATATCGTGAAGGCGCGGCGGACGGCGGGCGGCCGCAAGGGCGGGAGGCTGAGGGACTGGCACCCGGCGGACCTTGCCGCGCAGGTGCTGGACGACCTGGTGGGCGACCTCGACCCGGCCATCTTCGAGGATGTGGTGATGGGCTGCGTGGGCCAGTTCGGCCAGCAGTCGACCAACGTGGCGCGGAACGCCGTGCTTGCCTCGAAGCTGCCCGAGAGCGTGCCGGGCACCACGGTCGACCGGCAGTGCGGGAGTTCCCAGCAGGCGCTGCACTTTGCCGCAGCGACCGTGATGTCGGGCGTGATGGACGTGGTGATCGCAGCCGGCGTGGAGAGCATGACGCGCGTTCCCATGGGGCTGCCCTTCAAGCTGGCGCGCGACGCCGGTGCCGGGAGCTACATGAGCCCGGCGATGGAGCGTCGCTACCCGGGCATCCAGTTCAGCCAGTTCACCGGCGCCGAGATGATCGCCCGGAAATACGGGCTTTCGAAGGACGCGCTCGACGAATTCGGCTTCGGCTCGCAGCAGAAGGCGGCGGCGGCCGCGCGGTCGCATGCGTTCGACGCCGAGATCGTGGCCGTGGAGGGCGTGGACGCCGAGGGGAACCGGCAGGAGCACCGGGTGGACGAGGGAATCCGCTTCGACGCGACGCTCGAGGCGACGAAGGCGGTCAAGCTTCTCTCCGAGGACGGGCGGCTGACGGCTGCGACCTCGTCGCAGATCTGCGACGGGGCGAGCGGCGTCATCCTCGCCAATGCGGCGGGCCTGCGGAAGCTCGGCCTCGAGCCGATCGCGCGCGTCCACCAGATGACGGTGATCGGGGAGGACCCCGTCATCATGCTGGAAGCGCCGATCAACGCGACGAAGCGGGCGCTTGCGAAGGCGGGCATGACGATCGACGACATCGACCTCTTCGAAGTGAACGAGGCCTTCGCGAGCGTGCCGCTGGCGTGGCTGAAGGAGACGGGTGCCGACCCGGCGAAGCTCAACGTGAATGGCGGGGCAATCGCGCTGGGGCATCCGCTGGGCGCCTCGGGGACCAAGCTGATGGCGACGCTGGTTCATGCGCTGCGCGCGCGGGGCAGGCGCTGGGGCCTGCAGACCATGTGCGAGGGCGGGGGGCTTGCCAATGTGACGATCGTGGAGGCGCTCTGAGATGGGCGCGTTCGAGGAGATCCGGCTGGACGTCGAGGACGGCATCGCGACGCTGACGCTCAACCGCCCGGAGAAGCTCAACGCCTTCACCGGGCGGATGATGCACGAGATGATCGCGGCCTTCGACGAGACCGATGCGCGCGACGACGTGCGCTGCGTCATCGTGACGGGCGCGGGGCGGGCCTTCTGCGCCGGGGCCGATCTCTCGGCGGGGGCGAAGACCTTCGACTATGCCGCGCGCGACGACGGGCTTTCGACCCGGGCGGGCGCGGACAGCCCGGTCCGGCCCGACGGCACGACCGACTATGCGCACGAGGCGGTGCGCGACGGCGGCGGGCGGGTGACCCTGCGGATCTTCGCGAGCCTGAAGCCGGTGATCGCGGCGGTGAATGGCGCGGCGGTGGGCGTGGGCGCGACGATGCAGCTTCCCATGGACATCCGGCTTGCCTCTGCCGAGGCGCGCTTCGGCTTCGTCTTCGCCCGGCGGGGCATCGTGCCCGAGGCGGCGTCGTCCTGGTTCCTGCCGCGGATCGTCGGCATTTCGCAGGCGATGGAATGGTGCGCGACGGGGCGGATTCTCGGCGCCGAGGAAGCGCGCGCGGGCGGCCTGGTGCGCTCGGTCCATGCGCCGGAGGATCTGCTGCCGGCGGCGCGGGCGCTGGCGCGCGAGATCGCCGACAATGCCGCGCCGGTCTCGGTGGCGCTGACGCGGGCGATGCTGTGGCGGATGCTGGGGGCCGACCACCCGATGGAAGCGCACAAGGTGGACAGCCGGGCGATCTGGGCGCGCGGCCGGCAGGGGGATGCGAAGGAGGGGGTGATGAGCTTCCTCGAGAAGCGCGCCGCCGTCTTCCCCGACCGGGTCTCGGCCGACATGCCCGACTTCTTCCCCTGGTGGGCGGAGCGGCCCTATGCGTGACGCCGGGCCGGCCGACGGCGGCGGGCCGGCGGCCGGGCTGAGCCCCACGGACGAGCCCTTCGCCGCCACGGGCGGCGACGTCTCGCTGCTTGCGCCGCTGGCCGGGCTTGCCGGCGCGCGGCCGGCGGCACCCGACTGGTTCGAGGCGGCGATTGCGACCGCGCACGACCGCGCCCATGTCGAGGTGGAGGGGGTGCCGGTGGAGTGGCTCGGCTGGGGCGAGGCCGGGCGGCCGGGCGTGCTGCTGCTGCACGGCAACGGGGCGAACGCCGACTGGTGGCGCTTCATCGCGCCCTTCCTGGCCTCGGCGGGGATGCGGGTGGCGGCGCTCTCCTGGTCGGGGATGGGGAATTCCGGGCACCGGGCGCGCTACGCGACCGAGACCTTCCTCGCCGAGGCGCTGGCGGCGGCCGAGGCGGCCGGGCTGGGCGCGCGGTTCGCCGTGGCGGGGCACAGCTTCGGCGGGGTGCCGGCGGCCGCGCTCGCCGCGCTCCACCCCGAGCGGGTTGCGCGCGCCATCATCATCGACACGCCGTTTGCGCTGCTCGACGAGCGGCGGCCGCCGCGCGGGCCGGCGCGGCCTCACCGCGTCCATCCCGACCTCGAGACGGCGCTGGCGCGGTTCCGCTGGGCGCCGGTGCAGCCCTCCCCCAACCTCTTCATCACCGACTTCATCGCCCGCACCTCGCTGCGGAAGGTGGACGGGGGGTGGAGCTGGAAGTTCGACCCCTATCTGTGGGAGCATTTCGCCTTCGGCGACGCCAACCAGTGGCTGGCCGGCGCCAGGGCGCCGCTCGCCTATGTGTGGGGCGAGCAGTCGCTCCTGGTGCAGGCGGGCGTTGTCCAGCGGATCCGCGCGATCGCGCCCGCGGGCACCCGCTTCGTCGGAATCCCGGAAGCGCATCACCATGTGATGGCGGACCAGCCGCTGGCGCTGGTGGCGGCGCTCCGGGCGCTGCTGCCATGAGCGCGCGCGACCTGCCCTTCGTGCCCATCGGCGCGCTGGTGGCGGCCAACGGCGCCGCGCGCGGCGACGCGCCGGCGCTGACGGTGGGCGAGGTGACCTGGACATGGCGCGCGCTCGCCGCGCGGGCGGCGCGCGTGGCGCAGGCGCTCCGGCGCGAGGGGATGGAGCCGGGGCAGGCAGTGGCCGTGCTGGCGGCGACTGCGCCCGATGCGGTCGCGCTGTGGCTCGGCGCGCTGATGGCAGGCGTTGCCGTGGCGCCGCTGCCGGCCTCGGCGACGGCGGCCCAGCTTGCCGGCATGGTGGCCGATTCGGGCGCGCGGCTGCTGTTCCTCGATGCCGCCGGCGAGGCGCAGCTGGAGGGGCTTCCGCTCGTCGCCCGGCGGGTGCCGCTCGCCGCGCTCGACGCCTTTCTCGGCGATGCGCCGGCCGAGGTGCCCGAGCTGGCGCTCGGCGAGGAGGCGTGGCGGGCGCTGCCGTTCAACATCATCTATTCCTCGGGCACGACCGGCGTGCCGAAGGGGATCGTCCACAGCCACGCGATGCGCTGGGCGCATCTGACCGGCGGGCGGGCGGCGGGCTATGACGAGACGGCCGTGACGCTGCTTTCGACGCCGCTTGCCTCGAACACCACGCTGGTGGCGGCGCTGCCGACGCTGGCCTGGGGCGGGCACCTGGTGCTGATGGCGAAGTTCGACGCCGGCGCCTGGCTGGCGCTCGCCGAGCGGACCCGGGCGACCCACACCATGCTGGTGCCGGTGCAGTATCGGCGGATTCTCGCCCATCCGGAGTTCGACCGGTTCGACCTGTCGGCCATGCGGCTGAAGTTCGCGACGTCGGCGCCGTTCGACGCGGCGCTGAAGCGCGAGGTGCTCGCCCGCTTCCCGGGCGGGCTCATCGAATATTATGGCATGACCGAGGGCGGCGGCGGCACGGTGCTGGTGGCGCACGCCCACCCGGACAAGCTGCACACCGTGGGCCACCCGATTCCGGGCCACGAGATCCTGCTTCTCGACGAGGAGGACCGGCCGGTCCCGGCGGGCGCGGTGGGCGAGATCGTCGGCCATTCGGGCGCGACCATGCTGGGCTATGCCAACCGGCCCGAGGCGACCGCCGCCACCCAGTGGCGCCACCCCGACGGGCGGATCTTCATCCGGACCGGCGACCTCGGCCGGTTCGATGCCGACGGCTTCCTCGAGCTGGTGGGCAGGAAGAAGGACATGATCATCTCGGGCGGGTTCAACATCTACCCCGTCGACCTCGAGGCGGTGCTGTGCGCCCACCCGGATGTCGCCGAGGCGGCGGTGGTGGCGAAGCCCTCGGCCGAGTGGGGGGAGACTCCGGCCGCCTTCGTGGTGCTGCGGCCGGGGGCGACCGTCGAGGCCGCGGCTCTCCGCGACTTCGCCAACGCGCGGCTCGGGAAGACCCAGCGGATCGCCGAGGTGCGGCTGATCGCCGAGCTGCCGCGCAGCGCGATCGGGAAGGTGCTGAAGCGCGCGCTTCGCGAGATGCTGGCGGACGGTGGCGCGGCGGCTAGCGGCAGGCCCTGAGGCCGCCGACGGCGACCGCGAGTTCCTCGCCGCCGGCCTCCTCGAGGCGGAGGACTCCAGTGACCATGGTGGCGGCGGGGAGCCGGGGCTCGGGCGAAAGGGTGAGATCGAGCAGGGCGCGGACCCGGCCGTTGCCATAGGCGCCCGGCTCGGCGAGGCGGGGCAGATCGACCACGGCCCGGTCGATCATGATGCGCAGCGTCGCCTGCCGTTCGGCGAGCATGGCGACCCGCCGCGGCGGCTCGCCCCTGGTCCACAGGAAGATGGCGCAGCCCGAGCCGGGGGGAAGCTGCTGGGGCGGAAGCTCGGCGGTGCCGAGCGCGAGGGCGACGAGGAGCGCGCGCATCAGCGGACCTCCATCTCGACGGCAAGGGCGGGAGCGGAACCGGGGGCCGGCCGCACCGCGAGCGCGACGAAGCCGAGGCCGGCCGCCTCGATCCGGGCGAGAAGCGGCAGGAGGACGGCAGCGCGGATCGCCGGGATCGCGACGCGGGCGGTGCCGGCCGGGCCGGTCTCGACGGCAGGATCGGCAAGG
>JAJUHA010000046.1 GCA_029268145.1 Sphingomonadaceae bacterium | reverse complement strand
CGGCAAGGGCGAGGCCGACCGCCATGGCCGCCGCGGTTGCCGGGGCCGACCGCCGGCGCGGCGGAGCCGGGGCCTCGACCGCTGGCGGATCGGAACCCGCCGGGCTCGCCTCCGGGTGCGGCGGCGCCACGAAGACGGCGGCACAGACGCGACAGCGAAGCCTGCGTGCCCGGGCCGCTGCACCCGCCGGCGGCTCCAGCAGCGCCGGAGGGACATCGTAGCTGCTACCACAGGTAGGGCACGACAGCCACACCATGGCCAGATATCTACCATATCTTGGGGGAAAGGCAAGGGAGGGCGCGGGCCGGCCGACGGATTGCAGCACCCGGGTGGTGCCGTTAAGGCCGGCCGGCCGTGGCCCGCACTCGCCCCCGACCCCGCCGCCGGCCGCACGCCCGACGCGCTCCGCGCACCTTGCGCGTGCTGCTGGCCCTTTTCCTTCCCGCCCTCCTGGCCGCGGCCATCGGGTTCCTGTTCTTCGCCCTGGTGCGGCCGCCGCCGGCGCCCCCCGGGCTCGCCACCGATGGCGCAGTGGTCCTCACCGGAAGCCCGGGCCGCCTGGCGCGAGGCCGCGACGTGCTCGAGCAGGGGCTGGCCAGCCGCCTGCTCGTCTCGGGCGTGGACCGCAAGGTCCGCCCCGAGGAGCTGCGCAGGGCCATGGCCCTGTCGCCCGAGCAGTTCCGTCGGGTCGATCTCGGCTTCGTGGCCGAGAACACCCGGGCCAATGCGGCCGAAGTCGCGGTCTGGGTCCAGGCCAACCGGTTCCGGACCGTCCGGATCATCACCTCGGATTTCCATGCCCGGCGGTCGCGGCTGGAGATTGCCGCGCGCCTGCCCGACGATGTCGGGATCGTGGTCGACGCGGTGCCCTCCGACCCCGACCTCCACACCCTTCTCGTCGAATATGGCAAGTATCTTGCCGCATGGCTCCTGATCGGGCTCGGCTGAGCATGGCGGCAATCCGTTCGCTCCTCTTCGCGCTGGTCTTCCTCGGCGGGACGGTGCCGCTTGCGCTCCTCGTCGCGGCCGCCGGGTTCGTCTCGCCGGCTGCCGTCCGGCGCGGCGCGCATCTGTGGGCGGCCTTCTTCGTCTGGTGCGCCCGCGTGTTCGCCGGCGTGCGGCTCGCCGTGCGCGGGGCCGTGCCGCAGCACGCCTGCCTCGTCGCCTTCAAGCACCAGTCGGCGTTCGAGACCTATCTCACCCTCTATCTCTTCGACCGGCCGGCGGTGGTGATGAAGAAGGAGCTTCTCGAGATTCCGGTCTGGGGGTTCATCGCCCGGCGCCACGGCTCGATCGGGGTCGACCGGTCGCGGGGCACGGCGGCCATGAAGCTGCTCCTGCGCGAAGCGCGCGATCGCGTTGCCGCCAGCCGGCCGATCCTCATCTTCCCGGAAGGGACCCGCGTGCCGGTCGGCGCCGCCCCGCCGCTCAAGGCCGGGCTGTTCGCGCTCTACCAGGCGACCGGGCTTCCCGTGGTGCCGGTCGCGCTCGATTCGGGCCGGCTGTGGGCCAGGGGCTTCCTGAAGCGGCCCGGCACGGTCACGCTCGCCTTCCAGCCCGAGGTGCCGCCCGGCCTTGCGAAGGAGGAGATGGAGGCGCGCGTGCACGCGGCCATCAATGCCGATCCGCTGACCGCCCCGGTGCGCCCGGCATGAGCCGCCGCCTGCCGCTGTGGGCAACGCTGGTGCCGCTGCTGCTCGGCATCGCGGGCTGGTATGCCGCCTGGAGCGGCTGGCGCGACCGGCTCGAGACCGCGCTGCTCGGCCTGCTGCCGCCCGGCACCTCGCTCGAGGTCGGCGGATTTCCCTACCGGCTGGAAGCCCGCACCGGGCCCGTGCGGCTCGAGGCGCGGGGTGCCGCCAGCGAGGCCCTGCTCGAGGCCGAGGCGATGGTCGTCAACCGCCAGCCCTGGCGGGTCGACCGGCAGGTCATCAACCTCGCCCAGCCCCGCGTCGTGCTGGCGATTCCCGGCCTTGCCGGCGCCTCCGTCCGGCTGGAGGCGCCGACCGCGCAGGCGAGCCTCAGGCTCGACGCCGGCCGGATCGCGCGGGCCTCGGCCGTGTTCGAGGAGGCGCGGATGACGCCCGGCCTTGCCCGGCTGACGGTCATGGCGCGGAGGTTCGAAGCGCATCTGCGCGAGACGCCCGCGCGCCCCGCGGCCACGGCAGAGCCCGGGGACGGCGTGCCGCTGCCGGTCCAGGCGCAGCTCGTGCTGGCAGGCGAGGCGCTGCGGTTCGGCGAGGGCGACCCCGTCAGCCTGTCCGCCGCGCTCGACCTGGTTGCCGCGCAACCGATCCGCCGCGTGGCCGCCTGGACGGCGGGCGGCAGGGCCGAGCTTCGCGAGCTGGTCATCGCCGACGGGGAAGGGGAGGTGGCGCGGCTGGCGGGCAGCTTCGCGCCCGGAGCCGACGGGCGGGTGCGGTTCGCGGGCACGGTCGAGACGGTCTGCCCGGCATCGGTCAGGGCCGCGCTGGCGGCCGCTCCGCCGGTCTCCGAGAAGCGGACGCGCAAGCCGGTCCGCTTCGCCGTATCCGGGGTTCTCGGAGTCAGGGTGGAGGTCGAGCAGCCCGCCCCCGGTCGGGTTGCGCCACCGGTGCGGGCCCAGGCCCCGGACTGCCCGCGCTTGCGCTGACCCGGCCTGCCGCCTATGTCCCGCAGCGGAGGCCAGTGCGGACGTGCCGTTCGCCAACCCGGTCAGGTCCGGAAGGAAGCAGCCGTAACGATTTCCGGCGCGGGTCGCGCTGGTCTCCACCCGGCCGATCTTCGGCCCCTTGCCCTCGGCGCGGCGGCGCGCCACGAAGGGCCATGAGCCTCTTCCCCGAGGACGCAGCGAAGACGGCCCCGGCCTACCGGGTGCTGGCGCGCAAGTATCGCCCGGCCGATTTCTCGGCGCTGATCGGCCAGGAGGCGATGGTGCAGACGCTGGCCAACGCCATCCGCACCGGCCGTCTCGCCCAGGCCTGGCTGCTGACCGGCGTGCGCGGAGTCGGCAAGACGTCGACGGCGCGAATCATCGCCCGCTGCCTCAACTGCACCGGGCCCGACGGCAGCGGCGGCCCGACCGTTGCGCCCTGCGGCGTCTGCGACGCCTGCGTCCAGATCGCCAGCGGACAGCATATCGACGTGATCGAGATGGACGCAGCGTCGAACACCGGAGTCGACGACGTGCGCGAGATCATCGAGGCGGTGCGCTACGCCAGCGTCTCGGCCCGCTACAAGGTCTACATCATCGACGAAGTCCACATGCTCTCCAAGAGCGCCTTCAACGCGCTTCTGAAGACGCTCGAGGAGCCGCCGCCGCACGTGAAGTTCGTGCTGGCGACCACCGAGATCGACAAGGTGCCGGCCACCATCCTCTCGCGGTGCCAGAGGTTCGACCTGCGGCGGGTGCCCGTGGCGCGGCTCGAGGCCCATTTCGCCGAGGTGGTCCGGGCCGAGGGCGTGGAGGCGGAGCCCGAGGCGCTCCACCTCATCGCCCGCGCCGCGGAGGGGAGCGTGCGCGACGGGCTCTCGATCCTCGACCAGGCGATCGCCATGGCGGGCGGGCGGGTGGAGGCCGAGCAGGTCCGCGCGCTGCTCGGGCTCGCCGGACGGGGCCGGGTGACGCGGCTGCTCGCCGCGATCCTCGATGCCGACGCCAGGGCCGCGCTCGCCGAGGTGGACCAGGCCCATGAGGCGGGGGTGGAGCCGCTTGCGCTGCTGCGCTCGCTCCTCGAGCTGGTGCACCTCCTCACCCGGGCGAAGACATCCGGCGGGCTCGATGCCGCGCTCGCCGAGGCCGACCGGGCAGTGCTTGCGCCGCTCATCGACCGGCTCGCCTTTCCCGCCCTGCACCGGCTCTGGCAGCTGCTGCTCAAGGGGCACCAGGAGGTGGCGATCGCGCCCGACCCGGCGGAGGCGGCGGCCATGGCCGTGCTGCGGGCGGTGCATGCCGCCGGCCTGCCGGGCCCCGAGGCGCTGGTCGAGCTGCTGGCCGGTGGCGCTTCGGCCGGGTCGGCCCCGTCGGCCGGTGGCCCGGCTGCCGCGGCCGCGAGCGACATGCCGGGGCCGCCGGTTCCCTCAGGCGAAGCGGGCCCGCCCGGGCTGCCAGCCCCGCCCGGGCCGCCGGCCCCGCGGGACTTCCGCGCGCTGGTGCGCCTGTTTGCCGAGCGGGGCGAATCCCTTCTCGCCCGCCAGCTGAACGACAAGGTCGCGTGCACGGACTTTGCCCAGGGTGCCGGCGCCAGGTCGGTCAGGCTCCGCCTGCTCGGCGAGCTTCCGCCCGGCTTTGCCCGCGCCGTTGCCGAGCGGCTGGAGCGCTGGACGGGCGCCCCGTGGGACGTCCGCCTCGACGGCGAGGGGCCGGCGGGCGCAAGCCTGTTCGACGAGGAGCGGGAGCGGGCGGCGGCCGCCCGGGATGCGGCGTTGGCCGACCCCGTGGTGCGCCTCTTCCTCGACAGCTTTCCCGAAGGCGAGTTCATCGGTGTCAGGCCCGACAGCGCGGAGGAAGCAGCATGACGAGCATCGAGGACATCCTGAAGATGGCCGGCAATGTGCAGGCCGAGCTGGAGAAGGCGCAGGGCGCGCTCGACCGGGTGGAAGTCGAGGGCGTCTCGGGCGGCGGGCTGGTGAAGGTGGTGGCGACCGCCAGGGGCCGGATCGTCCGGCTCGAGATCGACCCGTCGCTGCTTGCACCCGACAGCAAGGAGATGACCGAGGACCTCGTGGTTGCCGCCTTCAACGACGCCCGCGCCAAGGCCGACCAGGCCGCCCAGGCGATGATGCGCGAGATGACGGCGGGCCTGCCGCTTCCGCCCGGCTTCAGGCTCTGAGCCGCTCCGCCTCGTCGCGCAGGAGCGTGGCGAGGATGGCCCGCGTCTCGGCATCGACCACGCCGTCGACGCGCTCCTGGCGGAAGCGGCGCTGGAAGGCGCGGGTGGCGGCGGGAAGGTCGGCCACGTCGTAGCCGAAGGCGGCAAGGCGCTCGGCGAAGCCGGTCTCGTCCCAGCCGGGGTCCGCGACCAGCCGCTTCGGCCGGGCGAGCGCGAGGCCCTGCGCTGCCAGCAGCTGCCAGTCGAACAGCTCGCCCGGATCCTCCTTGCGCGTCGGGGCATGGTCGGAATGGCCGATGACATCGGCGCGGTCGATGCCGTGGCGGGTGACGATCTCGCCGACCAGCCAGACCACCGCGTCCATCTGCCGGCGCGGGAAGCGCCGGTAGCCCCACTGGTGGCCGGGGTTGTGGATCTCGATGCTGATCGAGGCGCTGTTCATGTCGGCAACGCCGCGGAAGCTGCCGCGCCCGGCGTGCCAGGCCCGGCGGTCCTCCGCGACCAGCTGGGTGAGCGTTCCGTCCTCGTCGACGAACCAGTGCGCAGAGACCTTCGAGGCCGGGTTGCACAGCCAGTCGAGCGCGTCGGCTGCCCGCTCCATGCCGGTGTAGTGGAGCATCAGGAACTGCACGCGGGCGCGCCGCTCGTCGTGGTTGGGGGAGGGGCGGAAGCCGATCATCCGGCTCATGCGGCGGATTTCCGCGCAGTCCGCAGCGCGATGATGCCGACGCCGGAGAGGGTGATGGCCGCGCCGAGGATCATGGGGAGCGTGACCGGGGTCCGGTACCAGAGGGTGGCGAGCGTGATGGCGAGAAGCGGGGTCGGCAGGGTCAGCGGCGTGATGGTCGAGACCGGGTAGCGCTGCAGCATCCAGGCCATTCCGGCGTGCCCCACGAGCGACGAGAGGAGGCCCGAGTAGACGATCCAGCCGACCGCCGAAAGGGGGGTGGCGGGAAGGGCCGCGAGCGCGCCGGGCTCGAGGAGGGCGCTCGCCGCCACGAGCGGCGGCAGCGAGACCAGCGCCTGCCAGCCCATCAGGTTGAGCACATGCACGCCGGTTGCCCGGCGCAGCAGGAGCGTCGAGGCGGCCCAGAAGAAGGCGGCAAGCACGGTGAGCAGCAGGGCCAGCCGCTCGTCGAAGACGCGGGGGTCGAACACCAGGATGGCGACCCCCGCGAAGCTCAGCAGGATCCCGACGCTGCGCCGCCACTGGATCCGCTCGCCGGCGAACAGGATGGCAAGGAGGAGGCTGAAGGGCACGCCGAGCTGGCCGGCGATCGCCAGCGCCGAGACATTGGTGGCGAGGTGAAAGGACAGCGCGCCCAGCCCGAAGGAGGCCCCGAGCAGCAGGCCGGAGGCAAGCACGAGCACCATGCGCGGCGGCGGCCGGCCATCGGCGGGCAGCCCCTCCACCAGCCGCACGAACGGCAGGCAGACCGGCAGCATGATGGCGTAGCGCAGCGCGACCGACGCGAGCGGCGGCACCGAGGTGACCGATTCCTTGATCGCGATGATATTCCCGGCCCACAGCAGGCAGATTCCGAGCATGATGAGGATGTGGCGCAGGCTCATCGCGCGGCCGCCGCCCGGAACAGGAGCTGCGCCGGCCCCGGCTCGACGCGAAGCCGCCCGAGGAGGCGGACGGCAAGCGCAGCGCCGACCGTGCCGGGCGCGGTGGCGGGCGCACCCGCCAGCACGGCGGCAAGCTCTTCCCCGGGCGGGCGCACCCGTCCCTCGAGGGCGAGCGCCGGCCCCCCGGGCCCGGCGAGCAGCCGGACCGACCCGCCAGCGGCGAGGAGCGGCACGGCGTCGAGCGCCAGGGCGGCCAGCGCCCGCTGCTCGCGGGCATCGAGCCCCGGTTCGACGTGCAGCCGCCGGTCCCCCAGCAGGGGAGCAAGCACGGCGGGATCGAACGGCGCATCGGCGTCTGCGCCGAACAGGCTGCGGTGGAGGTCGAGGAGCGCAGCAAGCCGCGCCACCGCCTCGCGCAGGATCGGGTCGGCGGCCGGGTCGAGCTCGAGCGCGACGGCGAGCGCGCCCACCGGCGTTGCGAGATCGTGGGCGATGCGGCGGACCAGCAGGCCGGCGCCCTCGGCCGCGGGATCCGCGCCCTCGGCCGGCGCGCCTCCTGCCACGCTCACCCGCCCGGCTGCCGGGGCTGATCCGACTGGCGCCTTCCGCCGGGACGGCGCGGCACGATGCGGCGGGCCACCACGCGGCCATCCCCGGTCTGGACCAGCTCGAACTCCACTTCCGCGCCCGGAACCAGCTGGTCGATCGCAGCCGGCTCGACGGCGGAGGCGTGGATGAAGGCATCGCGCGGACCGTGGAAGGGCCGCACGAAGCCGTAGCCGCGCAGGGCATCGAACCAGAGGATGGTGCCGGCCGCCATGGCGCGGATGCTATACGCCGCCGGCGCCCAGCGGCAACGGGCGGAAGCCGTCCTGCGTCTCGGGGTCGGGCAGGAAGGCGGCGATGACGGGCGGCGCGACGATGATCCACACCCAGTCCGGATCGGTGACGCCGGCGCGGTCGGCGCGGCTCGGGCGAGCCGGCCCGTCCGGATGGCTGTGCCAGACGCCGAGGATGGCCGGGCCGCCATGGCGGGCCGCCCGCTGCGCGGCGACGAGGTGGGCGGGATCGACCTCGAACCGGCGCCGCGGCTCGGCAGCGACATTGGCGGCGACGCTCGCGCTTGCGACTTCGAGCGATGCGCCTTCCCTCGTGCCGAACAGCAGGCCGCAGGCCTCGTGCGGGTGGGCCGCCCGGGACGCCGCCAGCAGGGTGCGGCGGGCAGGACTTGCCAGGAGGAGGCGCATGGGCGCATTCGTGGGCGCCCATGGCGGATGGTCAAGAGGTGCAGCTGAGGCTGCCGGTGGATGCGGCCGGGCTGCGGCTGGATCGGGCGCTGGCGCTTGCCGTGCCGACCCAGTCGCGCGAGCGGCTGAAGGCCCTGATCGCGGCCGGAGCCGTCGAGCTCGCGGGAAGCCTGGTGCGCGATCCGGCGCGGAAGGTGCTGGGGGGAGAGGGAGTCAGGCTCCGGCTGCCGGCGGCGGCACCTGCCGAAGCGCAGGGCCAGCCCATCCCGCTCGCCATCGTCTTCGAGGACGAGCATCTGCTCGTCGTCGACAAGCCGGCGGGTCTCGTCGTCCACCCGGCGGCGGGGAACCCCGACGGCACGCTGGTGAACGCGCTCCTCCACCACTGCGCCGGGCGGCTCTCGGGCATCGGCGGCGTGGCCCGGCCGGGAATCGTCCACCGCATCGACAAGGACACCTCGGGCCTGCTCGTGGTGGCCAAGACCGACCCGGCGCACCATGGCCTTGCCCGCCAGTTCGCGGCCCACAGCGTCGGCCGGCGCTATCTCGCGGTCGTCGCGGGCGTCCCGACGCCGCCGGCCGGGCGGATCGCGACCAATCTCGCCCGATCCGAGCGCAACCGCCACCGCATGGCCGCCGTGGATCCCCCGCGAGGTAAGCCTGCCGTGACCCACTATCGCCTGATCGAGCCCCTGCCGGGTGCAGCCGTGGTCGAATGCCGGCTCGAGACCGGGCGCACCCACCAGGTGCGGGCGCACATGGCCCACATCGGCCACCCCCTGCTCGGCGACCAGCTCTACGGCGGCCGGCGGGCGATGGGGTGCGGCATCGCGCGCCAGGCGCTGCACGCCCGCACGCTTGCCTTCCGCCATCCGGTGACCCTAGAAAATCTTGAGTTCGAAAGTCCGGTATCGGACGATATTCAGGCGCTGGTCAGCCGGCTTCGGCTCCAAGCTGCCCAAGCCTTCGCGAAAGGGCGCGCATGACGACCAACCTGCCACAGTCGATCCCCGCCATCGGGCCGGACGTCTCCCTCAACCGCTATCTGGCCGAGATCCGCAAGTTCCCCATCCTCTCCCCCGAGGAGGAATATATGCTTGCCAAGCGCTGGCAGGAGCATCAGGACCCCGAGGCGGCGAAGAAGCTCGTCACCTCGCATCTGCGGCTCGTCGCCAAGATCGCCATGGGCTATCGCGGCTACGGGCTCCCGCTCTCCGAGCTCATCTCCGAGGGCAACATCGGCCTGATGCAGGGCGTCAAGAAGTTCGAGCCCGACCGCGGCTTCCGCCTGGCCACCTACGCCATGTGGTGGATCAAGGCGTCGATCCAGGAATATATCCTGCGGTCGTGGAGCCTGGTGAAGATCGGGACCACGGCCGCGCAGAAGAAGCTCTTCTTCAACCTCCGGCGGATGAAGGGAAAGCTGGAGGCGATCGACGAGGGCGACCTGCACCCCGATGACGTGAGGAAGATCGCCACCGACCTCGGCGTGTCCGAGGAGGAGGTGGTCTCGATGAACCGGCGGATGGCCAAGGGCGGGGACACCAGCCTCAATGCCCCGCTGCGCGAGGATGGCGAGGGCGAGTGGCAGGACTGGCTGACCGACGACGGCCCGGGCCAGGACGAGGTGCTCGCCGAGGCCCAGGAAGCCGACATCCGCCACGACCTGCTGCGCGAGGCGCTGCTGACGCTCAACGAGCGCGAGCGCCACATCCTCACCCAGCGCCGCCTCGTCGACGAGCCGCAGACGCTCGAGGACCTCTCCGGCGAATATGGGGTCAGCCGCGAGCGGATCCGCCAGATTGAGGTCCGAGCCTTCGAGAAGCTGCAGAAGGAGATGGTCCGCCTGTCGAAGGAGCGCCGCCTGATCGAGGCATGAGCCGGGGCGGTCCTGGGCAGGGGAGGGCGGTTCGGGGGGAGATCCGGGGCGGCCCCTGGGAAACCCGGCCAGTCATCGGCGCCAGATGGCGCGGCTCAGGGAATGCCGGTCAGCTTGTGCGTCTGCAGCGACAGGCGCCAGCGCGGGTGGGCGAGGCAGTGGCGGATGGCAGCAGCGGTGTTGGCATCCCGCGTCGGCCCGTCCATGGGCTGCAGGAAGAAGTGGCGGAAATCCCAGTCCTCGACCGCCTCGGGCGGGAGCCCGGGCTGGGGGAAGACCAGCTTCAGCTCGTCACCCGACCGCTGCACCGTCTCGGCGCCCGCCTTGGGGCTGACGCAGATCCAGTCGAGCCCGGCCGGTGCCTGAAGGGTTCCGTTGGTCTCGACCGCGACGCGGAAGCCGCGCGCGTGCAGCGCATCGATCAGCGGCGGGTCGAGCTGGAGCAGCGGCTCGCCCCCGGTCATCACCACCAGCCGATGCGCGTGGCCGGGCCCCCAGGCCGCGGCGATCGCGTCGGCGAGCGCCTCCGCGTCGGCGAACCGCCCGCCGCCGGGGCCACCGGTGCCGACGAAATCGGTGTCGCAGAAGCGGCAGACGGCACGCGCGCGATCCGCCTCGCGCCCGGACCACAGGTTGCAGCCGGCAAGGCGGCAGAAGACGGCGCGCATGCCCGTCTGCGCGCCCTCGCCCTGGAGGGTGAGGTAGAGCTCCTTCACGGCGTACATGCGTAGACCGTGGGGTCGGGGAGCCCGGCCTCGGCAAAGCCCTTCCGCCGCAGCCGGCAGCTGTCGCAGGCGCCGCAGTGCAGGCCTTCGGGCGTCGGGTCGTAGCAGGACCAGGTGAGGCCGGGGTCGAGCCCGGCCTCCGCTGCGGCGCGGACGATCCCGGCCTTGGTGAGGTGGAGGAGGGGAGTGTGGATGCGGAATCGCGCCGCCCCCTCGATCCCGGCGCGGGTGGCGAGGTTCGCGAGCGCCTCGAAGGCCTCGATGAACTCCGGGCGGCAGTCGGGATAGCCGGAATAGTCGAACGCATTGACCCCGAGGACGATGTCGGTGGCGGCTTCGGCCTCTGCCCAGCCGAGCGCGACCGAGAGGAAGATGGTGTTGCGCGCGGGCACGTAGGTGACCGGGATGCCCGGTTTCACGCCGCCCTTGGGGACTGCGATGTCGGCGGTGAGCGCCGAGCCGCCGAAGGCGGTGAGATCGAGCCCGATGACGACATGCCGTGCCGCGCCGTGCGCCGCGGCAAGCCGTGCCGCGGCCTCGAGCTCGCGGCGGTGGCGCTGGTTGTAGTCGATGGTGAGCGCCAGCACCCGCGCCCCGGCGCGCGCCGCCATGGCGAGGCAGGTGCCGCTGTCGAGCCCGCCCGACAGCAGCACGACGACGGTCTGGCCCGCGAGCGAGGCGAGCGGCGGGCTCATGGCGCCGGGTCGGCCGGGCCGGGGGCGAGCGCGACGGCGCCGAGCGTGACGGTCAGCAGGCCCAGCGCGAGCGAGAGGGGCACGCGCAGCTGCATCCAGCCCGCAGGCGCAAGGCCGAGGCCGACGAGCAGCCGGTCGACCGGAAGCGTCGCCATGATGAGGAGGCCGAGCAGGATGAGCCGCGGCGGCGTCATGACGAGGAGAAGGGCGAGCGCGGCGAGGCTTGGCACCACGGCGACGAGATAGAGCGGCCAGGCGCGCTCGGGGCCGGCGCGGGTGGCGAGGCCCCACCAGGCCCCGCCGAGGAAGGACAGGATGAGCCCCGCATAGAGGGCGCCGGCGCGGAAGGCGAACTCGGGGAGCGGCGCCGGCCCCAGGAGCGCGGCTGCCAGCGCGCCGGCAGCAGGAAGCAGGCCGGACCAACCGAGCAGGCGGGCGGGACGTGGCAGCATCGCGCGTCAGCGCCTAGAGCGCGGCGGGGCGATATGCCAAGGGGCCAGGGCTGAGCGGAGGAGCATGCGGATGCCGCAGGAACGGATGGAATGGCCCGGGGGCGCGCGAATCGCGCTCTCGATCGTCGTCAACGTCGAGGAGGGCTCGGAGATGACCGTGGCCCGCGGCGACCGGGGCATGGAACCCGTCGACGAGCTCGGCGTGTTCGTCAAGGGATCCATCCGCAATTTCGGCAATGAATCCAATTATCTCTATGGAATCAAGGCGGGTGCGCCGCGGGTTGTCGAGCTGTTGCGGCGCTACCGCGTGGCCGCCTCGTGGACGGTGGCGGCGATGAGCCTCGAGAGCCATCCCGAGGTCGCGGCCGCCATCCGCGAGCTTGGCCACGAGCCGATCGCGCATGGCTGGCGCTGGGTTCACCAGTTCCGCATGGACGAGGCGGCCGAGCGCGACTTCATCCGCCGCGCCGCCGACAGCATCGAGAAGACGACCGGCACCCGGCCCATGGGCTGGCTGTCCCGCTATCTCCTGACGCCCAACACCCGCCGGCTCCTCGTCGAGGAGGGCTATGGCTTTCACATGGACGATTATTCGGGCGACGTGCCCTTCTGGGACCGGGAGACGGTGCCGGGCCGGCCGATGGTCATCATGCCCTATGCGCTCGACACCAACGACATGAAGATGTGGACGGACCCGGCCTACACGCCCGATGCCTGGCTCGCCTATGCGCGCCACAGCTTCGACCAGCTGTGGCGCGAGGGCGAGGCGGGCTTCCCCAAGATGATGAGCCTCGGCCTCCACCTCCGGATCATCGGCCGGCCGGGTCGGATCTGGGCGCTCGAGGAGTTCCTGCGCCATGTCGCCGCGCGGCCGGGCGTGTGGATTGCAACGCGCGGCGAGATCGCCCGCCACTTCGCCGCCATCCACCCGGCCTGAGGCGCGGCCTCAGCTTCGCGTGCAGAGCACGTCGGCGAGGAAGACGCGGCCGCGGACGGTCTCCATCTGCTGGAAGGCCGCGCGGGTCCAGCCGCCGGCGCGGCAGAAGCTGTCGGCGTTGCGCTGCGCGCAGGCGGGCGAGGCGTTGCCGCCCGGGCAGGCCTCGACCCGGTAGCCGCGCCTTGCCGGCTGCGGGAAATATTCCGACGCCACGCCGCGCATGCTGCGGTTGTCGGACGGCACCTGGCCCCAGCCGCTCCCGCCTCCGCCGCCCCAGCCCCCGTCACCGATGGGGCGCATCGAGCGCAGCTGGCCGCGCCAGCCGTGCGACATGCCGAGATCGGGGCTCGTCCGCGTCACCGTGATGCAACGGCCGCGATAGTTGCGGTCCGGGCAGAGCTCCCAGGTGCCAGACGCGATCCGGATCGACCAGACCGGCCAGGCCAGCCGGAGATCCGGCTGTGGCTGCGATGCCGCCATCGCCGGGCCGGAGAAGCCGCGGTCGCGGTAGATGGTCGCCTCGTTGGCAAGGGCAGGCGTGGCAAGGACGGCAAGGATCGCGGCAAGTCCGACATCACGCATGGACAGGTCCTCCCTCGGCGCAGGCTAGCGCAGGGAGCAGTATGCGCAAGCGCAGCGGAGCTTGACCTTCGTGCCGCCTGCCGCCCCTATGGCCGTCGAAGGGAGGTCGACTCATGGCGGCCATCGGACGCCGATGGGGGATGGTTGCGCTGGCGCTCGTCCTGCTGGCGGCGGGGCTGTGGTGGGCTGCGCGTTCGCTCGTCCCGGGCCTGGTGCGCGACGAGGCCCAGGCCTGGGCGCGCGAGCGGCTCGGGCTCGAGCTCGCCGTCGGCGAGGTCCGGTTCGATCCGCTGCGCCTGGCGCTCGACCTGCATGATCTCGCCCTGCCGGCCGGCGCGCCGATGGTCTCGGCCCGTCATGTCCATCTCGATCTCGCCTTCCGCTCGCTCTTCTCCGGCTCGCTGCGGCTCGATGCGGTCCGGATCGAGCAGCCGCGGATCGATGCCGAGCTTGCCACCGACGGCAGCCTCAACCTCGCCCGCCTCGTGCCCCCCGACGATGGCGAGCCGATGCCCGCCCTGCTCATCGCCGACCTCCGGGTCCGGGGCGGGCAGTTCGGCTTCCGGGCGCCCGGGCGCGGGCCCGGCGCCGAGGCGCGGCTCCTACCGATCGATTTCGCGCTGGCCAACCTGCACACCACCCGCGACGAAGGCGGGCGCTTCGTGCTGACCGGCCGAACCGGCGCCGGCGAAACGCTCGGCTGGGCTGGCACCGTCTCGCTTGCGCCCTTCGCCTCGGCGGGCGGGATCGTCGTGCGGGACCTGGACGGCAGCCGGGCCAGCGCCTTCCTCGCCGACGCGCTGCCGTTCCGGATCCGGGGTGGCCGGGCGGATCTGCGCCTGCCCTATCGGGTGGGCGATGCGGACGGCAGGCTGGAAGCCCTGCTCGTCCGGCCCGAGATCGACGCGCGCGACCTCGATGTCCTCATGCCCCCCGCCATGCTCAACGCTGCCGTTCGGGCAGAGACGCTCCGGCTCGAGGCCGGCGAGGTCCGGGTGGCGCAGGGGCCGGGCGCGCCCCTCGACTGGGCGCTCGCTGCACCTGAGGTTCGCGCCGACGGCCTCGTGATCGAGGGCACCGGGCCCGCAGCCGGCGAGACGGTCACGATCGACTCGGTCCGCCTCGCCGATGTCCGCAGCAGCGCCGCCGGCGGCGGGATCGCCGTCGGTCTCGTCGGGATCGACGGGCTGACGCTCGACCTTGCGCGCACCCGTGGCGGCGAGATCCGTCTCCTTCGCATGCTCCCCGAGGCACCGCCCGCGCCGGGCGGGGCAGCGGTGCCGATCGCGATCGCGCGGATCGCGCTTTCGGGCGCGCGGGTGCGCTTCGCGGAGCGCTCGACTCCGCGGCCGGGGAGCTACAGGCTGGAGCCGCTGTCGGCCGTCATCACCGGCTTCCGCACGGACCCGGCGGGTCCGCTCGAGGTGTCGCTTGCCGGCGGGCTCAACGGCCGGCCGCTCCGGGTTGCCGGCACGGTGGCGCCCGACGGGCGCTCCGCGGATCTCCGCCTGCAGCTGTCGTCCCTGCCGCTGTCGGCGGCGCTTCCCTATCTCCCGGACTTTCCGGCGCTCGAGCTGATCTCCGGCACGATCGGCGC
Source organism: Sphingomonadaceae bacterium (assembly GCA_029268145.1). GTDB lineage: Bacteria > Pseudomonadota > Alphaproteobacteria > Sphingomonadales > Sphingomonadaceae > Thermaurantiacus. The sequence continues at coordinate 346 of JAJUHA010000046.1, read as the reverse complement.
CGATGGCCGGCTGCGCTATGCCGGCGCGGCTTCGGGCCCGCCGGGCATCCGGTTCGAGGGTGCGGTCGACGTGACCGGCTTCCGCCTGCGCGAGCTGGTCCGCAACAGCGACCTGCTGCGCTTCGCCAGGCTGCGGATGACCGGCATCGGCCTTGATCGCCGCGGGCTCCAGGTTGCCCATGCCCGGCTGGAGCGTCCGGTCGGGCAGTTCGCGCTGCTTCCCGACGGCCGGTTCAACTATGCCTTCCTGCTCGACGAGGCGACCACGGTCGCGGAGGCCGAGGCGCGGCTCGCCGCCCCCAGGCCGGCGCGGACGCGGCTGACGCGGGCGGAGCGGCGCGCGGCG
>JAJUHA010000045.1 GCA_029268145.1 Sphingomonadaceae bacterium | reverse complement strand
GGCCGGCCGGGGGGCTTAGAAGGCGAAGCGCATCACCCTGCTCGACCTCAACGACCGAATCTGCAAGTGGCCCATCGGCCACCCGGACGAACCGGACTTCCACTTCTGCGGCAAGCCGGTCGCCCCGGGCTTTCCCTATTGCGGCGAGCATTGCCTGCTCGCCTACCAGTCGCAGCAGCCGCGTCGCGACCGGCCGGCGGGCCCGCCGCCGCCCTTCCGGCCCAACCTGCCCAGGGTGCGCTAGCGCCGGGGCGAACGCCCCGCGGCCGGCGCCCGGCGGGCTCCCGCTCCGCACCCGGAAAAAAATCCCCCGGCGGTTGCCCGCCGGGGGAGGTGGTTCCTTGGGGAGGAAGGAGAGGGGACGCTCAGTAGTTGTAGGCCCGCTCGCCGTGGGTCGCGAGGTCGAGACCCTCGCGCTCCTCGTCGGCGCCGGGCCGCAGGCCCATGGTGACCTTCACGAGCGTGAAGAGGATGGCCGAGCCCACCGCCGACCAGGCGGCGGCAATCAGGACCGCCTTCAGCTGGATCCACAGCTGGGTGGCGGCGCCGGGGAAGGTGAACTGGATGGTCCCGGGCTGGGCCAGATAGTCGGCAATGCCCTGGCCGCCGAGGGCGGGATCGACGAGCACTCCGGTCGCGATGGCGCCGATCACGCCGCCCACGCCATGCACTCCGAAGACGTCGAGGCTGTCGTCATAGCCGAGCTTGGCCTTGATCGTGGTGCAGAAGAGGTAGCAGATCGGCGAGGCGACGAGGCCGAGGAGCACGGCGCCCGCGGCACCGGCGAAGCCCGAGGCCGGAGTGACGGCGACCAGACCGGCAACCGCACCCGTCACGGCGCCCAGCAGCGAGGCCTTCCCCTTCACGATCTGCTCGACGATGACCCACGCCACGGTGGCCGCGGCCGTCGCGAGGAAGGTGTTGACGAAGGCAACCGCCGCCACTCCGTTCGCCTCGAGGTTCGAGCCGGCGTTGAAGCCGAACCAGCCCACCCACAGCAGCGAGGCGCCGATCATCGTCATCACCAGGCTGTGCGGCGGCATCGGTTCCTTGCCGAACCCGATGCGCGGCCCGATGATGAGCGCACCCACCAGCCCGGCGATCCCGGCGTTGATGTGGACGACCGTGCCGCCGGCGAAGTCGAGCGCCCCCATGTTGAACAGGAAGCCGGAGTTGGCCGTGACCGCCGCATAGGCTGCCTCGCCCTGCTGGGCCGCCGCGACGAAGGCGTCCGGGCCATCCCAGTACCAGACCATGTGGGCGATCGGGGCATAGACCAGCGTCACCCACAGCAGGATGAAGACCATGAGCGAGGAGAACTTCACCCGCTCGGCGAACGCCCCGACGATGAGGGCCGAAGTGATGCAGGCGAAGGTCATCTGGAACGCGACGAAGGTGAGTTCGGGGATCACGACGCCCTGCGAGAAGGTGGCCGCGTTCGAGGAGGCGGTCACGCCGGCAAGGAACATCTTGTCGAGCGAGCCGAAGAAGGGCGTGCCGGCGGTGAAGGCGAGCGAATAGCCCCAGCCGAACCAGACCAGGGCAGCGACCGCCACGATCACGAACACCTGGGTCAGGACCGACAGCATGTTCTTCGAGCGGACGAGGCCGCCATAGAAGAGAGCCACGCCGGGAATGGACATCATGAGGACGATGACCGTCGAGATCATCATCCAGGTCGTGTCGCCCTTGTCGGGCACCGGCGCATCCTGCGCCAGCGCGGGCGACGCAGCCGCAAGCGCCGCCAGCGCCAGCAGCCTCGAGATCCTGTCAGGCTTCATCAATGACCCCTCCTTGAGTTCCCTGCATCCCGCCGTCACAGCGCGGTCTCGTCGGTTTCGCCGGTGCGGATCCGCACCGCCTGGGCGAGATCGAGAACGAAGATCTTGCCGTCACCGATGGCGCCCGTGTGCGCCGACTGCTGGATCGTCTCGACGGCCCGCGTCGCCAGCGCCGCGGGCACGGCCACCTCGATCTTCACCTTGGGCACCATGTTCGTCGTGTACTCGGCGCCCCGGTAGATCTCGGTCTGGCCCTTCTGCCGGCCGAACCCCTTCACTTCGGTCACCGTCATGCCCGTCACGCCAAGCGCCGTCAGCGCCTCGCGCACCTCGTCGAGCTTGAACGGCTTCACCACGGCGATGATCAGTTTCAAGGCGGCGACCCCCTTTCCGAACGGCTCCGTCTCCCCGCCCTGCAGGAATCGTGCCAACCCGGGCGCCGCTGCCCCTGCCTTGTGCAGTGCAGCAGGCGCGCCACGGGCACTGCCCAGAAATTCATCCACTCTGGCAGGGTCGCGCCGGCACTGCCCAATCCTTGGGCAGGGCTCAGCCGCCCGGGTCGGCGATCAGCGCGCGCGCCGCGGCGAGGTCCGCAGCCGGCACCATGAGGCGGATCCCCGGCTGGCCGCCGCCCAAAAGGCCGGCGAAGCCCGCATCGAACAGCTGCGCATCGATGCCTGCGGCGCGCAGCCGGCCGGCGAGGATCTCGGCCAGCGCCACGTCATGGAGGCGGGCGGCCTCGCGGAGCCGCCCGTCCGGTCCGCCCATCAGGCGGTGCCGCCGACCGTCAGCCCCTCGACGAGCAGCGTCGGCTGGCCGACGCCCGCCGGCACCGACTGGCCGCCCTTGCCGCAGGTGCCGATGCCGGGGTCGAGCGCCATGTCGTTGCCGATCGCCCGGATCCGCTGCATCGCCTCGGGGCCGTTGCCGATGAGCGTCGCCCCCTTGATGGGCGCGGCAAGCCGCCCCTTCTCGATCCGCCACGCCTCGGTGCAGGAGAAGACGAACTTGCCCGAGACGATGTCGACCTGGCCGCCGCCGAAGCTTCGCGCGTAGATTCCCCGCTCCACGCGGGCGATGATGGCCTGCGGATCCTCGCTGCCGCCGGCCATGAAGGTGTTGGTCATCCGCGGCATGGGGGCATGGGCGTAGCTCTCGCGCCGGCCGTTGCCGGTTTCGGCCACGCCCATCAGGCGGGCGTTCAGCCGGTCCTGCATGTAGCCCCGGAGGATGCCGTCCTCGATGAGGACCGTGCGCGCCGTCGGCGTCCCCTCGTCGTCGACCGTGAGCGAGCCGCGCCGTCCGGCCAGCGTGCCATCGTCGATGACGGTCACCCCCGGCGCTGCCACCCGCTCGCCGATCCGGCCGGCGAAGATGGACGAGCCCTTGCGGTTGAAGTCTCCCTCGAGCCCGTGGCCGACCGCCTCGTGGAGCAGGATGCCCGGCCAGCCGGGGGCGAGCACCACCGGCATCTCGCCGGCGGGTGCGGCGTCCGCCTCGAGGTTGGTGAGCGCCTGGGCAAGCGCGCGCGCCACGGCGTCCTGCCAGACCGTCTCGTCGAGGAAGCTGTCGGGAAGCGCCCGGCCGCCCAGCCCCCAGCTGCCGGATTCGCGCCGCCCGCTGGCCTCGGCGACGATGCCGACATTGAGGCGCACCAGCGGGCGGATGTCGCGCACCCGCACCCCGTCGGCGCGGACGATGTCGACGAGCGACCAGGAGGCCGCAAGCGACGCCGAGACCTGGACGACCCGCGGATCCGCCGCCCGGGCGTGGGCGTCGATCGCCTGGAGCAGGGCGACCTTCCGGTCGAAGGACAGGCAGGCGAGCGGGTTGGCGTCGGTGTAGAGCCGGGCGTTGGTCCCGCGCGGGGCGGGAGCGGGCGATCCGCCCGGCCGCACCAGCGCGAGGGTCTCGGCCGCGCGGGCGATCGCGGCTGCCGACACCTCGGTCGAATGGGCAAAGCCGGTGGTCTCGCCGGAGACCGCGCGCAGACCGAAGCCGCGCAGGGTGTCGAAGCTCGCGGTCTTGAGCCGTCCGTCGTCGAAGCCAAGCGCCTCGGAGACGGCATACTGGAGGTAGAGCTCGCCATCATCGTAGCGGCCGAGATGGACGCGGGCGAGGCGCGCGGCCTCGTGCGGGTCGAGCGTGCCGTAGAGAAGCTGGTCCATCGGCCGAAGGTAGCGGCTTCGCCGCGATCCGCCAGTGGCGGCGCGCTACTCCATGTGCCAGCCGTGGGAGACGATGAGCGACTGGCCTGTCAGGGCCGCGCTCGCGAACCCGGCGAGGAAGACCGCGGCCTCGGCGACATCGGCGAGCGTGGTGAATTCCCCGTCCACCGTGTCCTTGAGCATGATGGTCTTCACCACCTCCTCCTCGGAGATGCCGAACTCCTTTGCCTGCTCCGGGATCTGCTTCTCGACCAGCGGGGTCAGCACGAAGCCGGGGCAGATGACGTTCGCGCGGATGCCGTGGGGCGCCCCTTCCTTCGCCACCGTCCGGGCGAGGCCGAGCAGGCCGTGCTTCGCCGTCACATAGGGGGCCTTCAGCTTCGAGGCGGTCTTGGAATGGACCGAGCCCATGTAGAGGATGGTCCCGCCCCGGCCGGAGGCCTGCATGTGCCGCATCGCCGCCCGGGTGGTGAGGAAGGCCCCGTCGAGGTGGATCGCGAGCATCTTCCGCCAGTCGGCCAGGGTGAAGTCGACGAGGGGCGCGACGATCTGGATTCCGGCGTTGGACACCAGGATGTCGAGCCCGCCGAGCCGCTCGATCACGGCTGCCGTGCCCGAGTCGACGGCGGCCTCGTCGGTCACGTCCATGGGAACCGCCATCGCCGTGGCGCCGGCGGGATCGAGCGCCGCCGCCACCTCGCCGGCGCGCCCCGCGTCGAGATCGGCAATGGCGACCCGCGCGCCTTCGCGGTGGAAAGCCTCGGCGATCGCGCGGCCGATCCCGCTCGCTGCCCCGGTCACGATCGCCACCCGGTCCTTCAGTCGCATGGTCCGCTCCAGCCTGCCGCGCGGCGCTGCTAGCCGAGCGGCCGGCGCAGGTGAAGGCTCAGCAGCCCTGGCGCATCCGCCCCGCACCCAGCTGCGGCACCACATCCTGCGTCGCGAAAATGCCGCTTCTGGCCGCACCCCGGCCCTTGCCCTTGGTAAGGCTCTGCGTCGCGTCCTTCACCGCATCGCACATCCGCGCCGCAAGCTCGTCGCGGAGCGGCAGGCCCATCTGCGCCGGGTCGACCGGCAGGATGAGGCCGAACTGCTGCTGGATCGGCGCCCGGTTGCCGCCGCTCGTCTCGCGCACCTCGCCCGTCAGCCGGAAGATGGCGCGCGTCAATGCCCGCATCTGCTCCCAGCCGTTGCGGCACACCGAGCCGGGCCCCGCCTCATAGGTCGTGACCGGCAGCCCGAAGACCTGGGTCTGCTTCGGCGTGCACTGGTTGCGGATGCCGGCGTCCACCTGCACAAGGGTCAGGGTGAGCCAGGCCGCGGTCGCCGCCTGTTCGACCGCGATGTCATTCTGGACCGGCGGAAAGCCCTTGGTGCCCGAAAGCAGCCGGTCGGTCTCGGCGCGGAGATCGCCGGCAAGCCCCTGCACCAGCTGCCCGAGCCCGGCCCCGTATCGCGCCTGCTGCCCGGTATCGACGGCCAGAAGCTGACTCGTCACGTCGAACCGGGCGAACCGGAACGCCTTGGTCGGCGCCCGCTGGCCGGCGAAATGGGTATTGGCCAGGCTCATCAGCGTGTCGAGCCGGAGCGCCTGGTAGCTGGCACCCGCCTTGGGCTGGGTGCGGGCGACGAGCATGGCAACCGGCACCTTGTTGACGAAGATCATGCTGCCGCTGTCGCCCTGCGCCAGCGCATCGTCAGGCGCCGGGCCCGGCGAGATGGTGAGATCGGTCGCCGAAACATTGCGCACAAGCGCCTGCGAGTTCCGCGCATTGCCCTCGGCATTCACGCGCCGGACCAGCACCCCGGCCGGGTCGGCGAGCGCCTGGTTGAGGCTTCGCGCATCGGGCAGCGGTTCGTTGCACGGCACCTTCGACTCCGCCGGCAGCTCGAGGATGGCGAAGTCGACCCGGCTCGCGCCGCCGCCATCGTCGAAGTTCCTGACCACCCGCGCTTGCGTCCGGGTCCGGCCGCGGGACGTCACCAGGATCCGCTCGGCATTGGCCACCACATGCGCCGGCGCCAGCACATGGCAGCGGCCGTTCGCGGACATGGCGATGCCCCGCCCTTCGGCCGAATCCGCCTGGACATGAACCATCTGTGCGGTCGACGGCGCTGCCAGCAGCAGACAGGCGAGCAGGGCAGGGCGCATCATCATTCCTTCTCCGCCCGTTCGTTGACGAAGCTCCAGTAGGTCGCGAGGAACGCGCCGAGCACGCCGACCAGCAGCGTCAGCAGCGGATCCTTCGTGATCGCCTGCCAGAAGGAAACGCCCGCCTTCGACGAGTCGCTCCCCAGCCGCAGCAACTCGACGTCTCGCGACTGCACGAACCCGCGCACCGCAAGCGGCGCGCAGCCGCCGACCTGCGCCAGGAACACGCTGCCCGCGCCGGCCGCGCTCGCCGGGACCCGCAGCTGGTCGCCTGCCTGCAGCGTCAGCTCGTCCGCGTCATAGCTCGTCCCGAGCAGCGTCCGTCCGCGCACGAACACCCTGCCGCCCGCCATCAGCGGCTGGGCGTTGCGAGCCAGGAACTCCGCCTCGTCGACACCCGCCAGCTCCTCGGGGCTGTCGCGGCTGTCGCTTGCCAGCGACGCGCCCACCGCGAGCGCGCCCGCGCCGCGCAACGCCAGCGGCGGCAGCCGGTGGGCGCAGGAGGCCGCCGGATCGCCCGCGGCACCGGCCACGGTGATGACCGTGCCCTTCGGCAGCGCTAGCTCCGCGTCCAGGCCCGCGGCCGAGACCGTCGGTGCTCCGCCTTCGACATGCCCGTCGATCCTGAGGCGCAGCGGTTCTCCCGCCATCCGGATGAGGGTGAGCCGGCTTCCCTCCGGAAGCACCAGCGCGCCCGGCCCCAGGTCGCGCATGTCCGTTGCCGGCGCGTCGTCGACGATCGTCGGGATCGCAGCCGTCCGCGCCGGCAGGTTCCACACCGTTTCGAGCTGGCCGGCCGCCGTCACCGTGAGGATCGCGGTCTCGGCCTCATACTGGATGAGCGGCGCCCGGCCCCTGAGTGCCCCGAACAGGATGACGGCGAGCAGCAGTGCGGCAACGAGAAAGGCCCCGAGCGAATTGCGCCGCACCAGCAGCAGGAAATCGCGCAGACCCATGGCCCGCGGTGCGTCCGCCTGTCCTGGTGCCTTCGTCAAGCGCCCGGCTTTGCGCCCAGCAGCGGAAACACGATCTCGCTTTCCCGCGTGCCTGCCACCTCGCGGAAGATCTTCACCTGCCCGCCCGGCTGGAGCCGGCTCGCGGCAACCCTGCACACATGGGTGAAGGCCGCAGGCTCACGGTCCCGGAACAGCTCGCTGGCCGGCACGCAGTCCTGCCGCTGCGAATTGGCGATGGTGAAGACCGACGTGCCGGCGCCGGCATTGACCGCGAACCCGACCTCGCCCGTCTTCGGCACCGGCTGCCAGCCGGCCGGCAGGAGCGGCAGCGCCGCATCCGCACAGCGCTCACCCAGTCGCACGCTGACGGCAAGCTCGCCCGGCGCATAGCCGGCGTCCCTCAACCGCGCCGTCGGGTAGGCGAGCTGGAGCCCGCCCGGCGCACTCTTGACCGCATAGAGCCCCCGCGCGGTGTAGCGTCCGTCGACGCTCGAAACCGTCGCGCACAGGGTCCCGTTGACGGCTGCGTCGGCGCGCACATGGATGACGGCATAGTCCGCTCCCCGGCCGCCTGCGCCCGCCACCATCCCGACCGGCACCATGCCCACCGCCCGCGTGCCCGAATGCGGCACACTGTCGAGCAGCCGCTCGGTGAAGCTTCCCGCAACCGGCGCGATGCGAGGCGGCGCCTGCGCCGCAACCGGCCCGGCCAGCGCCGCCACCGCGCAGGACGCGACCATCAGCGACCATCTGGCCATGGGTCCCCCTCGTCTGCCCCGAATCGCCAGGAGGATGCCAGGTTTCGCCACATGGGGAAATGCCGGGCTTGAAACATCTGCGAAGTAGCAACCCGTGGCCGCGCCGGTTATCGGGCGTGCCGAAGAGGAACGCAGATGCAGGTCATTCAGGGCAAGCCGCGCGATCTCGGCGGCTTCAGCGTCAAGCGGCTGCTGCCGCATCACAGCCGGCGGATGGTCGGCCCCTTCATCTTCTTCGACCATCTCGGGCCCGCCGACTTCGCGCCCGGCGAGGGCATCGATGTCCGCCCCCACCCGCACATCGGCCTTTCGACTGTCACCTGGCTGTTCGAGGGCGCGCTCCGCCACCGCGATTCGCTCGGGTTCGTGCAAGATATCAGACCCGGCGCGGTCAACTGGATGACCGCCGGGCGCGGCATCCAGCACAGCGAGCGTACCCCGCCCGCCGAACGCGCCGCCGGCCACCGCATCCATGCCATCCAGACCTGGGTCGCCCTGCCGAAGCCGCACGAGGCCGATCCGCCCGCCTTCACCCACCATCCGGCGGAGACGCTCCCCTCGCTGCCGCTGGCCGGCGCCCGCGCCACGCTGATCGCCGGCACGGCCTTCGGCGCCGCGGCGCCCGTGGCCTTCTCCCACCCCATCTTCTATGTCCATGTCGAGGGCGCGGCGGGCGCGGAGGTGGCGCTGCCCGAAGACCATGCCGAGCGCGGCATCTATGTCGCCACCGGCGCGATCCTGATGGAGGGCAACCGCTACCCGGCCGGCACCCTGCTCGTCGTCGAGCCCGGACCGCGCCGCTTCATCATGCTCGAGGCCGGGCACCTCATGCTCTTCGGCGGCGCGCCGATGGACGGCCCGCGCCACATCTGGTGGAACCTCGTCGCCTCCGATCCCGCGGCAATCGAGGCCGCGAAGGAAGACTGGGCGCGCGCCCCCCAGGGTGGCAGATTCGGCACGGTCCCGGGCGAAACGGAGTGGATCCCGCTTCCGGCCGACGGCTGAGGCGGCGCCTCCCCTTCACGATTCGCCCGGCCTGCGCTATCTTCGCGGCGTCCACCGACAGTCCAAGGAGAGACGACCATCCGATCCCCGTTCAGCCGCCGCGCGATGCTGCCCGTGCCCCAGACGCTCAATGGCCCGCGCTACAACGAGTTCATCACCGTTCCGAGAGTTCGGGTCATCGACGAGAACGGGGACAATCTGGGCATCATGTACACCCGCGAGGCGCTGGCGGCCGCGCAGGAGGTCGGGCTCGATCTTGTCGAGGTTTCCCCCAATGCCGACCCGCCGGTGTGCAAGTTCCTCGATGTCGGCAAGTTCAAGTACGAGACCCAGAAGAAGGCCGCGGCCGCGCGCAAGACCCAGAAGGTCCAGGAAATCAAGGAAATCAAGATGCGGCCGAACATTGATGACCATGATTACGAGGTCAAGATGAAGGCCGTGCGCAAGTTCCTCGAGGAAGGCGACAAGGTGAAGCTCACGCTGCGCTTCCGCGGCCGCGAGCTCGCCCATGGCCAGCTCGGGCTTCGCCTGCTCGAGCGCGTGCGCGACGATTCGGCCGAATATGCCAAGATCGAGCAGGCCCCGCGCATGGAAGGCCGGCAGATGCTCATGATCATGGCCCCCAAGGCCGCCTGAGGGAGCTGCCAGTCGCTTAACCTTTTCCCGCCGGCGCTCTAGGTTCCGGCCCAGACTGGCCAGCGGGCCGGAGCGGGGGAGAAGGTGATGGCCACAGCAGCGGACATGTCGGGCCGGGACGCCGGCAGCGGCGACGGCGCGACCGCAGGCACCGAGCTTCTCGACTGCGATCTCGTCATGCGCGGCGGGCTCACCTCGGGCCTCGTCTATCCCGGCACGCTGGCCGTGCTTGCCACCCGCTACCGCTTCCGCTGCATCGGCGGGGCGTCCGCGGGCGCGATCGCGGCTGGCGTCGCGGCCGCGGCCGAAGTGGGCCGCCGCGGCCCCAACGCGCCCTTCCCCACGGTCTTTTCCAACCTTGTCGCGCGGCTGGCGGACGATCTCGGCGGGATGGTCGATGGCGAAACCCGCCTGAAGACCCTGTTCCACCCGGCCGAGCCGGTGCGGGCGCTGTTCGAGATCGGCTGGGCCAAGCTCGACGGAGAGGAGATCGAGGGCCGCCTGCTGTCGCTCGTGGGCCGGCTGGCACGCCCGACCCTCTCCCGCGCCGGCCTTCTTGCCATCGCGATCGGGCTCGCCGGCGCGCTGTTCGGCGGGCTCGGAGCTGCCGCCATGGCGGCCGCCGGCGCCGGTCCCTTCGCCATCGCCGTCGCGCTGATGCTGCTTGGCGCCGCCTCGCTCGTCGCGGCGCTGCTGCCCTTCTGGACGGCGCGCCGGCGGATCCTCGCCGACCTCTCCCCGCCCTTCCGCGCCATGGCAGAGAATGGATTCGGCCTCTGCCCGGGCGTCAACCCGGCGGTCGACCCGCAAAGCACCGACGCCATGGCGCGGCACGGCGGCTTCGCCGACTGGATGCACGCGACGATCCAGCGGGCTGCGGGGCGATCCGTCACCGACCGGCCGGTCACCGTCGCGGATCTCTGGGGCACGCGCGACCCCTGGGCTCCGGACCGCGCGGTCGACCTGCTGCTCACCACGACCAACCTGACGCAGCAGCTGCCGCACCAGTTTCCCTTCCTCGAACGCTCGTCGAGCTTCCTCTACTTCACGCCCCAAGCGCTCGCCGGGGTGCTCCCAGCGCGCGTGATTGCCCACCTCGTCGAGACCCGCAACCCGGAGTTCGACATCGTCGCCGACGGCGTCACCTACCACCGCCTGCCGCGCGCGCCCGATCTCCCGGTGCTGCTCGGTGTCCGGCTGTCGATGAGCTTTCCCTTCCTCATCTCGGCGGTGAAGCTCTTCGAATGCCCCGCCTGGGAACCGAAGGCACCGGACGCCGCGCAGCCCCGCCCGTCCCCCTGCTGGTTCAGCGACGGCGGCATCACCTCCAACTTCCCCGTAGCCAGCTTCGATTCGCCGCTCCCCGCCCGCCCCACCTTCTGCATCAACCTCGCCGACCTTCCTCCCGGCGAGCCGGCCGAGGCCGAGCGGGTCCGCATGGCCAGCAGCAACACCGACGGAATCCGCGCACCGCTGCGGTCCGACCTCGCGGACGGCAGCTTCGCCACCTTCCTCGGCGCCATCGTCGATGCCGCCCGCAACGGCCGGGAGAATGAGCAGATGACGCTGCCGAGCCAGCGCGACCGCATCGTGACCGTCCTGCTCGACCCGCGCTCGGAAGGCGGGCTCCACCTCAACATGGACGAGGAGGCCCTGAAGCGCCTGGCAGGCTATGGCCGGGCGGCGGGGTTGAAGCTCATCCAGCGCTTCCACCCCGAGGGCGGCGGCGACCGGGAGGCACCGGCGATGACCTGGGCCAACCATCGCTGGGGCCGGATCCGCACCAGCTTCGCCGGGCTCGAGGCCCTCGCGCTCCGGGTGGCCGCGGGGTGGGCGCGCGCCGACGCCGAAGGCCGCACCGTCGCCGACATGTTCGCCGCAGCGGACCAGAAGGGCACGTCCTATCCCTTCGGCTCGGCGGCGGCCCTGCGCCGTGCGTCCCAGGCCGCGGGCCGGATCGCCGAGGAGGCGGCCAGGCTGCGCGACGCTGCCACCCCCCGGCCCGACACGAGCGTCTTCGATGGAGAACGGCGAGGGCCGACCCGCCGCGGCCGCGAGGACGGAGCACCGCGGCCGACGCTCCGCTTCCAGCTCGGCCCGGTCGGTCTCGACCCGCGGCGGAGCTAGCGCCGGCCCTTTGCGTTGCCGCCGCCCGCCGGCTAGGGCGGCGGCGATGCCCTCCTCGCTTGCGCCCCTTCACGTCGGCCTCGCCGGCCTTGGCACCGTCGGCGCCGGAGTGATCCGCCTGCTTGCCGCCAACGCCGATCTCGTCGCGGCGCGTGCCGGCCGGCCCATCCTGGTCACGGCCGTCTCGGCGCGGGACAGGGGCCGCGAGCGCGGGATCGACCTTGCCGCCTTCGCCTGGGAGGATGACGCGACCCGGCTTGCCGCCCGCGCCGATGTCGATCTCGTGGTCGAGCTCGTCGGCGGGGCCGACGGCCCGGCGCTCACCCTCGCGCGCGCTACGCTCGGCGCCGGCAAGCCGCTTGTCACCGCCAACAAGGCCATGCTCGCCCACCACGGCCTCGAACTCGCCACGCTCGCCGAAGGGGCGGGTGCGGCGCTCCGCTTCGAGGCGGCAGTCGCCGGCGGAATCCCGGTCATCAAGGGCCTGCGCGAGGGCGCGGCCGCCAACCGCCTCGCCCGGGTCTATGGAATCCTCAACGGCACCTGCAACTACATCCTCTCGCGCATGGCGGCCGAAGGCCTCGAGTTCGCCGACGTGCTCGCCGATGCCCAGGCCCAGGGCTATGCCGAGGCCGACCCCAGCTTCGACATCGACGGGGTGGATGCGGCCCACAAGCTCGCGCTGCTTGCCGCGCTCGCCTTCGGAACCCCGCCCGACCTGTCCCTCCTCGATGTCGAGGGCATCCGCCAGGTGCGGCTCGCCGATGTCCGCCAGGCCGAGGCGCTCGGCTACGAGGTCCGCCTCGTGGGGCTTGCCGAGCGCCTGGGGGATGCGCTTGCCGGCCGCGTCGTGCCCAGCCTCGTGCCGCGCGCCCATCCGCTCGCCAGCGTCACCGGCCCCCTGAACGCCGTGGTCGCCGAGGGCGATTTCGTCGGCCGGCTGCTCTTCGTCGGCGCCGGCGCGGGCGCGGGCCCCACCGCGAGCGCCGTCGTTGCCGATCTCATCGCGATCGCCCGCGGCGAGGCCGGCCCGGCCTTCTCGACGCCGGCGGCCGCGCTGGTGCCGCTGGCGGCCGCCGGCCCGGAGCGGCGGACGGGGCGCTTCTACCTCCGCCTGCGCGTCGCCGACCGGCCGGGCGTGCTCGCGGAGCTGACCGCCATCCTGCGCGACTCCGGGGTCTCGATCGAGAGCCTCAACCAGCCGGCGAGCGGCGCCGACGGCACGGCCCTTGTCGTGATGGTGACGCACGAATGTGCTGAAACCGCAGCGCGCGCCGCCGTCGAACGCATGGCGGCGCTTTCGGCGGTTGCCGAGCCGCCGCTCCTCATGCCACTGCTGCCGACGGAGGGATAGGATGGCCACCGCGCTGAAGCCGCAGACTCCGCCGCCGCTCGACCCGAGCCACGTCCTCGATCGCGTCCTCGTGCTCGAGATGGTGCGCGTGACCGAATATGCCGCGATCGCCGCCTCGCGCTGGATCGGCCGCGGTGACGAGAAGGCGGCCGACCAGGCCGCCGTCACGGCCATGCGCGATGCCCTGAACCGGCTCGCCTTCGACGGCACCGTCGTCATCGGCGAGGGCGAGCGCGACGAGGCGCCGATGCTCTTCATCGGCGAGAAGGTCGGCACCGGCGAGGGCCCGCGGATCGACATCGCGCTCGACCCGCTCGAGGGCACCACGATCACCGCCAAGGCCGGGCCCAATGCCATGGCGGTGCTCGCCATCGCCGAGGAGGGCGGGCTCCTCAACGCGCCCGACGTCTACATGGACAAGCTGGCGATCGGCCCCGGCTATCCCGAGGGCCTCGTCAGCCTCGAGCGCTCGCCGACCGCGAACATCGAGGCGCTCGCCCGCGCCAAGGGGGTCGCTCCGAGCGAGATCATCGCCTGCGTGCTCGACCGGCCGCGCCACGAGGCGCTCATCCGCGAGCTGCGCGGCCTCGGCTGCGGCATCCACCTCATCGGCGATGGCGACGTGGCCGGGGTCATCGCCGTCACCAACCCCGAGACCACGATCGACATCTACATGGGCTCGGGCGGCGCGCCCGAGGGCGTGCTCGCGGCGGCTGCGCTGCGCTGCGTCGGCGGCCAGTTCCAGGGCCGCCTGCTGTTCCGCAACGATGACGAGCGCGCGCGCGCCCGCCGGATCGGACTGACCGACCTCGACCGAATCTACCATCTCCACGATCTCGCCCGCGGCGACGTGATCTTCGCGGCAACGGGCGTGACCGACGGCTCGCTCCTCCAGGGCGTCAAGCGCCTGCGCAATGGCCGAATCACCACCGAATCGGTCGTGATGCGGGCATCCTCGGGCACCATCCGCTGGGTCCGCGGTGACCGTGCCGGGGACCCGCCGCCGCTGCGCTGAGCCCGTCTCCGCCATCGCGCGCCGAGGCGCCGCTCGGCGTCGCCGCCGGCTTCTCCGGCCGCCCCTGGGCGTGGCGCGCCGCACCGCTCGACCTCGCCCGGGCCCAGGCGCATGGCGAGCAGGCCCTGGCCGCCTCGCTCCTGCTGGCGCGCGGCTGCCCCGAGCCGGATCTGCCGCGCTGGCTGCGCCCGGCCCTGCGGGACTGGCTTCCGGACCCGTCCGTCTTCCGCGACATGGACGCCGCCGCCGACCGTCTGGCCGACGCTGTCGTTCGCGGCGAGCGGATCACCCTGTTCGCCGACTATGACGTCGATGGCGCGACGTCGGCCGCCATCCTCATGCGCACGCTGCGCGCCGCGGGCGCCGCGCCCGACCATTACATCCCCGACCGGCTTCTCGAGGGCTATGGCCCGACGCCCGAGGCGCTGCTGGCGCTCCAGGCGCGCGGCACCGCGCTCGTCCTCCTCCTCGATTGCGGAACCCAGGCCTTTGCCGCGCTCGAGGCCGCCCGCGCCGCCGGGCTCGAGGCGATCGTCGTCGATCACCACAAGGCCGGAACGGCCCTCCCGCCGGCCCGTGCCATCGTCAACCCCAACCGCTTCGACGAGCTGGCCGACGCCGGGCCCGCGGCGGCCCACGCCAGCCTCTGCACGGCGGGCCTCGCCTTCCTGCTCGCCGTGGCGCTGGTGCGGGCGCTGCGCCGGCGCGGCCATTTCACGACGCGGCCCGAGCCGGAGCTCGCCGCGCTGCTCGATCTCGTCGCGCTCGGCACGGTCGCCGACGTGATGCCCCTCCTCGGGCTCAACCGGGCGTTCGTGGCGCTCGGCCTCCGCCGCCTTGCCGGCCGCGCCAACATCGGCCTTGCCGCGCTGCTCGACGTGGCCGGCGTGACCGTGCCCGGCGCCCGCGACCTCGGCTTCCACCTCGGCCCCCGGGTCAACGCCGGGGGGAGGGTCGGCACGGCCGATCTGGGCTTGCGCCTGCTCACCACCGAGGACCCCGGGGAGGCCCGCCGCCTCGCCGCCGAGCTCGATGCGCTCAACGCCACGCGCCGGGAGTTCGAGGCGCAGGTGACGGAGGCCGCGCTCGCCGCGGTCGATCCGCAGGCGCCGGTCGCCCTCGCTGCCGGCGAGGGCTGGCACCCCGGCGTCATCGGGATCGCTGCCGGCCGCCTGAAGGAGCGGCTCGGCCGCCCCGCCATCGTCATCGCGAAGGACGGCACCGCGCCGGCGAAGGGCTCGGGCCGCTCGGTCGCCGGTGTCGATCTCGGCGCCGCCATCCTCCAGGCGAAGGAGCGCGGCCTCCTCATCGCCGGCGGGGGCCATGCCATGGCCGCCGGCCTCACCATCGCGCCCGAGCGCATCCCCGCGCTCGCCGCCTTCCTCGCCGAGCGGCTCGGCCCGGTGCTCGCCGGCCTGCCCGACGTGCGGCCGCTCATGGTCGATCTCGCCGTCGCCCCGGCCGGGCTGACGCCCGCGCTTCACGCCGCGCTCGAGGCCGCCGGCCCCTGGGGCGAGCGCTGGCCGGCGCCGCGGGTCGCG
>JAJUHA010000044.1 GCA_029268145.1 Sphingomonadaceae bacterium | reverse complement strand
TGGCGCCCGGCTCCGGCCGGGCGCCCTCGGCAAGGGTCAGGCCGCGCGTGCGGGCGCCCGGCGGGGCGGCAGGCCGGCGCCGGCCGCACCCCCGCGCCTGCGCAGGGCGCAACCGACGAGGCCGAAGCCGGCCATCATGAGGGCCCAGGTGCCGGGCTCGGGGATGACCCCGCCGCCGCCGAGCAGGATGTCCCCGGGGCCACGGATGGTCATTTCCCATTCGCCGAAGCTGCTGTTCGTGAACCCGCTGGTCACGGTGAGGTAGGTGACTCCGGCGAGGAGGCCGAAGTCGAACCCGGACCGGCCGATGAACCCGAAGTCATCGTCTCCGGCGAGCAGGTTGGTGAACTGGTCGGTCGGGTCGAAGCTGTCGCGGTAGAGGTGGAGGTAGTTGTCCCAGTTGACCGGGTTGGTCGCGAGGTTGACGAAGGAATAGATGCCATCGGCTGTGACGGTGAAGGTGGTCACCTCGTAGGGCACCGCGGTGCCGACGGCGGAGAGCGGCGGCACGGGCGGAAAGCCTTCGAGGGGGCGATTCCAGGTGGGCTTGCCGGTGGTGTCTCCGGTGACGACGAGAACGCCGGCGAGCGCCGGGGTGGCAAGGATCGAGCCGGCCAGAAGGGCGGCGGCAAGGGCAAGGCGCATGGTGGTCCCCTCCATTGCGGCGGGGGCCCCCGCCCCTGCCGAGCGTGGGAGGCTAACCGACGATCAGGGTGCGGGCAAGTGGAGCGCGGCCGTTCAGGCCGCGGCGCGGCGGCCCGCGATCGAATGGCGCTTCCTGAGCGCGAGCGCGGGCTTCTCGACGAAGTGCCAGGAGGCGGCGGCGACCAGCAGCACCGGCACGGCGGCCATGAGCGCAAGGAGCCACCAGTCCCGCACTCCGGTCCACAGCACGAGAAGCTGGAGGATGGGAAAATGGTAGAAGTAGATCCCGTAGCTGAAGTCGCCGCCCCCCAGCACCTCGAACTTCGGCAGGCGGACGAGCCCGAGCCAGATGGTGAGATAGGCGAGAACCGGCGCGAGCAGGAGCCAGAACAGCGGGACCTTGAGCCACGCCGCCGAGCCGAGCAGGCCGACGGCGGGAATGGCGAGCGCCGCGGCAAGCGCCAGGCGCCCGTCGAACGGGATGCGCGCCCGCAGCACGTAGAGGAGGCCGCCGAGGAGGAAATAGGGCAGCACCTTCATCGCCTGCGGCAGGATGCCTTCGCCGATGGGGAGCGTTGCCCCCGCCTCGGCCCCCGCGGCCCGGGCGGCCGCGAGCCAGACCGCGAGGAGCAGGAGGAGCAGGTAGGCAAGCGCATAGGGCCACCAGCGCCGGGCGAGGCCGAGGAGGATGAGGCCGCCGAGGCCGATGTAGCAGGCATATTCGAAGCGCACGGTCCACAGGCTGCCGTTGACCACGCCGGGCACCGGAAGCGACTCGAACACGCCGGGAAGCGCATCGGCCACGAGGCCGGCGACGTTGCCGAAGTAGCGGGCGACGAGGGGATCGGCGAAATAGGCCGCGGGCGACCGGGTGGTGACGAGCGGGCCGACGACGAGCGCCGACAGCGCCACGACGCACAGCAGGGCGGGGACGATGCGGGCGACCCGGTTCATGAGATAGTGGCCGAGCGTGACCCGGTGCGCGCTGGCCGTGACCAGGAAGCCCGAGACGACGAAGAACATCGGCACGAAGATGTTGACAAGGAACCACAACGGCGTGGCATCGATGAGCCGGGCGTTGCCGGTGGTGAGGGGAAAGCAGTGCCAGACGACGACGCCCGACGCGAGGATGATCCGCAACAGGTCGAAGCCGGGGCCGACGCCGCCGTGGCGCTCGAGCCGCGTTCCGATGCTGTCTGCCATGCCGCCTCCGGATTTCGGGCCGCCGCGCGCCTAGGCGCTTGCCCGGGGGGTGTAAAGCACGGCCGCGCGGGAGTGGATGCATCGTGCTGAGGGAGCTGCCCCCGGGGCTTGCGGTTGCGGTGCTCGCCTTCCTGCTGCTGCGGCTCGTGCCGGTGCCGGACGGGCTGGCGGCCGAGGGCTGGCTGGTGGCGGCCGTGGCGGTCGCCATGGCGTGCCTCTGGGTGAGCGAGGCGATCCCGATCGCGGCAACCGCGACGCTGCCCTTCGTCCTCCTGCCGCTTGCCGGCGGCGCCGACCCGGCCAAGGTTGCGGCGAGCTACTGGTCCCCGATCCTGTTCCTGGTGCTGGGTGGCGCCATGGTCGCGCGCGCGATCGAGAAGGCGGGGCTGCATCGCCGCGTGGCGCTTGCCATCGTCGCGCGCACCAGGGCCACCGAGCGCGGGCTTCTCCTCGGCTTCATGGCGGCGACCGCGCTCACCTCGATGCTGGTGTCGAACACGGCGACTGCGCTCATCATGCTTCCCGTCGCCCTCGCGCTTGTCGGCGCGCTCGAGGCGGCGCGCGGCGCCGAGGCGGAGGCCGGATTTGCCCGGGCGCTGGTGCTGGGGGTGGCCTGGGCCGCGACCATCGGCGGGCTGGGCACGCTTGTCGGCTCGCCGACCAACGCGATCGCGGCCGGAATCCTCAACCGCGC
The DNA here is from genome assembly GCA_029268145.1 of Sphingomonadaceae bacterium. Lineage (GTDB taxonomy): Bacteria > Pseudomonadota > Alphaproteobacteria > Sphingomonadales > Sphingomonadaceae > Thermaurantiacus. The sequence continues at coordinate 13,074 of JAJUHA010000044.1, read as the reverse complement.
GCTCGGCACCGACATCTCCTTCCTCTCCTGGCTCGCCTTCGGCCTGCCGGTGGTGGCGCTTTCCATCCCGGCGGCGGCGCTGCTGCTCATCCGCCTCAACCGGCTGTCGAGCGCCACGGTCGACCCCGTGCTGGTGGCAGCGGCGATCGGGACGCCGGGCCCCCTTTCGGCTGCGGAGCGGCGGCTGCTGCCCGTCATCGCGCTGCTGCTGGCCGGCTGGGTGGTGCTGCCGCCGGTGCGCGCGGCCCTCGGCCTCGAGGCCGTCGACGACGGGATCGTCGCCATGGGCGCGGCGCTCCTTCTGCTGGTGGTGCCCGACGGCGCCGGCGGCCGGCTGCTCGACGGCGCCGACCTGCCGCGCCTGCCGTGGGAGGTGCTGCTGCTGTTCGGCGGCGGGCTCGCGCTTGCGACCGCCATCACCGACACCGGGCTTGCCGGCTGGATCGGCGCCCGGCTCGAGGGGGTGGCCGACCTTCACCCGCTGCTGCTGGCGATGCTGCTGGTGGCGCTGATGGTGCTGGTGACCGAGTTCGCCTCGAATGTCGCAACCGCGAGCGGCTTCCTGCCGGTGGTGGCGGCAGTGGCAGGCGGCGGCGCGGCGGCGCCGCTCGCGCTTGCCGTGCCGGCCGCCCTGGCCTCCTCCTGGGGGTTCATGATGCCCGCCGGCACGCCGCCCAATGCCCTTGCCTTTGCCAGCGGGCGGATCCGGGTGCGCGACATGGTGAAGGCCGGCTTCTGGCTCAACCTGATGGGCGTGCTGCTGCTGCCCGCCATCGGCCTGCTGGCTGCGCGCTAGGGCCCGGGCGGCTTTTCCTTTGCCGCGCGCACGCTAGAAGGGGGGAAAGGGGACCGGCGGATGAAACTGCTCGCAGGCAACAGCAACCCGCAGCTGGCGCGGGACATCGCCGCCTATCTCGACATGCCGCTGACCGATGCGAGCGTGCGCCGCTTCGCCGACGAGGAGGTGTTCGTCGAGATCCACGAGAATGTGCGGGGCGAGGACGTGTTCGTCATCCAGTCCACCTCGGCACCCGCCAACGACAATCTGATGGAGCTCCTCATCTGCATCGACGCGCTGCGGCGCGCCTCGGCCAAGCGGATCACGGCGGTCATCCCCTATTTCGGCTATGCCCGGCAGGACCGGAAGCCGGGCCCGCGCACCCCCATCTCGGCCAAGCTGGTCGCCAACCTCATCACCGTGGCCGGCGCCAGCCGGGTGCTCTCGGTCGATCTCCACGCCGGGCAGATCCAGGGCTTCTTCGACATCCCGACCGACAATCTCTACGCCGCGCCGGTGATGTCGGCCGACATCGACGCCCGCCACCCGAAGGACCGTGAGCTGCTGACCGTGGTCTCGCCCGATGTCGGCGGGGTGGTGCGCGCCCGGGCGCTGGCGCGCCGGCTCGACAACGCGCCGCTCGCCATCGTCGACAAGCGGCGCGAGCGGCCGGGCGAATCGGAAGTCATGAACATCATCGGTGACGTCCGCGGCCGGGCCTGCATCCTCATCGACGACATCGTCGATTCGGCGGGCACGCTGTGCAACGCCGCGCTGGCGCTGCGCGAGGCCGGCGCGACTTCCGTCTCGGCCTATGTCACCCATGGCGTGCTTTCCGGCGGTGCGGTGGCGCGCGTCGAGGGCTCGGGGCTCGACGAGCTTGTCGTGACCGATTCGATCGCCCTGCCCGAGGGGGCGGGCGGAGCGCGCAAGCTGCGCGTGCTCAGCATCGCTCCGCTGGTGGGTGAGGCCATCCGCCGGATTGCCGACGAGAGCTCGGTCTCGTCCCTGTTCGACTGAGGAGATGCTGGATGCGCGTTCCGTTCCTTGCCGCTGCCGCCCTTGCCGGTGGCGTCCTGGCCGCTGGCGCCCTGGCCGCTGCCGCCCAGGCCAAGCCCGGCAGGTTCTTCGATGCAGTCGACGCCAATGGCGACGGCGTGCTCACCGCCGCCGAGTGGAAGGCCGCGGGCCGGCGGCCGGAAGGCTTCCAGATGATGGACGCCAACCGCGACGGCCAGGTGACGCGCGCCGAGGGCAGGGCGGCGATGGAGCGGATCCGCGCAGGGGGAGCGCCGGCGCCAGGCGCTGCGGCGCCGAAATAGGCTCAGCCGTCCCGGCTCCAGCGCATCGGGCAGGAATCGAGCCGCTCGAGGATGTAGAGGCTGCCGCCGGCGCCGCGCATCAGCCGGAAGCCATCGTCGAGATAGCTCAGGGTGACGCGCAGCGGGCCCGTTCGCCCGCGGTCGAGCGGGTGGATGCTGCGGCCGGCCGCGGTCGTCAGGATGGCGCGGTCGAAGCGGATGTCGATCTCGCTGTCGTCCTCGACGCGATAGTCGCCGGCGAGCAGGAGCGAGCCGGGCGCGCCCTCGCCGTCGAGGAAGTGGATGATGTTGTCATAGTGGCCGGTCGCCGGGTCGGTCTCCTGGAAGATCTCGACGGCGGTGACGGGCAGGTCGGGCAGCAGGCCGAAGCTGTAGCGGGCGAGCGTGGTTTCCCGGAGCAGGCCGAGGCTCGAATAGAGGAGATGCCAGCGGCCCTTGAGCAGGGCCTGGGCGCGGGCCGGCTCGGGCGTGGGGTTCAGCGCCTCGAGCTCGTTCGCGAGCGCCTGGAGGCGGGCGACGTCGGCGCCGCCCTCGGCGAACCCGACCTCGGTGACCGCGCCGAGCGCGGCGAGATCGGTCTTGAGGCGCGCGGCCGTCGAGGCGGACTGGGTCGGCCGGGTGGCGAGGCGTTGCTGCATTGCACCAGCGTGCGGGCGCCGGCTCCGGCGGTCAAGCTGTCGCATTTGGCCGCTGCATACGTATGCGCTGGCGGCCGGGCAGCTTCCGGGGCTCAGGAAATGACGGCGAGCACGATCTTCCCGACATGCTGGCCCTGCTCCATGTGGCGGTGGGCAGCGGCGGCCTCGGCCAGCGGGAAGACCTTGTCGAGCCGGGCGCTGAGCCGGCCATCGGCGAATGCCGGCCAGACCTTCTCCCTGAGGGCTGCCGCGATGCGGGACTTGAAGGCCACGCTCTGCGGCCGCAGCATCGAGCCGGTCAGCGTGAGGCGGCGGCGCATGACGAGGCCGATGTCGATCTCGGCGCGCTGGCCGCGCTGGAAGGCGATCGAGACATGGCGGCCGCCTTCGGCAAGGCAGACGAGGTTGCGCGGCACATAGTCGCCGCCGACCATGTCGAGCACGATGTCCACGCCGGCGCCGCCGGTGAGCTCGCGCACTTCCGCGGCATAGTCGCGGGCGTTGTAGTCGATCGCGTGGGCAGCGCCGACCTCGCGCGCGGCGGCGCATTTCTGCCCCGTGCCGCAGGTGACGAACACCTCGATCCCGAACAGCCGGCACAGGTCGACCGCAGTGACGCCGATTCCCGAGGTGCCGCCATGGACCAGCACCCGGTCTCCCGGCTTCGCGCCGGCGATCTCGAACAGGTTGGTCCAGACGGTGAAGTAGGTCTCGGGAAGGCCGGCCGCCTCGACGAAGCGCATGCCCGGCGGGACCGGCAGGCACTGGCCCTCGGGGGCGACGGCATATTCGGCATAGCCGCCGCCGAGGAGGAGCGCCGTCACCGGGTCCCCGAGGGAGAGGGTGGAGACGCCCTCGCCGAGCGCCACCACCTCGCCCGCCGCCTCGAGGCCGGGAATGGTCGGCGCGCCGGGCGGCATCGGGTAGAGCCCGAGCCGCTGGAGGATGTCGGGCCGGTTGACCCCCGCGGCGTGCACCCGGATGAGCACTTCGCCGGGACCCGGCGCGGGCACGGGGCGCGCCACGGGGACGAGGACATCGGGCCCGCCCGGACCCGCCGGGTCGATGGCGGTCATCGTCTCGGGCAGGCTTCGTGCCGGCTCGGCCGCCGCGGTCGCCATGTCGGTCCTCCCTGCTGCTGCGGCCCGGCGCCTGCCAAAGCCGGCGAGGCCGCGCAAGCGGGCGTGCCGGGGAAGGCAGGGGCGGGCTTGCGCGCGCGGCGCCCCTGGCCGAAACTCGGGCCATGGACGACGAACTCCTCCCCGCGCGCCCGGACGATCCGCTCCGCCTGCTCGCCCGCCAGGATCTCGACCCGCTCTCGGTTGCCGAGCTCGACGCGCGGATCGCCGCGCTCGAGGCCGAGATCGCGCGGACGCGGGCCAAGCGCGAGGGCGCCAGCCGGTTCCGCGCCGCCGCCGACCAGCTGTTCCGCAAGGGCTGAGGCGGGGTTGGGGCTCGCCCGGCTGCTCCTGCTGCTCGTCCGCCGCGACCTCGCCCGGATTGCGGCGCGCCCCGGCGAGGCGCTGCTGCCGCCGGCCTTCTTCCTCCTCGTCGCCATCGTCTTCGCCTTCGCGCTCGGGCCCGAGCCGGGGCTTCTCGCCCGCGCCGGGCTCGCCGTGCTGTGGGTGGGCGCGCTTCTCGCCAGCCTGCTGCCGGTTGCGGGGCTGTTCGCCGCCGATGCCGCCGACGGCACGCTCGACCAGCTCGCCGTGCGCGGGATCGCCGCCGAGTCGGTCGCGCTGGCCCGGCTGCTCGCCCAGTGGCTGGCGCTTGCCGTGCCGCTCCTTCTTGCGCTTCCGCTCGCCGGCGCGCTGCTCGCGCTGCCGCTCGAGGCGCTGCTGGCCGCGGCGCCGCGCTTCGCGTTCGGCACGCTGGGGCTTGCGGCCGTCGCCCTGGCAACCGCGGCGCTGATGGTGGGGGCGCGGGGCGGCGGCGGGCTTGCCGCGCTCCTCGCCGTGCCGCTCGCGCTGCCCGTGCTGGTGTTCGCAACCGGCGGCGCGAGCGGGGCTGCGGCGGGCGCGGACCGGCTGCTGGCGGCGGCGAGCCTGCTCCTTGCCGCGCTTGCGCCGCTCGCGGCCGGGGCGGCGCTGCGGCTGGCGCGCGGCTGACGGCTTGTCACGAAGCGGAAACCGGAGGATGGGAGGGGACGAGCAGGAGGACCCCGATGGACCTGAACGCGATTCTCACGAAGATCTCGGCCCAGACCGGAGAGACGGTGGACGCCGTGTCGGCGCGGCTGGCGGAGGCGACCGGCCTTTCGGCCGACAAGCTCGACGAGATCCGGGCGGCGGTCACCGCGAAGGTCGCCGAAGGCCAGGCGGACGCGCGGGCGCTGGTGGCCGAGGTGGCCGAGAAGGCGGGCGTGCAGGCCGAGAAGGTGACCGCCCTGTTCGAGACGCTCAAGGCGGACGTGGAAGCGAAGGGGCTTTCCGGCCTGTGGGCGGAATGGACGGCCGGGCTGGACAGGGATGGCGACGGCAGCGTGCTCGACGACCTGAAGGACCGGATTGCCGGGCTGTTCGGCCGCCGCGACGCCTGAACGCGGGCGATCCCGTCGGGATTCTGCTGACAGCGGGGCGGGCGCGCTGCTAGGAGGCGCCCATGGAGCCTTCATCGCCGCCGGCGACCCGCTGGCACGACCTTGCCAACCCGCACCGGTTCCGGCGGATCTCGGTCCACATCCTGCCATGGCTGACGGCGGCCGCGCTCGGCTTCCTCGCCGTCGGGCTGGCGATGGGGCTTTGGCTGGCGCCGCCCGACTATCTCCAGGGCGAGTCGGTCCGGATCATGTATGTGCATGTGCCCTCGGCCTGGCTGGCGCTCGGCGGCTATTCGGGCATGGCGCTTGCCGCACTCGCCGCGCGGATCTGGCGCCACCCGCTCGCCGACCTCGCGGTCCGGGGGATCGCGCCGGTGGGCGCGGCCTTTGCCGCCGCGTGCCTCGTCACCGGCTCCATCTGGGGCCGGCCGACCTGGGGCACCTGGTGGGTGTGGGACGGCCGGCTCACCTCGATGCTGGTGCTCTTCCTGCTCTATCTCGGGGTCATCGCCCTCATCCACGCCTTCGATGACCGGATGCGCGGCGCGAAGGCGGCGGGCATTCTCGCCATCCTCGGCGTCGTGAACCTGCCCATCATCAAGTACAGCGTGGAATGGTGGAACACGCTCCACCAGCCGGCGAGCATCCGCGTCTCGGGCTCCTCCATCCATCCCGAGATGCTCCAGCCGCTGCTGCTTTCTGCCACCGGCTTCGCGCTCCTGTTCGCCAGCATCGTCCTCATGCGCATGCGCGCGCTGATCGCCGAGCAGAAGCGCGCGGCGCGCGCGCTCCGGCGGGCGGCGCTGGCGGGCTGAGGCCGGGGCGAACCGCATGGATCACCTGCCGTTCATCGTTGCCGCCTATGTCGCGACCGCGGCCATCATCGGCGGCCTCGCGCTTGCCTCCTGGCAGCGCATGCGCCGCGCCGAGCGGGAGGAGTAGATGGCGGGGCGGACCGTCTCGGCCAAGAGCCAGCGCCTGATCCTCGCGGGACTTGCGCTGGTCGCCATCGTCGGCGCCGGCCTCGTCGCCATCCCCGCGCTCGAGGGCACGGCGACCTATTTCTACGCCCCGTCCGACCTTGCGGCCAACCCGCCGGAGCCCGGCGCGCGGATCCGGCTGGGCGGGCTGGTCAAGGACGGTTCGGTGGTGCGGGAGGACGAGGGGCTGACGCTCGCTTTCACCGTGACCGACGGGGCGAGGGAGACCCGGGTGCGCTACACCGGCATCGTCCCCGACCTGTTCCGCGAGGGGCAGGGCGTGGTCGCGACCGGGCGGATCGGCCCCGACGGCGGCTTCGTCGCCGACCATCTGCTCGCCAAGCACGACGAGACCTACATGCCGCCCGAAGTGGCGAAGAGCCTCGGCCGAACGGGCATGATGCACCAGACGGGCTCGCTCGCCGAATGAGCGGCCGCGGCGCATGATCCCGAGCCCGGCCGAGCTTGGCCATCTCTCGCTGTGGCTGGCCGCGGCCGCGGCGCTGGTGATGGCGGCAGCACCGGTCCGGCCCGCGCTCGTCGGGCTCGCCCGGCCGGCGGCGGTGGCGCACGGCCTGCTGCTGCTGTGCGCCTATGCGGCCATGACGCACGCCTTCCTCGTCTCGGACTTCTCGGTCTCGCTGGTTGCCACCAACAGCCACACGGCAAAGCCGCTCCTCTACCGGCTGACGGGGGTGTGGGCGAACCACGAGGGCTCGATGCTGCTGTGGGTGCTCATCCTCGGCGTCGCCGGGCTTGCCGTGGCGCTCGCCCGGATGCCGCTCGGCGAGACCTTCCGGGCGCGGACGCTGGGCAGCCTCGGGGTCGTCGCGCTCGGCTTCCTCGCCTTCCTCCTGTTCGCCTCCAACCCCTTCGCCCGGCTCGACCCGGCTCCGCCGGAGGGGATGGGGCTCAACCCGCTGCTGCAGGACCCCGGCCTCGCCTTCCACCCGCCCACCCTCTATGTCGGCTATGTCGGGCTCGTCGTCGCCTTCGCGCTTGCGGTTGCCGCGCTGCTCGACGGCAAGGTCGGCCCGGCCTGGGCGCGGGCGACCCGGCCGTGGGTGACGCTCGCCTGGGCCTTCCTCACCATGGGGATCGCGCTGGGCTCCTGGTGGGCCTATTACGAGCTGGGCTGGGGTGGCTGGTGGTTCTGGGACCCGGTCGAGAATGCCGCGCTGATGCCGTGGCTGGCGGCAACCGCCCTGCTCCATTCGATCCGCGTGCTCGAGACGCGCGACGCGCTGCGCAACTGGACGCTGATGCTGGCGATCGCGGGCTTCACCTTCTCGATGCTCGGCACCTTCATCGTCCGCTCCGGCCTCCTCACCTCGGTCCATGCCTTCGCGGTCGACCCGACCCGCGGCCTGTTCCTCCTCGTCCTGCTGCTGGGCCTGACCGGCTGGGCGCTCCTCGTGTGGGCGCTGCGCGCGCCCAAGGTGGCCGAAGGCGCCCGCTTCGCCATGACCAGCCGCGAGGGCGTCCTCGTCGTCAACAACCTGCTCCTCATGGCGCTGCTTGCCATCGTCTTCATCGGCACGCTCTATCCCATGGCGCTCGAGGCGTGGAACGGCCGGCAGATCTCGGTGGGCCCGCCCTATTTCAACGCGACGACGGTGCCGCTCATCGTCCTGCTCGCCGTGCTGATGGGGGTGGGGCCCTTCCTCGCCTGGAAGCGCGGCACGACGAGCGGCCTTTCCCGGCGGCTGCTTCTCCCCGGCCTCGTCGCGACGGCCTCTGCCGGGGCGATGCTGGCGCTGTTCGGCGTCTCGGGGCTCCTCGCCCTCCTCGGGGTCGCGGCCTCGGCCTGGCTTGCGGTGGCCAGCCTCCAGCTCCTGCTCCGCCGTGGCCTCACCTTCGGCCGGGCGGGCACGGCGCTCGCCCATCTCGGCGTCGCCGTCTCGATCCTCGGGGCGACGGCGAGCGGGGCGCTCCAGCGCGAGGCGCTCGTCTCGATTCCGCTCGGCGACGGGTTCGCGCTTTCCGGCTTCACCGTCACGCTCGACGATGTCGCGCCGCGGGCCGGGCCGAACTGGACCGCGCTCGAGGCGACGCTTTCGGTCACGCGCGATGGCGCGCCCGTCGCCACGCTCCGGCCGCAGTCGCGCACCTACACCTCCCCGCCGATGGAGACGACCGAGGCGGGGATCGCCATGTGGCGGGCCGGCGACCTCTATGCCGTGCTCGGCAAGCCGGATGGCTCGGGGCGCTGGCAGGTCCACTTCTGGGTGAAGCCGCTCATCCACTTCATCTGGTGGGGGGCCGTGCTGATGGCGCTGGGCGCGGTGGTGGCGCTTGGCGGCGCGCTCCGGCTGGGGGCGCTGGCGCGCCGGCGCCGCGCCCTGCCGGCGCCGCCGGCGGCCGTGCCGCTTCCCGCGGAATAGGCGGCGGGGAGGAAGGCCGTGCCGCTCACCCGCCTGCTGCCGCTCGTCGCCCTGCTCGCGCTCGGCGTCTTCCTCGCGCTCAACCTCGGCCGGCCGCAGCAGGCCACCATCCGCTCGGCGATGGTGGGAAAGCCGGTGCCGGCCTTCGCGCTCCCCGGCCTCGGCGACCGGCCCGGCCTTGCCAGCGCCGACCTCGCCGGCGGCGAGGGGCCGGTGCTGGTCAACTTCTTCGCCAGCTGGTGCCTGCCCTGCCGGGTCGAGGCGCCGCAGCTGAAGGCCCTGGCCGAGGCGGGCATCCCCATCCACGGAATCGCCCTGCGCGACGCGCCGGCCGACATCGCCGCCTTCCTCGCCCGCCATGGCGACCCCTTCGTGCGGATCGGCCGCGACGAACAGGGGCAAGTTGCGATTGCCTTCGGCTCCTCGGGCGTGCCCGAGACCTTCCTCATCGACCGGCGGGGCATTATCCGCCTCCAGCACCAGGGCGAGATCCGGCCCGAGCATGTGGCCGAGATCCTCGCCGAGGCGCGCAGGTGGCGATGAGCGGGCGCGTCGCGCTGGCCGCGCTGCTGCTCGCCGCCGCACCCGCGGGGGCCAGCGCATCCGAGCCGGCTGCGGTCGACCCGGCGCTCGGCACCACGCCGCTCGCCGACCCGGCGCTCGAGGCCAAGGCCATGCGCCTCATGCACGAACTGCGGTGTCTCACCTGCCAGAACCAGTCGATCGCCGACTCGAATGCCGACCAGGCCGAGGCGATGCGGGCGCTGGTGCGGAGCCGGATCGCGGCCGGCGAGGCGCCCGAGGCGGTGCGCGCCGACCTCGTCGCCCGCTACGGCGACTGGGTGAGCTTCCGCCCCGCGCTCCGCACGGACACGCTGGCGCTGTGGGCCGTGCCCGCCCTTGCCCTCCTTGCCGGCGGCCTTGTCGCCCGGCGGCTGTTCCGGTGAGCCGGCTCCCGGCCGCGGCGCTGGTCGGCGCGGCGCTTGCCGCCGGCGCGGCCGGCTATGCCGTCCATGGCCGGCCCGGGCTTCCGGCAGCGCCTGTGCCGGCGCGGCCAGCGCCCCCTGCCGCGGCCGAGGCGCGCGAGGGTGCGCGCTCGACGCTTCTCGTCAACCCGGGCGACGTCGCGGCCTGGATCCGCCTGTCCAACGCCATGATCGCAGCGGGCGACACGGCGGGCGCGGTCGAGGCGATGGAGGTTGCGACCGCGGCGCTGCCGGCGGATGTGAACCTGCGCGTGCAGCAGGGGGTGGCCCTGGTGGCCCATGCCGAGGGCGAGGTGGTGCCGGCCGCGCGCCTGGCCTTCGACCGGGCCTCGGCGCTCGACCCGACCCACCCGGCGCCGCGCTACTTCCTGGGGCTCGCCTGGCTCCAGGCCGGCCGGCCGCGGGAGGCGCTCGGCGTGTGGCGCGAGCTTCTCGCCATGACTCCGCCCGACGCCCCCTGGGCCGAGGAGCTGACCCGGATGATCGGCGCCGCCGAGACCATGGTGGCGCTGGGCGTGGGCGAACGCGCCGTGCCGCCGGGCATGGCGCCACGCGAGGAGGGAAGATGATCACCGTCCACCATCTGAACGACAGCCGCTCGCAGCGGATTCTCTGGCTCCTCGAGGAGCTGGAGCTGCCCTATGCCATCGTCCACCACCAGCGCGACCCGGTGACCCGGCTGGCGCCGCCCTCGCTCCAGGCCGTGCACCCGCTCGGCAAGTCCCCGGTGGTCGAGATGGACGGGGCGACGCTCATCGAATCGGGGGCGATCATCGAGACCATCCTGCGCCGCAAGGGCGGCGGCCGGCTGGTGCCTCTGCCCGACTCGGCCGAGTTCGACCGCCATGTCCAGTGGCTCCACTATGCGGAGGGGTCGGCGATGCTGCCGGTGATGCTCCGCCTCTATGTCTCGCGCCTGGGGGAGGCGGGTGCGCCGCTCCATCCGCGCATCGAGAGCGAGACCGCCAACCATTTCGGCTTCCTCGAGGCCTCGCTCACGGGCCGGGACTGGCTGGTCGGCGAGGATCTCACCGGCGCCGACATCCAGATGAGCTTCCTTGGCGAGATCGCCAAGGCCCAGGGGATGCTGCCGCGCTATCCGGCGATCGCGGCGTGGGTGGCGCGCTTCCAGGCCCGGCCGGCCTATGCAAGGGCGCTCGCCCGGGGCGGCCCCTACAGCTTCGCCTGATTGCCCGGCCCCCGGCGCCGTGCTAGGGCCCGGTGCCTGTCGTCGAGGGGCATGACGCGCCGCAGCACGGTATGAGCGCTTGACCAGCCAGAACGCGACGGCCGGACCTTCCGGCGACTCGGCGGGACAGTTCGCCGGCCGTGCCGCCGGCCCCGCCGCCGGCCACCCGCGGGACGGGCTGCCCAAGCTCATGCTCGGTGCCCTCGGGGTGGTCTATGGCGACATCGGCACCTCGCCGCTCTACGCGCTGCGCGAGACCTTCACCGGCCATCATCCGCTGCCGGTCGACGCGCCGCACGTGCTCGGGATCCTGAGCCTCGTCTTCTGGACGATGATGAGCGTCGTCACCTTCAAGTATGTCGCCCTCATGCTCCGCGCCGACAATCGCGGCGAGGGCGGGTCGATCGCGCTCCAGGCGCTGCTCCAGCGCCATGCCCACGGCAAGTGGTGGGGAAGCCTCGTCGTCGTCATCGGGATCCTCGCCACCTCGCTCTTCTTCGGCGAGAGCATCATCACCCCGGCCATCTCGGTCCTCTCCGCGGTCGAGGGGCTGACGGTGGTGGAGGCGCGGCTGGAGCAGCTCGTGCTGCCGCTGGCGATCGGCATCCTCATCGCGCTGTTCGTCATCCAGGCGCGCGGCACGGCGCGGGTGGGCGCGCTGTTCGGGCCGATCACCCTTCTCTACTTCGCCGTGCTGGCCGTGCTCGGTGCGCTGTCGATCGCGGCCAACCCGGCCATCCTGCTGGCGCTTTCGCCGCACCACGCCGTCCGCTTCTTCCTGACCGACGGCACGCTCGCCTTCCTTGCCCTGTCCTCGGTGGTGCTTGCCGTGACCGGCGCGGAGGCGCTCTACGCCGACATGGGCCATTTCGGCCGCCGGCCGATCCGCGTCTCCTGGATGCTGATCGTGCTGCCCGCGCTGATGCTGAACTATCTGGGGCAGGGGGCGCTGCTGCTCGAGCGGCCGGAGGCGATCGCCAGCCCCTTCTTCCTGCTCGCGCCCGAGGAGACCCGGCTGGCGCTGGTGGTGCTCGCCACCATGGCCACGGTGATCGCGAGCCAGGCGGTGATCTCGGGGGCCTTCTCGGTCACCCGGCAGGCGGTGCAGCTCGGCTACCTCCCGCGCCTCAGGATCCTTCACACCTCCGAGCGGGCCGAGGGCCAGATCTACATCCCGATCGTCAACTGGTCGCTCCTGTTCCTCGTCGTGCTGCTGGCGCTGGGCTTCGGCTCGTCGTCGAACCTCGCCGCGGCCTATGGCATCTCGGTGACCGGCACGATGCTCGCGGGCACGATCATGCTTGCCATCCTCATCATCGAGGTGTGGAAGTGGAAGCTCTGGATCGCGATCCCGGTCATCGCCTGGCTGTTCCTCGTCGATGCCGCCTACTTCACCGCCAACCTCACCAAGATCCCGGAAGGCGGCTGGTTCCCGCTCCTCATCGGGATCATCGCCTTCGTCATGCTCACCACCTGGGCGCGGGGACGGCAGCTCATGCAGAAGCGGATGAAGGAAGCCGCCATGCCGATCGACATCTTCATCAAGTCGGCAGCCCGGACGGCCACCCGCGTGCCCGGCACGGCGGTCTTCATGACCTCGGCGGCAAGCGGCGTGCCGCCGGCCCTCCTCCACAATCTGAAGCACAACAAGGTGCTGCACGAGCGGATCATCCTCTTGACCGTCGTCATCGACGAAGTGCCGTTCGTGGACGAGGAGGACCGGATCGAGGTAATCGACCTTGGCCAGAACTTCTTCCGGATGGTGCTGCGCTACGGCTTCATGCAGCAGCCGGACGTGCCCGCCGCGCTCAGGATGGTCGAGACCTGCGGACCCCAGATCCGGATGATGGACACGAGCTTCTTCCTTGCCCGGCAGACGCTCCTGCCCTCCGAGCGGCCGGGCATGGCGCTGTGGCGCGAGAAGCTCTTCGCCTGGATGCTGCGCAATGCCGAGAGCGCGATGGAATTCTTCCGGCTGCCGACCAACCGGGTGGTCGAACTGGGGAGCCAGGTGGAGATCTGAGGCCGGGGGTGGCGGGCCCCGGGGGTGGCGGGCCGGCCATGGAAAAGGGGCCGGGTGTTGCCACCCGGCCCCTTAATCACGCGTTCCGCGGGAAGCTTACTGCTTCATCTCGGCGGCGGCGTCCTTCGCGGCTTCGCCAGCGGCGTCCATCGCGGTGGCGGCGGCGTCGGTCGCGGCGGCGGCAGCGTCGGTGGCGGCGCCGGCAGCGGCGTCCGCAGCGCCGGCAGCGGTGGCC
>JAJUHA010000043.1 GCA_029268145.1 Sphingomonadaceae bacterium | reverse complement strand
GGATTGCCGAGGCGGACGCGCTCAACGCCCGGCTCGAGGCCGACGCGGCGCTTGCCGTGCTGGCCGAGGCCGAAGCCGAGGCCGAGGCGGCCGGGCTCGCCGAGCCGCTGGCCCGGATCGCGACGCTCGAGGGCACCATCCATTTCCCGCGCGGCGCGCTTGCCGCCTGCCTCGCCGCCAACCGGAAGGCGCTCGGCTGGGCGCGCCGGGCCGGCTCGGCGCTGGCCGAGGCGGGCGCGCACACGGGCCTTGCCTGGGCCCACTACCAGTCGGGCGATTTCAGGACCGCGGCCGCGGAGGCGGACGCCGCGCTGGCGCTGGCGGATGCGCCGGCCTTCGACCGGGTGCGGCTCTCGGCGCTGCGCGTCCGGGCCGTGACGCGCACCTTCCTGCTCGACCATGACGCCGTGCTCGCCGATGCGACCGAGGCCGTCGCGCTCGCCCAGGAGCAGGCGGATGCCGTGCAGGAGGTGCTGGCGCGCACCACCGCAGCGACGGTGCATCTCGAATGCTGGCGCCACCAGGAGGCGATCGCGCTGGTCGAGCCCGCCTTCGCGCTGGCCCGGCCGCTCGCCCGCCTCGGCATCGAGGCCGCGCCGCTCTGGGTGATGGGAACCGCGACCGGCGCGCTCGGCAATGCCGGCCCCGCCGAGACCTTTCTTCGCCAGGCGCGCGCCCTCGCGGCGGCCGGGCCGATCCGCTTCGCGCTGCCGCGCATCCTCGGCACGCTCGCCTTCTTCACGGGCGCCCGGGAGCGGCTTGCCCTGGTGGCGGAGGGGGAGGCGGCGCTGGAGGCGATGCAGGTGGCCCATTCCGGCCTCGGCTTCTGGAGCGCCGTGCTGCTCGCCGCGCTCGCCCATGACGAGCCGGCGCTGGCGCGGCGGGCCGAGGCCGGGCTCGCCCGGTTCGGCGGCACGCCCCCCGTGCCCTGGGCCGAGGCCCTGCTCGCGCTGGCGCGGAGCTTCACGCCGATCGCCGAGGGCGGGGCGGACGAGGGCGAGCGGGCCGCAGCCGCGGCCTTCCACGCCCGCGCCCGGGAAACGCCGGCGCTCTCCTGGCTCCGGCCGGTGATGCGGATCGTCGAGCTGCGGGCCGGGCTCGCTACGCCAGCCGGGCGAGGTTGACCGGGCTCCCGTGCGTCACGTGGATCGGCCGCCCCACGGCGGGCGCGTCGATGAGCGCGGCGCAGCCCTCGCGGATCTGGGCGAGGAAGCGGGTGCCGTCGGCGTCGAGCCGGCCGACGACGATCGCGAAGGCCGGCGCGCCGCGGTCGTGGATGACCGTCATGGTCTCGATCCGGGCGGGGCCCTCCGGCGCTTCGGTGAAGGGGGGCGAGGGCAGCGCATCGAGCGCCGCCTGCGGGGCGGCCGGGTCGGCCTCGGGGAAGGGGCGCGGCTCGGTCGACCACACGCCGAAGGCGTGCTTGGTGAGATAGCCCCCGTTCGCGAACAGGAAGCCCTTCGCGCCCGGCGCCGCCCGGCAGCGCGTCGCGACTTCGGCGATCGCGTGCATCGAATAATTGTTCCCCGGCCCGCCGAAATAGGGGAGCCCGCCGGTCAGGGTGAGGCCGCGCGGATCGTCATGGGCAAGGCCCAGCATGTCGGCGGCGATCTCGACCGCGCTCGGGAAGCAGGAATAGAGGTCCATGTGGGCGATCGCGGCCATGTCGGTCCCGGCGACGGCGAGCGCATGGGCGGCGCCTTCGCGGATGGCGGGCGAGGACCAATAGTCGAGCCGCTCCGAGACGAGGATCTTCTCGACCGTGTCGGCCGCGCCATGGAGGAAGACCCGCCTGTCCACCGGCACGCCCAGGCGGTCGGCCGCCGCCGAGGACATGAGCAGGAGCGCCGCCGCCTGGTCGACGAACATGTTGCTGTTGAGATACTTGGTGTAGGGGTAGCCGATGTAGCGGTTGTCGTCGGTGGGCGTGATGAGCTCCTCGGCGCTGCGGGCGACGGGGATCTGCGCGTAAGGGTTGCGCGCGGCCACTTCGGTGAAGCGGGCCATCAGCGCACCGATCGCCCGGCGGTGCGCCACCGGATCGCGCCCATAGTGGGCCAAGAGCGCATTCTCGAACAGCGGATAGACGTTGACCGGCAGCGCGATGCCGTGGGCGAACTCGTGCGGCGAGACGAAGCGCATCTCCTTGCCCAGCGTCTCGGCGTCGGTCGGGCTTTCCTCGGCCCAGTCGAGGGTGATGCCGGCCTTCTGCGCCCGGCTCTGGGTGCGGATGGGCTCGCAGCCGGCAAGCAGGACCACCTCATGATTGCCGTGGGCGATTTCGGCCATGAAGCGGGTGGCGAGCATCTGCGGCGTGTTGCCGCCGACCGGGCCGTAGACGGTGCGGCGCGGGGCAGCGCCGATCCGCCGGGCGATGCCGTGGGGCAGGTTGTTCTGCCTGCCGAAGGGCGCGCCGAAGCCCGAATCCTGGAACAGGCGGACGACGACGATGGCGTCGATCGCGGCCGTGATCGCGGCAGCGTCGCCGCCGGCGTCGGCGATGGCCGCGCGGGCGACGCCTGCCATCATCTCCTGCGGCGAGAGGCCCTCGCCGGGCGCGCTGGTGCGATCGACCCACTGGGCGAGGCCGACGAGGACAGGTGTGCGGGGATCGAGCTGCATGGCGCGCGGCCTCGCGCGCGCCGGTGCGCGGGGCAAGCCGCGCATTTCGCAAGGTGGCACGCCTCCTCCCCCCGGCTTGACGCCGGGGAGCCGATGCGGCGAGGGCGTCTCCATGCGCCTGCTCCCGCTCCTCCTCGGTCTCGCCCTTCTTGCCAGCCCCGCCCCTGCCCAGCCCGGGCGCGCCGCGCCCGAGGCAGTCGCCGCGCGCGCGCTCGGGGCGCAGCCGGTCATCGACGGGCACAATGACTGGCCCTGGGCGATGCGGACCCACTTCGGGCTCGCGAAGGCGAAGACCGCCGATCTCTCGGCCGACCCCGGCGGGCGCTCGCCGCAGCCCGGCCACACCTCGATCCCGCTGCTGCGCGCCGGGCGGGTGGGGGGCCAGTTCTGGTCGCTCTACGTGCCGATGGGGCTCTCCGGCGAGGAGGCGGTGAAGACCAGCTTCGAGCAGATCGAGCTGGTCAAGGCCTGGATCGCCCGCCACCCCGAGACCTTCGCGCTGGTGACGACCGCCGCCGGCATGGAGAAGGCGGCAAGGCAGGGGAAGATCGGCTCGCTCCTCGCCTTCGAGGGCGCGCACCAGGTCAATGACGACATCGCGGTGCTGCGGCGGGCGCATGCGGCGGGCGTCAGGTCGATGACGCTCACCCATTCGCGGCCCTCGGCGCTGTTCGACAGCGCAACCGCGGACCCGAAGCACGGGGGCATGGCCGCAGGCGCGCGGGCGATGATCGCCGAGATGAACCGGCTGGGCGTGCTCGTCGATCTCTCCCACGTCTCGCCCGCCGTCATGCACCAGGTGCTCGACCTGACGGCGGCGCCCGTCATCTTCTCCCATTCCTCGGCGCGCGCCGTCACCAACCATCCGAGGAACGTGCCCGACGACGTGCTGAAGCGGCTTCCGGCCAATGGCGGCGTGGTGATGGTGACCTTCGTTCCCGCCTTCGTCAGCCAGGCCCGGGCCGACTGGGAGGCCCGACGGCTGGCGCAGCGCCTCATCGCCGGCCAGGGGGCAGAGGCGGACGCCCGCATGGCGGCGTGGGAGGCGGCGAACCCGAGGCCCGTCGCGACGCTCGCGATGGTCGCCGACCATGTCGACCATGTGGCGCGCCTGGCCGGCTTCGACCATGTCGGCCTCGGCGGCGACTATGATGGCGTGCCGGACCTGCCGCAGGGGCTGGAGACCGTCGCGACCTACCCGGCGCTCCTTGCCGAACTCGCCCGGCGCGGGTGGAGCGAGGCGAATCTCAGGAAGCTCGCCGGCGGCAATGTCCTGCGGGTGCTGAGGGCGAACGAGGCGGTCGCAGCGCGCCTCAGCCGGCGCTGAAGCTGCGGCTCTTCACCAGATGGTCGTGGGCATCGCGCACGGCCTGGAGGCGGGCCTCGTGCCGGCGGTCCCCGGCATTGGCATCGGGGTGGTAGCGGCGGACGAGGGCGCGGTAGCGCCGCTTCACCTCGGCGAGCGTCGCCGTCTCGGGCAGGCCCAGCGCGTCGAGCGCCCGCCGGTCGGCGGCCGGAAGCCGCGCCGGCGGCCGTTCCCCGGCCTTCCACCGCAGCACGCCGAGCGGGTCGTCGAGCGGGGCTGCCGGGCGGCGCGGGTCGGAATTGCGGGCCAGTGCGTCGACCTCGCGCTCGAACCGGGGATAGGCGGACTGCGCCTGCCAGATCTCCTCCGCCGTCATGCCCGCGAACCAGTTCCACGACGCGTTGAAGGCCCGCACATGGGCGAGGCAGAGATACTGGACCGGGGGCGGCCCGGCGGGCGCGGCGAAGGCGCTGCCGGGGCGGTAGAGCGGGGCACGATACTCGCCCGGCTCGGTGCAGCCGGGGTGGGCGCAGGGCCGGTCGCCGGGGTAGCGGCCGCCGAGGTTGCGGGTGCCGTTCGCGGGTCTTTCGGATGCGGCCATCGCCGCCATATAGGCCCTGGTGCGCCGCGATGGGAGCCGGTGGCGCGAAGGACGCGGGAGTGATGACGGGGACGGTTGCGGAAGAGATCGGCCGGCGGCTGCGCGCGGGGCTCGCGCCCATTCGCCTCGAGGTGGTCAACGAAAGCGCGCTCCACGCCGGCCACGCCGGGGACGATGGCTCGGGCGAGAGCCATTTCCGCGTGCTGGTGGAAAGCACGGCCTTCACGGGCGCCAGCCGGGTGGCGCGGCAGCGGATGGTGAATGCCCTCCTCGCCGACCTCCTCGCCGGGCGGGTGCATGCGCTGGCGCTCCGCTGCCTCGCGCCGGGGGAGGATGGCTGACCTCTTCGAAGCGGCGGCCTCCGGGGCCAGCGCAGGGCAGGCGCCGCCGCTTGCCGAGCGGCTGCGGCCGGCGCGCCTTGCCGAGGTTGTGGGCCAGCCGCACCTCGTCGGGCCCGAGGGGGCGCTGACCCGGATGCTCGGGGCCGGCGCGCTCCCGAGCCTCATCCTCTGGGGCCCGCCCGGCACGGGCAAGACCTCGATCGCCCGGCTGCTCGCCGAGGCGGCGGGGATGCGCTTCGTCGGCATCTCGGCCGTGATGACGAGCGTCGCCGAGCTGAAGGCCATCTTCGCCGCCGCGCGGGTGGCCGGCTCGCCGACGCTGCTCTTCGTCGACGAGATCCACCGCTTCAACCGCGCCCAGCAGGATGCCTTCCTCGCGCCCGTCGAGGACGGAACGGTGACGCTGGTGGGCGCCACCACCGAGAATCCGAGCTTTGCGCTCACCGCTGCCCTGCTCTCCCGCGCCCGGGTGCTGGTGCTCAACCGTCTCGATGCCGCAGCGCTCGAAGCCCTCCTTGCCCGCGCCGAGGCAGCGGCCGGGCGGCCGCTCCCGCTGACGGAGAGTGCGCGCGTGGCCCTGCTTGCCAGCGCCGACGGCGACGGCCGGTTCCTGCTGGCGCAGGCCGAGACGCTGCTGGCGCTCGGCGGCGACACCCCCCTCGACCCGACGGCCATGGCCGCGCTGCTCCAGCGCCGCGTGCCCGTCCATGACCGGGACGGCGACGGGCACTACGACCTCATCTCGGCGCTCCACAAGTCGCTGCGCGCCTCGGATCCGGACGCCGCGCTCTACTGGCTGATGCGGATGCTCGAGGCGGGCGAGGATCCGCTCTACCTCCTGCGCCGGCTGGTGCGGTTCGCCAGCGAGGATGTGGGCCTGGCCGACCCGCAGGCGCTCACCCTTGCCCTGGCGGCGAAGGACGCCTTCGACTTTCTCGGCAGCCCCGAGGGCGAGCTCGCCATCGTCGAGGCCTGCCTCTACCTCGCCACCGCGCCCAAGTCGAACGCGGCCTATGCGGCGGAGAAGGCGGCGCGCCAGGCCGCGCGGGCAGGCGGTTCGCTGCCGCCGCCGAGGCACCTCGTCAACGCCCCGACGCGCCTCATGCGGGAGCTGGGGCACGGCGCGGGCTATGCCTATGACCATGACGCGCCCGACGCCTTCTCCGGGCAGGACTGCTGGCCCGAGGGAATGGCGCCGCAGACTTTCTACACGCCCTCCCCGCGGGGCGCGGAGGCGCGGATCGCCGAGCGCCTCGCCCACTGGGCGAAGCTGCGCGCCGCGCGGCGCGCCTGACCCTTGCGTCCGCGCCCGCCTGGTCCGCGCGCGATGGAGGACGCCCCTGGCCGGAGGGGCGCGTGACGCCCCCGCGCTTCGACCGCTTCGTCGCCATCGACTGGTCGGGCGCGAAGGGCAGGCGACACCGGGGAATCGCCGTCGCCGAGCTGGAAACGGGCTCCTGCGCGCCGCGGCTCGTGGCGCCACCGCACCCGCGCGGCTGGGCGCGCGCCGAGGTCACCGACTGGCTCCTGGGCCTCGCCGGCCGGGTGCTCGCCGGGTTCGACTTCTCCTTCGCCCCGCCCTTCGACGACTGCGGCGCCTATCTGCCGGGCATGGACGCGCCGCAGGACGCGCCCGGCTTCTGGGCCTTCGTCGAGTCCTGCTGCGCCGACGACCCCGACCTCGGCGCCCACGGCTTCATGGACGGGGCGGCCCGGCGCCATTTCTGGATGGGGGCGGCCGATGGCGAGAAGCGCGCCTTCCTGCGCTGGCGCCGCTGCGAGGCCGCCTTCAACGCCGCCGGCGGCGGCAAGGCGGCCACCGTCTTCGACTGCGTCGGCGCCGCCCAGGTGGCGCGGGCGAGCTTCGCCGGCATGCGCCTCCTCCACCGGCTGCGCGGGCCCTACGCGGTGTGGCCCTTCGACCCTCCGGCCCCGCGCACCCTGGTCGAAATCTACACCCGGGCGATGCTGCGCCACGCCGGCGGCCGGGGCCTGAAGCTCCGCGACCGGGCCGGTCTTGCCGCCGCGCTCGCCGCCTTCGGCAGCGAGGTGCCCCAGGGAAGCTTCTCCGACCATGAGACGGATGCGCTGGTGGCGACGGCAGCGCTCCGCCACCTTGCCGCCGATCCGCGCTGGTGGCAGCCGGCGGGGCTGACCGCGGAGATCGCCGCAACCGAAGGCTGGACCTTCGGCGTTGCCACGCAACTGTAAGATTTTTTGACAGTCCGCCTCCTGCCCGGGCTCGCGGCAAGGGGCCAACCCCCTGACCTTGCCGGATTCTCTCCAGACCCTGAGGACTGGCACGATTCTTGCAAAATCATAGGGTGGTGCCCGGACCTGGGCGCGTATCATGGCAACGAGGGAGTGAGACATGCGCAGGATTGCACTTTCGGCCCTGCTTCTGGCCGCGGCGCCGGCTTCCGCCGCCGTCATCTACAACAATGGCGGCCCCGACAGCATCAGTGGCAACGAGACGGTTGCCTGGGTCCAGGCGGAGGATTTCGGGTTCGCCGGTGGCGCCACGGTCACCGGGGCGGGTGTCTATCTCGCCGGCTACGGCGGCATCGGCACCTGGGACGGCAACTTCCAGTACTACATCTTCGCCGACGCCGGCGGCATCCCCGGCGCCGTGCTCGCCACGGGGAGCCCGGCCGTGACCACCTCCGACTCCGGCACGGCCTGGTGCTGCGGCGGCAACGCCTTCCTCTTCGAATTCGACCTTGCCGCACCCTTCAACGCTGCCGCTGGCACCACCTACTGGCTCGGGATCCATGCCGGTGGCGCAAACAACTTCAATCGCGACGAGATTTACTGGGTGACGACCGCAGGCAACGCCACCGCGACGGGGCAGGAGAGCAGTGGCGGCACCTTCGACAACTGGTTCGGCAATGGCCAGGAACATGCCTTCTACCTCGTCGGCGACCGCGGCGGCGTCATTCCCGAGCCGGCGACCTGGGCGATGCTGATTGCCGGCTTCGGCCTCGT
This sequence comes from Sphingomonadaceae bacterium, assembly GCA_029268145.1. Lineage (GTDB taxonomy): Bacteria > Pseudomonadota > Alphaproteobacteria > Sphingomonadales > Sphingomonadaceae > Thermaurantiacus. Next base: position 8,784 of record JAJUHA010000043.1, on the reverse strand, counting down.
CGGCATGGCGGCGCGGCGGCGGCGGATCGCGCAGGCCTGAGGCAGGTCCCGCCGGCCCGGGGGCGCCGGCGCTCGCGGTGGGCCGCACGGGGGGCCGGAGACGGCCCCCCGTTTCGCACACGGGCGGCTGCGCCCTTTGCCACATTGGGGGGTGCGGGCCGCCGGGGCGCTCGCCTATAGGCCCGGCGTGATGGCCTTCCTTCTCGTCGCTGCCGGGGGCGCGCTCGGCGCCTGCGCGCGCTATGGCGTCGGACGCCTCCTCGGTGCCGGCGCCTGGCCATCCGCGACCTTCCTCGTCAATGTGGCGGGCGGAGTCCTCATGGGGCTGCTCGCCGGCTGGCTCGCCGCCAGGGGCGGAAGCGAGCAGGTCCGGCTCTTCCTCGGAGTCGGCGTGCTCGGCGGCTTCACCACCTTCTCGGCCTTCAGCCTCGAGCTTGCCGTCATGCTCGAGCGCGGGGCCTTCGACATGGCCTTCGCCTATGCGCTGCTCTCGGTCATCGGCGCCGTGGCCGGGCTGTTCGCCGGGCTGTGGCTGGCGCGGGTGCTCCTGTGAGCCGGGTCTTCACCGTGGCCGAGGGCGATGACGGCATCCGGCTCGACCGCTGGGTGGCGCGCAACCTGCCCGGCATCCCCTTCACGGCCGTCGCCCGCTGGGCGCGCACCGGGCGGCTGCGGCTCGACGGCGGGCGGGCGAAGCCGGGCGATCGCGTCCAGGCCGGCCAGCAGGTCCTGCTGCCCGACGAGGAGCCGCGGGAGGCCCCGCCGCCGGCGCGGGCGCGACGGCCGCTGTCGGACGAGGAGGCCGCCTTCGCCCGCAGCCTCGTCATCCACCGCTCGGAGCATGCCCTCGTCCTCGCCAAGCCGCCCGGCCTTGCCGTGCAGGGCGGCACGCGGACGGCGGTCCATGTCGACGGCCTGCTCGATGCGCTCTGCTTCGAGGCGCGCGAGCGGCCCCGCCTGGTCCACCGGCTCGACAGGGACACCTCGGGCGTGCTGCTGCTCGCGCGCTCGGCCCGCGCTGCCGCCTTCTTCGGCCGCTGCTTCGCCACGCGCGACACCAAGAAGCTCTACTGGGCGCTGCTGGTCGGCGTTCCCCAGGTGGCGGACATGCGGGTGGACCTCGCCATCGGCAAGCAGCCGGGCACGGGCGGCGAGAAGATGCAGCCCGACCCGAAGGGCCAGCCGGCGGTCTCGCGGATCCGGCTGATGGACCGGGCAGGAAACCGGGTCAGCTTCGTCGAGATGCGCCCGCTCACCGGCCGCACCCACCAGCTGCGCGTTCACGCTGCCGCCATCGGCCACCCCATCGTCGGCGACGGCAAATATGGCGGCGCGGCCGCCTTCCTCACCGGCGGCGTCTCGCGCAAGCTCCATCTCCACGCCCGCCGCCTCGTCATCGACCTGCCCGGCGGCGGCCGGCTCGACGTGACCGCCGATCCGCCGGACCATTTCCGCGAAAGCCTCGAGCTTCTGGGCCTCGCGCCCGACCAAGGCGCGGCATGAGCCCGCCGCGGCTCGCCGTCTTCGACTGCGACGGCACGCTCGTTGACAGCTCGGCCAACATCGTGCGCGCCATGCACGGCACCTTCGCGGCCTTCGGCCTCCCCGCGCCCGACCCGCACGCGGTGCGGCGGGTGGTGGGCCTCTCCCTCGTCGAGGCGATGCAGGCGCTCCTGCCTGAGGCGGATGCCGGGCTTCACGCGCGCATGGCCGAGGACTATCGGCACGCCTTCCAGCGCCTGCGTGCGGACCGGCGGCTCGATCCCGAACCCATGTTCGCCGGCGTGCGCGACCTGCTGGACCGGCTGGCCGCGGACGGCTGGCTGCTGGGCATCGCCACCGGCAAGAGCGATCGGGGGCTCGCCATGTGCCTCGCCCACCACGGGATCGCCGGCCATTTCGTGACGCTCCACACCGCCGACCGCCACCCCTCCAAGCCCCACCCGGCCATGCTCATGGCCTGTCTTGCCGATGCCGGGGTGGAGGCGGCGCGGGCGGTCATCATCGGCGACACCGTGTTCGACATCGGCATGGGCGTGGCGGCGGGGGTGCGCGCGCTCGGAGTCGACTGGGGCTATCACGAGGCAGCGGAGCTGCGCGCGGCCGGCGCGGCGGCCGTGGCGCGCGATGCCGCCGAGCTTGGCGCCCTTCTCGATGGCTGAGCGCGACCCCTTCGAGCGGCGGCTGTGGCGGATGACGCTGCTGCGCCTTCTTGGGCTGGGGCTGGCAGTCGCCGGGCTGTGGCTGGCCGGCACCGCGCCGTTCGGGCGGCCGAGCCCGGTCGCGGGCCTCGCGCTGATGCTGGCCGGGGCCGCGCTCGTCACCTTCGCGCCCCGGCTGTTCCGGTGAGGCGCTTCTGGCGCGACGTGACGGCGGCACCCGTCGAGGGCGGGCATGGCGTGCTGCTCGACGGCCGGCCCGTGCGCACGCCGAAGCGGGCGGCCCTCGTGGTGCCGACCGCGGCGCTCGCCGGGGCGATCGCGGCCGAATGGGCCGCGGTCGGGGAAAGGGTGGAGCCCGCCGCGCTGCCGCTCACCGGCATGGCCAACGCCGCCCTCGACATAATCACGCCCGACCCGGCCGGCTTCGCGGCGGGCCTCGCCGCCTACGGGGCGTCCGACCTCACCTGCTACCGGGCGGAGGGGCCGGCCGATCTCGTCGGGCGCCAGGTGGCGGCGTGGGAACCGGTGCTGAAGGCCGTCGAGCGGGCCCATGGGCTCGTCTTCCGCCGGACCGCGGGCGTGCGGCCGGTGGACCAGCCGGCGCAGACGCTGGCCCGGCTCGAGGCGCTGCTTTCGGCGCGCGGCCCCTTCCCGCTTGCCGGACTTGCGCCGCTCGTCACCCTGTCGGGCTCGGTCGTCCTCGCGCTGGCGGTCGCCGACGGGCTGCTCGAAGCCGGGCCGGCCTTCGCCGCGGCGGAAGTGAATGCGCTGTGGCAGGCCGATCGCTGGGGGGACGATGCCGAGGCCGCGGCCGCGCGCGCGGACCGGGAAGCGGCCTTCGCCGCGGCCGCCCGCTTCCTCGCCCTGCTCGGCTGAGCCGTCAGGCCGCGGCGGCCCCCGCGCTGCGGCGGCGGCGCATGGCAAGCCCGACGAGGCCGAAGCCGGCAATCAGCATGGCCCAGGTCCGCGCCTCCGGGATGGCGGACACGCCGATCGAGACTCCGCCGCGGTTGTCGCCGATGATCCCGTCGGGGATGTAGAAGCTCACGGTGCTGCCGCCGGCCGGGACGATGAGTTCGGCGACATGGGCCGCCGCTGCCGCAAACGCGCTCTCGCGGGTCCGGAAATAGGAGAAGGCGCCGAGCTGGAAGTCATTGCCGCCGACGCCGTCGCTAGCGCCGAGATAGTAGCGCGCCACCGTCTCCCAGCCGCGGGTGCAGCTGGCGCCGGTCTTGTCGCAGCCGGAGGTGCCTCCGCCCCAGCGGTTGTGGGCCGTGAACGCCCCCTCGGTGAAGCCGAGCTGGTAGCGGCCCTGGTCGAGATGGATGGTGACGGCATTGGCGCCGGTGAAGGAGGCGTTCACCCGGCCCTCGAGGTCGACGACGGTCATCGCGCCGGCGGGCACGGCGGCGGCGAGGGCGCCAAGGGCGAGAAGGGAGGTGCGGATCATCCTGAAACTCCGAACTGCGGTCTCCGCCGAATTGGGATGAACCGGCGTTTTCCGCAAGAGGGGCAACAGGTTAACAAGTGTTACCTGTGTTTCGGCCGGACGTGCCGGAGTGCCTGCCCTCCCGATATGGGGAGGCATCTCGCACCGTTGCGCGCGGCAAGTGCAGGCGCGCGTTGCCCCGGGCTTGCCGGGGGGGGTTGACGGCGGCGGCTGCGCGGGGCTTCGCGCTCGGGGTTCAGGGAGGCTGGAATGCTGAAGGTGCTCGAGGAACTGGAGCGGCGGCGGGCAGCGGCGCGGCTGGGCGGAGGCGAGAAGCGGATCGCGGCCCAGCATGCCAAGGGCCGGCTGACGGCGCGCGAGCGGCTGGAGATCCTGCTCGACGAGGGCAGCTTCGAGGAGCTCGACATGTATGTCGAGCACAACTGCACCGACTTCGGCATGGCCGAGACGCGCATCCCGGGCGATGGCGTGGTGACCGGCTCGGGCACCATCAACGGCCGGCTCGTCTTCGTCTTCTCCCAGGACTTCACCGTCTTCGGCGGCTCGCTGTCCGAGCGGCACGCGCAGAAGATCTGCAAGATCATGGACATGGCCATGAAGGTCGGAGCGCCTGTCATTGGCCTCAACGACAGCGGCGGCGCCCGCATCCAGGAAGGCGTGGCAAGCCTCGCCGGCTATGCTGAAGTGTTCCAGAGGAACGTGCTTGCCTCCGGCGTCATCCCGCAGATCTCGCTCATCATGGGCCCGTGCGCGGGCGGCGCCGTCTATTCGCCGGCCATGACCGACTTCATCTTCATGGTGAAGGATTCGAGCTACATGTTCGTGACCGGCCCGGATGTCGTGAAGACGGTCACGAACGAGGTGGTGACGCAGGAGGAGCTGGGCGGCGCCATCACCCATTCGACCAAGTCGGGCGTCGCCGATCTCGCCATGGAGGACGACATCGACGCGCTGCTGCGCACGCGCGACTTCTTCGACTATCTGCCGCAGAACAATCGCCAGGCCGCGCCGGTTCGGCCCTGCGACGACCCGTTCGACCGCGACGAACCCTCGCTCGACACGCTGGTGCCGGCGTCGGCGACCAAGCCCTACGACATGCACGAGCTCATCCGGAAGGTCGCCGACGATGGCGAGTTCTTCGAGCTGCAGCCGGGCCATGCCGCCAACATCCTCGTCGGCTTCGGCCGGATCGAGGGGCACACGGTGGGCTTCGTCGCCAACCAGCCGATGGTGCTCGCCGGCTGCCTCGACATCGCCGCCTCGCGGAAGGCCGGCCGCTTCGTGCGCTTCTGCGATGCCTTCAACATCCCCATCATCACCTTCGTCGACGTGCCCGGCTTCCTCCCCGGCGTTGCCCAGGAGCACAACGGCATCATCAAGAACGGCGCGAAGCTGCTCTTCGCCTATGCCGAGGCGACCGTGCCCAAGATCACCGTCATCACGCGGAAGGCCTATGGCGGGGCCTATGACGTCATGGCCTCCAAGCATCTGCGCGGCGACCTCAACTATGCCTGGCCCACCGCCGAGATCGCGGTGATGGGCGCCAAGGGCGCAGTCGAGATCATCTTCCGCTCCGAGATCGGGGATCCGGAGGCGATCGCCCGGCGCACGGCCGAATATGAGGCCCGCTTCGCCAACCCCTTCGTGGCGGCGTCGAAGGGCTTCATCGACGAGGTCATCATGCCGCGCACCACGCGCCGGCGGATTGCCGTGGGCTTGCGCAAGCTGCGCACCAAGAGCCTCGAGAACCCCTGGAAGAAGCACGACAACATCCCGCTCTAGGGCAGACTGCCCGGCGTCAGCGGGCGCACCCGAGGCGAACGGCAGCACGAGACCGGCCGGGACGGTTCCCATCCCGGCCCGCAGGCGCTAGCAGCAGCGCCATGAGGAAGGCCGTCTTCGCGCTCATGCTCCTGTCCGCCGCCGCATCCGCCCCCGCCGCCACCGAGGTCGCGGATCCGCATCTCTGGCTCGAGGAGGTGGAGGGCGAGAAGGCGCTGGCCTGGGTGCGCGCGCGGAACGCGCGCTACCTCCCCGAGCTCGAGGCCGTCCCCGGCTTCCAGGCGTGGCGCGCGCGCGCGCAGCAGATCCTCGAGGACCCGCGCCGGCTGACGCTTCCCACCGGCGCTGCGCCCACCGGCCTCACCGAGACGCAGGTCTTCAACTTCTGGCGCGACGCGAAGGCCGTGCGCGGGATCTGGCGCGTCTCCCCGCGCGCGGCGTGGGAAGCCGGGTCCCCGGAGTGGACCACCCTGCTCGACATCGACGCGCTCGACGCGGCGGAGGCGCGCAACTGGCAATGGGCCGGCGCCACCTGCCTCCCCCCCGACTTCGCCCGCTGCCTCGTCCGCCTCTCGGTCGGCGGCAAGGATTCGGTCGAGGTCCGCGAGTTCGACACCCGAACGCGGCGCTTCGTGCCGCCCGGGGACGGCGGCTTCCAGCTCGCGGAGGCCAAGCAGCAGGTCGCCTGGCTCGACAAGGACCGGCTCCTCGTCGCGACCGCCGCCGGGCCCGTCACCACCTCCGGCTATGCCCGCGAGGTGCGGCTGTGGGAGCGCGGCACCCCCTTTGCCGCCGCGCGCCTGCTCGCCGAAGGGGAGGCGACCGACATGGGGATGTGGCCGTCCGCCTACGGCACGGGCGAGGGCCGCCGCCATGTCATCGACCAGCGCATCACCTTCTGGACCGGCCGGCTCCACCACCTGATGGCCGACTGGTCGCTCGCGCCCTCGCCGCTCCCCGCGGATGCCGACTTCCGCTTCATCGCCAACCTCGGCGACGGCGCCGGCCCGCGCGCCTTCGCCCTGCTGCGCTCCGACTTCGACGGCATCCCGGCGGGAAGCCTCGTCACCTACACCGTCCCCAACGCCCGCGCCCCCGGCAGGGTGGAGCGGGTCTTCACGCCCTCGGCGACGCAGGCCATCCGCGACGTCCAGGCGACCGGGCAGGCCGTCTATGTCCACCTGCTCGACAATGTCGCCGCCCGCCTCGTCCGCCTCGCGCCGACGGCGACCGGCTGGGCCGCGACCGACATCGCCATTCCCACGAGCTCCGCCCTCACCCTCCAGGCCGCCGACGCCGGGGACACGCTCGCGTTCACGGTCGCCTCCTTCACCACGCCCGACAGCCTGTTCGTCACCCGCGCCGGCACGGCCCCCGCGCTCCTGGCGCAGAACCCCGCCTTCTTCGACGGCGCGAAGGTCGAGGTCTCGCAGCGCTTCGCAACCTCGAAGGACGGCACCCGCGTTCCCTATTTCCTGGTCCGCCCGAAGGGCGCGAAGGGACCCTTGCGGACCCTCCTCTTCGCCTATGGCGGCTTCGAGATCCCCATGGTTCCGGCCTATCCCAGCCCCGAGATCATGATGTGGCTCGAACAGGGCGGCCAGTATGTGCTGGGCAACATCCGCGGCGGCGGCGAGTTCGGCCCCCGCTGGCACCAGGCGGCCCTGCGCGATCGCCGCCAGAACAGCTATGACGATCTCCACGCCATCGCCGAGGCGCTGAAGCGCGAGCGGCTGGCGCGGAGCCTCGCCGTCCACGGCCGGTCGAACGGCGGGCTGATGGCGAGCGTCGCCTTCACCCAGCGCCCGGACCTCTACGATGCCGCGATGGTCGGCGTGCCGCTGGCGGACATGCGCCGCTACCATCTCCTGCTCGCCGGCGCCTCCTGGATGGGCGAATATGGCAACCCGGACAGCGCCGACTGGGCGTTCCTCCGCGCCTACAGCCCCTATCATCACATCCGCAAGGACGCGCGCTACCCGCGCGTCTTCTTCTACACCTCGACCAAGGACGATCGCGTCCACCCCGGCCACGCCCGCAAGATGGTCGCCGAGATGGAAGCGCAGGGCCACCCCGTCTATTCCTACGAGAATGTGGATGGCGGCCACGCCGGCGTCGCCAACCTCAGGGAATCCGCCTACCGCGCCGCGCTCTTCCTCGCCTACCTGAACCGCGAGCTGAAGTGAGCCCGCCCGCGCTTCCCGGGTTCGACGCCGAGGCGTTCGTTCAGGCGACGCTCGCCGAGGATCTCGGCGGGCGGGTCAGCGTCGAGGGCGATGTCACCGCGATGGCCGCCATCCCGGCCGGGGCCATGCTCTCGGCCGTGCTCGCCGCGCGCCAGCCGCTCGTCCCCGCCGGGCTCTGGCTGGTGCCCGCCTTCTTCCGCGCGCTCGACCCCGACTGCGACTGCACGGCGCTCGCCGCCGATGGCGAGCCCGTCACGGCCGGCACGGCGCTCATGCGCATGCGCGGCAATGCCCGCGCCCTTCTCGCCGCCGAGCGTTCCGCCCTCAACACGCTCCAGCATCTCTCCGGAATCGCGACCCTCACCCGCCAGCATGTCGACGCCATCGCCGGCACCGGGGCGACGCTTCTCGACACGCGCAAGACGCTGCCGGGCCTGCGCGCGCTCGAGAAACATGCCGTGCGCATGGGCGGCGGCTGCAACCACCGCATGGGCCTGTTCGATGCCCCCATGGTCAAGGACAACCACATCGCCGCCGCCGGCTCGGTCACTGCGGCCGTTGCCGCCTGCAAGGCCGCCGGGCTTGCCAACATCACGGTCGAAGTCGACCGGCTCGACCAGATTGAGGAGGCTCTGGCCGCCGGGGCCGACCGCCTCCTCCTCGACAACATGGACGTGCCCACGCTGCGCGCAGCGGTTGCACTCGTCGCCGGCCGGGTGCCGACCGAGGCCTCGGGCGGAGTGACGCTCTCGACCATCCGCGGCATCGCCGAGACGGGCGTCACCTTCATCTCGGTCGGCCGGCTGACCCAGTCGGCGCCCGCTGCCGACATCGGCATGGACTATGCGCCATGACGTCGGGGCCGCCGACGCTGCTCAAGATCTTCCGTGCCGGCGAGTGGGAGGCGCTTCAGCGCGACGGCGCGTTCGCCGGCTCGCCCGACGATGTGCGCGACGGCTTCATCCACCTCTCGACCGAAGCCCAGCTCGCAGGCACCCTGGAGAAGCATTTCGCCGGCGAAGACGGCCTCGTGATCGCAGAAGTCCTCGTCCCGCCTGGCGACCCGGCGCTGCGCTTCGAGCCCGCGCGCGACGGCCAGCCCTTCCCCCACCTCTACCGCCCGCTCGCGCGCAGCGAGTGCCGCCGCCGGCCGGGCGGCTGACACGCCGCCCCCAGCCCGGCCGCCCGTCGCCCGGCCGCCCTT
>JAJUHA010000042.1 GCA_029268145.1 Sphingomonadaceae bacterium | reverse complement strand
GGGGCGCGGCGCCGGGGCCGGCGGTTGCGGCGGCCCGGGCCTCGTCACCAGGAGGGCGAGCGAGAGGGCCGCGAGCGCGGCGGTCGCGCCACGCCACAGGACGAGCCGGTCCCACCAGGGGGTGGCGGCCGGGGCGGCCGGGGCGGCGACGCGGCCTTCCGCCTCGATCTCGGCGGCAATCCGGTCCCACAGCGCGGGCGGCGGCGGAACGGGGGGAAGCGCCTCGGCGAGCGGAACCAGGCTGTCCTCGTAGCTGCGGACGAGGGCGGCGAAGGCGGCGTCGGTCGCGCGGCGGGATTCGGCGGCAGCGCGCGCCGGCCCGTGGAGGAGGCCGAGCGCCAGGTCGATCGCGAGCGCCTCGTCGGCGCCCATCCCTTCCGGGAGCGGATCGTCAGGCGGCAGGCTGCCGGGAGGCGGATCGCCGGGGGTCATGGGCCGAGCCCTTCCCGCATGCGGCGAAGCCCGCGGAACACCCAGGTCTTGACCGTGCCGAGGGGCACCCCCTCGCGCGCGGCGATCTCCTCGTAGGAGAGGGCATCGAGGAAGGCCATGCGGATGACGGCGGCGTGGCGCGGATCAAGGCCGTCGAGCGCGCGGGTGACGGCACGCGCGGCATCGGCCGCCTCGGCGGCCCGGCCGGCGTCGGCATGCTCGTCGGCGAGGGTTGCCAGCGCCTCCTCGCCGACGGCGGCGCGGCGGCCGCGGGCGCGGACCCGGTCGATCGCGCGGTTGCGGGTCATGGCGTAGAGCCAGGCGAGCCCCGACGCCCGCTCCGGGCGATACTCCGCTGCCTTGCGCCACACCGTCACGAACACGTCCTGCACGATATCCTCGGCATCCTGCCTGTCACCCGTGATACGCTGGGCGAGGGCAAGGAGCTTCGCTGCGCTCGAATCGTAAACCAGTTTCAGCGCGGCGCGATCACCATCGGCGACACGGACGAGCAGCGGGCCGAGCGGATCGCTCATCTGCCGCGCCGATCCCGCCCGCCCATGCCGCCCCATTCCATGCCGGTTGCGGCGGAATCAAGCCATTTCGCAGGTTGCGAGGTGGGAGCCGGGGAGGCAGGAGGGGTGGAGGAGGGCAGGACATGCGGCTGATGGCAGGTGCGATTGCGGCGCTGGTTGCTGCCGGGGGGGCAGCTGCGCCGACCTTGCCGGAGCCGGTCGGCGCCCGGGCCGCTGCACCGGGCCCGGCTGCGGCCGAGCCTCCGCCCGCCGTGCCGGGAGCCGGTCGAGCGGCGGTTCCGCCCGTTCCGGCCGACGCCGGAGCCCGGTTCCTGGCGAAGTGTCGCAGGGAGACGCTGGCGGCCAGCGGGCCGCAGGCAGCGAAATGGGTGGACAGCGCCTGCGCCGATGACTGGAAGCGGGTGGAGGCCGCCCAGCCGATCGCCGAGGCGCTGCTTGTTGCCCATGCAGCCGGGGCCGGCCCCGCCGACGGCCTCAGGCGCGCGCTTCCCATGGTGCGCTGGGCGCCGCGCCCCGAGCAGGGCGAGCTGGCAAGCGGCCGGCTCGGTGGCTTCGGCGCCGGACTCGTTGGCACGGCCGGGCGGGCCGACCGCTTCACCGCGAGCTTCCGGGGCACGGGCGTCGAGATCCCGGTCAACCTGCCGGCCGCGCTCGAGGCGCGCGGCGCCACGCTGACCCGCACCGCCTGCGTCAGGACAGGGGTTGGCGAGGGCGAGCGGGTCTGGCAGGTGGCCCTGCCTGGCCGGGCGCCCTTCGAGCTGTTCATCGCCGAGCGGACGGCGCCGACGGGGGACGCCTGGACCACCTGGCTGGCCGAGGCCCGGCTTGATGCGCGGCCGGCGCGCAGGGGCCCGACCGGATGCGCGCCATTCTGGTAGGTCAGGTCGCGAGCAGGGCCTCGACGAGGGCGCGGACCTTGGCGCTCTTCCACTGCGGGGCCGGCGCGCACAGCCAGTAGGCTTCCGCGATCGGCTCGGCCTCGCCGCGGGTCTCGAGCTCGCCGGCGGCGAGCGTGGCCGCAGCCAGCGTCCGCGGGACGCGGGCGACGCCGAGGCCGGCCAAGGCCCATTCGAGCGCGGCGCCGGCGTCGCTCACCATGATGGCGCCGGCCGGGGCCCGGGCCTGCTCGATGGCGCGCCACAGCACCGGCCGGTCGGGCGCGCCCGGCCGGGCGACCGGCACCACGGCCTCGTCGGCGAGCTTGCGGCCGAACACGCCTTCGGCGTCGGGCGGCGGGCCGAAGCTGAGGGCGAGATCGACATTGGCCTGGGTGAAATCGACCGGCGCGTCGAGCGGGAGGATGCGGACCGAGGCCTCCGGGTGGGCGAGGAGCCAGGCCTCGAGCCGGGGGGCGAGCCAGTGGCGGAGCGCGCCGCGCGCAACCGCCAGCGCCAGCCGGGTCGTGGCCTGGCCGGAGAGCAGCGCCTCGACCGATTCCTCGAGGCCGAGGAAGCCGGCGCGCAGCGCCGGGAGCGCGGCCTCGGCCTCGGGGGTCAGCTCGAGGCCCTTCGGCGAGCGGCGGAACAGGATGACGCCGAGCGTCTCCTCGAGCGCGCGGATCTGCTGGCCGACTGCGGCAGGAGTCACGGCCAGCTCGTCGGCGGCCCTGGCGAAGGAGAGGGTGCGCGCGGCCGCGTCGAACACCCGCAGCGCGTTGAGGGGCAGGAGCGAGCGGCGCATCGGGCCCGGGTTCCCCGCTTCGGCCTAGTTGGCGGCCCGCCGGCTGTCGGGCGAGACCAGGGCGAAGAGCGGGATGCGCGCCCGGAAGCGGGTGCCGTCGGCGCGCTCCATGCCGTAGCTTCCCTCCATGGTGCCCGACGGCGTGCCGAGCGGGCAGGCCGAGACATAGTCGTGCGCGCCGCCCGGCGGGATGAGCGGCTGCTCGCCGACCACGCCGGGCCCTTCCACCTCCTCGCGCCGGCCGACGGCGTCGCGGATGATCCAGTGGCGGTCGAGCAGGCGGACCGGCTGGTCGCCATGGTTCTCGATGCGGACATGGTAGCGCCACATCCAGGCGCCCGCGGCGGGCTGGCTGTGATCCGCGGCATAGTGGGGCTGGACGCGCACCGTGATTCCCTCGGTGGTGGCGTGGAAGGGAAAGAGCTGGTCCATGAGGCTCATGCGCCGAGGCTCCGGCGCAGCGCCTGGTCGAGATCCTCCATGAGGTCCTCGACATCCTCGAGGCCGACCGAGAGGCGCAGCGTGCCGTCGGTGATGCCCATGTCGGCGCGGACCTCGGGCGAGACGCTGTGGTGGGTGGTGGTGGCCGGGTGGGTCATGAGCGTCTTCGAGTCGCCGAGGTTGTTCGAGATGTCGATGAGGCGCAGCGCATCGAGGAGCGCATGGGCGGCCTTCGTGCCGCCGTCGAGGTGGAGGGTGATGATGGTGCCGCCGTTCGCCATCTGGCGCATGGCGAGCGCGTGCTGCGGGTGGCTGGCAAGCCCGGGGTAGAGGGTGGGCACCCGGGGTTCGAGGAAGCGGGCGAGCGCCTGCGCGTTCCCGGCGGCGCGTTCGACCCGCAGCGGCAGCGTCTCGAGCGCCTTCAGCACCACCCAGGCGTTGAAGGGCGAGAGGTTGGGCCCGGTGTGGCGGACGAAGGGCAGGAGCGTCTCGGACAGGAAGGCCTGGCTGGCGCAGATGGCGCCGGCGAGCACCCGGCCCTGGCCGTCCATCAGCTTGGTGGCGGAATGGGCGACGATGTCGGCGCCGAGCGCGAGCGGGCGCTGGACGACGGGGGTGGCGAAGGCATTGTCGACGATGACGAGGGCGCCGCGGGCATGGGCGATGGCCGAGACCGCGGCGATGTCGACGATGTCGAGCGTGGGGTTGGCGGGCGTCTCGAGGAAGACGGCGCGGGTGTTCGGGCGGAAGGCGGCCTCGACGGCTTCGGGCGAGCGGGCGTCGACCGTGGTGGTGGCGATTCCGAGCCGGGGCAGGATGGTGTCGACGAGCACCCGGCACGAGCCGAACAGCGCCCGGCCGGCGACGAGGTGATCGCCGGCCGAGAGGGTGGCAAGGAGCGCGGCGGTCATCGCCGCCATGCCCGTTGCGGTGGCGCGGGCGGCTTGTGCGCCCTCGAGGAGGGCGAGGCGCTGCTCGAGCATCTCGACGGTCGGGTTCTGGAGCCGGCTGTAGGTCATGCCGGCGACGTCGCCGCGGAAGCGGGCGGCGGCCTCGCCGGCGCTCTCGTAGGAAAAGCCCGAGGTGAGGAAGAGCGCCTCGCTCGTCTCGCCATGCGGGGTGCGGGCGGTGCCGCCGCGCACCGCGCGGGTGGCGGTGCGCCAGCGGGCGGTCTCGTCGCGGTCCTGGCCGGCGCCGTGCTTCATGGCCCGGGGCTTAGGCCGGGCGGCGGCGGGCGGCAAGGGTTGCGCCCGCTCCCGGTTTACCCTGTGCCGCGCTTGCTGTAAGGCGCCGCGCTCAGGCGGGCCAGAGGCGGAGACGGGCATGCGGATGTGGGCCTTCGTGCTGGGTGGAGCGGCGATCCTTGCCGGCGTGGCGATGACCCTGACGGCGACGGGCGGGCAGGTGGAATCCGGGGCCATGGCCCAGACGGCGCCGGACGGGGCGGCGCGCACCGCCTTCGACTTCACCATGACCCGGATCGACGGCAGGCCGCTGCCGCTGTCCCAGTTCCGGGGGCAGGTGATGCTTGTCGTGAACACGGCGAGCATGTGCGGGTTCACGCCGCAGTATGACGGGCTGCAGAAGCTGCAGGACCGCTACAAGGCGAAGGGCTTCACCGTGATCGGGGTGCCGAGCGGCGACTTCATGGGCCAGGAGTATGACGACAACGGCAAGATCAGGGAGTTCTGCGAGACCCGCTTCGGCATCACCTTCCCGATGACCGAGAAGGCGCATGTGAAGGGCGGCCGGGCGGCGCCCTTCTACCAGTGGGCGCGCACCAGCCTTGCCACCAACAACGAGCCGCAGTGGAACTTCCACAAGTTCCTCGTCGGGCGCGACGGGCGCCTCATCGCCGGCTTCGGCCCGAAGGTGGAGCCGGGCAGCCCCGAACTCACCGCCGCGATCGAGAAGGCGCTCGGCGCATGAGGCGCACCGGGGCCGCCGGCGCGTGGCCCGTGCGGCTGGCCCTCCTTGCCCCGCTGCTGCTGGCGCCTGCCGCCTGCGGCCCGAAGCAGGTGACGAAGGAGGAGGCGGCCGAGGCGCTCGCCCGCGGGGCCGAGGCGCGCCGGGTGCCGCTCGAGGAGCTGCCGGTGGACCCGAGCGTCACCGTCTCGAAGTCGGTCGCCTACGAGTGCGAGGGCGGCATGCCGGTGACCGCCATCTACGGGACCGGCCCGGGCGGCGTTCCGGACGTGGTGCTGGTGATCACCGGCTATGACATCCGCCTGACCCAGGCGCCGGCGGCCTCGGGCGCCCGCTATGTGGCGGACGTGGGGCTGGAGGCCGGCAAGGGGCTGGTGTGGTGGGAGAAGGGCGGCGAGGCGACGCTGGCCGACTTTCCCGAAGGGACCGACAGCCTGCAGACGGCGGTGGTGAAGCGGACCTGCAAGCGCCGCTAGGCCGGCGGCGGGGAGCCGAGGGCGGGCCCGCGGCGCGGCGAAGGGTGGCGCGCCAGCCAGTGGTGCGGGCGGCGAATGGGGCGGGCGGCCCTCAGGCATGGACGAGATGGTGCGGCGGGCGCCTCTCCGGGGTGAGCGCGAGCTTGGTGCGGCGCCAGAGCATGTCCTCCTCGGTCCGGGCGAACTCGCGCGCGCGCAGGTGCGCCGCTTCCGCTTCGAACAGGCCCGAGGGGAGGCGCGCGCCGAGGCCGCCGGCGAGGAGGGCTTCGGCCTCGGTGCCGTAGAGGCTGGCCAGCCGCTCGACGAGCGCCGGGTCATGGTCGGCGAAGCGGGCCTTGAGCGCGCGCGACCAGAGCAGGAAATTGGCCCGCGCGGTCCGGCCGCCGAGGTCCGGGATGTCGCCGCCCGGAAGCCGCGCCTGCCTGGTCCAGGGCTGCGTCCCCGGGAAGAGCGCAGAGACCAGATCCTCGGCGAGCCGGCGGAAGGTGGTGAGCTTGCCGCCGACCACGGTGGTGGCTGGCACGCCGGCGTGGTGGTGGAAGCGCCAGTCGCGCGTCGTCTCGCGGTCGCCCTTTCCCTCCTCGAGGACCAGGGGCCGGACGCCGGCGAAGCGGTGGCGGATGTCCGCGGGCGCGAGCGGGCGGGCGAGGACGGCGTTGGCGGCGGCGAGCAGATAGGCCTCTTCGGCCGGCGTGATCGCGGCCGCGCCCGGGTCCGCAACCGGGGTTTCGGTGGTGCCGATGAGCGACCAGTCGCGCTCGTAGGGGAGGAGGAAGACGATCCGGCCATCCGCCTGCTGGAGGAGGAAGGCCTCGTCGGTGCGGTTGACCCGGCGGGTGACGATGTGGGCGCCCTGGACGAGGCGGAGCCGGGGCGGATCGGGGAGGCCGAGGAGGTCGCGCGCGGTCGCCTCGGCCCAGGGGCCGGTGGCGTTGACGAGGAGGCGCGCGGCGACGCGGTGGCCCGACGCGCCGCTGACCTGCCACAGCCCGTCGGCAAGGCGCGCGCGGACCGCGCCGTCGTGGGCGCGGATGTCGGCGCCGCGCTCGCGGGCGTCGCGGGCGAGCAGCACGACGAGGCGGGCATCGTCGACCCAGCCGTCGAAGAAGCGGAAGGCCCGGCCGAGCTCGGGCTTCAGCGCGCCGCCGGCAAGCTCGGCGCGCAGGTCGACCCGGCAGGCGCCGGGCACTTCGCGGCGGCGGGCAAGATGGTCGTAGAGGAAGAGGCCGGCGGCGATCATCCAGCCCGGCCGGCCGCCCGGCAGCAGGGGCAGGAGGAAGGGCTGCGGCCAGCTGATGTGCGGGGCGGCGCGGAGCAGCAGGTCGCGCTCGACGAGCGCCTTCCGGACGAGGCCGACCTCGCCGAACTCGAGGTAGCGCAGGCCGCCGTGGACGAGCTTGGTGGAGGCCGAGGAGGTGGCGCCGCCGATGTCGCCGGCCTCGAACAGGGTGACGGCAAGGCCGCGCCCGGCGGCGTCGCGGGCGATGGCTGCGCCATTCACGCCGCCGCCGAGGATGACGAGGTCCCGGATGGCCTGGCTCTCCATGCCGCGATCCTAGCATGCCGCAACGCAGCAGGGCAGGGGGCGCGGCGCGGCGCGCGCCATCTGCCCAAAGCGTCAGGCGAACCGGCGCCCGGCCTTCGCTAGGGCGGGCGGGCCGGATGAGCGGGAGGACGGGCGGATGCAGTTGACGGCGGAGCAGCGGAAGGGGCTCTTGCGCACCATGGCGCTTTCGCGCGCCTTCGATGACGCGATGATCGCGCTCTACTGGGAAGGCAAGCTCCCCATCTTCCAGTTCGGCGCCGGGCCGCTTCCGGGCGAGCTGCACTGTTCGAACGGGGCCGAGCCGGTGGGGGCCGGCATCTGCGCGGCGCTCGGGCCCGACGACATGATCACCGCCGACCACCGGCCGCACCATGTGGCGGTTGCCCGGGGCGTCGATCTCGACCGGATGGCCGCCGAGCTGCTCGGCAAGAAGCCCGGCCTTTCCCAGGGCAAGGGCGGGCACATGCACATCTACGACCCGTCGGTGAACTTCGCCTCCTCGGGCATCATCGCCGAGGGGATGGCGGTGGCGGCCGGGATGGCGCTCGCCCGGCGGCTGCAGAAGCGCCCGGGCGTGGCGGTCGCCTTCATCGGCGAGGGAGCGGCGAACCAGGGGGCCTTCCACGAGGTCTGCAACATGGTGGGGCTGTGGAAGCTGCCCGTCATCGTGGTGGTGCAGGACAATGAATGGGGGGTCTCGACCGCCAAGTCGGAATCGACCGCAGTCGAGCGCAACGCCGACCGTGCGGCGGGCTATGCCATGGCGGGCGAGTGGGTGGGGACCAACGACCCCGACGACATCCATGCCGCCGCCGCGCGGGCGGTGGCCCGGGCCCGGGCCGGCGAGGGCGGCACCATCCTCGAGGTCAAGACGGCGCGCCTGACCGGCCACTTCATGGGCGACCAGCAGGCCTACATCCCCGAGCAGATGAAGCAGGTGGACCCGATCCCGCCCTACCGCGAGAAGCTCATCCGCGAGGGCGTGCTGACCGCCGACGAGGCCGATGCGATCGAGGCCGAGGCGAAGGCGCGGATGGCACGCGCCATGGCGTTCGCCAAGGCCGCGCCCTACCCCGAGCCGGCCGAGGCGTTCGACCATGTGTTCGCAGGAGAAGCCGCATGAGCCGGATCCTCACCATGAGCCGCGCCGGGCGCGAGGCGCTCGACTGGGAGATGGAGCGGCGGCCGGAGATCTTCTGCCTGGGCGAGGATGTCTTCAAGTTCGGCGGGATCTTCGGCACGATGGACGGCTTCGGCGCCAAATATGGCCCCGAGCGCGTCATCTCGACCCCCATCTCCGAGACCGGCTTCATCGGCATGGCCGCCGGTGCGGCGATGGCGGGCATGCACCCGGTGGTCGATCTCGCCTACATCGACTTCATCGGCGTGTGCTACAACGTGCTGCTCAACTGCGCGTCGAAGACCCACTACATGTCGGGCGGGAGCGTGAAGGTGCCGATGACGCTCTTGATCGGCACCGGGGGCGGCTACAACAATGCCGCGCAGCATTCGCAGTGCCTGCACGCAACCGTGGCGCACATCCCCGGCGCCAAGGTGGTCTATCCGTCCAACGCCTATGACGCGAAGGGCATGCTGCACACCGCGCTGCGCGACGAGAACTTCGTCATCTTCCTGACCCACAAGGGCACGGCGGGCGTGGGCTGGATGGGAACGCCCATCAAGACGACGCTCTCGGAAGTGCCGGACGAGCCCTACACCGTGCCCTTCGGCAAGGTGAAGGTCTATCGCGAGGGGCGCGACGTCACCATCACCGGGCTCGGCATGAGCGTGCACGAGAGCCTGAAGGCCGCCGAGGAGCTGGAGAAGGAGGGGATCTCGGCCGAAGTCGTCGACCTCAGGTCGCTCGTGCCGCTCGACCGGGAGGGCATCATCGCGAGCGTCGCCAAGACCGGGCGGCTCATCGTCACCGACGAGGACTATCTCTCCTACGGAGTCTCGGGCGAGGTGATCACGACCGTCACCGAGCGCGACCCGGGCCTGTTCCGCAGGCCCCCGGTGCGGGTGACAACGCCGGACATTCCCATTCCCTTCTCCCGGCCGATGGAGCAGGCGATCCTGCCGCTCGCCGGCCGGATCGCGGAGGCAGCGCGGAAGCTCATGGCATGACGACCCCCGTCACCATCCCCCAGGATCTCTGGGACGAGGACGACAAGACCGGCTCGATCGTGGTCTGGCTCTACAAGGACGGCGCCGAGGTGAAGGAGGGCGACCTCATCGCCGAGGTGCTGGTCGAGAAGGTGACGCTCGAGCTCCTGGCGCCGGCCTCGGGCACGCTCCGAATCAAGGTGCAGCCCGAGGTGGTGGTCAACAAGGGCGACGAGGTGGCGGTCATCGAATGACCCGCACCCGCCCCGGCGCGCGCCGGCCGCCCCTTTTCGACCAGCGTCCGGCGCGGACCTGCGCGTGACGGTGCTGCGGTTTACCGGCGTGCGCGGGGTGATCGCCCGGCGCATGGCCGAGTCGCTGGCGACCACGGCCCAGCTCAGCTTCTTCGCCGACGCCGACGCCGCGGCGCTCACCGCGGCGCGGGCGGCCTGGAAGGCGGCCGGCATCAGGGTGGGCTACGAGGATCTCGTCATCCACGCGCTCGCCCGCATCCTCCCCCGCTTCCCGCTGATGAACGCCCATGAGGTGGAGGGCGAGGTGGTGCCGCAGGCCGACATCCATGTCGGTGTCGCCATCGCGCTTCCGGGCGCGCTCGTGGTGCCGTGCGTGTTCGACTGCGCGGGCAAGGACCTGCCGACGATCGCGGCCGAGCGGGCGAGCCTCGTCGAGCGGGCGCCCCGGAACAAGCTGACGGTCAGGGAGATGTCGGGGGCGACCATCTCCCTCTCCAACCTCGGCCTGACAAGGGTGCGGCACTTCACGCCCATCCTCAACCGGCCGCAGACGGCCATCGTGGGGCTCGGCACCATCGGCCGCGACGGTACGATGGGGATCTCGCTTACCGTCGATCACCGCGCCATCGACGGGGCGCCGGCGGGCGAGTTCCTGACCGCTCTCGTCGAGGCGCTCGAAGCGCCGCAGCCGCTGCCCTGAGGCTGGAAACCGGCGCGCGCCGCCGTTAGGAGGGGGCATGGCCCGTCTCCGCCCTGCCGCGCTTGCCGTGCTTGCCAGCGTGCTCGTCCTTGCCGGTTGCAACCGCCCGGCGCCCGGCGAGGTTCTGGCCGAGGGGCCCGGGGCCAGCGCCGGCGGCACCTGGTCGCTGGTGGCGGACGCCTCGCGCCTGTCCTTCGTGTCGGTCAAGGGCGGGGACGTCGCGGAAGTGCATCATTTCGCGAAGCTTTCCGGCGGGGTGGCCCCGGACGGGACGGCGACGCTCGAGATCCCGCTCGATTCGGTCGAGACCGGCATTCCCGTCCGCAACGCGCGGATGCGGGAATTCCTGTTCGAGACGGGGCGCTTCCCGGCGGCGCGGGTGACCGCGCGGATCGACTTCCGCCGGTTCGACGGCCTTGCCGTGGGGGACCAGCTGCGCCTGCCGCTCGCCGGCGAGCTCAGCCTGCACGGCGTCACCGCGCCGATCGAGACCGAGGTGAGCGTCATCCGCGCCGGCCCTTCGCGGGTGGTGGTGGCCTCGCGCGACCCGATCATCGTCAATGCCGCCACCTTCGGCCTCGGCGACGGCGTTCTCCAGCTGATGAAGCTCGCCAATCTCGACAGCATCACCGCCGACGTGCCCGTCACCTTCCAGCTGACCTTCGCCCGGCGCCCGTGACCGCGGCGCCTCCCCTGGCGTGGAGCCTGCGCTGGGGCGTGCTGCCCGTGCTGCTCGCTGCCGGGGCCTGCGCCCCCGCGCCCGGGGCCGCCGCCGGCAGGCCGCTTGCGGCCACCTGCGCGACCTTCGAGGCGGTGGCGCGGGACGCGCCGGCCGGCGCGACGGTGCGGCTTTCCGGCGACTGCGGCGCGATCACCCTCAGGAAGCGCCTGCAGCCGCTGACGGTCGATGCGACGGGCGCGCGGATCCGCGGCCTGTGGCTCATGCATGTGGCGGACGTGACCTGGCGGGGAGGGACGGTCGAGGCGCCGGGCGGGCGCGACGGCGTGAACCAGGACGGCTATGGCGGAACCATCGAATGGGCCCGGCGGGTGACGATCGAGGGTGTGACCTTCACCAACGCCTATCGCGGGCTCATCACCCGCCGCGAGAACAGCGACATCACCATCCGCAACAACATGTTCGCCGGCCTTCGCTCGGACGGCCTCAACTTCACCGGGATCACGCGCGGGCTGGTCGAGGGCAACCGGTTCCGCGATTTCGCGCCCATCCGCTCGACCTGCAGCTTCGCCGACGGCCGGGTGCAGGGCGGTGGCGTGAACAGGGGGATCTGCGAGGGGCAGGGCGGGGTCTGGAAGGATGGGGACCACCCCGACTGCATCCAGATGTGGGGCACGCTCGTCGACGTGACGGTTAAGGGAAACCGGATCCTCACGCCGGCGCCCGGCGACTGCCAGGGGATTGCCAGCTTCGGCCCGCGCACCGACCGCTATCTCCGGATCCGGGTTCTCGACAACGAGGTGGTGACCGACGACTGGAACGCGATCGCGATCGGCAACTGCACCGACTGCGAGATCCGCGGCAACCGGGTGCGCGCGGCAACGCGGGCGCGGGCGGATCATCCCTATGTCCGAACCTTCGGGGAAGGGACCGTGCTGGCCTGCGGGAACGATGTCAAGGGACCGCATCCCAAGCAGCGCATCGGCACCGGGCGCTGCGCCGGCTGACCGGAGGAGACCTGCCATGGACACGCCGACCCTGCCAGCTGCGGACGGGCGCTTTGCGCTTGTGCCCCTGCCCTGGCCCGAGGATGCGCTGGCACCCGTGATCGATGCCGAGACCATGGCGCTTCACCATGGCGCGCACCACCGGGCCTATGTGGAGAAGCTGAACGCCGCGATTGCCGAGCGGCCGAGCCTCGGCGGCCAGGCGCTCGACGCGCTGCTGGCGCGCGCCCGGACGCTCCATGCCGACGTGCGGACCAACGCCGGCCAGCACTGGAACCACGGCTTCTTCTGGGACTCGATGGCCCCGCCGGGCGAGGGCGGGGCACCGGAAGGGGAGCTGCTGCGCGCGATCGAACGGGACTTCGGCGGGCCCGGGGGCCTTGCCGAGGCGTTCGCTGCCGCCGGTGCCGCGCATTTCGGGAGCGGCTGGGCCTGGCTGGTGCGGGCCCGCAACGGCCGGCTCGTGGTCGGCACGACGCCGGACGAGGAGTCGCCGCTGATGGAGGGCGCGGCGCTCGGCGGCACGCCGCTCCTCGTCAACGACCTGTGGGAGCATGCCTTCTACCTCGGCTACCGCAACCGCAAGGCGGACTATCTCGCGGCCTGGTGGAAGGTGGCGAACTGGAAGGCCGCCGCCGCGCGGTTCGCGGCGGCCCGCCGGCAATAGGAAACTTGCGCCCGGCTGGCGTTTGTGCAAATTGGTGAGGTCGGATGAGGCAATGGGGCAATCTTCCGACATCGGGAGGCACGTATGCGCGTTCGCAGCATCGTTTCGGCAACGCTCCTCGCGGCCGGATTTGCGCTGGCGCCGGTCAAGGCGGCGACTGACGTGACCGCCAGCCTGGTGACCGTCGTGGCCGGGGGGCCGGGAAGCTGGTCCTACTCGGTCGGCGGCTGGGGTGGCGGCGGCACCGTCTCGGGCACCTTCGCCGGCACCGACAACGATCTCGATGGCCAGCTCAACAGCTTCGCCGGCGAGGTCACCGGCTTTTCCATGAGCTACAGCGGCGGGACGATCGTGGCCCCCTTCGCGCTCGGCTTCGCCGACCTGTTCGGGCTCGTCTATGACCTGAACGGCGGCCCGCTCGGCGACGGCACCACGCTTGCCATCGAGGGGATCGGCGCGTCCGCCCCCGGCCTGCTGTTCGCCATCGGCCCGGGCCCGGTGGCGCTGTGCGGAACCGGTTCGGTCTGCGGCACGATCGAGGGCCCTGCCGCGGGGGTCATCCCCGAGCCGGGCACCTGGGCGCTGCTGATCGCCGGCTTCGGCCTGGTGGGCGCGGCCGCGCGGCGGCGCCGGCCGGCGCGCGCCTAGAGGCCCAGAAGTGCGCGGGCCTCGGGGCTCGCCCAGTCCCGGTCGCCCGCGTAGCGCCAGACCTCCTTCCCGTCCGGTCCGTAGAGGATGGTCAAGGGAAGCCCGGTCGCCTTCACTTCGGCGCCGAACTGCATGCCGGATTCGAGCCGGGTGCGCAGGTTGGGATAGCGTCCGGCAGTGAAGGCCGGGCCGACCTTCTTCCAGCCCTCCATGTCCTGGCTGATGGGGACGATGACGAGGCGGCCCCTGGTTGCGGCGGCGAGCCGGTCGAGGGTGGGAAGCTCCTTGAGGCAGGGCGCGCACCAGGTGGCCCAGAGGTTGACGAGGACCGGCAGGCCCGGGTTGGCGGCCAGGATGTCGGCGACGGTCTCGGTTGCCCCATCAGGGCCGGTCTCGAGCGGCAGCGCCGGCGCGGGCGTGCCGGCGAAGGTGCGGATGAGCCGGTCCGGCGCGGCCGGCGCTGCGGCGGGCCCGCTCCCGGCGCGATCCTCCGCCTGCGGGGCGGGTGCGCCCGTGCCGCAGGCGGCGACGAGGAGCAGGAGGGCGAGGCCGGCGCGCGGACGAAGGGGCATGGGCGGGAACCTGTTCCGGAGTGCCCCGCCCCTGTGGGCGGAAGGGCCGCGCGGTGCAACCCTCCGATCGGGTCGGGCCCGGGCCCGGGTCCGCCTGCGGGCGCGGCGGGCCGGCCGCCGTCCTTGCCGTCTCCTGACGGTGCCGCTAGGCGGCGCCGGGTGACACGCCCCACCGAATCCGGACGCGACGCAGGGACGGGTGCCGATGCGCCCAACCGCGCCTGGGGCGGGCGGTTCGCGGGCGGCCCGGCCGCGGTCATGCAGGCGATCAATGCCTCCATCCCGTTCGACAAGCGGCTGTGGCGCCACGACATCGCCGGCTCGATCGCGCATGCCCGGATGCTGGGGGAGACGGGAATCCTTTCCGCCGGGGATGCCGACGCGCTGGTCCGGGGGCTGGAGGCGCTTGCCGCCCGGTGGGAGGCGGAGGGCGTGCCCGAGGACCCCGCCCTCGAGGACATCCACATGACGGTCGAGGCGAGGCTCGCCGCGATCGCCGGGCCGGTCGCGGGGCGGCTGCACACCGCGCGGTCGCGCAACGACCAGGTGGCCACCAGCTTCCGCCTCTTCGTGCGCGACGCGATCGACGCGCACGTGGCCGCGCTCGTCGCCTTCTCCCGCACCCTCCTCGACCGGGCCGAGGCCGAGGCCGGGACGGTCATGCCCGGCTTCACCCACCTCCAGGTGGCGCAGCCGGTGACGCTCGGCCACCATCTCATGGCCTATGCCGAGATGTTCTGGCGCGACATCGACCGGTTTCTCGACGCCCGCGCGCGGATGAACCTCTGCCCGCTGGGCTCCGCGGCGCTCGCGGGGACCGGCTTTCCGATCGACCGGGAGCTCGTGGCGCAGCTGCTCGGCTTCGATGCGCCCACGCTCAACGCGCTCGATTCGGTCTCGGACCGGGATTTCGCGCTCGACTATCTGATGGCGGCGACCCAGTGCGCGCTCCACCTCTCGCGCCTTGCCGAGGAGCTGGTGCTGTGGGCGAGCCAGCCCTTCGGCTTCGTGGCGCTGCCCGACGCCTGGTCGACCGGCTCGTCGATCATGCCGCAGAAGCGGAACCCGGACGCCGCCGAGCTGGTGCGGGGGCATGCCGGGCGGATTCTCGGGCTGATGACCGGGCTGTGCGCCACCATGAAGGGGCTGCCGCTCGCCTATTCCAAGGACATGCAGGACGACAAGGAGCCGCTGTTCGAGGCCCACGACCTTCTCGAGCTTTCGATCGCGGCCATGGCGGGCATGATGGCGGAGATCCGCTTCGTGCCCGAGCGCATGCGCGCGGTGGCAGCAAGCGGCTTTTCGACCGCGACCGACCTTGCCGACTGGCTGGTGCGGGCGAAGGGGGTGCCGTTCCGGGAGGCGCATCACCTGACCGGACGCGCGGTGCGCGCGGCGGAGGCCGCGGGCGTGGAGCTGGCGGCGCTGTCCGCCGAGGCACTCCGGGCGATCGACCCGCGCCTCGAGGGCGCCGGGGCGGCGCCGCTTTCGGTCGAGGCGTCGGTGGCGTCGCGGCTGAGCCAGGGCGGGACGGCGCCGGCGGCGGTCAGGGACGCGATCGCCGCGGCACGGCGGCGGCTGGAGGCGCTGGCATGAGGGCGGGGCTTCTGCTGCCGCTCGCCCTGCTCGTGGCCGGGTGCGGCCACAAGGGGGCGCTGACCCGGGTGCCGGCGGATGCCGAGTGGAGCGTGGAGCAGCGCCGCGCGCAGCGCGCGCGCGACGAGGCCGACACGGCGGCCGGGCTGAAGCTGCCGCCCGAGGCGCGCCCGGTCCGGCAGGATGATGTGCTGACGGTGACGCGCGAGCGGCGCACCGACGGGTTCGACCTGCCGCCGCCCTGATGGACCATTTCCTCCCGAGGGACGGCGTGCTCCACGCCGAGGAGGTGCCGCTCGACCGTCTGGCCGAAGAC
The DNA here is from genome assembly GCA_029268145.1 of Sphingomonadaceae bacterium. Taxonomy (GTDB): domain Bacteria; phylum Pseudomonadota; class Alphaproteobacteria; order Sphingomonadales; family Sphingomonadaceae; genus Thermaurantiacus. The sequence continues at coordinate 2,537 of JAJUHA010000042.1, read as the reverse complement.
GTGGGGACGCCCTTCTACTGCTATTCGGCCGCGACCCTCACCCGCCACGCCCGGGTGTTCCGCGACGCGCTCTCCGCCATTCCCGATCCGCTTCTTGCCTATGCCGTCAAGGCCAATCCCAACCTCTCGGTCGTCCGGCTCTTCGCCCGCGAGGGCTATGGCGCCGATGTCGTCTCGGAAGGGGAGATGCGCCGCGCGCTGGCGGCCGGCGTGCCCCCGGCGCGGATCATCTTCTCGGGCGTGGGCAAGACCGCGGGCGAGATGCGCGCGGCGCTCGAGGCCGGGGTGGGGCAGATCAATGTCGAGAGCGAGGAGGAGCTCTTCGAGCTTGCCGGCGTTGCCGCGGCGGCGGGGGTGACGGCCCCGGTCGCGCTGCGGGTGAACCCCGATGTCGATGCGAAGACCCACGCCAAGATCGCGACGGGAAGGTCGGAGAACAAGTTCGGCATCCCGGCCGACCGGATCCCGGCGCTGTGGGCTGCCGGCGAGGCCATTCCCGGCATCGCCATGCGCGGGCTCGCCGTCCACATCGGCAGCCAGATCGCCGATCTCGCGCCGATGGAGGCGGCCTTCCGCCGGCTCGGCGACCTTCTCGAAGCCTTGCGCGCGGCGGGGCACGCGGTCGCCACCGCCGACCTCGGCGGGGGCCTCGGCATCCCCTATGATCCGGCCTGCCCTGCCCCGCCCGATCCCGCCGCCTATGGCGCGATGGTCGCGCGGGTGACGGCCGGCTGGGGGGTCAGGCTCGCCTTCGAGCCCGGCCGGCTCCTGGTTGGCAATGCCGGCGTGCTGGTGGCGCGCGTCATCCGGGTGAAGCGGGGCGCGGCGCGCCGCTTCGCGGTGCTCGATGCCGGCATGAACGACCTCATCCGCCCCACCCTCTATGGCGTGTTCCACGACATCCGCGCCGTCCGCCCGCGCCCGGGGCGGGCGGTGCTGACCTTCGTCGGGCCGGTGTGCGAGACGGGGGACACCTTCGCCGAGGACCGGGAGACGACCCCGCTGGAGGCGGGCGATCTCGTCGCGCTGATGACGGCGGGCGCCTATGGCGCGACCATGGCGTCCACCTACAATTCGCGTCCGCTCGTCCCGGAAGTGCTGGTCGATGGCGGGCGATGGGCTGTGGTGCGGCCGCGGCAGACCTATGGGGAGCTTCTGGGCGCGGACCGGATCGCGCCCTGGCTCGAGGAGGGGGGATGAGCGGCATCGAGATCGCGGTTCTGCCGGTGGGCGGCATGGGCACGCGCTTCCTGCCGGCGACCAAGTCGGTCGCGAAGGAGCTGCTGCCGGTCGTCGACCGGCCGCTGCTGCAATATGCGGTGGACGAGGCGCGGGCGGCGGGCATCCACCAGTTCGTGCTGGTGACCGCGCGGGGCAAGGCGAGCCTTGCCGACTATTTCGACGTGCCGGGCGAGCTGGTGCGCACGCTCGAGGAGCGCGGCAAGACGCAGGAGCTCGCGATCCTTGCCGAGACGCAGCTGCCGCCGGGCGCGGTCATCTCCACGCGCCAGCAGCAGCCGCTCGGCCTCGGCCATGCGGTCTGGTGCGCGCGGCACGTGGTCGGCCGGCGGCCCTTCGCGGTGCTGCTGCCCGACGAGTTCCTCCACGACCCGGCCGCGCCCTGCCTCAGGCAGATGGTCGAGGCCCACGGCCGGCTGGGCGGGAACCTGCTCGCCGTGATGGAGGTGCCACAGGACCAGACCCACCGCTACGGGATCGTCGACCCCGGCGCGCGCGACGGCCTGGTGACCGAGGTGCGCGGGCTGGTCGAGAAGCCGGCGCCGGGCACGGCGCCCTCGCGGCTGGCGGCGGTGGGGCGCTACATCCTCCAGCCCGAGGTGATGGACGTGCTCGGCAAGGGCCGCCGCGGCGCGGGCGGCGAGATCCAGCTGACCGACGCCATGGCCGAGCTGATCGGCCGCCAGCCCTTCCATGCGCTCACCTTCACCGGCCGGCGCTTCGACTGCGGCGACAAGGCGGGCCATGTGATCGCCAATGTCGCGATCGCGCTCGAGCGGCCCGACATCGCCCCGCAGCTGCGGGCCTGGCTTGCCGCCAACCTCTGAGGCGGGCGCGATGGAGGCGCTGCCGCTGTTCCTGCGGGTGCGCGGCCGGCCGGTGGTGGTGCTGGGAGAGGGCGCGGCGGCGGAGGCCAAGCGGCGGCTGGTGCGCGAGGCCGGGGGCGTGCCGGTGGCGGCGCCGGTGCCCGACGCGCGCCTTGCCTTCGTCGCGCTCGACGACGGGGCCGAGGCGGCAGCAGCCGAGCTCCGCGCGCGCGGGCTTCTCGTCAACGTGGTCGACCGGCCGGAGCTCTGCGACTTCACCGTGCCGGCGATCGTCGACCGCGCGCCGGTCACGGTGGCGGTGGGCACCGGCGGCGCTTCGGCGAGCCTTGCCAAGGCGCTGAAGGAGCGGCTCGAGCTGCTGCTGCCGCCCGGGCTGGGCGCGCTGGCCGCCGCGATCCGCGCCGCGCGCGCCGATGCCGCCGCGCGCTTCCCCGGCGTTGCCGGGCGGCGGGCCTTCTGGGCCCGGCTGCT
>JAJUHA010000041.1 GCA_029268145.1 Sphingomonadaceae bacterium | reverse complement strand
GGTCCGGCGGGTCGCCCGCCGCCTCCAGCGGCTCCGCGGGCCGCAGCCGTCGCCGGCCGTCGAGCGCCGCGTTCAGGAGGATCCGCCGCCACCAGGGCCAGAACTCCCCGCGCGCGCCGTCGAACCGCGCCGCCTCGCGCCACAGCCGCGTCAGCGCCTCCTGCACCGCCTCCTCGGCGAGCGCGGCATTGCCCAGCGTCCGCGTCGCAAGCGCGAGGCTCGGCGCCGCGATCCGCCGCACCAGCGCGGCAAAGGCCGCGCCGTCGCCGGCCTTGACGGCCAGGAACAGCTCCGTCTCGCGGGACCGCGCGAGCCCGCCCGGGGGATGCAGCATCACCACCTCCTCTGAGCCCTACGCGCCATGGCGCGGCATTCCCCCGCGCCGGCCGTCCTTGACTCCCGCCACGCTCCTCCATAGCCTGACCGCGTCGCGCAGGGGCAGGGCGGCATGTCCGCAAGGGTCGCAGTCGGGATGGATGCATGACGCTCGCCAGGCGCGTCGCCGATCTGCTGCTTGTCCTGGTCCTCCTCGCGGCAAGCCCGGTCCTCGGCGTGATCGCCCGCCACCGCGTCAGCCTTCCCCGGGTCCAGCGGCTGTCCGACCGGCTCGACCTGCAGATCCGCAGCACCCACTATTACGAGCCGACCTACCGCGAATCCGACCTGCCCGCCGACACGCGCAGCCCGCGCCACCTGCCCGGCCTTCACCTCGACCTGGCCAGCCAGCTCGCCGTCATCGGGAAGCTGGACTATGGCGAGGAGCTGCTCCGGATCCCGATGACACCGCCGGGCCCCGGCCAGTTCGGCTATCGCAACCGCACCTGCGAGGAAGGCGCGGCCGAGCTCATCTACAGCATGGTCCGCCACCTGCGGCCGCGCCGCATCTACGAGATCGGCTCGGGCAACTCCACGCTCATCACCCGGCTTGCGATCGCCGCCAACGCCGCCGAGGCACCCTATGCCTGCGAGCATCTGTGCATCGAGCCCTACGAGGCCCCCTGGCTCGAGGAGACCGGCGCCACGGTGATCCGCCAGCGCGTGGAGCATGTCGACCTCGGCCTCTTCCGTCAGCTCGAGGCCGGCGACATCCTCCTCATCGACAGCTCGCACACGGTCCGCCCGCGCGGCGATGTCCTGTACGAGATCCTCGAGATCCTCCCCTCGCTCGCGCCGGGCGTCTGCGTCGGCTTCGACGACATCTTCACCCCCTGGGACTATCCGGACCCCTGGCTGCGCACCCAGCGGCGGCTCTGGGCCGAGCAGTACATGCTTGAGGCCTTCCTGTCCTTCAACGACCGGTTCGAGATCCTGGTCGCGCTGCTGTGGCTGCGCGCCGAGCGGCCCGAGGCCGTCCACCGCGCCTTCCCCGTCCTCGCCCGCAACCCGGGGAAGACCCCCGGCGTGCTCTGGATCCGCCGCACCCGCTGAGCCGCGCCCGGCCCGCGGCCCCGGGCCTCAGGCCGGCCCTGCGTCCTGCGGCCGCACCTCCCAGCTCGGCCCTTTCCTCAAGAGCGCGTCAAGATCGGCGGTCCGGCCCGACACATGCTCGGCCCTCTGCCGCTCCAGCGCCTCGCCGAAATTGGGCCTGGGGTCGCAGAAGATGACGCCAAGCGCCACGGGAAACTCCGGAAAGCGCATGGAAACCAGCATCTTGGCGATCGCCTTGTTGGTCTCGTCATGCACCGTCACGCGCGCGAGGTCGCCGTCGGAGACGTCCACCACCTCCATCCGCAGCGTCTCGCGGTTGACGGCAAGCCCCTTCGTCCCGTTGGCGAACAGCATGGGCTTGCCATGCTCCAGCCAGATCTGGGTGTTCGCCGCGTTCCGCTTGTCGGTGAAGCCCTCGAACACCCCGTCGTTGTAGACCACGCAATTCTGGTAGATCTCGACGAAGCTGGTGCCCCTGTGGCGGTAGGCCCGCTTCAGCACCTCGGGCATCTGCTTCTGCGCCGTGTCGATGACGCGGGCGATGAAGCGCGCCCCGGCGCCGAGCGCGAACTCGCACGGGAAGACCGGCCGCTCCACCGAGCCCCAGGGCGTCGACGGGCTCTGCGTCCCCACCCGCGAGGTCGGCGAATACTGCCCCTTGGTCAGCCCGTAGATCTCGTTGTTGAACAGCAGCACCTGGCAGTCGAGGTTGCGCCGCAGCAGGTGCAGCATGTGGTTGCCGCCGATCGACAGCCCGTCGCCGTCCCCGGTCACGATCCACACGTCGAGCTCCGGGTTGGCGAGCTTCACCCCCGTCGCGATCGCCGGCGCCCGGCCGTGGATGGTGTGGAAGCCGTAGGTCTCCATGTAGTAGGGAAAGCGGCTCGAGCAGCCGATGCCCGAGACGAACACCGTCGTCTCCGGCCGCGCGCCCAGCTCGGGCATGGTCTTCTGCACCGCCTTGAGGATGGCATAGTCCCCGCACCCCGGGCACCAGCGCACCTCCTGGTCGGAGGCCCAGTCCTCCGGCCGCGTCGCCGGCACCGGCTTCGTCATCTCGTTCACTTGAGAACCTCCTCGATCGCCGCCACGATCTCCGCGATCCGGAACGGCTGGCCCGACACCTTGGAAAGCGGCCGCGCATCCACCAGATACTGGTCGCGCAGCAGCGTCTTCAGCTGCCCGGTGTTCATCTCCGGCACCAGCACCCGGTCGTAGCTCGCAAGAAGCTCGCCGAGGTTCGCCGGCAGCGGCCAGATGTGCCGCACATGCACATGGCTCACGTCCAGCCCCCGCGCCCGGCAGTGCGCCACCGCCTGGCGGATCGGCCCGTAGGTCGAGCCCCACCCCACCACCACCAGCGCGCCGCCCGGCGCCCCCAGCTCCACCTCCTGCGGCGGGATGAACCGGGCGATTCCGTCCACCTTGGCCTTCCGGGTGTCGGTCATCTTCTGGTGGTTGGCCGGCGAATAGTCGATGTTGCCCGTCGCGTGGCTCTTCTCGATCCCGCCGATCCGGTGGGTGAGCCCCGGCGTCCCGGGCCTGATCCAGATCCGCCCCAGCGTCTCCGGGTCGCGGGCATAGGGATTGATGTGCCCCTCCGCCGGCACCTCGGTGTGGAACTTCACCGGAATGGGCGGGAAGTCCTCCACCCTCGGCACCTTCCACGGCTCGGCGGCGTTGGCGATGTAGCCGTCGGTCAGCAGGATGACCGGCGTCATGAACCGGAGGGCCAGCCGGCACGCCTCGATCGCCACCTCAAAGCAGTCGGTCGGGCTCCGCGCCGCGATCACCGGCAGCGGCGTGTCGCCGTTGCGCCCATAGACCGCCTGGTAGAGATCCGACTGCTCGGTCTTGGTCGGCAGTCCGGTCGAGGGCCCGCCGCGCTGCGAGTTGACGATGACGAGCGGCAGCTCGGTCATCACCGCCAGCCCCATCGCCTCGGTCTTGAGCGCGATCCCCGGCCCGGACGAGGAGGTCACGCCGAGATGCCCGGCATAGGACGCGCCGATCGCCGCGCAGATGGCCGCGATCTCGTCCTCGGCCTGGAAGGTCGTCACGTCATATTCCTTCAGGCGCGCCAGCGCATGCAGCAGCGCCGAGGCCGGGGTGATCGGATAGCCGCCGAAGAAGAGCGGCAGCCCGGCGAGCTTGGCGCCCGCCACGAGGCCCAGCGAGAGCGCCTCGGCCCCCGTCACCGTCCGGTAGAAGCCCGGCTCCACCTGCGCCGGGTCGAGCCGGAACTGCTTCAGCGGCCCGGCCAGCTCCGCCGTCTCGCCATAGGCGTGGCCCGCGTTCAGCGCGGCGATGTTGGCGTCGCGCAGCAGCCGGTTGGGCCCGAACTTCCGCTCCAGCCAGTCGAGCACCGGCTTGCGCGGCCGGCCGAACATCCACAGCGCCAGCCCCAGCGTCCACATGTTCTTGCAGCGAAGCGCGTCCTTGTTGCCCAGGCCGAACTCCTTCACGGCCTCGAGCGTCATCCGGCTGATGTCGAAGGCGAGCAGCTGGTATTTCGCAAGGCTCCCGTCCTCGAGCGGGTTCGTCCCGTAGCCCGCCTTCACGAGGTTGCGCTCGCCGAACGCGCCCGCATCGGCGATGACGAGCCCGCCGGTCCTGAGATCGGGAAGGTTCACCTTCAAGGCCGCCGGGTTCATCGCGACAAGCACGTCGGGCTGGTCGCCGGCCGTGTCGATCCGGCTCGACCCGAAGTGGATCTGAAAGGCCGAGACTCCGAAGAGCGTGCCCTGCGGCGCGCGGATCTCGGCCGGAAAATCGGGGAAGGTCGCAAGGTCATTACCGGCTAGCGCGGTCGAGATGGTGAACTGCCCGCCGGTCAGCTGCATCCCGTCGCCGCTGTCGCCCGCGAAGCGGACGACAACATGGTCGGGCATCTCGGCAGGAGTCGGGGAGGGGTCGGAAAGGTCGGACGCGGCGTCGAGGGCCGTGGCCATGGTCTGCTCCGCTTCGGTTCTCGTTGGGGCGGGAACCTAGGCCGGTCCGGCGCCGGGGAAAAGCGCCTTTTCATGCTGCTGCAACATCGCGTCGGCCAAGGCCTCCCCGCACGCCCCGCCAGCGAGCGCGACCAGCGCCAGCGCATGCCGCAGGCCGAGCGCCTCGACGTCGTCGGCATAGCCACCGCCCAGCGTCGCCGCCACCGGCACGCCCGCCCCAACGCACGCCGCGCTGACCAGGCGGCTGCGCGCCACCAGCCCCGCGTCCGAGAGCGCCAGCCGCCCCAGCGCGTCGCCTTCGTGCACGTCCACCCCCGCCTGGACCAGCACGAGGTCCGGCTTCGCCGCCGCGAACGCCGCCGCAAGCCCCCGCTCCAGCGCCTCCAGATAGGCGTCGTCGCCGCAGCCGTCCGGCAGCCCCACGTCCAGCCCGGAGCGGGCCTTGCGCGCCGGAAAGTTCCGCTCGGCGTGGATGGAGAAGGTGAAGGCGCCCTCCACGCCGGCCAGGCACAGCGCCGTCCCGTCGCCCTGGTGAACGTCGAGGTCCACCACCAGCACCCGCCGCCCGGCGCGCACCTCCGCCATCGCGGCAACCGCCAGATCGTTGAACACGCAGAAGCCGGCACCTGCGTCCGGCATGGCGTGGTGGGCGCCGCCGGCAAGGTTCGCGGAAAAGCCCGCCGCGCGCGCCAGCCCGACCGCTGCAAGCGTCCCGCCCACCGAAAGCCGGGCCCGCAGCGCCACCTCGGGCGTCACCGGAAAGCCGATCCGCCGCTCGAGCGGGGCGGGCACGCGCGCCGCCAGCACCGCCTCCACATAGGCCGCGCCATGCACCTCGAGCAGCGCGTCACGCCCCACCGGCTCCGGCTCGACGAACCGCGCGCCCGGCAGGGCCGCGGCGAGCGCGTCGCGCACCGCCCGATGCTTTCCCGCCGGGAAGCGGCGGGCCGCCGGCGGCGCCGCGCCATAGAGCGGGTGATGGACGAACATCGCCCTCTTCATCCCCGCTCCGCCAGAAAGGGGCAAGCGCGCATGCTGCCGCGCGCGCGCACCCGGCCCGGGAAGCCGGCGCGCCGGCGCCGGCACCGGAAAGGGGGGGCCGCCCCGGCCGCCCGGCTTGACTTTCCCCAGCGCCGCGGCGATTTGCCCGCGCCTGCTGGTCCTCGGTAGCTCAGCGGTAGAGCATCCGACTGTTAATCGGACGGCCGTAGGTTCGAATCCTACCCGAGGAGCCAGCGCGGCGGCCGTGACCCGCTCCCCCCCAGACCGCGCACGAAGATTTCGCTGCCCTCCGGCCGCGAGCGTAAATATGCCCGCCCTCCCGCCGTTTCCTGTGCGGGTCGATGCCGCCGGGCGCGCAGCCATCCCGTGCGGCGTCGGCGCGTGTCCCTGGCAAGAGGCTCGATGCGCCACTTCGCTCCACCGCTCCCGGCACGGACCACGGGCTCGCCGATCGCCGCGCTCCGCAAGCTGGAGCTGCTGTTCGAGGCCGCGGGGCTCGGAGTCTGGGCGCTCGATCTCGCCACCGACCGGGTCTGGTGGAGCGCGCTCACGCGCCGCATCCACGAGGTGCCCACAAGCTTCCGCCCCTCGCTCGCCTCTGCGCTCGCCTTCTACGCGCCCGAGGGTGGTGCCCGGCTCGCCGCCACCATCGCCGAGGCGCGGGCAACCGGCCAGCCGTGGGACCAGACCAACCGCCTCGTCACTGCCGCGGGGCGCACCGTCCTGCTGCGCTCCTGCGGCCGCGCCCTTCCTGGCCCCGATGGCGCGATGCGCTGGCTCCTTGGGACCTGCGAGGACGTGACCGAGACGACCGCCCGCGCCGACGAGCACCGCCGCCTCGCCCTGGTCGTCGAGCAGATGTCGAACGCCGCGATCGTCGCCGACGCCGAGGGCCGCGCCGTCTGGGCCAACCCGGCCTTCGCCCGCCTCACCGGCCATCCCGTTGCCGCCTTCCTCGGCCGCAAGCCCGGCACCCTCCTCCAGGGCCCCGGGACCGACCCGGCCACCGTGCGCGCCATCGGCGCGGCGCTCGGCGCCGGCCAGCCCTTCCACGGCGAGATCCTGAACTACCACGCCAGCGGCCAGCCCTACTGGATCGGCCTTTCCATCTCCCCCATCCGCGGCGAGGATGGCGCGCTCGCCGGCTTCGTCGCCATCGAGGAGGACGTGACCGCCCGCCGCAACGCCGAGACGCTGCTGCGCGACGTGGTCGACAGCGTCCCGGTCCTTCTGTCCGCCTACGACGCCGAGAACCGCCTGCTGCTCGCCAACCGCATGCTGCTCGACTGGTTCCCGGGCCTGGCCGACGTGCTCGTCCCGGGCTGCCCGATCGAGCAGTCCGCACGCGCCTGGTTCCAGCGCGAACTCGGAATCCCGGACGGCGGCAGCGGCCGGCTCGACCGGCTCGCCCGCGAGGGCGCGGAGCGGATCGCCGGTGGAGTCGATGCACTCGAGACCCGCCTGCCCGACGGCCGCTGGCTCCTCTCCTCCTCGAAGCGCACGCCGTCGGGCAATCTCATCTGGGTCCGCACCGACATCACTGCGCTCAAGGCCGCCGAGCTGCAGGCGCGCGACGCCGCCAGCCGCGATTCCCTGACCGGCCTCCTCAACCGGGCCGGCTTCATGACCAGCCTCAAGGCCATGAAGGCCAGCGTGGCGCCGGGCACGCCGCCGGCCGGCACCCTCCTCCTCGTCGATGTCGACCATTTCAAGTCGGTCAATGACAGCTATGGCCACGAGGCCGGGGACCTGCTCCTCCGCCTCGTTGCCCGCCGCCTCGCCCGCGCCGTCCGCCGGACCGACACGGTCGCCCGCCTCGGTGGTGACGAATTCGCCCTCTTCCTCCCCGAGGTCGGCCAGGCCGAGGCCGAGGCGCGCGCCAGCGACGTCATCGCCCGCTGCACCCGGCCGCTGCGGCTCGCCGGCATGACCCTCGTCCCCTCGCTCTCGATCGGGCTCGCGACCGCCACGCCCGACATCGCCGACTGCGAGGAGCTGCTCCGCCGGACCGATCGCGCCCTCTATGCCGCCAAGCACCGCGGCCGCGGCCGCGCCGTCGCCTACACCGCCGATCTCGCCGAGGAGCTCGCCACCCGCCGCCGCCTGGCCGAGCGGCTGCGCCGCGCGCTTGCCCGTGGCGAGGTCGCCGTCGCCCTCCAGCCCCAGGTCCGCCCCGCCACCGGGCAGATCGACGGCTTCGAGGCGCTCGCCCGCTGGACCGACGAGGGCTCGCCCATCCCGCCGCCCGATTTCGTCGCCGCCGCCGACGAGCATGGCCTCGCCGGCCTGCTCGGCCAGGCCATCCTCGCCCAGTCGCTCGAGGCCGCGCGCGCGCTCTCGGCCGCCGCCGGCCGCACGATCCGCGTCAGCGTCAACATCTCGACTGCCCAGCTCATCGCCGAGGATTTCGCAACCCAGGTCCTCGCCCGCCTCGCCGAGGCGGGGCTGCCCGCCTCGGCGCTCGAGCTCGAGATCACCGAGAATGTCCTCCTCGACCGCAGCATCGCCCGTCTCGCCGGCCACCTCGACGCGCTGCGTGCGGCGGGCGTGCGCATCGCCCTCGACGATTTCGGCACCGGCCACGCCTCGCTCGCCCACCTCGGCACGCTCCCGGTCGATTGCCTCAAGGTCGACAGGAGCTTCACCGCCGCCATCGGGCGCGACCGCCGCTGCGAGCTGCTCGCCCGCACCATCATCGCGCTCGCCCGCGGCCTCGATCTCGACTGCGTCGTCGAAGGCGTCGAGACCGAGGCCCAGCGCCACTTCCTCGAGGCCCATGGCTGCACCCATGTCCAGGGCTGGCTCACCGGCCGTCCCATGCCGCTCGCCGAAGCGCTCGCGCTCGTCCGCCAGCCCGGCGCGGCCGCCATCGCTCCGGTCAGGCGCCGCACCTACATCGGCGGCGTCCGCGGCGGCTGAGCCCCGGCCCTCCTTGCTTCCGCCTAGCGCCCCTCGAACCGCCCGGCCCGCTTCTCCCGGAACGCGCGCACTGCCTCCCGGTGGTCCGCCGTCAGCGTCGCCAGCAGCCACTGGTCGGCATCCGCATGCAGCACCCCCCCGCCCAGCGCGTGCGCCAGCGCATTGATGCTGCGCTTGGCCATCTGCACGGCAACCGGCGGCAGCGCGGCAAGCTCGCGCGCCAGCGCCAGCGCCCTGTCCTCGGGGTCGTCGGCCACCTCGTCCACCATCCCCCAGGCCGCCAGCGTCTCCGCCCTCATGAGCTGCCCCGTCAGCACCAGCCGCTTCGCCCGCGCCGGCCCGACGAGCGCCACGAGGGGCGCAACCGCGTTCCACATCAGCGGAATCCCGAGGCGCACCTCGCCATAGCCCAGCCGCGCGTCCGTCGCGGCGATCCGGAAGTCGCACGCGCTCGCAAGGCACGCCCCGCCGCCGGTCGCAACACCCCTGAGCGCGCAGACGACCGGCTGGTCCACCTCCAGCCAGGCCCGCAGCGTCCGCGCCCCCTGGCGCGCCACGCGCCGCATCACGGCGATGGCCGCCCGCTCCCCGCCCGCCTCCATCGCGGCAAGGTCCATCCCGACCGAGAAGTCCGGGCCCTCGGCCCTGAGCACCACCGCCCGCACCTCCCCGTCGGCGGCAAGCGCGTCGGCCAGCCGCTCCAGCTCCTCGAGCATCGCAACCGTCAGCGCGTTGCGGTGGGCGGCCCGCGCGAGCGTCACGGTCAGCACCGGCCCGTCGCGCGCCGCCCGCACCGCCATCAGTGCAGCTTCAGCTTCGGCCTGACCACGGCGTTCACATGCCCCACCGCGATCAGCGCCAGCCCCTTCAGCCAGCCATGGATCGCCAGCAGGTGCATCCGGTAGAGCGAAAGATACATGAGGCGCGCCAGCCGCCCCTCCACCGCCATCCGCCCGCCCACCAGATTCCCCATCAGGCTCCCCACGGTCGAGAAGCGCGACAGCGAGACGAGCGAGCCCTTGTCGCGATACACGAAGGGCCTGAGCGGCCGCCCCTCCTGGGCCGCCACCAGGTTGTGGAACACCGTCTCGGCCATCTGGTGCGCCGCCTGCGCCCGCGGCGGCACCGGCCGCTCGGCGCCTTCGGGCCGGAAGAAGGCGCAGTCCCCCATGGCGAAGATCCGCGCGTCGCGCGTCGTCTGCAGCGTCGGCCCCACCACCAGCTGCGCGTTGGGCGTCGTCTCCAGCCCGCCGATGTCCCGCAGATAGTCGGCGCCGCGCACTCCGGCTGCCCAGATCATGAGGTCGCCGGGAATGCGCTGCCCGTCCGCCGTCAGGATTGCGCCGGGCTCGGCCTTCACCACCCGCGTCCTTTCCAGCACCCGCACCCCGAGCGCCTCGAGCTCCGCCCGCGCCGCGGCGGCCAGCGGCTCGGGCAGCGCCGGCAGGATCCGCGGCCCCGCCTCCACCAGCGTCACCTTGAGGCGCGATTCGTCGAACACCTCGAGCCCATAGTGCCGGAGACCCGCCGCCGCGTTGTAGAGCTCGGCCGAAAGCTCCACCCCCGTCGCGCCGCCCCCCACCACCACGATCTCCACATATTCGTCGGCCCCTGGGTCGGCACTCATCTTCCGCGACACCCTGAGGCAATGGTTCAGCAGCCGGTTGCGGAACCGGTCGGCCTGCTCGCGATTGTCGAGGAAGATGCAGTTCTCGCGCACCCCCGGCGTGCCGAAGTCGTTGGTGACCGAGCCCACCGCCAGCACCAGCCAGTCGTAGCGGATGCGGTGCTCCCCCACCAGCTCGCGCCCGTCCTCGTCCACCATCGGCGCGAGCACCACCTCCCGCGTCTCCCGGTCGATCCCGGCCAGGCTGCCGTGGAAGAAGCGATAGCCCCAGCGGTGGCAGTGGCTCCGATAGCCCACCTCGTCGAGATTGGCGTCGAGCGATCCGGCCGCCACCTCGTGCAGCAGCGGCTTCCAGACATGGGTCCGGCTGCGGTCGATGAGGATGATGTCGTGCGCCCTGCGGCCATAGCGCGCCCCCAGCCGGCGCGCCAGCTCCAGCCCGCCTGCGCCGCCGCCGGCAATCACGATCTGGGTCTTCCGCTCCGCCATGGCCGCCCCCTTCGCACCTGCAGCACGGCCGCGCAAGGCGGCGCGCCGCCGCTGGCGCTCAGCGCTGGTGCACCATCCGCGCGCCCGGCACGGGGCTCCTCGCCTTCAGCACGAAGTCCGCCCGGATCGACCCGACATAGAGGTCGCGCATGTCCGCCCCGCCCCAGCTCACGTTGGTCGGGTGGTCGAACAGCGCGCCCTCGGGGTCGTCCACCACCGTCTCCACCGCGCCCGAAGGCGTGATGGCGACGATCCGGTTCGCCGCCGGCAGCGTCACCCACAGATTCCCCTCGGCGTCGAAGCCGCAGCCGTCGGTGTAGCCGAGGTTGCGGAAGATCTCCGGCGGCGGCGGGCTGGCCGGGTCGACCGGCCCCTCGAGCAGCGGCCCCAGCACCGGCCCGTAGGGCGCGCCCGGCCCCAGTTCGCCGGGCCCCAGCACGGGAAAGCGCAGCACGTTGGCCGCGCTCGTCTGGCAGACATAGAGGTGCCGCTCGCCCTCATCGAGCGCGCAGCCATTGGCAAAGCGCAGCCCCTCGGCTGCCACCTTCACCTCGCCCGAGGGAAGGAGGGCGAAGACGAAGCCGTCGGCACGCCCGTCGAGCGCCTCGGGCCAGGTCGAGGCCCAGGTCGAATGGGTGCACCAGATGGTGCCATCCCGGCCCACCACCGGATAGTTGCAGGAGACCAGCCGCCGCCCGCCGATCTCGGCAACCAGCGTCTCGTGCACGCCGGTTTCCGGGTCGAACCGCTCCAGCGGGCCCGGCGCGCCATCATAGATGCCGAAGTTGGCGATGAGGATTCGGCCCCCGGCGTCCATGGTGATCCCGTTGGGCGCACCCCCCTTCGGCCCCATCCGGGTGAAGCCGCCGTCGGCGTGGATCTCGGCCACCGCGCACTGGTGCTCGGAGGCAAAGACGCGCCCGTCGCGCCCCACCACCACGTCCTCGGGCCGGTCGATCCCCCTCGCCACGGCCAGGAAATCCGCAACCGCCATCCACGCCATCCAGCGCCTCCCCGCTCCCGTCCGCCGCCGCCCTGCCACGCCGGCGCGCACCCGTCCATGCTTGCGCGTCCGCGCCAGCCGGTGCAGGCTCGCTCCGGGAAAGGCGTTCGCCCCGAGGGAGCCCGTCCATGACCGACCAGCCGCCCGTTCCTGTCGATGCCCTCATCGTCGGCGCCGGCCTCTCCGGCATCGGCATGGCCTGGCACATCGCCAGCCGCTGCCCCGGCAGGCGCTTCCTCCTCCTCGAGTCGCGCAGCCGGCTCGGCGGCACCTGGGATTTCTTCCGCTACCCCGGCATCCGCTCGGATTCCGACATGTTCACGCTCGGCTACCGCTTCCGGCCCTGGACCGAGGCGAAGGCCATCGCCGACGGCCCCGCCATTCTCCGCTACCTCACCGAAACCGCCGAGGAGGCGGGCATCACCCCGCACATCCGCTACAACCACCGGGTCACCTCGGCCGACTGGGACACGGCCGCCAACCGCTGGACGGTGACTGCCGAAACGCCCGAGGGCAGCCGGCGCTACACCGCGTCCATGCTCCTCATGTGCGCCGGCTACTACAGCTACGAGGAGCCGCACGATCCGCCGCTTCCGGGCGAGGAGCGCTTCGCCGGCATCCGCTTCCACGCCCAGCACTGGCCAGACGGCCTCGACCACGGGGGCAGGCGCGTCGTCGTCATCGGCTCGGGCGCAACCGCCGTCACCATCGTCCCCGAACTGGCGAAGACCGCCGCCCATGTCACCATGCTCCAGCGCAGCCCGACCTGGATGGTGAGCCGCCCCAGCGAGGACCGGATCGCCAACGCGGTCCGCGCCCTCCTGCCGTCGCGGCTTGCCTATGTCCTCGTCCGCTGGCGCAACATCGCGCTGCAGCGCTGGTTCTTCGACCTCGCCCGCCGCCGGCCCGAACGGGTCGGCCGCCGCCTGCTCGAGCTGCTGAGGGCCGACCTTCCCGAGGAGCAGATCGCCGCCCACTTCACCCCCCGCTACAGGGTGTGGGACCAGCGCCTCTGCCTCGTCCCCGATGGCGACCTGTTCCGCGCCATCCGCGACGGCCGCGCCGAAGTCGTCACCGACACCATCGCCGAGGTCACCGAAACCGGAGTCACCACCTCCTCGGGCCGCCACCTCGAAGCCGACATCCTGGTCAAGGCGACCGGCCTCCAGCTCCGCCTCATGGGCGGCGTTGCGGTTTCGATCGACGGCGTCCCCCAGCATCTCCCCGGCCGCTTCACCTACAAGGCGATGATGTTCGACGGCATCCCCAACCTCGTCTCGGTGTTCGGCTACACCAACGCCTCCTGGACGCTGAAGGCGGACCTGACCGCCGAATTCGCCTGCCGCCTCCTCAACGCGCTCGCGGAGAGGGGCGCCGCGGTCGCGGTCGCCGAGAACCGGGACCCGACGCTCACGCACGAGCCCTGGCTCGACTTCACCTCGGGCTATGTCCAGCGGTCGCTCGCCATCCTGCCCCGGCGCGGCTCGAGACATCCGTGGAAGGTCCACCAGAACTACCTGAAGGATCTGCGCCTCATCCGCCACGCCCCGCTCGCGGATGGGGTGCTCGGCTTCCACCGCCACTGGCGCCCGGCGCCGCCGGCCGAGGACGGGGCTCAGGCCGCCGCCCCCGCCCCGGCTCAGGCCGGAGCTGCCGCTCCCGCCCCGGCGAGCGGCACGTCGAGCGCCCCGGCCACCTCGGCGCCGGCTGCCAGCGGGTCCGAGGCCGGCGGCAGGGTTCCGGCATAGAGGGCGAACAGCCGGGCGAAATGCTCGGCGGTCGAGATCACCCGGGTCCGCCGGCCCTCGATGGCAGCGGCCCTGAGCGCTTCGGGATCACGCCGCGCCAGGGCCACCAGCGCCCGCGCCGCGTCGGCCTCGTCGCCGGCGCGATAGCTCTCGCCCCAGGCCGGGTCCGCCGCGTCCGAGCAGCCGCCGGCATCGGGCAGCACCAGCGGCGTGCCGCTCGCCAGCGCCTCCGAGGCGACGAGGCCGAAGGTCTCGGCCCGGCTGGCATGGGCGAAGCCGTCGGCCGAGGCGAGGATGCGCGCCACCAGCTCCCGGTCGGCCACATGGCCGAGCAGCCGCACATTGCCCGCGGCCGCCGCCGCCCGCTCCACCCGCGCGCGGTCGAACCCGTCGCCCAGCTGCACCATCCCCAGCGGCACCTCGCGGCCGGCGCGGGCCACGGCGCGGAACAGCATCGGCCAGCGCTTCTCGTGGTGGTGCCGGCCGATGCCGACAATGAGCCGCGCCGTCTCCGGCAGGCCGAGAAGGCCGAGCAGCTCGGCCCGCAGGCCCTCGTCGCGCTTGTCCGGCGTGAACAGGGAAAGGTCGATCCCCCAGGGCACCATGGCGGCCCGGATCCCGCCCTCGCGCGCCACCCGCTCCTGCATCCAGCGCGTGCCCGCCACCACCCGGTCGAAGCGCCTGGAGAGTGCCGCGAGATAGCCCCAGTACCAGAAGCAGCCGAGGTCGACCGCCCGTGGCGAAAGCAGGTTGCGGAACCAGGTCTGCGGGTGCTGCGCCACGAAATCGGCATGGAGCACCAGCGCCTTGGGCGCCCGGCCGGGCCAGCTCGCCACGGCGACTGCCCCCATCATGAAGGAGGAGGCCTCGACCATGTCGGGGGCGAGCGCATCGAGCGCGGCATGGATCCGCTTCACGCCGGCAAACAGGTGGTAGCGGCGGTCGACCGGAATGGCCGGCGCCGCAAGATAGCGCACCATCCCGCCCGGCCGCTCCTCGTCGCGGTCCTCGGGGCCGGGCGCCAGCACCGTCACCCGGTGCCCCGCGCTCGCCGCGAAGGCGAGCTTGGCGTCGATGTAGGTCTTCACGCCGCCGCCGAGCGGGGCGTAGAATTCGGCCACGTCGACGATGTGCATCAGTTGGCGCCCGCGTCGCGCCCGCCCGCTCCCGCCATGTGCTCCACGGGCCGCCGGAGCGGCCGGAAGGCGAGGCCCTGCAGATAGTTCATCACCACGACCTGGTCGACGCGGCCGGCGCCGGCGCGGAAGGCCACCGCGTCCGGCCCCGGCTTCGCCCGCCCGATCCGCGGATTGCCCGAGAAGCCCGCGCCATCGCGGAAGAGGTCGAACTTCCAGCGCGGCGAAGACTGGTGCACCACCGAGACGCCGTAGACGCCCGGCGCCGGCACCTTGAGGCACAGCTCGACCGGCCCCGAGGCCGGCACCGGCAGCCAGGCCCGGCGGAACGGCTTGCCCTCGCGCTCGAGCAGGCGGTCCGGCTTCAGCCAGTCGGCCTCGGTCGCCGGATAGAGTTCGGCGCGCACATGGCCCGCGCGGGACCTGAGCCCCTCCACCCGCACCCTGACCGCCGGCTCGCGGCTCCCGGGCGCGCAGGCCGCGGCATCGTCGCCCATCCGGATCGGCCGGCTGTTGGGCGCGCCCTCCACCAGCACCGCGCCCGAGGCAAGCGCAGGCGCGGCCAGCAGCAGGGCAGCAAGGGTCGCAATCCGTCTCATGCCCCCGAGGTGGGGAGCCATTGTGGCGCAATCGCGGCACAGCGGCGTCAGCGCCGCGGCATCACCAGGGAATCGGGCTGCCGTCCCACGCCAGGAACCGCCCCGAATCCGCCGGCGAGAGCGCGTCCATCACGGCATTGAGGTTGGCCGCCGCCACCTCCGGCGGCACCAGCTGGCCGGGCTTCAGGTTGCGCTGGAAGGGCTTCGACATCGGCGTGTCCACCGTCCCGGGGTGGAGCGCCACCACGCAGGCGGCCGGGTTCCGGCGCCGCATCTCGACGGCAAGGGTCGCAACCAGCTGGTTCGCCGCCGCCTTGGCCATCCGGTAGGCGTACCAGCCGCCCAGCCGGTTGTCGCCGATCGAGCCGACCCTGGCGGTCAGCACGGCGAACAGCGCGCAGCCCTCCCTGGCGAGCCTGGGGGCGAAGGCTCGCGCCGCCATCGCCGGGACCACCGCGTTCGCCCGGTAGCATTCGAGCAGCCACTCGGGGTCGAGCATCCGCACGTCCCGCTCCGGCCCCGCCCCGTCGCGGTGGAGGAGGCCCGCTGCCACCACCACCCGGCCGACCGGCCCGTCGAGCGCGTCGGCGGCAGCCGCGAAGGTCTCGGGCCGCATCGCGTCGATCGCCGGCCGGGAGAGGCGGAGCACCGCCTCGCCGCGCGCCTCGGCCAGGTCGGCGAGCGCGCCGCCGATCCCGCCCGACGCCCCGATGATGACCGTCCGCCGCATGGCCTTCCGGCTAATGGTCCGCGCCGCGCCCGGCAATGCTCGCCAGCGCGCCCCGTCCGCGCTATCCTGTCGCCGGAGGTTGCCGCATGGGTCCCATCCGCATGGTCGTCGCCGCGCCCCCGCCTTTCCCCGGGGCAGCAGCGCAGGGCGCGCCTGCCGAGGCCATGGTCCGCTTCCTCGCGTCCTCCGGCGCTCCGGTCGGCCGCCGCCGCCGGGTCGCAGTCGCTCCCGCCCCCCATCTCGAGGCGCCCGCACCCGGGGCCGGCAGCCCGCTCGCCCGCGTGTCCGGCCAGCCCATGATCGCCTTCATGACGCGCCTGCCCGCCGGTGCCACCCGCTTCCGCCTCGAGCTTCCGGGCCATCTTCCCCTCGAGGCCGGCATCCGCGAGACGGCGAGCCCGAGGCCCCGGCGCCCCCGGCGCATCCACCGCCTCGGCAGCCCGTCCCCCCGCTTCCTCCTCGCCGCCATGGCCGAGCGCTTCGACTCCGAGACCGCCTTCCTCGCCGCCGCCCGAACCCTCCTCGCCGCCATCGAGGCGGCCGAGCCCTTCCGCAGCCTCCCCGGCCGCATCGCCGTCGACGCCCTGTTCTGGCCGTCCGATCCGGCGCGCGGCCTGTTCGGCCCGCTCAGCCAGCATCCCGGCACCGACCTCCTCTACGGGGACCGCCCGCTCACCCGGGCCTTCCTCGACCGCGCCTATCGCCGCGCGCCGCGCCGCCCCGACTGCGCCATCGTCGTCATGAACCTGGACCGGCGCGGCGGCGCCGGCGGCGACCGTCATTTTCCCATCGCCTGGACCACCACGACGTCCGGCCCGCACGAAGCCTGGACCGACATCGCCCTCCACGAGATCGGCCACGCCCTCGGCCTCGCCGACGAGTATGACAGCGACAACCCCGACCCGCCGCCGCGCCCGGCAGCCGGGCTCGAACCCAATGTGACCGACAAGGCCGATCCGCGCCTCGCCCCCTGGGCAGCCGTCGCCACCACGACCAGCCCGGTCCCCACCGCGCCCGCCGACGGCGGCGCCCACCTCCCCGCCGGAACCATCGGCACCTTCGAGGGCGCCCGCTACCGTCGCTTGGGCCTCTACCGCCCCCAGCACCGCTGCCGCATGCGCAGCAGCCCGGATCCCTTCTGCGCCATCTGTGCGGCCATCATCCGCGACCGGCTCGCCTGAACGGCCCGCCCCGCGCCCGCCTTCAGAAGGCGAGAGCCAGCGAGACGCTGGCGTTGCGCCCGGGCGCCGTGAAGGCGTCGCGCACCGCCCGGTTGCCCGCCGTGTCGGCAAGCCCGCGGATGCTGCTCCACTCCACATAGGCGGCGTCGGTCAGGTTGAAGATCCCGGCCCGCAGCACCACGCCGGGCTGCAGTTCGAGGAAGCCGGTGAGGTCGAGCGTCCCGAACTGGTCGGAAGGCAGGCAGGCCGGCGTGCACAGCCCCTCGGTCTCGCTCCGCTCCCGGGCCATCACCGCCGTACCGGTCAGCATCAGCCCGGCGCGGCCGTCGGCGCGCCGCCAGTCGATCCCGCCCACCAGCTCGAGCGGGTCGATCGAGATGAGCGGCACGGTCGCACCCGACCCGTCGTCAGACCTGCCCTCGGCCCAGGCGAAGGCCCCGTTCAGCACCACCCCCCGGCCAAGCGCCACCCGCGCCCGCCCCTCGATCCCGCGGATCCGGACCCGCTCGAGATTGACGAACTGGAACAGCACCGGGTCGGCGATGGTGCCGGTGCCGCCCACCACCTCCTGGCTGATGAAGTCGCGGTAGCGCCCGGCAAAGGCGGTCAGCTGGCCCGAGACCGGCCCGCTGTCGAACCGCAGCCCGCCCTCCAGCGTCCGGCTCCGCTCCGGCAGAAGGTCGGGGTTGGGCAGCGAGCGGTAGGCGAAGAAGGGCGAGGTCGGGTTCTCGAAGAACTGGTTCACCTGGCTCGGCGAAGGCGCCCGGAACCCCCTGGCGAAGCTGGCAACAAGGCTCACCCCGTCGGACACCCGGAAGGTCAGGCCCAGCTTCGGCGTCACCTCGCCATCGGCCGAATCGGCAGCCTCCATCCCCGGCGTCAGCGCATCGGGCCGCGCGTCGAGCCGGTAATGGTCGAACCGCACGCCCGGGAACAGGATGAGCCGGCCCAGCCGGATCTCGTCGGCCAGGAACAGCCCGGCAAGGTCCAGCCGCGTCGGCGGAAAGGCCCGGGTCGGGAAGACGTCGGGCGGGGTCGGCGCCGTCCCGTCGCGCACCCCCTCCTGCCGGGTCCGCGACCAGTCCGCCCCCAGCGTCAGCCGGTGGGTGAGCGGCCCGGTCGCAAGCTTCAGCCGCGCCGTTGCCACCGCGCCGAACAGCTCGGTCTCCAGCGTGTTGCGGCGGGTCCGGTCGGGCAGGCCCAGCCGGTCCTCGGCGGTGAACTGGCGGTCCTCGGCGGCCTGCCAGTGGCCGGCCAGCACCAGCTCCTCCAGCCGCCCGCCCGCCGGCGTGAAGGTCCAGTCGAGGCTCGCCCGGCTCCGCCGCACCCGGTCGTCGGCATCGAGGTCGATCACGCTGCCCGGCTGGCTCGGAACCGGCGCCCGGCCCGAAAGCACCTCGGTCACCGTGCGACCGGCGAAATGCTCGCCCGCGGCGCGGATCCGGTGCCCGCTCGCCGGCGCGAACAGAAGCTTCCCCAGGAACGCCTCCGATCGCCGGTCCTGCGGGTTTGGCGCGGTCCTTGTCGCGTCCGGCGCGTCATCCTCCCCCTGGTTCGAAAGCTCGTGGCCGCGCCGCACGGTGGCACCCGCCAGCAGCGAGACCCTGCCCGCCTGCGCGGCCACGGCGGCGCTTCCCGTCCACTGCCGCTCGGCCGAATCGAAGGCGGTGCGCCCCACCATCGCCAGCCGCTCGCCGTCCCCCATCAGGTCGCCGGGGTCGGCGGTGGTGAAGGCGACGGCACCGGCCAGCCCGTCCGATCCATAGAGGGCAGACGTCGCCCCGCGCACGATCTCGACGGACTTCACCAGCCCCAGGTCGACGAGATCGCGCCCGGTCGCCTGCGCGCCGAAGGCGAAGGCCTCGGGCAGGCGGATTCCGTCCACCAGCAGCAGCACGCGGTTGCCGTCCAGCCCGCGGATTGCGAAGCCGGCGTTGCCGTCGCGCCCGGTCGCCCCGAGCGCCGCACCAAAGCGCGCCGGCTGGCGCCGCACGCTCACGCCCGGCTCCCAGCGCACCAGGTCGCGGATGTCCTCCACCATCGCGTCCTGCATCTCGCGCCGGTCGAAGACGGTCACGGTCACCGGCGCCTCGAGGAGGGAGAGGGGCGCCCGGGTCGCCGTCACGGTGATGGTCGAGGCCTGCGGATCGACGGCGTCGGCCACGGCGGCGGCCACGGCGGGGGCCGCGCTTGCCGGCACGGCGGCGAGCGCTGCCGCAAGCCCGGCCCCCAGCAGCAGCCCGGCCCGGCGCACGCCGGGCC
>JAJUHA010000040.1 GCA_029268145.1 Sphingomonadaceae bacterium | reverse complement strand
GGCGCCGGCGGCTCGGCCGGCGCACCGGCCTCGTCGCCGTCGACGGCCGGGCCGTCGGCGGAGCCGGAGTCTACGGTCGCGTCCGCCTCGCCGATGCCCTCGGTCCTTGCCCGGCGGCCCCGGCCGCCGCGCCGCCGCCGCTTGCGCTTGCGGCCGTCCCGGCGCTCCTCCTGCTCCATGTCCCGGCCGTCCGTCCCGGCCTCCGCGGACCGCTCCTCGTCTTCAGGCCGTTCGTCCTCGCCGGTTTCCGCCTCGTCCCCGGCCTCCTCGTCCTCCGCGTGGAACTGGGGCGCCGGAAGGCTCGCCGGCTTCGGCGCGTGCGCCGGCGGCGGGCCGCTGCCCTCGACGGCGAGGCGGGCGCCCGTCAGCGTCGGGTCCGGCGCGATCTCGACATGGATGCCGTAGCGCGTTTCCAGTTCGGCAAGCTCGACGCGCTTGCGGTTGAGGATGTAGATGGCGACTCCCGGGTCGGCGCGCAGGCGGAACTGGCTTGCCCGGCCCTTCACCGCCTCCTCCTCGACGAGCCGGAGTGCGGAGAGTGCGGCCGAGCCTTCGGTCCGCACGAGGCCCGAGCCGCCGCAATGCGGGCAGGGCTCGGTCGAGGCCTCGAGCACGCCGGTCCGCAGGCGCTGGCGGCTCATCTCGAGCAGGCCGAAGGACGAGATGCGGCCGACCTGCACCCGCGCCCGATCGGCCTTCAGCGCATCCTTCAGCGCCTTCTCGACCTTGCGGTTGTTGCCCGAGACCTCCATGTCGATGAAGTCGACGACGATGAGGCCGGCCATGTCGCGCAGCCGCAGCTGGCGGGCGATCTCCTCGGCCGCCTCGATGTTGGTCCGGAGCGCAGTTTCCTCGATGTTGTGCTCGCGGGTCGACCGGCCCGAGTTGACGTCGACGGCGACCAGCGCCTCGGTCGGCGAGATCACCATGTAGCCGCCCGACTTGAGCTGGACGACCGGGTTCATCATCGCCGCCAGCTGCCCTTCCACTCCGGCGCGCAGGAACAGCGGCACCGGGTCGGAATAGTGCTGCACCTTCCTGGCGTGGCTCGGCATCAGGAGCTTCATGAAGGCGCGGGCCTGGCGGTAGCCGGCCTCGCCATCGACCAGCACCTCGTCGATCTCGCGCGTGTAGATGTCGCGGATGGCGCGCTTGATGAGGTCATTGTCCTCGTAGATGAGCGCAGGGGCCGTCGAGGCGAGGGTCTTCTCGCGGATCTCGTCCCACAGCCGGGTCAAATAGTCGAAGTCCCGGCGGATCTCGGTCCGGGTGCGGGAGACTCCGGCGGTCCGCACGATCGCCCCCATCGTCGGCGGCAGCCTGAGGTCGGCGATGATCGACTTCAGGCGCTTCCTGTCCGCGGCGTTGGCGATCTTGCGGCTGATCCCGCCACCCTGGGCGGTGTTGGGCATGAGGACGCCATAGCGACCGGCAAGCGAGATGTAGGTGGTGAGCGCCGCGCCCTTGTTGCCGCGTTCCTCCTTGACCGCCTGCACCAGCATGACCTGGCGGCGGCGGATGACGTCCTGGATCCGGTAGCGGCGGCGCAGCTGCATCCGGCGGCGGCGGAGCACGTCGGCGGCGGCCTCGTCGGACGCGCCATGCTCTTCCGGCCCGGTCTCGCCCTCGTCGGCCTCGCCGTCGGCGCCATTGGCCCCGCCGGCCGCGCCTTCGCCCTGGTCCTCGGCGAACCGCTGCTCCTCCTTCAGCAGGGCCTCGCGGTCCTCCTTGGGGATCTGGTAATAGTCCGGGTGGATTTCCGAGAAGGCCAGGAAGCCGTGGCGGTTGCCGCCATAGTCGATGAAGGCGGCCTGGAGCGACGGCTCGACGCGCGTCACCTTGGCGAGATAGATGTTGCCCTTGATCTGCTTCCTCGAGGCGGCCTCGAAGTCGAACTCCTCAATGCGGTTGCCCTTGACGACGGCAACCCGGGTCTCCTCCGGGTGGCGGGCGTCGATCAGCATGCGTGTGGTCATGGAAAACTCTCCGGCCGCGCAGCGCAGGTGCCGCGGAGGCCAAGGGGGTGGATGTGGCGAGGCGATGGGGCCGCCCACGGGCGGCAGGCATGCGGCAGGAAGCCTGACGGCGACGCGCGCGCGGAAGATGCGATCCCGCTGGATGCCCTTCCTTCAGCCGTGCCCGTCCGTTGTCCGTCATCCTGTCCAAACCGGGCCCCGCGCTGCCGGCCTTCTGCCGGACGCCCGCGCAGGGCGAGAGGGGAAGCGGCGCGCTCGGCGGGTGCGGGGCAAGGCCGGCACGACCGGGAGCGAGCCGCGAAGCTCCGCCTCTTCCGCGCTGCTAGCAGGCACATGCCATGGCGGCAAGGCAGTGGCGCGACGTCCCTAAACGCCCCCTTCCTCCTGCCGTTTTGAGGAGGCATGAACATCCTCGGCTCCCTCGGCGCCGGCTCGGGCATCGACATGAAGAGCCTGGTTGCGGACCTGGTGAAGGCCCAGCGCGAGCCGCAGGTCGCCCTGCTCGACCGCCGGCAGGAACGTGTGGACGCGCGCATCTCGGCGCTGGGGCAGTTCCGCTCGGCGCTCGACGCGCTCAACACGGCCCTGGTGCAGCGGGTCCAGTCGGGCAGCGTGTCGGCGGTGCCGCGGGTTTCCGACCCCACGGTGATCGGTCTGCGCCTGGCGACGGGGGCCACGCTCGCGCCGCAGACGATCGAGGTCCGGGCGATCGCTGCCGCCCAGACGCTCGCTTCCGCCTCCCGCGCCGATCCGGGGGCGGCGGTCGGCCAGGGAACGCTCACCTTCGCCTTCGGGACGGTCGCGGGCACGGGAGCGGCAACGGGGTTCACGCCCTCGGCCGTGCCCGATCTCGTGGTCACCGTGGGCCCGGCCGAGGACAGCCTGACCGGCCTCAGGGATGCGATCAATGCCGCCGCCAGCGCCGCCGGCGCGCCGGTGACGGCCTCGATCCTGACCGACGCCGACGGGTCGCGGCTGGTGCTCAAGGGCGAGAATGGCGCAGCCTCGGGCTTCACGGTGACGGCAGCCGGGGATCCGGGGCTTGCCGACTTCGCCTTCACCGTGGGCGGCGGCGGCCTTTCGCGCACCGTGGTTGCCGCCGATGCCGAGCTGGTGAAGGACGGGATCACCCTTCGGCGCCCCGACAACCAGGTCAGCGACCTTGTCCCGGATGCGACGCTCACCCTCCTGCGGGCTGCACCCGGGGTCAGTGTCACGCTCTCGGCCGAGCGGTCGGCGACCGAGCTTGCCTCCGTCGTCCGCGACCTCGGCAGCGCCCTCAGCGAGCTGCTCGGCATCGGGCGCGAACTCTCCCGCGCGCCGAACGCCACTTCGGATGCCGGCGCGCTGGTGGCGGACTCGACCACCCGCCGCACCATCCAGTCGCTCACGGCGCTCACCACGCGGCAGCTCATCGCGCCCGAGGGCAATGCTCCCACCCGGCTCGCCGAGCTCGGCCTTCGCCTGACCCGGGAGGGCAGCATCGAGGTGGACGAAGCCCGGCTGCAGCAGATGGTGGCGGACCATCCGGCCGCGGTCGAGAAGATGGTGCGGGCCCTTGCCGACCAGGGCAGCCTGTTCTCGCCGGGCGGGCCGCTGCGCCAGCTCGCGGTCCAGCTGGCGGTTGCAGTCGACGGCCGGCCGGGGCAGCCGACGGCTCTCTCCCGCGAGGCCGAGGCCATCGCCCGGGCGCGGGCCAATCTCGACACCCGGATGGAGCGGCTCGAGGCCGCGCTGACCCGCCAGTTCGCCGGCGCCGACCTGCTCATCGGCCGCAGCCGCGCCACCCAGACCTTCCTCCAACAACAAATCGACCTCTGGTTCGCAAACCGCACCCGATGACAGCACCGATCTGAAGGACCCCAGGAATGCCGTTCCCCGCCGCCGACCAGCTGCTCCGCCCTCGCCCGGCCATGCAGGGGGAGAACCGCAGCGCTGCCCTCCGGCACTATCGCTCCGTCACGCTCGAGGCGCGCGTGGCCGCCGCGTCGCCGCACGAGCTCGTCATGATGCTGTTCGATCGCCTCACCCAGCTGCTGCGCGAGGCGCGCGACGCGGCCCAGCAGGCCGAGGCCGTGCGCCGGGTGCGCGCGACCGAACGGGCGCTCGCCATCATCGACGGCCTCGACTCGACGCTCGATCATGACCGCGGCGGCGAAGTCGCCGACGCACTCGGCCGCGCCTATGCGCTGCTCCGCGCGCAGCTGATGGACGGGAGCGCCGCCGCGCTTGCCTCGGCGACCTTCGCGGCGGAGGAGATTGCGGCCGCCTGGCGCACCATCGGCCAGCCCCGCGGCTGACCCCCGCCCCGGCCGGCACGCCGGCAGTCGGGCCGGTCGTCAGGCCTCGCCGAGTTCCCGGGGCGCAATGCCGAGGGCGTCGAGCAGCGCCCGCCGCGCCGCCCGGCACTGGTCCATGAGATCCGGGTTGCCGAGGTCGGCCGGCGCGATCCGCTCCGGCCACCAGCGCTCCACCAGCCGCTCGAGCGCGTCGAGCCTGGCCTCGTCGAGGAGGACCCGCCGGTCGACTGCGGCAAGCGCCGCGTCCGACAGCTGCACCCTGAGGCGCAGGCAGGCCGGCCCGCCGCCGTTGCGCATCGATTCCCTGAGATCGCGCACATGCAGCGTGTGGATGGGGTTGGCCGGGTCCTGCACCACCCGCTGGAGCCAGCGCCACACCCGCGGATTCGCCTGCGCCTCGCCCGGCAGCACGAGCGCCATCCCGCCCTCCACCGAAAGCAGCGCGGCATTGAACAGATAGGAGCCGACGGCATCCTCGAGGCTGACCTCGCCGGCGGGCGCCTCGACGAGGCAGAAGCCCGGCACCTCGGCGGCCAGCCGGGCGACAAGCCCGTCGCGATCGGCGAAGGCCTGTTCATGGGCGAGGAGGACCGGCCCGTTGGCAACCGCGACCACGTCATTGTGGAAGGCGCCGGCCTCGATCGCGCAGTCGGCCTGGGGGGCAAGGAGGACGCGGCGCAGGCCGTGCCGGCGGGCGACGGCGGCCGAGGCGCGCGGATGCTGCCGCGCCGGAAAGCGCCCCCCCGGATTCTCGCCATACACGAAGACCTCGAGGCCCGGCGCCTCGTGGCCAGGGGCGAGCCGCATGTGGTTGGCGGCCCCCTCGTCGCCGAAGCTCGCCGGCACCGGCGGATGGACGACGAAGTGGCGCGGATCGGCGAAGGCGAGGCGGAGCTGGGCGAGCGTTGCGGGCCACTCCTGCGCCCGGTGCGGCATGGTCGCGAGGTTGGCGACCGTGATGTGCGTCCGCCCGTCGGCGGTGTCGGCCGCCGGGCTGACGGTCGCCGCGTTGGCAGTCCACATCGCCGAGGCCGACCAGGCGGCGGCGACGAGCGCTGCATCCTCGCCATGCGCGGCCGTGAGCACGGCGCGGTCGTTCCCGTCGAAGCCCATGGCGCGCAGCAGGCCGAGGTTGGGCCGGTCGTGCGGCAGGAGCAGCCCCTGCGGCACGCCGAGCCCGAGGACCAGGCGCATCTTGGCAAGGCCCTGGAGCGCGGCCGCGCGCGGTGCCGAGACGGCGCCGGCATTGCTCGTGGCCGCGAGGTTCCCGAGGCTCAGCCCGGCATAGTTGTGGCTTGGGCCGACCAGGCCATCGAGCTGGAGTTCGGGCATCAGCCAATCCCCGTGACGAGCGGTGCGTGGGGCGTCGGCCCCTCGATTCCGGCGACCGGAAAGGCGCAGGAATCGGCGGCATAATAGGCCGAGGGCCGGTGGTTGCCGGACCAGCCGATGCCGCCGAACGGCGCGGAGGAGGCGGCGCCGTTGGTCGGCCGGTTCCAGTTGACGACTCCGGCCCGGGTCCCGGCCCAGAAGCGGTCGAACAGCGCGCGATCGCCGCCGACGAGCGCGGCGGCAAGGCCGAAGCGGGTGGCATTGGCGGCCTGCAGGGCGGCAGCGAAGCTCGGCACCCGGATCAGCTGCAGCACGGGGCCGAAGATCTCCATATCGGGCGCGACTTCGCCGGTCGTGTCGACGATCCCGGGCGAAAGGAAGGGGAGCGCCGGATCGAGCCGCCGCAGCGGCACGCGCACCCGGCCGGGCAGCGCCGCGAAGGCGGCTTCCACCTGCGCGGCCGCGCGCATGTCGATGAGCGGGCCCATGAACGGCTGCGGCTCGTCGAAGGGCGCGCCGATCCGCATCCGCTCGAGAAGCGCGACGACCCGGTCGATGAGCGGGCCCTCGCGGCCGTCCTCGACGATGAGCCGCCGCGCGCAGGTGCAGCGCTGGCCGGCGGACAGGAAGGCCGACTGGACGACGACGCGCGCGGCCGCATCGAGGTGCGCGTCGGCGAGGTCCCAGGCGACGAGCGGGTTGTTGCCGCCCATCTCGAGCGCGAGGATGCGGCCGGGCGTTTCGGCGAACTGGCGGGCGAGCGCAGCCCCCGTCGTCGCCGAGCCCGTGAACAGGAGGCCGTCGATGTCGGCGCCGGCGAGCGCCCGGCCGGTCTCCGCGCCACCCTGCACCAGCTGGAGAACGCCTTCGGGAAGCCCGGCCTCGGCCCACAGTCGCGCCATGTGCGCGCCCGTTGCCGGCGTCAGCTCGGAGGGCTTGAAGACGACCGCATTGCCCGCGATCAGCGCGGGCACGATGTGCCCGTTGGGCAGGTGGGCCGGGAAATTGTAGGGCCCGAGCACGGCAAGCACGCCATGCGGCTTGTGGCGGACGGCCTGGGTCGCACCCGCCGGATCGGCGGCGAACGGGCGCGTGAGGGTGCCGGTGCGCACGGCGTGGGCCTCGATCGAGATGGCGACCTTGGCGGCGACCGAGGCCGCCTCGCCCTTCGCTTCCCAGAAGGGCTTGCCGGTTTCCTCGGCGATGGTGCGAGCAAGGGCCTCGGCATGGGCCGTCACGACCTCGGCGTAGCGGCGGGCAACCGCAATGCGGGTCTCGAGCGGCGCCCCCGCCCAGCCCGGCGCCGCGGCCCGGGCCCTGCCGACCGCGGCTGCGACCGCCTCGGGCGGGTCGGCCGGGCCTTCCCACATCAGGCTGCCATCATGGGGGCGGATGCTCCGCAGCGTCTCAGAAGGGGGCATGGAGGATCTCCTCGCCTGGCGCGGCAGCGGCTGCCTCCGGCAGCCGGGCGGCCCCTTCGGCGATTGCGGCGGGCACGGCCATGGCGCGGAACCCGGCGAGCGCGCCCACGGCGATGAGGGCGCAGGGCGCGTCGGCCGGCGGCGCGCCCGCCGTCACCTGGGCGCGGCGGGCCATGGCAAGCGTCCGGATGCGGTCGGTCTCGACATCGAGCGTCGGGCCGCCGTCGAAGATGTCGACATAGGCGTTGAAGCGGAAGCCTTCGGCCTCGAGCATCCGCCGCGCGGCGCGCCCGTCGGGATGCTCGACGCCGATGACCGCCGCGGCGGCCTCGGGAAGGAGCGCTTCATAGACCGGATACTTGGGCATGAGGTCGGCGATGAACTGGTTGCCGTGCAGGCTGTTGAACCGGTCCGCCTCGACGAAGTCCATGCCGAAGAAGCGGCCGGCCAGCCCGTCCCAGAAGGGCGAGGAGCCATCGGGCAGGATGACCCCGCGCAGCTCGGCGACGCAGCGGTCGGCGAAGCGGTCGCGGTGGCGGGCGATGAAGAGGTAGCGCGCGCGCGCGAGCAGCCGGCCGAGCCCGCCCGCGCGCAGGTCGGGCGCGAGGAACAGGCCGCCCACCTCGCTCGCGCCGTCGAAGTCGTTGACGAGGTGGAGGACCCGGGTCCGGAAGGTCCGGCCGAGCTCGCGGCTGTGCAGCGCGATGGTGGTGATCTTGTAGGAATAGAAGGGCCAGGGCGAGCCGATCCCGGCAAAGATGGCGGCAGTGCCGCCCACCCGTCCGCTCGGCCGGTGGGCGAGGACCAGCATGTAGAGACCATCCGGCGCGGCAGGCGAAGCGAAGCTCGCCTGCGACCGCTCCAGCCGCGCGGCGAGCGCCGCCCGGTCCTGCGGCAGGTTGGTGAAGCCGCCTCCGGTCTGGCTGGCCAGCGCGAGAAGCGCGTCGAGATCGTCCGCGCGGGCTGCGCGCACCTCCCAATCGTCGAGCCGGACGTCCGCCATGGGTTTCCCTTGCCCGATGTCGGGGCGCGGGTGTAACGATTTTCTGCGGCACGGGCCGCAGATTCTGCGGCGAACGCCAGCATGACCCGCGACGCGATGGAGGCCCGATGGACGCGCTTGACCGGATCGACCGCAGGATCGTCGCCATCCTCGAGCGCGAGGGGCGAATCACCAATGCCGCGCTCGCGGCCCGGGTTGCGCTTTCGCCCTCGGCCTGCCTTGCCCGCGTGCGCAGGCTCGAGCGGGACGGCGTGATCCTCGGCTATGGCGCGCGGGTCGACCCGGCGCGGCTCGGCGCCGGCCTGACCCTGGTGGCCGAAGTGGCGCTCGCCCGCCACGAGCCGGCCGATTTCCGCGCAGTCGAGGCCCTGTTTCGCAACGATCCGCGGGTGCTCGAAGCCGCCGAGATCAGCGGCGGCTCCGACTATCTGGTCAAGGTTCGGGTGGCGAGCATGGAGGAGTGGCGCGACCTCACCGCCAGCTGGGCGCAGCCGCCCTCACCGGTCGCGCGGATCAGCTCGCAGGTGGTGATGCACCAGACCAAGCCGTTCGTGGGCCATCCCCCGCCGCCCTGAGACCCCTCGGCCCGTTGAGCGCGAGGAAGCGCCAGTTGAGGATGGCGGCAACCGTCACCCAGGCGTGATAGGGCACCAGCATCCAGGCGGCGACGCGGTCGAAGGGCGCGAAGAGCCAGATGACGGCGAGGATGGAGAGCCAGAAGGCGACCACCTCCGCCATGGCGAGATCGATCCGCTTCCGGCCGAAGAAGAGCCAGGACCAGGCCGCGTTGAGCAGGAGATGGCCGGCATAGACCCCGAGCGCCAGCGCCGCGGCCGGCCCGCCCGCCTGCCACACCCGCCAGGCCGCGATCGCCATCAGCGTGTAGAGGAGGCCCCAGACGAGCGGAAAGGCCCAGTTGGGCGGAGTGAGAAGCGGCTTGCGCAGCGCTGCATACCAGCGGCCCGGCCGGAAGGCGGCGCCCGTCGAGGCAGCCGCAAGCGCAGCCCCGAGCGACACGAGAAGCGCCACGAGCGACGGACCTTCGAACATGGCCAAGCATATGGGAGGCGCGCGGGCGAGTGCCAGTGCCGCGCTTCGGCCCGCGTCAGTCCGCGCGGCGCCGAAACCCGTCCCGGGCGATCCGCATCAGCGTGAGCGCCGCCAGCCTGGCCCGTTCGCCGAGGCTCTCGACGAGCAGATACTCCTCGGCCGAATGGATGGCGCCGCCGCGCACCCCCATGGTGTCGACGACGGCAAGTCCGGTCGCGGCCAGGTTGTTGCCATCGCACACGCCGCCCGCCGGCTTCCAGGCGATGGCAAGGTCGAGATCGGCGCCGGCGTCCTGCACCAGCGCGAACAGGCGCAGCTGGTTCGGATCGAGCGGCTTGGGAGGCCGGGCGAAGCTGCCGTGGCGGTGCACCCCAACCTCGTGGGCGGCGGCGATCGCGGCCATCGCGTCCTCGAGCGCGGCGAGCGCCCGGGCCTCGGCCGCGCGGGTGGCGGGGCGCATGTTGACCCGGACGACCGCCGTGTCCGGCACGATGTTGTTCGGCCCGCCGCCGTCGATCCGCGCGACATTGACCTTGAGGTCGGGTGCCGCGAGCGCGGCCAGCCGCAGCGCGAGATCGGCCGCGGCGACGATGGCGTTCCGCCCCTTCTCCGGCTCGCGGCCGGCGTGCGCTGCCCGGCCGGCGAGGTGGATGGCGAGATTGCCCGAACCGGGCCGGTCGCCGGCGAGCGTTCCATCGGGCAGCGCCGGCTCGAAGGTGAGGCCGGCGTCCACCCTCGCTGCGCAGTCCGCAAGCAGCGGGGCCGACCCCGGCGAGGAGACCTCCTCGTCGGCGTTCAGCACCACCTCATAGCCAAGATTCTGCGCCATCGGACTTGCTTCCAGCGCTTCGAGCGCGGCCAGCATCACGGCGATTCCGCCCTTCATGTCGGCAACGCCCGGGCCATTGAGAACGCCGGGCTGCAGCCAGCGCACGTCCTGGAACGGATGGTCGGCGCCGAACACCGTGTCATAGTGGCCGGTCAGCAGCACGCGGGTCGGCGCCTGCGGCCGCACGACGAGGTGAAGGTTGCGCCCGTGCGCAAGCGGCACCACCTCCCCCGAGGGAAGCATCTGGGTCGCCGGCGCCGCCGGGCACAGCTGCACCGCGCCGAGCGGCGCGAAGGCCTCGGCGAGCAGCGCCGCCATCCGCTCGAGGCCCTCGAGGTTGCGGCTCCCCGAGTTGACCGGTGCCCAGGCCATCACCCGGGCCAGCATCGCCTCCGGGGCGATCGTGCCGAGCGCCGCACGCTCCGCGCTCGAGAGGCTCATGCGCCCGGCTCCAGCCGCCGGCCGGGTGCGATCTCGTCCGGGTCGAGGCGGCAGTGGATGAGCGCCGGCCGATGCCGGAGCGCAGCAAGGCTCCTTTCCAGCGCGGGCGCGAAGGCGTCCGTCGCGCCGACCGTCTCGCCGTGAAGGCCGAAGCTCCGCGCCAGCGCCGCGAAATCCGGGTTGGTGAGCGCCGTTGCCGCCGGCCGGCCGGGAAAGTCGCGTGCCTGGTGCATGCGGATGGTGCCATATTGCCCGTTGTCGAGCACGAGCACCAGCAGCCGCGCGCCCTCGTGTGCGGCGGTCGCAAGCTCGGGCACCGCCATCAGGACATCGCCGTCGCCGGCGACACAGGCGACCGGCTGGTCGGGCCGGAGCAGGGCGGCCGCGATCGCGGCGGGCAGGCCATAGCCCATCGCCCCGGAGACGGGGGCAAGCTGGGTGCCCAGCCGGCGGTGGCGGGTGAAGCGGTGCACCCAGGCCGCGAAATTGCCGGCGCCATTGCAGACGATGGCATCCGGGCCGAGCCGGTCGGCAAGCGCCAGGATCACCTCGGCGGGATTGACTCCCGCCCTCACCGCGGTCGGCCGGATCCAGTCGGCGTGAATGGCGGCAAGGCGCGCCACCCAGTCGGGCCGGGACCGCGGCGGAAGCCGGGCAAGCGCTGCGAGCATCGGGCCGGGAGCCGCCACGATGGCAAGGCGCGGCTGCCAGGTCCGGCCGAGCGCTTCGGGGTCCGTGCAGGCATGGACCAGCCGCACGGCGGCAGTGGCGGAATCGAGAAGCGTGTAGCCCCGGGTTTCGTTCTCGGTGAGGCGCGCGCCCACCACCAGGAGCAGATCGGCCTCCTGCACGGCGGCAACCAGCGCCGGGTTGGCGCCGAGGCCGAGTTCGCCGCCATAGTGCGGGTGAAGATTGTCGAACCGGTCCTTGCGGCGCCAGCCCGTCACCACTGGCAGGCCGAGCCGCTCGGCCACGCGCGCGGCAGAGGCCTGGTCCGCCTCCCGCCAGCCCGGGCCGCCGAGCATCAGGACGGGCCGCTCGGCAGCAGCCAGCAGGTCCGCGAGCTTGGCCATGGCCGCGGGTGACGGCGCCGGAGCCGCAACGGGCGTCGGCGCCACCGCCTCGGCGTCGGAGGGAAGCGCAAGCCGATCGTCGGGGAGGACGACGACCACCGGGCCGGGCCGGCCCGACATCGCGCAGGAGAGGGCGGAGGCCATCTGCTCGCCCGCGCGGCCCGGTTCGCGCAGCGTCACGACCCGCTTGGCGACGCTGCCGAACAGCCGGTGATAGTCCATCTCCTGGAAGGCCTCGCGGCCGATGGCATCGTCTCCGACCTGGCCGACGAGGAGGAGGAGCGGGGTCGAATCCTGCTGGGCGGTGTGGAGCCCGATGGCGGCGTGGCTCGCGCCCGGCCCACGCGTGACCATGGCAATGCCGGGCAGCCCGGTGAGCTTGCCGGCGGCCTCGGCCATGTGGGCCGCGCTCGCCTCGTGCCGGCAGGTGACGAGCCGGACGGGGACGTCGCGCATGGCATCGAGGAGCGGGAGATAGCTTTCGCCCGGCACGCAGAAGGCGTGGGTGATGCCGGCGGCGGCGAGGCTTTCGGCGATGACGGTGGCAAGGGTTCGGGCCATGCGCGTCCATGGCCGGGCTTGCGTGCCGGCGGCAACCCCTCTAGCGGGGCGAGCCTGCGCCGGAGCGGTGGCCGAGTGGTCGAAGGCGCTCGCCTGGAAAGTGAGTATGGGTCAAAAGCCCATCGAGGGTTCGAATCCCTCCCGCTCCGCCATTATCTTGTAGCGAACCCGAGATGAGGCTCCCGTTGGGGGCCTTTTTCTTTTTGTTTCAAAGGCGCTTAGCCGAGACGCCCGAACCTCGGAGACTGGCGCCGGGTCCGATTTCCGTCTCCGAACAGCCCTCCGTCTCTAACCGAGCGAACCTCGTCCGGCCCGGTTGGGCTTCGCGAAGGCAAGCGTTTCCAACGGGTTGCGCAGGTCGCTCGACAGTGGATTCAGCGGGCGTTCTTCCGGTTGGCGTGGCCGCCGGGGAAACACGCGGTAGGCATATTCGGGGGAAGCCGTGCGCAGCCCGTCGTTATGCTGGGGATCAAGGACCCGATGGTTCTTTGACTTTCGATGACAAATGGCCGCGACGTCAGTAGCCTGGCCTAATGTCGAGCGAGCCTTGGACCGATGAGGAGAACGATCTGATCGTCGCGGATTACTTCGCGATGCTGGCCGACGATGTCTTCGGACGCCCGTACAGCAAGGCGGAGCATCGCCGTACGCTCCTGCCGTTGCTGAACGGCCGTTCGGAGGGATCGATCGAGTTCAAGCACCAGAACATCAGCGCGGTTCTGAAGGGGCTCGGCGAGGACTGGATCCCCGGCTACAAGCCTGCGTTCAATTTCCAAATTTCGCTCGTCGACGCGGTGGTACGGTGGTTGGCAATAAACCCCGCGTGGCTCGGCCGTCTGCCAGACTCGCGCCCGGCGACGGGTCTTGAAGAATCCGCACCGATCTGGATCGGCCCACCCCCGACGCTGTCGAACCAGCCGCCACCGCAGGAGCTGGAGCAGATGCTGCACATCGCTCGGAAGTTCGATGTGGCAGGCCGGGACGAGCGCAACCGCGCCCTCGGCCGCGCCGGCGAGGAGCGCGTTCTGGCGCATGAGTGGGCATCGCTACGGTCGGCGGGGCGTGATGACTTGGCGCGGAAGGTGCGTTGGGTTTCCGAGGAGGACGGGGATGGCGCAGGCTATGACATCGCGAGTTTCGCGCCAGATGGTCAGGCGCGCTTGATCGAGGTGAAGACGACGAACGGGTGGGAACGGACGCCCTTCCACATCACCCGCAATGAGCTTGCGGTGGCAGACGAGCGCCGATCCGAATGGCGCTTGTTCCGGCTTTGGAACTTCTCGCGTGAGCCGAGGGCCTTCGAACTGTATCCGCCGCTCAATGCCCACGTCACACTCACGGCCACAGCATTCGTGGCAGGCTTCCATTGATGGCAGGGCGCCGGCGCGCTCAGTCAAAAACCATGTCCATCTGCTCCGCCCACGGCCGATCGGCAACTGTGACGAGGTCGTTCAGCGAAAGCGCCGGTGGTACGCGCCTGATGACGAGGTGTTCGAGCACCTCCGGCGACAGATAGGCGAGCCGCATCATGCGGCTCACGAACCGGTCGGAGACCTTCTCGGCCGCGGCGATATCCTGAATGGTGGAAGCGGCACCGGATTCCAGCTGCCGCCGCCAGTTCCAAGCGCGGGCGATGGCGCGCAGCACATGAGGGTCTTGCGACCGGCCGTCCCGGACCGTCACCTCGTCGGGCGGGAGGATCTTCGGCCGCCCATTGCGTTTGCGGATCGTCAGGGGGATGACGACGCGGATGGTGTTCGTCGAGTCGGTCATGCGGGGGCCTCCGTCTGGCGGGGGGCCATCATGTCCCGCAGGACCGAGCCCAGCCCGTCGTGGCGCAGATCGACGGCGATGCCGTCTTCGCCGACGGACACCCGTTCGACCAGCAGCTGGACGATGCGGGTCTGCTCCGCCGGATAGAGCGCCGCCCAGAGCTGGTCGAATTCGCCCAGCGCCTGGACGACCGCCTTCTCATCGACGTCCGGGCTCTCGTTTCGCAGGGCCTTGATGGTTCGAGCCGCGATCTCGGGCGCGCGGATCATGCGGCGGATTTCGCCGACGACGGCGTCCTCGACCATGCCGGCGGGCAAGCGCAGCGGGCCCGAGACGTCGCCGGTCGGGCGGTTTCGGATCAGGTCCATCGACGCGTAGTAGCGGTAGAGGCGCGTGCCCTTCTTCGTCGCCGTCGGCGTCATCGCCGTGCCCGTCTCGGTGAAGATGATCCCTTTCAGCAGAGCCGGCGTCTGGCGGCGGGTGTTCTTCGCCCGCAGGCGCGGGCTCTCCTGCAGGATGCTGTGAACCTTGTCCCACAGGACCTGATCGATGATGGCTTCGTGCTCGCCGGGATAGGCCGTGCCCTTGTGCACGGCTTCGCCCAGGTAGACCCGGTTGTTGATCAGTTTGTAGAGGAAGCCCTTGTCGATCGGCTTGCCGCGCTTGTTCAGCACGCCTTCAGCCGCGAGCGCTTTGGCCAGCGTCGTGGCGGAGCCGATGGCGACGAACCGCTCGAAGATCATCCGGACCGTCGCGGCCTCGGCCTCGTTGACCACCAGCTTGCGGTCGCGCACGTCGTAGCCCAGCGGGACGTGACCGCCCATCCACATGCCGCGCTTGCGGGATGCCGCGACCTTGTCGCGGATGCGCTCGCCGATCACCTCCCGCTCGAACTGTGCGAAGCTGAGGAGGATGTTCAGGGTCAGGCGCCCCATCGACGTCGTGGTGTTGAACGACTGCGTGACCGAAACGAAGGTCACCTGATTGCGGTCGAAGATCTCGACCAGCTTGGCGAAATCCATCAGCGAGCGCGACAGCCGGTCGATCTTGTAGACCACGATCACATCGATCAGACCGGCCTCGACGTCCTGCATGAGGCGCTTCAGGCCGGGCCGTTCCAGCGTGCCACCGGAGAAGCCGCCGTCGTCGTAGCGTTCGCGAATGGTGGCCCAGCCTTCGGCCTTCTGGCTCGTCACGAAGGCCTCGCAAGCCTCGCGCTGGGCGTCGAGGCTGTTGAACTCCATGTCGAGCCCTTCCTCGCTCGACTTGCGGGTATAGATGGCGCAGCGCTGGCGGCGCGGAACGACCGCGACGGCTTCCTGATGACGGCTCATCGGTCGTCCCTCCGCGCCTCGCGTAGGCCGAAGAAGCGATAGCCGTTCCACTGCGTGCCGGTAATCGCCCGCGCCACCGCCGACAGCGACTTGAACTTGCGCCCCTGCCAGTCGAAGCCGTCCTTCATCACTGTGACGGTGTGCTCCACCCCGTCCCATTCACGCACGAGGCGGGTGCCGACCACCGGGTTGCGGGAATCCGCGATGATCGTCTTGCGCCCGACCCGGCCCTCGATTTCGTCGGCCAGCAGGTCCAGCGTCCGCCGCGTTTCGCGGGACAGGCCGCCGAGGGTCAGTTCCTGGACCCGGTAGCTGAGCCTCAGTTCGAGGTAACTGCGGCTGTTGTTCGGTGCGGGCGTGCCGAAGAGGCTTTCCCACTTCGCCTTCAGTTCGACCGCCTTCATTCGCTTCAGCGCCGCAAGCTGCGTGACCACGCTCGCGTCCGCCGCATCGCGGTTGCCCGGTTGCCATGGCGCGGCGTCAGTCTTTCTCTTTGTTCCTGGCATCATTGCCCTCCAACTCGGTTGCTCGGTTTGCGACGACCAACACGGCGTTTGAGGGCGAGAATGTCGAATGAACTGTCTTCGCCAGGTGCAGATAAAGGACTGGACTGTTCCGGCAGGATACGCCTCAGCCCCGCGGCAAGAATCTGCGCGAGTTCATCGAGGCGTTCGCCCGCCGACAGACGGACGGGCAACAGAGGGTTCGGACCGGATCGGGCGTCTTGCATGAGACCGTTCGCAATAGAAGATGACTGGCGAAACGGTAGTCGCAAAACGAAGATACGCAATAAGAATCAATGGCTTATCGCGCCACAGCGGAATCATTAGAAGTAGATCGAAGCCGTTCGTGAGGCCTTTCCAGCGTGAACATCTGTGCAAGTCGCCCGGAGCGGCGCTGCCCGCAGCATTGTCGGGTCGTTACCTCGAATCATCGCGGGTGAACTGGTCGTACGCGTCCCAGGGCGTATCCTCTTCGATCTCACAAACATCGAAGGCGTCATCGAACTGGAGAATGGTCAGAGACATGTCGAGAAACTCGGATACCATCGCCAATTCGCGCACTGGCTCCGAACCGCGGCTGAAGTTCCAGACGCCGTTCGGCCGGGCGACTGGCCTGTCCGAAACGAAACCTCTTTCGGCAGCGCCGATGGCGGCCAGCGCGTCATCCGGGATCGGCATCCCCGATCTAATGAAGATCCCGCTCTTTAGGGCGGCTTTGCTGGCGCGTCCCCATTTCGCGTGGCCGTCACGCGCCACGATCATCGCCGCTCGCCTATCCGTGAAATCGATCCACTTCCGGCAAGCGGCGATCAACGACACGCCGTAGCGATCAGTGACGTGGTTCAGGAGATCGACGGTCATCTCGTGTCCATCGACCTGAGCCCGATAATCGTCGAGCGGCATAAGCAGGAAAGACGCGAACGTGTCGGCTTCCTCCTCCCGCTGCTTCTCCTCCTCCTGCCAGCAATTGGGAAGCAGCGGTTTGCACTGGAAATCGCAAGCGCGATCGAGAGTGCCCGAATTGTAGTCTTGGGCGGTCAAGGTCGGGCGGTGCAGCAGATAATGACCGAGTTCATGCGCGAGTGTGAACCGCACCCGGCCCCGATACCGCGGATCGTCGTTGTAGACGATGTGCCATTCCGGCTTCTTCCTGTGTGGCCTGAGCATGCCCTCAAAGCCGGGCAGATCCCCGCCCACGATCTTGGTGATCGGATCCTCGTTGTTTTTGGAGACCTCGCAGGCAAGCGCTTCGACGTCCACCGGAAAGCGGTCCTCTCCCAGAACATGACGTAGCAGGATCGAAAGACGGTTCGTCTCTTGTTGAGGGGATTTGCGCTTTCCATTGCTCATTAATCGTCGTCCAACGCGTCCAATATGCGACGGAGTCGCTCTTTCGATGGAGTATCCATCTTCTTGTATTTTCGGAAGAACGCGATGTCCTCTGCGTCTTCTTCCTTCTCTCCGTCACCTGCCAGCAAGTACTCTACGGTGGTGTCCATTGCGGTTGCGATCAGAGCAAGTTTCTCGGCCGAAGGGCGCGCGACGTCCTTGTTCTCGATCTCCCACATGTAGCTCTTGCTGGATCCGACCCTTTCGGCCAGCGCCTCCAGGGTCAATCCTCGCTTCAGTCTGAGCTCGCGAACGCGCTCTCCCAAGGGTGTTGGCACCGGGTGTTCTCCTGTTTGTCCGCCGGGTTCGTTATCGCGATACATCTAGTCCTTGACACGCCGCACCTGCAATACCTATCTTGCGCACAAGTTCGTAGTAACGAACGCCCTTTCGCGCTTTCACGAGACAGGAGGCCGTCATGGCTAAAGCAGGTAACGGTTCGGGCACCCATCACGTGGTCCCCAATCCCAATGGCGGATGGGATGTCCGCCGCGGCGGCGCCGAGCGCGCCAGCGGGCACTTCGACACGAAGCGGGAGGCGATCGACCGTGGGCGGGAGATCAGCCGCAACGCTGGGACGGAGTTCAAGATCCACAACCAGGATGGTCGGATCGGCCAGTCCGATTCCCACGGGAACGACCCCCGCAACATCAAGGGCTAAGGAGATCGGCCATGGCCTCAGTGACGAGTTTCATCCGCAACATGCCTGCCTCGTCGCTGCAGGCCTATTTCCACCACACCGGCATCGAGCTTCCGACCGAGGTCGATTGGGAGGCGCCCGAGCCGGAAGTCGCCCGCGTCACTTTGCGGGCCGTCGACGAATTGGACGACGAAGCCCGCGCCCGCATCGTCAATGACGCCGAGCGGGTAAGCGCCCTGGCCGATGATGCGGGGCAGACCGCACTCTACAGCGTGATCGACGACCGCACGGTGCTCGATGATCTGGCAAATGGCCATGCGCGTTCGCTCTGGATGTTCCTGAACGAACCGGTTCGGTTCCGCCATGCCGAGGAGGTCCGTTACACCGATGAGCGGCGCCGTGGTCGGAGCTGGGACGGGTTCATCGGCGAGCCGAATCTCGATTTGCGTCGGGACGAGGCATCCATCGATGCCTTCAAGGCGGCGCTGCGCGAACGGTTCGCTTCCAACAACATCCACATCGATATCTTCGGGCGCTACCGGCCGACCTTCGACGGCGAGGATTGCGAGCTTGTCCAGATCGCGATTTACCGCGAAGGCCTCCTCGACGATTTCCTGGCGTTCGATGACGCGGGAACGCTCGTCCGCCGCGCCCGCCGTCCCGTATTTGAGGCGGCCATGACGTATGAACCGGCGACCGGCGTCATCGAAGTCGTCGCCAACGACCGCGAGAGCCGCGAGGAGATGGTCCGCTTCATGGCGCGCGACCTGCTGGGGATCGAGTTCCAGAGCGAGAAGGTGCCCTTCCGCACCTACGACCTCGCGGTTCTGCTTCATCCTTTCGATTTTCCGACCGACCCGGAGGATGGGATCGAGTCCGTCGAGGTCAAGCAGCTGCGTCTGATGCCCATCGACAATGTGGGCGAGCGCGTCACGCTGGAATGTCTTCGGAAGGCCGACCGCACCATCTGGAGCATGTCGGCAGAGCGGTTCGGCGCCAACGATCCGCTGGCTGGCGGTTGGGTGGCGACACAGGCCAAACTCTCGATCAAATTCCATCCCAAGGGCGATGCCAAACGCGGTCGGACGCTGCCGTTGACGATCACGATGCCGCATGGCTGCAATCTCAAGGACCAGACTGAAGAGGAGCAGCTGATCGGCGAGAAGTACCTCCGGCGCTGGGGCATCCTTTCCGGAGACGGCGGTGTCGTCGTCGATTGATCGGGGGGCGGCGGACCTATTGCTGTCGGTGATCGAGACGCCGGATGCGGTCATCAGCGGCTC
The DNA here is from genome assembly GCA_029268145.1 of Sphingomonadaceae bacterium. Classification (GTDB taxonomy): domain Bacteria; phylum Pseudomonadota; class Alphaproteobacteria; order Sphingomonadales; family Sphingomonadaceae; genus Thermaurantiacus. The sequence goes on along the minus strand of JAJUHA010000040.1, from coordinate 1,239 downwards.
GGTCCTCGACGGCTATTATGGGCGGGTCGCGCCAGCGCTGAAGGCGGCTGGGATCCTTCAGCCGAAAGATCACTCGCGGGCAGCCGTTTCACTCGTCGACCACGAGGACGAGCCCGTCAATCTGATCTGGTCACCTGAACATCGGGCATATGGGTATTTCAGCCCGTCAGCGGGTTGGGTGAGCGTCCCCGGAAATCAGTTGGCAACGTACCGCGTCAACTTCATCATGTTGCTCGAACAGCTGTTCGAGCGGCTGGATTTCTCCCCGCGAACCGGCCCTGTCGAACTCGTACCCGACCTTCTGTGGGAGATCGGCGACGCCCGCCTGCCAGGACGCAGCAAACGTACATCTGTCTGGATTGGCCGTCGGCTCGGCGATCCGACGATATGGAGAAGTTTCATCGATGCTGCCCGCAAGCGTCCGGCACCCGGTTTGCGAATTGTTCTGAGCTTCACACCTGGAAATCGCCTGCCGACTGACGTGCACCACGGTCATACGCTGATCGCCGTTCGAGATGTCGCCGATCACAACGGCCTTGCCATCGCTCCCGAGCTATTGGCTGCACGTGTCGCGACGGGCTCACAGCTGAACGACGACTTGATCACCATGGCGGCCGACGGAGCATCCCTCACCGTTCGCGGAACACGTCATGCATTCTCTGGGTCGAAACAGCGCGCAATCATCCGACAACTGTATGACGCCTGGAAATCGGGACATCCGGAACTTCTAACCGCCGAGGTTCTGGAAACCGCCGGGTACAGCACGAGCGTCAACACGCTGGCGAAGGCTTTCTCCGGAAGACCCGAATGGCGTGAGTTCATCAGCGAGGAGCATGGCCGCTGTTGGATGTTCCTCTGATGTCCTGAATTCTCTCATCTGAAAGGCCGCCCGGTGGGCGGCTTTTTTCATTTCTGAGCCGCTTTCCCCGACTCCTACCCTGAGCCCTACCTGGCTCCTTCCCGGCTCCTACCCGCCCGGCAGCCATCCTCTCCGCAGGTTTTCGACAGGAACCCAAGGAGACACAAATGGCTACGAAACACCTCAACCAGATCGACCTGGCTGCGCGCTGGAACATCAGCCACCGCACGCTTGAGCGGTGGCGCTGGACGGGCGAAGGCCCGCGCTTCGTCAAGCTCGGCGGTCGCGTCGTGTATCGCCTCGAAGACGTCGAGGAGTACGAGCGCGAGCAGATCCGGGCGAGCACCGCCGACCACCCCAGCAAGCCTGCGGCATGAGGG
>JAJUHA010000039.1 GCA_029268145.1 Sphingomonadaceae bacterium | reverse complement strand
TGGCGGCGGCGGTGTCGGCGCAGGAGGGGCCGGCTCGGCCGGCGTCTGGCCATCCGGAGACGAGGAGCCGCCGGCGCCGCAGGCGACGAGCGCGGTCAGGGCCGCGACCAGAAGCGGGCGGATCATCGCGTCTGTCTCCCATCATCGGCCGGGCAGCCGAGCGCCTCGACCTCCGCTCTCGACCGGTAGCGGCCGACCGGCTCGTAGGGACCGAGCACGGCCGAGGCATCCGCGCCGGCCGCGACGTGGAGGGGCGTGTGGCGAAAGCCGGGATCGGGCGCCACGTGGCGCAGCAGGAGCAGCCCCTCGCCGGTGCCCGGTGCGGGCAGGAAGGCGAACCCGCACGCCGGCTGCGCATTGGCCGGACGCCTTTCGGCGGGGGCCACGAGGATCCGGAACCGCCGGCCGGGAGACAGCGGCACATCCTCGTCGGCAAGACAGGCCGCCGTGCGGTCGCTCGGGTGGCGATAGGCGCAGATCGACCAGTAACGCACCTCGCCGCGGCCCATTTGCGGCGCGCCGTCGCGCGTGCGCGGCGCGGTCGGGGCGCGGCCCTCGAGCAGCAGGAGGTCACCGCGGCCGAAGTCGGTGAGGGCATAGGCGTAGGCGTTGTCGCGGTTGACGAGCAGCTCGGCGAGCCGGGTGCCCGGCGGGGTGGCGGAGCCGCGCCAGTCGAGCGGGTCGGCGAACGTGCCCGGAGCCTCCGGAAGCCGGGTCGGGCCGGGCTGCTGCGGTGCCGGCAGCCCAGCGGTCGACGGGCAGCCATGCCCCAGCGGCTCGGCAGCTCCGTCTGTCCGCAGCCGGCTGACGCGCGGCATGGGCACGCCGCCGCCCGGGTGCGCGGCATCTGGCAGGTAGATCCGCAGCAGCAGCCGCCCAGCGAAGGCGGCCCCCGCCTCTCCGCCCAGGCCGAGGCGGGCGCCGGCGAGGCCGGCGGGCGCTGCCGGATCAATGTGGAGCGCCCATTCCCGCCTGGCTGCATCGCGCCGCGCACCCGGCACGAACGGATTGACATGACCGGGGCGCGGCGGGATCGCTACGTCCGGGGCGGACGCGAGCGTGGCGTTGGAGGGGCGGGCGTGGACGTTGAGGCCCATCTGGCGCGCGTGGGGAAACCGGCCCTCGACGAGGAGCCGTTCCCCCGGTGCGAGATCGAAGTCCCCGCGCAGGTAGACGACATGGGTCTCGACCAGCGGCAGGTCGATTGGCGCCTGCCAGAAGCAGCCGGCGGCAGCCAAGGCCGCCGCGGTTGCGAGCGCTGCCATCATGGCAGCCGCTCGAGAAAGGCGAGAAGCGCGGCCCGGGTGTCGGCAAGGATCCGGGGCGAGGTGGTGCGCGGGTCATCGAGACGGGTATGATGGAGAAGCTGCCAGCCGACGATCCCGGCGACCGGATGGTCGCGCCCGGCGGCCACGAGCGCCACCTCGCCAAGCGCGCGGCCGGGCGCAAGCTCGCCGACCTCGACATGTGGCAGCCTGCCGAACGTCTCGCGCGCCGGTCCGGCGAGCGAAGGGCTCGCCACGATCCCGCGGTGCCGGCTGGGGCCATCCTCCGCGCGGAGCTGGCCGTCGGTCCAGGCCATCTCCCGCACTGCCGCGTTGGCGCCGATGTGGAGCCAGGCCGAGACCCGCTGGGGCGCGAGCGCGGAGTCGGCGAGCGCGGCGCGCATGCCGGCCGCGCCCAGCTCATGGTGCGAGGTGAGGGCCAGCACGATGCGGCGGTCGGGGCGCAGGCGGGGCAGCTCGCCGGCTGCGTCGAGAAGGAGGGCAAGGCCCGTCGCCCGCTCGCCGGCGGCCGTTCGCCACCCGTTGCGCGGGGTCGAGAGCACGAGCGCGGGCGCCTCCGCCGGGCCGCGCTCGGCAAGGAGCGTCCAGTCGATGCCGGGCTCCCGTTGCGCCTCGAGCAGGATGCGGACCGGCTGCCGGGCAGCGGCGGCCCGTTCCAGCGCTGCGGCGTGCCGGCTGCCCACCACCAGCATCGGGATGCCGGGAGCGAACGGGCGCCGGTCGCTCACGTTGAGGGCGACGGCCTCGCCCGCCGGATGATCGGTGATGGCAAGGAGGGCGGCCGGACGCCGCGCGGCCGCGGACCGGAGCCGGGCGAGATGCCCCGGCAGATAGACGGAGGCGCGCGGATCGTGCGGCAGCCGCACCAGCGCCACGTCACCCGGCCGGGCCTCGTCCGCCGGCGCGAGCAGTGCAAGCAGCCCGCCGGCCGCGGTTCCGGTCACCGGCCAGAGCGGGAAAACGTCCCGGATCGCGCCATCGGCGAGTTCGACCCGGACCGTGCCGAGATCGACCGCATCAACCGGGACGGGAATGCGCCGCACGGCATAGCCCAGATCGCGCAGGCGGCGCTCCAACCAGGCTGCGGCATTGGCCGAGGCGGCGGACCCGGTGCGCTGCTCGCCAAGGGCGGCCAGCGCCGCGACATCGGCGAGCAGGCGCTCGCCCGGCGGAACGTCCGGCCGGCTCCCGGCCGGGGAGGCGGGACCGGGGGCAAGGAGGCCGGCGAGCGGCCGGTCGCGGGCGAAGGCGTCGACGAGGGTCGTGACCGTGTCCGGCGCGTCCTCCATGAGGAAGTGCCGCGCCCCCGGAACCCGCGCGGCGAGCCTGATCGAGGCGGCCGGAAACAGGGTGCGGAACCGCTCGAACTGCCCCGGGTGGGTCCGCTCCGAGCCTTCCGAGAACAGGATCATGACCGGCTTGTCCCACTGGCCCAGCCGCCGTCGCGCTGCTGCATTCTCGGTGGCGTGCGGATCGTCCGGGCGGCGCGGGATGAGTGCGCTCATGCGCCGAAGCCCGGTCTGATCGGCTGCGGTCGGGAACGGCAGGGCATAGGCGTCCCGCTCGGCCGGCGTCAGGGTGCGCGCAGTCTGGGCCTCGACGATCGCGCCCGGGTCGATGCGGGGCGCGGTCTCGAGGAAGCGGAGCCAGCGGTCGAAGGCGGCAGCGAAGGCGGGCGTCTCGGGATCGAGGCCGTCGTTCAGGCTGGTGTCGAGCAGCGCGAGCCGGGCGAAGCGCCCGGGCCGGGCGACGGCGACGTTGAGGCCTATGAGCCCGCCCCAGTCATGGACCACGAGCGTCGCGCCCTGCAGGTCGAGCGCATCGACCAGCGCCGTCACGGCCGTGACGTGCGCGGCGAAACTGTAGGAGGCCGGATCCCTGGGCTTGGCGGACCGGCCGTAGCCGACGAGGTCAGGCGCGATCACCCGATGGCCGCGCGCGACGAGCCCGGCGATCTGCCGGCGCCAGAGATAGGACCAGGTGGGCTGCCCGTGGAGGAGGAGGATCGGCGGCTGGCCGGGCGGCCCCGCCTCGATGACGGCCATTGCGGCCGTGGCGCCGCCCCACGGCACCTCGACCAGCCGGTGCGGGAAGGGATGGTCGGCCAGTTCCCCGGCCGCGGGGGTGGCGGCGGACGGCAGGGACTGGATTGCCGCGAGAAGCGCGAAAGGGATTGCGAGAGCCCACGCCATGCCACATGCTATCTCGGGTCAAGATTGTCGACAATAGATGACGTGCGTGCCGATGGCGGACGGGGCAGGTCGGGGGATCGGATGGGTGACGGGAACGACAGGGTCGGATCGGCAGGCGAAGCGGGGACGGGCAGCGAAACTGGCCGGCCGGCCGCGGCGCGACCGGCGCCTGCGATCGAGATCGCCCGGCAGCTCCTGCGGCTCATCCAGACGCGGCGCCTGCATCCCGGCCAGCGGCTGAAGGAGCAGGAGCTGGCCGCCCGCTTCGGCGTCAGCCGGGCCCGGGTGCGCGAGGCCCTTCGCCTGCTGGAGGCCAAGGGCGTCGTCGTCATCGAGCCGATGCGCGGCGCGAGCGTTGCGCCGATGCATGGCGAGGCAATCTTCGAGACCGTCGAGATTGCGACCACCCTGTTCGCCCTGGCGACGCGGCGCGCCTGCGCCCGCATCACGGCGGAGGAACTCGGGCTGCTGGCCGAGGGGGTGCGCGAGCTCGAGCGGGCCGCGCCAACCGCGATCGCGCCCGACAGCTTCTTCCGGATGACGCTGCGGCTGGGCGCGATCATCGCCACGGCGGCGCGCGCGCCGCGGCTGGAGAGCCTCATCGCCGATGTGCGTGCGGGCTGGCCCAACATCCTCGGCGCCATCGGCTTCACCACGCCGGCGCTGCGCCGGAGGGCCGCGCGCAACTGGCGCGCCCTGCACGCCGCCCTCTCGGCGCGCGATCCGCGGCGCGCCGAACGGCTGGCGGAGCGCATCCATGACGAGGTTCGGGCGGAAGTCGAGCGGGTCGGCTGGTAGCACGCATTGTCAACAATCCTGTAGACAGGACGAGGGGCGACAGCTAGTCTTGGTCCCATGATCGGCCGGAGCGAACCGGCCCACGCGGGGAGGACGACATGCTGCAGCGGGCACTCACGGCCATGCTCCTGTTGCCGGCTGTTGCCGCGCCAGCCCTGGCCCAGGGCGGGTCGGAAGCGGCGCTGGCCGAGGCGGAGGCGACAGGTCCGGACGAGATCCTCGTGACCGCCCAGCGCCGCACCCAGGATCTTGCGACAGTGGCAGCGCCAGTCACGCTGCTGACCGCAGAAGCGCTCGACGCCGCTGCAATCCGCGACACCCAGGATCTGGTGCGGCTGGCGCCCTCGCTCGTCATCACCACCGCGGCGAGCGAGCAGACCAACGCCGTCATCCGCCTGAGGGGTGTGGGCACCTCGGGCGGCAATCTGGGCCTCGAGGGATCGGTTGGCGTGTTCGTGGACGGGATCTATCGGGCCCGCTCCGGGATCGCGCTCGGCGAGCTGTTCGATGTCGAGCGCGTCGAGGTGCTGCGCGGGCCGCAGGGCACGCTGTTCGGCAAGAACACCACGGCCGGCGCGATCCTCGTCCAGACCCGCGCGCCGCAGTTCGACTTCGGCGGCTTCGCCGAGGCAGCGATCCAGAACCGCGACGGGGTTCGGCTGGTGGCGGCCGTCACCGGCCCGGTGGCCGAGGACCGGCTGGCGGTGCGCCTTTCGGGCGTGTTCAACCGCCGCGACGGATTTCTGGAGGATGTGGGCCTCGGCCGTGACATGAACGACCGCGACCGCTTCGCGCTGCGCGGCCAGCTGCTGTTCACGCCCGCCGGGAACGCGCGGTTCCGGCTGATTGCGGACTATTCCGAGAAGAATGAGAACTGCTGCGCGGCGCCCTATGTGGCGCTTGGCGTGCGGGCGCCCGTCATCGCCGCGCTGGGCGGGTTCGTGCCGAGCGATCTCGAAAGCTTTGAGAGCGGCAGCTCGCTCACGACGCGGGCTGCCTCGAAGGAGTGGGGCCTTTCCTTCGATGGCGAGGTCGATCTCGGCTTCGCCCAGTGGCGGACCCTGCTCTCCTGGCGCGACTTCACGGCAGACCGTTCGGGCGACAGCGACTTCAACACCCTCGACCTGTCGCAGGTCGCCTTCGAGGACACCCACGACCAGTTCTTCACTGCCGAGATGACGCTCTCCGGCCGGACCGGCCGGCTCGACTGGCTCGTTGGCGCCTTCGCCTTCGACCAGCAGACCCGCCAGCAGAGCGCGAGCGTCTATGGCGCCGATCTCGAGGCATTCCTGCTGCGCGTCTTTCCCGCCCAGGCGGGAAACATCCGGGGGAACTATCCGCCCGGCACGGGCGCGATCGATCGCCGGCTCGCGCAGTCGTCGAAGGGCGTCTCGGTCTTCACCCACAACATCCTCGAGGTCCTGCCCCGCCTCAAGCTGACCGGGGGCGTGCGCTGGCTGCGCGAGGAGAAGCAGGGGTCCGGGCGCTTCGTCTCGAACGGCCCGATCTGCACGCGCCCCGGCGTGCCGCAGGGCCTTCGGCTCCTGTGCCAGACGCCCGACTATGACGCGGACTTCACCGACAGCGCCGTCGTCGGCACCGCCGGTCTCTCCTACGAGCCGACCCCGCGTTCGGTCATCTTCGCCACCTGGTCGCGGGGCTACAAGGCAGGCGGGCTCAACCTCGACCCGGCGGCCGGCCTTGGCCCGGCCGAAGGGCTCGCGTTCCTCCCCGAGACGGTCGAGAACATCGAGGTCGGCGCGCGGGTCCGGACGGAGGACGGCCGCGCCGTGCTCTCCGCGAGCTGGTTCCGGGGCGATTTCTCCGATTTCCAGCAGAACGCCTTCAACGGCCAGCAGTCGATCATCTCGAACGCGGCGGAGGTGCGATCGAAGGGGATCGAGCTGGAAGCGACGCTCCGCCCGGCCGACGGGTTCGAGTTCACGACCGCGCTCACCTGGAACGATGCCACCTACGGCGCGCGCACCACGCCGGCCAGCCTCGTCGGACGGCAGATCGTCAATGCCCCCGAATGGCTCTGGCAGGCGCAGGGCATGATCGACCGTCCGCTCGGCGAGCGGCTGAGGGCCTATCTCTCGGGCAACGTCCGGCTGCAGTCCGACACCAACACCAGCGTGTCGCTGTTCCCCGAGGCCGAGCAGGATGGCCATGTGCTGGTGGGCGGGCGCATCGGCATCCGCAGCGCGAGCGCGCGCTGGGATGTCTCGGCCTTTGCGCAGAACCTGGGCGACGTCTATTTCCGCCAGGTGGTGTTCGCGAGCATTCTGCAGCCCGGCAGCTTCAACGCCTTTCCTGGCGAGCCGCGCAGCTACGGCGTGGAACTGCGGTGGCGCTTCTAGGCGCCGCGCGCCCGGCGCTGGTCGCGGCCCTGCTGCTCGGGGGCGAGGCCGTGGCCGGCCGATGCCCGGATGTCCTCATCGACGAGGCCTTCCATCTCGCCTTTCCCGTCGCCGAGATGGTGCGCACCCGGGCCATGGCGCTCGGCCGCACCGACCGGCCCGAGCCGCCCCAGCCCAACCGCTTCGCCCACCGGCCCAGGCTCTCGACCCCGGCCGACCGCGGCGTCACGACCCCCAATGTCGACACGCTCTATTCCTCGGCGTGGCTCGACCTCTCGGCCGGGCCGGTCACGCTTTCGCTGCCGGAGGGCGAGGGGCGCTATGTCTCGGTGGCCATCATGGATATGGCGGGCGACCATGTCGCGCTCCTCCACCCCGCCCCCGGCCGGCAGCGGCGCATCGTGCTGCGCCCGCCCGGCGCGGCCCCCGCCGCCCCGGGTGAGGATGCGCTGGCGATGCCGGTCGTGCGCGGCTGGGCGATCGCCCGGGTGTTCGTGCGTTCGGCCGAAGATCTGCCCGCCGCCCGGGCGGTGCAGCAGGCCATCCGCCTCGAAGGGCCGGTCCCGCCCGCGCCCGCGCCTGCGCCCCCCGGCGCCGGTCCCGAGGCCATCCTTGCCCGCGCGAACGGGGAGCTTGCCGCAGGCCCGGCGCCGCCGGGGCTGGCCGGGCGGCTTCCCGCGCTCGCCTGCACCGGGCTGGGCCAGGGGGCGGATGCCTGGCGGCGCCTCCCCGAAGGAACGCGGGCGCAGTGGGCAGCGCGCGCGCCGCAGCTCGAGGCGAGCCTGCGCCTGGGCTTCGCCACCGAGGCCAAGGCGGGAAGCTGGCACCGGGCCCATCCGGCGACGGGCACTGCATCTGCGCCGGCCGAAGTGCGCGCCGCCGTCGCCCTGTCCGGGCTCGGCGCGCTGCCAGCTGCCGAGGTCCTCTACTTCCGGACCGACAGGGATGCGGCAGGTCATCCGCTCTCGGGCGCGCGACGCTACCGCCTCACGCTTCCGCCCGACCTGCCGGCCGAGGCCTTCTGGTCAGTGACCCTCTACGCCGTCGAACCCGATGGGCGGCTGTTCCTCGCCGCCAACCCGCTTGGCCGCCACGCCCTGAACAGCGCCTCGACGGGGCTGCGCCGGGAGGCGGACGGCAGCGTGCGCCTCGAGATCGGCCGGTCGGCGCCCGCCGACCAGGCCAGCTGGCTCCCCGCGCCGGCCGGCCCCATTGCTCTCGTGGTGCGGCTCTACCGTCCGACGAAGGCGGCGGCGGCCGGGGGCTTCGAGCCACCCGCCGTCATCCCGGACTGACCGGACGCCCTGGCATCAGCGACGGTCATCCGGCCCCGGCGGACCGGTCGCGCTTCGCTCCCCGCGCCAGACCGGAATGCCGGCCCGCGACCGAGGGGAAGCCGCACGAACGGCGGCCGTGCGGCAGCCTCGAACAAGCAGCCCGGAGCCCCTCGGGAGCCGTCTCCATGCGCCAGGTCGTGCGCGCGTCCGGGAAGCCGAAGACCGCCGCGGCGCCCGGCCCTCGCGTCGGTGCGCGCCGCTGGTGTCGACGGGACCCTTCGGCTTCGGCACGAACCGGATGACGAGCGCCGCGAACGGGCGGCAGGCGATGGCGGCGGGCGCCCGGATCTCGCGGGAGGCGAACCAGTCGTGGTTGCGGCCCGCGTCCGGCATGATCCGGAGCGCACCGGCCCGGATGACCGGGAGGGCGAGGCCGACCTTGCCGATGACCGCCCTGCCCACCGGGCCGGGCCGGCCGCGCAGGTGGGCCACGGGCGCGAGACCGGACGGCGGCCCCGATCCTCAGGCCGCAAGAAGCTCGGCAACGAGCGGGTTGGGAAAGCGCCGCTCGCGGGTCACCGCGAGAAAGGCCTCGACGATGCCCGGCAGCCGGGCCGCTTCGACGAGGAGGCCCGAGCCCAGTTCGTCCTGAACCACGATCCTTGGAATGACTGCAAGCCCGGCATCCTCCCGCGCAAGGAGCCGGAGCATCGCCATGTCATCGACCTCGGCAGCGATCGCGGGCGCGATGCCGAGCCGGGCAACGAAGGCATCGAACCCTTCCCGGAGCGCCGTGCCCGGCGTGGGGAGAAGCAGGGGCTCGGTCGACAGGAGCGCTTCGAGCGCCCTGGGCCCGGGCCCCAGCCGGACCGGGGTTCCGATCAGGCTCGCCGGCTGCTCGGCGATCCGGTGCACGATCCAGGGGCTTGCCGCGTCGCGCGCCGGCGGGAGATCGGTGAGCACCACATCGAGCGCGAGGCCCTCGAGCCCCCGCAACAGCTCGTCCTGGGTGCCCGAGCGCAGGACCAGCTCGACATCGGGTCGGCCGATCACGGGCCGCAGGAACTGCATCTGGAAGTTGCGCGAGAGCGTGGCGAGCGCCCCGACGCGCAGCGCGCGACGCACCCGGCCCGTCTCGGCCAGCGTGGCTGCGAGGTCGTCGGCCGTGCGGAAGATCGCCTCGGCATGGTCGAGCGCGATCCGGCCGGCCTCGGTCAGGACGAGACCGCGTCCGCGGCGCTCGAAGAGCGCATGGCCGAGGCTGGCCTCGAGCGTGCGCAGCTGGCTCGACAGCGCGGACTGCGAAAGATTGAGCCGGCGGGCGGCGCCCGTGAGCGTGCCTTCGGTCGCAACGGCGCGGAACAGGCGAAGATGATGGAGGTTGAGCTGGGCCATCATTCCATCCAATCGAACGATATGGTCGAATATATCTAATTTTCTCGAAGGTTCGCAACTGCTATCGGCAGCCCCCACGATGCGATCGCTCGCCGGAGAATGGATCATGGATGCGCTTCCTCCCCTCGGTTTCCTGGCACCCGCCGCGCTCCTCGTCGCAGCGCTCGCGGCCACCCTCCGCCCGGGCCGTCGCCCGGCGGGAATCCCCGGCCTTGCCGAAGCCTCGGCGCTGATCGCCCTGCTCCTGGCGGGGGGCAGTGCCCTCCAGCTGGCGCTTTTGGGCCCTCTCAGCCTCTCCGCCGGCAGCGGCGCCGGGCTCCTTGCGCTCCGGCTCGATGCGCTGGGCGCGACCATGGCGCTCCTCGTGGCCTTCGTCGGCTGGATCGTGGTGCGCTACGCGCGCACCTATCTCGACGGCGAGGCGCGCGAAGGCGCCTTCCACGCGCTCCTTCTCGCCTTGCTTTCGGCCGTTCTTGTCCTCGTCCAGGCCGGCAGCCTCGCCGTCCTCGTCCTCGCCTTCGTGGCCATCGGCGTCGGGCTCCGGCGGCTTCTGCTCTTCTACCCGGACCGCGCCGAAGCCCGGCGCGCAGCGGCCAAGTTCCGCCTCGTCTGGGGTGCAGGGGACATCCTCCTGGTCGTCGCCGCCGCGCTCCTGTTCGCGGGCTTCGGCACGGCCGATCTCGGCGCGCTTCCCGGGGCCGCGGCGGGCGGCCTTCCGGTCGCAGCGCAGCTTGCCGTTGCGCTCCTCGTGGCCGCGGCCGCCCTCAAGACCGCCTCCTTCCCGCTCCATGGCTGGCTCACCGAGGTGATGGAGGCGCCCACCCCGGTCTCGGCGCTCCTCCACGCCGGCATCATCAACGCCGGCGGCTTCCTCCTCATCCGGATGGCGGGCGTGGTGCAGGAAAGCCCGGGAGCGATGGCGGCGCTCGTCCTTCTCGGCGGGCTGACGGCGATCTTCGGTGCCGTCGTCATGCTCACCCAGAGCGCGGTCAAGACGGCGCTCGCCTGGTCGACGGTTGCCCAGATGGGGTTCATGCTGCTGCAGTGCGGGCTTGGCCTCTGGCCGCTGGCGCTCCTCCACATCGTCGCCCATTCCATGTACAAGGCCCATGCCTTCCTCGGCTCCGGCGGCGCGGTGCGCGCGGTTGCCGCCGTCCGGCGGCCCGGGCCGGTGGCGGTGCCCGGGATCGGCGCGGTCGCCCGGGCCTTTGCGCTTGCCCTTGCCGTTTATGCCGCGGTCGGCCTGCTCTTCGGCCTCGTCGCCGGCCCGAAGTCGGCGCAGGCACTGGCGCTCGGCGCGATCCTCATCTTCGGGGTTGCCTATCTCGTCGCGCAGGGCCTTGCCGATGCCGCGCCCCGGGCGCTGACGGCCCGGACGGCCGCGGCCTCGCTCGGCGCAGCTGTGGCCTATTTCGGCTTCCACGCGCTGGCCGGCGCGCTGTGGGGCCCGCATCTGCCGGAAGCCCCCGCGCCTGGCCCGCTCGAATGGGCGCTGATCGTGCTCGCCCTCCTCTCCTTTGGCCTCGTTGCGATCGCGCAGGCGCTGTTTCCGCTCTGGGCGCACCATCCGGCGGCGGCCGGGCTGCGCGTGCACCTCGCCAATGGCCTCTATCTCAATGCCGTGCTCGACCGCCTGATCGGCGGTTTCCGGCAGGCCACCCGTTGATCCCTCCGAGGCTGGAGAAAAGCATCATGTTCATGCGCCCCTTCGAGATCGCCCCGGCCCGGGTTGCCGGCCTTCGGAAGGCCGCCGAGGCGGCTGCCCGCGCCATCCCGCCGGCCTTCCCGCTTCCGGCAACGGTTGCGGTCAACCCCTTCCTCGGCCAGACGCACGAGGATCTCGCCACCGCCTCCGAGCGGCTGGGCAGGCTGGCCGGTGTCCGGCTGACGCCCCCGCGCTCCCACTATGCCGGGGAAATCCGGTCCGGCCGGATCACCCGCGACGATCTCGCCGCCGCGCTCGAGGCCTCGCCCGCGGGCGGCAAGCCGGCCGGCGTGGCGGACCTGCTCGCGCGCCTTTCCGCCGAGAGCCCCGAGCCCTCCGCGCTGCCGACCGTCGCCGATCTGGCGGCCCGGACCTCGGGCATCGACTGGCCCGCCATCATCACGCGCGCCGTGGGCCTGTGGGCAGCGGCCCATTTCGACCGCGGGCAGGCGCTCTGGACCCCGGCGCCCGGCCGATCGGCCTTCGCCGCGTGGCGGGAATGGGCCTCGCACGACCTCACCCCGGAAATCGCCGGGCTCGCCGGCTTCTGCGCCCATGTCGCCGATGCACCGGACACGCCCGAGCGCGCAATCCTGCGGGCAGCCGACCGTCTCGGCATCCGGGAGGATGCCGCCCGGAGCATCTTCCACCGCCTCCTCATCGACCTGGGTGGCTGGGCGCAGCATGCGCGCTGGCTCCTGTGGCAGGCGGAGCTGAAGGGCGATGCCGACCCGACCATCACCGATCTGCTGGCCATCCGGATCCTGTTCGAGGAAGCGCTCTTCGCGCGCGCGCCGGAGGTGGCCGCACCCTGGGCGCGGGTGGTTGAAGCCCACGCCAGCCCGGTGGTGCCGTCAGGCGACCAGGTGATCGACGCGATCCTACAGGATGCCGCCGAGCGGGCCCACCAGCGCCGCCTCGCAGACCTGCTCACGGGGCCCAGGGCCGCGACCGCGCGGCCATCGATTCAGGCCGCCTTCTGTATCGACGTGCGCTCGGAAGTGTTCCGCCGGGCGCTCGAGTCGGTCTCGCCCGAAGTCGAGACCATCGGCTTTGCCGGCTTCTTCGGCCTACCGGTGGCGCACCGCGCCCATGGGACCGACGAACTGGCAGCGCATCTTCCCGTGCTCCTGAACCCCGGCCTCACCTCCACCAGCCACCGGCCGGCGGATGCGGAACAGGCCGACCGGATCGCCGCGCGCACCCGGCGCGCCTGGGGAAGGTTCCGCCAGGCTGCGGTCTCCTCCTTCGCCTTCGTCGAGGCGGCCGGGCCGGCCTATGCCTGGAAGCTCCTCAGGGACAGCCTCGGCCTCGCAGCCTCCGGGCTGACGCCCGGGCCGGCTCCGCGGATCGAGGGCGGTCTTTCGGCGGACGCGAAGGCGGCAACCGGTGCTGCCGTCCTCAAGGCCATGAGCATGCGCGAGGGCCACGCCCGGCTCGTCCTCCTCCTCGGCCATGGGGCCCGCGTCACCAACAACCCGCACGAGAGCGCCTATCACTGCGGCGCCTGCGGCGGGCAGACGGGCGAAGTCTCCGCCCGGCTCCTCGCCCGGCTCCTGAACGATCCCGAGACCCGCGCCGGGCTCCCGGCCCATGGGATCGTGCTGCCCGAGGACACGCTGTTCCTCGCGGGCCTCCACGACACGACGACGGACGCCGTTCTCCTCTACGAGGACTTCCCGGCGCCGGGCCACGCGGCCGACATCGCGGCGGCCCGGGCGCTCTTCGCGCGCGCAGCCGAGCTTGCACGGGCGGAACGTGCCGCGCGGCTGCCGGGGGCCTCCGGGGAGACGATCGCGGCCCGGGCGACCAACTGGGCCGAGATCCGCCCGGAATGGGGCCTTGCCGGGTGCGCCGCCTTCATCGCCGCGCCCCGCGCGGTCACCAGCGGGCGGGACTTCGGCGGGCGCACCTTCCTCCACAGCTATGACTGGAAGGCAGACGAAGGGTTCGCGACGCTGGAGCTCATCATCACCGCGCCCGTCGTCGTGGCGAGCTGGATCAGCCTCCAATATTATGGCTCGTCGGTCGCGCCGGACCTGTTCGGCGGCGGCAACAAGCTCCTTCACAATGTGGTGGGCGGTATCGGCGTGGTCGAAGGCAATGGCGGCGTGCTGCGGCCGGGCCTTCCCTGGCAGACGGTGCACGACGGGGAGCGGCTGGTGCACGAGCCGCTGCGGCTGACCGTGCTCATCGAGGCGCCGCGCGAGGCGATCCTCGCCATTCTCGACAGGCATCCGGGCGTGCGCGACCTGTTCGACAATGGCTGGCTCCACCTCTTCGTCCTGGAAGGCGGCCGGATGGCGGCGCGCTACCGCCCTGGCCTGGCCTTCGAGGAGGCACCGCTCGCGCGCGCGGCCTGAGGCCGAGAGCCGGTCGATCGGGGGGAAGCCGGAGCAGGCGGCGCGGGAAGCCCATGCGCCGCCGATCGCCCCCCGGCCAGCGGCCATGGCTGCGGGCCAAGCTGGTGGCGGTCCGCCTCTGGGCGATGACGCGCCGGGGCGCCCTCTCCCCACGGACATGCTCCGCGTTGCCGGGGCTCCCCGGGCGGTCGCAGCGCCCCGGCGCAGGCAGGATGCGCATCGCCGTCGGGCGTGGCCCGCCAGCCGGCGGGGGGATGCGCCTGGCAGCGGATCAGGGGACCCGGAGCACCATCGCCGTTGCCTCGCCGCCGCCGATGCAGATGGCGGCAAGCCCGGTCCCGCCGCCGCGCGCCTTGAGCGCATGGATGAGGGTGACGAGGATCCGGGCCCCCGATGCGCCGATCGGGTGGCCGAGCGCGCAGGCGCCGCCGTTCACGTTGAGGCGGGCATGGTCGAGCCCCAGGTCCCGCATGGCGATCATGGCGACGACGGCGAAGGCCTCGTTCACTTCGACGAGGTCGATGTCGGCGACCGAAAGCCCCGCCCGGTCGAGCGCCTTCCTGGCGGCCGGCACCGGGGCGGTCGTGAACCAGGCCGGCTCCTGGGCGTGGCTGGCGTGCGAGACGATGGTGGCAAGCGGCGCGAGCCCGCGCGCCTCGGCCGTCTCCCGGCGCATCAGGACGAGGGCGGCCGCGCCATCGGAAATGGAGCTGGCGTTGGCGGCCGTCACCGTGCCGTCGGGCGCGAAGGCGGGCTTCAGCTGCGGGATCTTCTCCGGCCGCGCCTTGCCCGGCTGCTCGTCGACCGTGACCGGCCCGCGTCCGGTCTCGACGGCGACCGTTTCGGCGGCAAACGCCCCCGTCTCGATCGCCGTCCGCGCCCGCGCGAGGCTGGCGATGGCATAGTCGTCCTGCGCGGCGCGGGTGAACTGGTAGTGGCTGGCCGCCTGCTCGGCGAAGCTCCCCATGAGCCGGCCGGGCTCATAGGCATCCTCGAGGCCGTCGAGGAACATCGAGTCCATCAGCCGGCCGTGGCCCATGCGGTAGCCCGCGCGCGCCCTGGCCAGCAGATAGGGGGCGTTCGTCATCGACTCCATGCCGCCGGCCACCACCACGGCGCGGCTGCCGGCCTTGATCGCGTCGTGGGCGTGGATGACCGCCTGCATCCCCGAGCCGCACATCTTGTTGAGCGTGACGCACGGGGTGGAATCGGCCAGGCCGGCGCCGCGCGCGGCCTGGCGGGCCGGGGCCTGGCCCTGGCCGGCCGGGAGCACGCAGCCCATCAGCACCTCGTCGGCATCGCCGGCGCCGAGCCGGGCGTCGGCCGCCGCCGCGCGGATCGCGGCCGCGCCGAGCACCGGCGCCGGAACATCGCGAAAGTCGCCCTGGAACCCGCCCATCGGGGTCCGCCGCGCCGCCACGATCACCACATCGTCTGCCTGCATGGATGCTCCTTTCCTGTCCGTCCGCCCTGGCTGCCCGCGCCTCGGTCCGCCCGCGCCTCAGTCCGCCCGGTGGAGGGTCTCGAGCGGATGGACTCCGCCCGGATTGCCCTCGAACCCGCGGAGCGACGGCGCGACCAGCGCCCAGCGCAGCGGCTGGATGAGCGGGATCGCCGCCACATCCTCCTGCCAGAGCCGTTCGGCAAGCGCGATCCGCGCCATCCGCTCGGCGAGCGTCGGCGCCTCCCAGCCCGAGGCCAGCAGCCGGTCCGCCTCGGGAAGGCAGAGGCCGAGCCGGTTGGCGCCGCAGCGAAGGCCAAGGAGGAAGGGCACCGGCGAGTCGATCCGGCTTTCGGCGCTGGCGAGCGCCACGTCGAAGTCGCCGGCGGCAAGGGCCCTCTCATGGCCGGCGGCGGCCCGCCGCTCGAGCAGCACCTCGGCGCCGATCGCCGACCAGGCGGACACCAGCACGGCGGCAATCCGCTCCTCCTCGACCGAATCGCCGATGGCCAGCCGCACCCGCAGGCGGCCCGCCTCGCCGAGGTCGGCCTCGGCGAGCCGGCGGCGGGCATCGGCGACGAGGGCGGTGGGCGGGCGGCTGGCCCAGTCCGGACGCGGCGCGCCGGGATAGCCGGAGAGGCCCGGCGGCGTCAGCCCGAGGAGCGGGGTGGCGGCGTCGGATCCGTAGATGGCGCGGCCGATCGCTGCGCGGTCGATGGCGCGTTCGAGCGCCTGGCGCACGCCGAGCTGGTGGAAGGGGGCGCGGGTGCGGTTGACGGCGAGGAACAGGGTGGCGCGGGCACGGGTGAGGAGGAGCGCCTCGCGCGGGGCGCCGACCCGCGCTTCCGAGACGCCGGCGTGGAACCCGCCGAGGACGAGATCGGTCTCGCCGCGGGCGAAGCGGCGCACGGCGTCCGCCGGGCTGCTCAGGCTGAGGTCGATGCGGTCCGACCGGACGGCCGGGGCGTCGAAATAGGCCGGGTTGGCAACCAGCCGGCGCACCCCAGGCGACGGCGACTCGCCGACGGTGAAGGGGCCGGCGATGCGCGGCAGGCTGCTGCGGCCGCGCCGCTGCGGCCGGATGGCGAGCTCCGGCCGCGCCAGGAGCTCGAGGATCTCCGGCTGCGGGGCCGAGAGCCGGAGCTCGACCACATCCTCGAGCGGCGCTGCCACGCCCGAGACGCCGGCAAGCAGCGCGCGGGTGGTGGGGCTCGAGGAGTTGCGCGCCGCGTTCAGCACGCGGGCGACGTCGCGCGCGGTGAGCTGCCGCTCCTCGCCGGCGGCGGCGGGACGGAGCCGGAAGACGATGAAGCTGCCATCGTCGCTGACGCGCCAGCTGCGGGCAAGGCCGGGCACGATCCGGCCGGCCGCGTCGGCGCGGGTCAGGCCCACCCCGGTCGCGCCTGCGACCAGCTCGTCGGCCGCCGCCTCGGACAGGAGGTCGACCGAAAGCCCGCTGCGGTCGGCGCCGCGCCGGTCACAGGCGGCAAGCAGCGCGAGCGCCGCGGCTGCCAGGGTGGCAGCCAGGGCAGCAGCGCGGGCCCGCCCCGCGCCCCGGCGGCCGGCGGGCGCGCCGGCGGGGCGGGGGAGGAGCGGCATGCGGGACGGCATGGGCAGGGGCAACCGGTGGCGTGGTTCGGACCGTTGCGGCCATCGACCAGGAAAAGCGCGCTGGCAAGCGCTGCGGCAGCTGCTATCCGGTCGGCGATGACCCGGATCGGACAGGAACTTGGCGAACTCGTCGGCAACACCCCGCTGGTGCGGCTGAAGGGGCCGTCGGAGCGCACCGGCTGCACCATCCTCGGCAAGTGCGAGTTCATGAACCCCGGCGGCTCGGTCAAGGACCGCGCGGCGCTCTTCATCATCCGCGACGCCGAGGCGCGCGGCGCGCTGAAGCCCGGTGGCACCATCGTCGAGGGGACGGCGGGCAACACCGGGATCGGCCTTGCCGTCATCGGCGCGGCGCGCGGCTACCGCGTGCGGATCGTGATGCCCGAGACGCAGAGCCAGGAGAAGAAGGACGCGCTGCGCGCGCTCGGCGCCGATCTCGTCCTGGTGCCGGCCACCAGCTACGCCAACCCGGGCCATTATGTGCACACCTCGCGCCGGCTGGCCGAGGAGACGCCGGGCGCGGTCTGGGCGAACCAGTTCGACAATGTCGCCAACCGGCTGGCGCACATCAAGACGACGGCCGCCGAGATCTGGGAGGCAACCGGCGGCAGGGTTCACGGCTTCACCTGCGCGGCCGGGACCGGCGGCACCATCGCCGGCGTGGGCATGGGGCTCAAGGCCCGGGATCCCGCCATCCGCATCGCGCTGACCGATCCGGATGGCGCCGCGCTCTACAGCTGGTTCACCCGCGGCGAGCTTGCCGCGGAAGGCAACAGCGTGGCCGAGGGCATCGGCCAGAGCCGGGTGACCGCCAATCTCGAGGGCGCGCCCGTCGACCTTGCCTACCGGGTCTCCGACCGCGAGGCGATGCCGGTGCTGCACGAGCTGATGGCGGAGGACGGGCTGCACCTCGGGCTTTCGTCGGCGATCAACGTGGCCGGAGCGGAAAGGCTGGCCCGCGATCTCGGGCCCGGCCACACGGTCGTCACCATCCTCTGCGACAGCGGCAGCCGCTACCTCTCGACGCTGTGGAACCCGGAATGGCTGCGGGCGAAGGGGCTGCCGCTGCCGCCCTGGCTGGCGGCCGTCGCCACGGCGGCCTGAGCCTCCCGGCTCGACAGGCGGGTCGGCAAATGCTAGTTCACCATTCCATGCATCGCATCCGCGCGGGCGTGACCGGCCTTGGCCTGGTCTTTCTGGTGACCCTGCTGGGATCCGTTGCGCTCGCACCCGCGGGCCGCGACACCGTGCGCGAGGAGCCCGGCGAGCCGCTGGCCGAGCTCGGCGTGGCGCCATCGGCCGGCGAGCGCAGCGCGAGCGCGGAACCGCCCACCGGCGCCGGCGAGGCCGAGGATGCGCAGCCCCCGGCGGCGCCCGGCGGGGAGCAGCCGATCGTGGAGCGCAGCGGCGCGCCCGTCCGCCCCGACCAGGTCCTGATCTGACCCCTTTCCGGCGGACGCCCCGGCAGCGCGGGAAGGGGTGAGGGTGCCGAAGCGGGCCTGGCTCCTGCTGCTCCTTGCCGCCGTCACCGCCGCCGCCCTGCTGCAGCTGCGCCCCGAGCCGCCCGCGATCGTCCGGATCGAGCTGGCCCGGGGCCGTGACCAGCTCGTCCTCCAGCGCCGGCGCGACACCGGGGCGTGGGTGATCGCCTCGGCCGAGGATGCGCCCGGCGATTCCGCCCGGATCGCGGCGCTCATCGCTTCCCTTCGCGCGCTCGAACGCGGCGGCCCGGCCGCGGCGGTTCCGGCCGGAGAGCCCCTCGAGCTGCGGCTGACCACGGAGGACGACCGGACCGCCGCCCATCACGCGCTGTGGCCGGGCGTGGCCCGGAGGCTCCCCGGGGGCGCGCCCTTCGCCACCTCGCTCGCGCTCCCGACGCTCGCGCCCTCGGCCTGGTCGACCCTTGCGCCGCCGGTCATCGATCCCGCGACCCTCGTCGAGGCCCGGGCGATCCGGCCCGGGGCCGCCATCCTGCTCGATGCCGCGGAGCGCGCCGCGCTTGCCGCCGACCTCGGCGCCCTCGCCGCGGCCGGCTGGGTGCCCGCCCGCCAGCTCGACTGGACGACGGCCAGCTATGTGCAGGCCAGGCGCCGCGACGGCAGCGTGGTCGAGCTGCAGCGGCTCGCGCTTGCCGATGGCCGCCGCTTCGCCCGGCTGACCTCGGACCGGGACCCGGCGCTCCGGGCCGTGCGGCACTTCGCCTTTCCAATCCGGCGGGCCGCGCCCGCGGAGGGGGGATGAGTCCCCGGACTTGTCCACAGGGCGGCGGATGGGCCGCGGGCGCGGCCCAGCCCTGGCCCATGCGGAAAAAGGGACGTGTTTCGAACTGGTTGACGGGAATGGGGGCATTCTGACCATAAATCTCCATTGAAATTCCATGAAAGCCCATGGTATCCCTTTTCCCCAGGGACGGCTGTGCGCGATTCCCCCTGTTCCGGACCCCCGCTCCGGCCCCGGGGGAACCCGGGCAACGCCACCCGGGAGCGGGGACAGGAATGCGGGGCCGTTTCTTTTCAGGCACCTACATGAACCAGGTCGATGCCAAGCATCGGCTCTCCGTGCCTGCGACCTTCCGCGAGACGATCGAGACCCGCTCGGGAAGCCGCACCGTGGTGCTGGCACCCGCCGAGCACGCGCCCTGCCTCGTCGGCTACGACATCGGCCACTTCGAGGCGGTGCATGCCGAGATCGCCGCGCGCTTTGCCGGCGATTTCGGCCCGGGCCGCGGCAATCTCGCCCGGACCCTGTTCGCCAGCGCCGAGACGCTCGGCTATGACGACAATGGCCGCATCATCCTGCCGCCGATCCTGCTCGAGCTCGGCGAGCTCAGCGGCCCGGCGCTGTTCCTTGGCGCGGGGGACTATTTCGAGCTCTGGGCCCCCGGGCTCCTGCTCGCAAGCGACGACGTCGACCCGCGGCTGAAGCGGGTGGTCCGTGCCCTGATGCAGGCACGGGGGCTCTGACATGGCGTCGCCCCCCCACATGAGCGTCCTCCTCCCCGAGCTGCTCGAGGCGCTTGCGCTCGCCCCCGGCGACCATGCCGTCGATGCGACCTTCGGCGCCGGCGGCTATTCCCGGGCCTTCCTTGCCGCCGGCGCGCGGGTGACCGCCTTCGACCGGGACCCGCGCGTCGCGCCCTTCGCCGAGGCGCTCGCCGCCGCCCACCCCGGCCGCTTCCGGCTGGTCGAGGCGCCCTTCTCCCGCCTTTCGGCCCATCTCGGCGCCGCCAGCGCCGATGCCGTCGCCTTCGACCTCGGGGTGTCGTCGATGCAGCTCGACGACCCCGCCTACGGCATGTCGTTCCGCCACGATTCCCCGCTCGACATGCGCATGGGGCGCGACGGGCCGACCGCAGCCGATCTCGTCAATGGCGCCGGCGAGGCCGAGCTTGCCGACATCCTCTTCCGGCTCGGTGAGGAGCCGGGCGCGCGGCGGATCGCCCGGGCGCTGGTGGCCGCCCGCCCGCTCCGGACGACCGGCGAGCTCGCCGCCGTGGTCCGGGCCGCGCTCGGCAACCCCCGGGGCCAGCGCCGGGATCCGGCCACCCGCACCTTCCAGGCGCTCCGCATGCAGGTGAACGACGAGCTCGGCGAGCTGGCGCGCGGGCTGGCAGCTGCCGAGCGCGTGCTCCGCGCCGGCGGCCGGCTGGCCGTCGTCAGCTTCCACAGCCTCGAGGACCGGATGGTCAAGCGCTTCCTCGCCGAGCGTTCGGCGAGCGTGCCGGCCGGCTCGCGCCACCTGCCCGAGGCGCGCCGCGCGCTTCCCGCCCCCAGCTTCGAGCGCCCGGCCAGGCCCCGCCGGGCGGGAGCGGCCGAGATATCCGCCAACCCGCGCGCCCGCTCCGCCA
>JAJUHA010000038.1 GCA_029268145.1 Sphingomonadaceae bacterium | reverse complement strand
GGCCGCGGCGTCGGCCCGGGCCCGCTCCGCGTCGGTCAGCAGGGCCGCCATGCGCGCCACCTGCGGCCCGGCGAGATCGAGGCCGAGCATCTCGGCGCGGCGGACATAGGCGAGGCCGAGCACCGGGTTCCTGGGCGCGCCGTCACCCGTGAAGGTGGCGACTCCGAGCACATAGGCGGCGCGGGAATCGCCGGCATCGGCGGCCGTGCGGAGCGGCGCCAGCGCCTCGGCCTTGCGGCCCATCTGGAACAGGGTGATCCCGAGATTGGCGGTGGCCGCAACATGGCCGCGCCCGGCGGCGCGGCGGTAATAGTCGAGCGCGACGTCGCGGTTCATCGGCACGCCGCGGCCGAGGCGATAGGCCTGGCCGAGGTTGAACAGCGCGTCCGGGTCGCCGGCGGCGGCGGGGCCCTGCCAGGCGGCGACCGCGCCGGCATGGTCGCCGGCGCGCCACCGGCGGACACCTTCGGCCGTGGTGGCGGGCGCGGGCACCGCGGCCGCGAGCAGCAGGGCGAGGAGGGCGAGCCTCATCCGCCAGGGCCTTCCCCGACGAGGATGTCCCCGCCCTTGACGAGGAGGGCGACCCGGCCCTGGACGGGAAGGGCATCGAAGGGGGTGTTGCCGGCAAGCCCGGGCAGCCGGTCCTCGTCGATGCGCCAGGGCGCGTCCGGATCGAGGAGGAGGAGATCGGCCGGCGCGCCCGCCTCGAGCCGGCCGCCGGGAAGGCCGAAGCGGCGCGCCGGGGCGAGCGTGAGCGCCTCGACCAGGCGCTCGAGGCGAAGCGCGCCGGCGTGGACGAGGGCAAGGCCGAGCGCCAGCAGCGTGGCGGCGCCGGCGTCGCCCGGGGCGGCGTCGGCGAAGGGCAGGCGCTTCTCGTCGGAGGAGCGCGGGTCGTGGCGGCTGGCGAGCATGTCGATGGTGCCGTCGGCGAGGCCCGCCACGACCGCCCGCCGGTCGGCCTCGGTGCGCAGCGGGGGCGAGAGGCGGGCGAAGCTGCGGTAGCCGGCGAGCGCCATGTCGGAGAGCAGGCAGTAGGGCGGTGCCGTGGCGGCGGTGACATCGGCGCCCGCCGCTTTCGCGGCGCGGACGAGGTCGACGCCCTCGGCCGTCGTCACGCAGGCGATGTGGAGCGGGGCCCCGGCGAGCGCGGCGAGGCGGAGGTCGCGGGCGATCGCGATCGCCTCGGCGGCGGCGGGGGCGGCGGAGAGGCCGAGGCGGGTCGCCATCTCGCCTTCGGTCGCGACCGCGCCGGCGGCGAGCCAGGGATCCTCGGGATGGGTGACGGTGACGAGGCCGAGCCCGCCGGCGTAGCGCAGCAGGCGCAGCATGACCGCGCTGTCGGCGATCGCCTGGCGGCCGGTGGCGACGCCCACGGCACCGGCCTCCTGCATGAGGGCGAGGTCGGCGAGCTCGCGGCCCTCGAGCCGGCGGGTGGCGGCCGCGAGCGGCCGGACCCAGAGCCGGGGCTTGCCGAGCCGCTCGGCCCGCTCGATGAGCGCCGGGTCGTCGAGCGGGGGCGACTGGTCGGGCATGAGGAGGCAGGTGGCGATTCCGCCGGCGGAGGCCGCGGCGATGTCGGTCCGGAAGGTGCAGCTGTCGATGAGGGCGGGGAGGAGAAGGCGCCCCCCGGCATCGACGGTGCGCGCGCCCGCGGGGGCGGAAAGAGCGGAGCCGATCGCGGCGATGCTGCGCTCGGCGACGAGGAGGTCGGCGACCTCGTTCCTGCCGCTGGCCGGGTCGAGCAGGCGGGCGCCGCGCAGCAGCAGCGGGGGCGGGATCATGACCCGGCCTCGCGGCGGTCGCGGGTGAGGAGGTCGAGGCAGGCCATGCGCACCGCGACGCCCATCTCGACCTGCTCGGCGATGGCCGAGCGCTGGATGTCGTCGGCGACGCTCGAGGCAATCTCGACACCGCGGTTCATCGGACCCGGATGGAGGACGAGGACATCGGGCGCGGCGTGGGCGAGGCGGGCCTCGGTCAGGCCCCAGGTGGCGAAATATTCGCGCGTCGAGGGGATGAAGGCGCCGTCCATGCGCTCGAGCTGGAGGCGGAGCATCATGACGACGTCGGCGCCGGCGAGTCCCTCGTCCATCGCGGTCACCGGGATGACGCCGAGCTGGGCGATTCCGGCGGGCATGAGGGTGGGCGGCGCGACGGCGCGGACCTCGGCGCCGAGGGCGGCGAGCAGGTGGAAGTTGGAGCGGGCGACGCGGCTGTGGAGGATGTCGCCGCAGATGGCGACCCTGAGGCCTTCGATCCGGCCCTTGCGGCGGCGGATGGTGAGCGCGTCGAGCAGGGCCTGGGTGGGGTGCTCGTGGCGGCCGTCGCCGGCATTGATGACCGGGCAGTCGACCTTTCGCGCGATGAGCTCGACGGCGCCCGAGCGGTCGTGGCGGATGACGATCACGTCGGGGCGCATGGCGTTCAGGGTGAGGGCGGTGTCGAGGAGGGTCTCGCCCTTCTTGAGCGAGCTCTGGGCGGCGACGAGGTTGACGACGTCGGCGCCGAGGCGCTTGCCGGCGATCTCGAAGGAGAGGAGGGTGCGCGTCGAGGCCTCGAAGAAGGCGTTGACCTGGGTGAGGCCGGCGAGCCGGTCGTCCCGCTTGCGCGGCCGGCGGCCGGTCTCGACGAAGGCCTCGGCCGCGTCGAGGAGGAAGAGCAGATCCTCGGGCGGGAGGCCCTCGATCGCGAGCAGGTGGCGATGGGGAAAGCGCTTCGGGGTCGCGGCGGACGCCATGGCCCAGCCGTTACCGGCCGCTGCTCCCCGCTTCAAGGCGGGCGAGCCGCTGGCAGGCGCCCTCGAGGATCCAGGCGGCAGCCAGCCGGTCGACCGCGGCGGCGCGCCGCGCCCGGCTCATGTCGGCGGCGAGCATGTCGCGGGTGACGGCGGCGGTCGACCAGCGCTCGTCCCACAGCAGGACCGGAAGCCCCGTTGCCGCGGCGATGTTGCGGGCCTGGGCGCGGACCGAGCGGGCGCGGTCTCCCTCGCGGCCGTCGAGATGGACGGGAAGGCCGATGACGATGCCGGTGATGCGCTCGGCGGCGAGCCGCGCGGCGAGCCGCGCGAAATCGGCCGAAGGCCTGGTCCGCGCGAGCGTCTCGAGCGGGGTGACGAAGGCGCGGTCCGCCGTCGAGGTCGCAATGCCGATGGTGCGGGTGCCGATGTCGAGCCCGGCGAGCCGGCCCGGCGGTGGCGTGGCGGCGCGGAAGGCCGCCGGATCGGTGGTGACGGCGGGCGGGGCGCTCAGCCGGCCGGATCCTTGAGCGTGCGCGCGGCATGGGCCATCAGCCTGGCCTCCGCATCGGCGCGCACGGCAGCCCAGAACAGGCTGATGTCATAGACGTGGAAGTTGCCGTTGGGCAGCACATAGGGCCCGATGTCGGACGGCGCGGGATCGAGGAGGAGGAGGCCGTTGGCGGCGCACCGCGCGCCGGTCATGCGCGGCACCAGTTCCCTCTCGCGCAGCGCGCCGGCATTGGCGTCGGCAGCGACCGGCGCGCCGGGCGCGCCAGGCGGGGCGGCGGCTCCGCTCAGGGGGTTGACGCAGAGCATGGGCGCGGCGCCGAAGGGCCGGCCATCGACCCGGGGCACCCTCGTGACACCTGCCATGAAGCCCGCCTGGTCACCGTCTGCAGCGAAGCTCTGCCAGGCGAGAAGGCAGCCGGACTGTTCGCGGCCGGCGCAGGCGGGAAGGCCGAGCGCGGCGGGATCGGCCGGGACCGCGACCGGCCAGCCGATGGCATAGACGGCGACGAGGCGCCGGGCGAGCGGCGTTCCCCGCACCCGGTCGGCGACGAGGCGGAGCAGGTGGCGGGCGCCCTGGCTGTGGCCGGCAAGCAGGAGCGGACGCTCGGGCGGCTGGGCGGCGACGAAGGCGTCGAAGGCGGCGACGACGTCGGCGTAGGCGAGGTCGAGCGCCTTTTCCGCGTCGGGCGAGGGCCGGAGGAAGCTGCCGAAGGTGGCCTGGCGGTAGCGCGGCGCCCAGACCTCGGCGATGCCGTTGAACGGACTGGCCTGGGCCTCGACGTAGCGGTTGAGCCGGGCGTTCACCTCCGCGTCGTCGAGCGGGGCGTTCCAGCGGGTGCGGCCGAAGAAGGCGGTGGGCGGCACGAAGAAGGCCGCCGCGGCGGGCGCCGGCGCCGGGCGGTAGCCGGGTGGGGCGAACAGGGCGGGATTGCCGGGGCGCTTCGGGTGGGCGATCCAGGCGGCGGGTTCGGCGTAGCGGGGGGCCGGTGGCGGCGGGCTCTCGGCGAAGGACAGGGTGGGGGCAAGCGCCAGGGTGACGAGGCGCTGGCCGGCGAGGCGCCAGACGATGGCGAGCGCGAGCACGAGCGTGGCGAGGATGGCGACGAGGAGGAGGAAGCGGCGCGCCATCATGGCCGTTCCCCGGCGGGAAGCGCCGGGTCCCCGCAGGCGGCGGTGGCCGGTGCCGCGCGGCCGGCGGCCCAGCGGGCGCGGATGGCATCGGCCGTCAGGCTGCAGTCCCCGGGCTTCCAGCCCGGCGGGCCGAAGGCCAGGCCGGCGAGCTCGCGCAGGCTCCGGGCGCGGGCGCAGTCACGGGCGAGGGCGACCCATTCGTGGATGGCCGCCCACAGCGGGTTGAAGCTGGGGAGGTTGGCGACGATTCCGTAGCGCGGCGGATCTTCGGCGCGCTCGGGCTCGAAGGTGCCGAACAGCCGGTCCCAGACGATGAAGACTCCGGCGAAGTTGCGGTCGAGGTAGCGCGGGTTGGTGGCGTGGTGGACGCGGTGGTGCGAGGGGGTGTTCATGACCGCCTCGACGAGGCGCGGCAGCCGGCCGACCTGCTCGGTGTGGATGAAGAACTGGTAGATGAGGTTGAGGCCGGCGCAGAAGGCGACCATCGCCGGCGGGAAGCCGAGGAGGAAGAGCGGCAGGCGGAAGAGGAAGGAGAGGCTGACAAAGCCGGTCCAGGTCTGGCGGAGCGCGGTGGAGAGATTGTAGTGCTGCGAGCTGTGGTGGACGACATGACTCGCCCAGAACCAGCGCACGCGGTGGGCGCTCCGGTGGAAGACATAGTAGGCGAGGTCGTCGAGCAGGAAGGCGAGGAGGAAGGCCCACCACGCAAACGGGATGTCGAACAGGCGGAACTGGTGGACGAAGGTGGCGATCGCCGCGACGGGGGCGGCGACGAGGGCGCCGGAGACGGTGGAGCCGAGGCCCAGCGCAAGCGAGGCGCCCGTGTCGCGCCACTCATAGGCCCCCACCCGGCGCAGGCGGACGGCGAGCATCTCGAGGAGGACGAGGGCGACGAAGACGGGAATCGCGAGCCGGACCGGATCGGGGAGGATCATCGCGGGCGGCCGGGTTCGGGAGAGGCGCCGGGCAGGGGCACGCGGCGGAGGAAGGGTTCGCCCAGATCGACCGTGCTGCCGGCGGCGGCCCCTTCCGGAAGGCGGCGGGCGATGAAGCGGTCCCCCAGCGGCAGGACGATGGCGGCCTCCCCGCCGGCCCCGGCGACGAGGGCGCTGCGGCCGTCCGCGGCAAGCGTGGCGCCGAGCGGGCGGAAGCCGGGGATGCGCGCGGCTTCCTGACGGGCGCGTTCGGGCGTGAGCGACGGCGTGTCGCGGAAACCCATCAGGTAGGCCACTCCGGTCAGCAGCAGCACGCCTGCAGCCGAGAGGAGGAGCATGAGCATCGCCGCCGAGGCATAGCCCCCGCGCCGGGGCAGCGGAAGGCCCGCGACGGCACAGCGGGGCGGGGGCGGCGAGCCGACGCGGGGCGACGGCGGCGGGCCGGCCCACCCTCGACGCAGCGGCCGATGTTGCCTAGCGGGAACCAGCACTCGCCCCCGCGCCGGAGACCGAGCCGAGACGATGACCCTGCTGCTGCCCCTGCTGGTGCTGCTGCCGTTCCTGGCGCTGCTGCTGCTGCTGCTCGTGGACCGGCTCGGGCGGCAGGCGGTCGCGGTGGCGGCCGGTGCCACCATGGTGGCCGGGCTCGGCCTTCTTGCTGCCCTTTCGCCCCCTGTGCTGGCGGGCGACGTCCTTGTCCTCTGGCAGCCCTGGCTTCCGGACTGGGGGCTCGACCTCTCGTTCCGCCTCGACGGGCTCGGGCTCCTCTTCACCCTCCTCATCTACGGCATCGGCGCGCTCATCATCCTCTACGCCGCCTACTACATGCCGGCGGAGGACCGGCTGACCCGGTTCCTCGTGACGCTCCTGGCCTTCGCCGGCGGGATGCTGGGCGTGGTGCTGGCCGAGAACCTGCTGCTGATGCTGCTGTTCTGGGAGGTGACCAGCCTCTCCTCCTTCCTGCTGATCGCCACCAAGTGGCAGTCCCACGACAGCCGGATCGCCGCGCGCATGGCGCTCGCCGTGACCGGGGGCGGCGGGCTCGCGCTTCTCGCCGGGATCCTGCTGCTCGGCCACATCGCCGGAAGCTTCGAGCTATCGGTCATCCTCGACCGCGGCGACCTCATCCGCCAGAACCGGCTCTATGCGCCCATGCTGGTGCTGCTGCTGCTCGGCGCCTTCACCAAGTCGGCGCAGGTGCCCTTCCACTTCTGGCTGCCCAACGCGATGGCGGCCCCCACGCCGGTCTCGGCCTATCTCCATTCGGCGACCATGGTGAAGGCCGGGGTGTTCCTGCTCGCCCGGCTCTACCCCGCGGTCGCCGGGACCGAGCTGTGGTTCCTGCTCGTCACCGGAACCGGCGCAGTCACGCTCCTGCTTGGCGCCTACCTCGCGCTCCTGAAGCACGACTTCAAGGGGCTGCTCGCCTATTCGACGATCAGCCACCTCGGGCTCATCACCCTCCTGTTCGGGCTCGACACGCCGATGAGCGCGGTTGCCGGCGTGTTCCACATCATCAACCACGCCGTGTTCAAGGCCTCGCTGTTCATGGTGGCCGGCGTCATCGACAAGCAGTGCGGCACGCGGGACATGCGGCGGATCAACGGGCTGGCGAAATACATGCCGGTGACGGCCGCGCTCGGCATCGTCGCGGCCGGCGCCATGGCCGGCGTGCCCTTCCTGAACGGCTTCCTCTCCAAGGAGATGTTCTTCGCCGAGACGGTCGCCCACCCCGGCTTCACCGGCTATGGCACCCTGGTGCTGCCGGCGATCGCGACGCTGGCCGGCATCCTCTCGGTCGCCTATTCGGCGCGCTTCGTCCATGACGTGTTCTTCAACGGCGAGCCGGTCGATCTTCCGAGGACGCCGGGGCCGCCGCCGCGCGTCATGCGGCTGCCGATGGAAGTGCTGGTCGCCATCGTCGTCATCGTCGGCGTCGCGCCGCAGCTCGCGGTCGGCTGGCTGCTCGAGGCGGCGGCCGGCGCCGTGCTGGGGGGGGCGCCGCCGGACTTCAAGCTCGCCGTGTGGCACGGGTTCAACCTGCCGCTCGTCATGAGCATCATCGCGCTTGGCGGCGGGCTCTTCTACTACTGGAGCCGCGACCGGGTGTTCACGCTGCACGAGCGCCTGGCGCTCGACATCTCCTCGCCGGTCGCCTTCGAGCGGGCCTACAATGGCGCCACCGCGCTTGCCCGGGCGGCAATGGCGGCGCTCGACCGGCGGCGCCTCGCCCACCAGCTCGGGCTGTTCCTGGGGCTTGCGGTCATGGCCGGGGCCTTCGCCTGGTGGTCGGCGCCGGCGACCTCGGCCGGCACCGCGCTCGCCGGGCCGCTGCCGCTGTCGCCGGTGGACCCCGTCTCCGCCTTCGCCTTCGCGGTGCTGGCGATCGGCGCCGTCGGGGCGACCCTCCTCTCGGCGCAGCGGCTGCTCGCCATCCTCCTTCTCGGCGTGTCCGGGCTGGTCGTCAGCCTCGCCTTCATCCGCCTGTCCGCGCCCGACCTGGCGCTCACCCAGCTTGCCGTCGAGGTCGCGACCACCCTTCTCCTCCTCCTCGCGCTCAGGTTCCTGCCGCAGACCGGGCCGGCGCGGCGCGGCCGCACCGCGCGCTTCGCCGGCGCGGCGCTGGCGGTGGGCGCGGGGCTCGGCGCTGCGGCGGCGAGCTTCGCCATGCTGACCCGGCCCTTCCAGACCGTCTCGGGCTATCACATCGCCAATGCCAAGCCGCTGGGGGGCGGGACCAACGTGGTCAACGTGATCCTGGTCGACTTCCGCGGCTTCGACACGCTGGGCGAGATCGCGGTCCTCGCGATGGCGGCGCTCGGTGTCCATGCGCTGCTCGAGGGGGTGCGCCTTCGGGCCTTCGTTCCGTCCGCCCGGTCCGAGGCCGACCGCCACCCGATCATGCTCCGGATGCTGATGCAGCCGCTGCTGCCGCTGGCGCTGGCAATGGCGGTCTATCTCTTCCTGCGCGGCCACAATCTCCCCGGCGGCGGCTTCGTCGCCGGGCTCATCGCCGCGGTCGCGCTCGTGCTGCAGTACATGGCCGGCGGCTTCGCCTTCGCCGACGCGCGGGTGCGGCTCGACGGCGTGGCGCTCCTGGGGGCAGGGCTGCTGGTCGCGACGCTGACTGGCGCGGCGAGCATGGCCTTCGGCTTCCCCTTCCTCAAGAGCGCCTTCACCTACATCGATGCCGCGCCGCTCGACGCGATCGGCCTTGCCTCGAGCATGGTCTTCGACGCCGGGATCTTCCTCGTGGTGGTGGGCACCCTGCTCATGGTGCTGACGCAGCTCGGCCGCATCGCGGCACCGGATGCCCCGCCGGCAGCCGAACCCGGCCGCCAGCCCGACCCCCGGGAACCCGGCGCCCACGAGGCGCCGCCGCGCGCTGCGCCGGCGGAGGGCTGAGGCGATGGAGCTTCTCCTGGCGCTTGCCATCGGGATCCTTGCCGGCTGCGGCGTGTGGCTGCTGCTCGCCAGCCGGACCTTCGCCATCCTCCTCGGCCTCGCGCTCCTCGGCCATGCGGTGAACCTGCTCATCCTCGCCGGCGGGCGGATCGGAGCGAAGGCGCCGCCGCTCGCGCTGCCGGGCGCGGCCGGGCTTGCCGACCCGCTGCCGCAGGCCCTCGTGCTGACCGCGATCGTCATCGGCTTCGGGATGAGCGCCTTTCTCGTCGCGCTGGCGCTGAAGGGGATGGGCGAGGGGGGGAGCGACGCGGTCGATCTGCCCGATGCGCCACCCGGGCGGGAGGAGGAGCCGTGACCCACCTCCCCTTCCTTCCCTTCCTCCTGCCCTTCGCGGCGGCCGGGCTCCTCCTGCTGCTCGAGGGCCGGGGGCTGGCGCTGGCGCGCGGCCTTTCGCTGGCGGCCGTGCTGGCCGGGCTTCTCGGCGCAGTCGCGCTGACGGCCGCCGTCTCGGGCGGGGAGATCCTCGTCTACCGGCTGGGGAACTGGCCGGCGCCGTTCGGGATCGTCTTCGTGGCCGACCGGCTGGCGGCGCTGATGGTGCTGCTCCTGTTCGCGCTGGCGCTGCCGGCGCTTCTTGCCGCGCTGCGCGGCCTCGACGCGCGCGGGCCCCATTTCCACGCCCTGTTCCAGCTCCAGCTTGCCGGGATCGCCGGCGCCTTCCTCACCGGGGACCTGTTCAACCTGTTCGTCTGCTTCGAGATCCTGCTGATCGCCTCCTATGCGCTGCTGCTCCATGGCGGCGGGCTGGAGCAGACCCGCGGGGGGCTCGCCTATGTCGTCCTCAACCTTGCCGGCTCGGCGCTGTTCCTGGCGGGTCTCGGGCTGCTCTACGGCACCATGGGCACGCTCACGCTGGCCGACCTCGCCTTCGAGCTGCCGGTCGTGCCGCCCGCCGACGTGCCGCTGGTGCGGGTGGCGCTGATGACCATCGCGCTCGTCTTCCTCCTCAAGGCGGCGCTGCTGCCGATGGCCTTCTGGCTGCCCCATGCCTATGCCGCAGCGGGCGCGCCGGTGGCGGCGCTGTTCGCCATCCTGACCAAGGTGGGGGTGGTGGCGCTGCTCCGGCTCAGCGTGATCGCTTTTCCCGATGCGCCGGCGGGTGCGTCGCTGCTGTGGCCCTGGCTGCCGGTGCTGGCGCTGGCGACGGTTGCGCTCGGCACCGTCTCGGCGCTGGCGGCGCGGCGCCTCGCCGCGGTGGCGGCGAGCCTGGTGCTCGTCTCCTCGGGCACGCTCCTGTTCGCGGTGGCCGATGGCGGCGAGGCCGCGACGGCGGCGGCGCTCGTCTATCTGCCGCACTCGACGCTGGTGACGGCTGGGCTGTTCCTCCTGTCGGGCGCGGTCGCGGCGGCGCGCGGCGCGCCCGGCGACGGCCTGGTGCGCGGGCCGGCGATGGCGGGCGCGCTGCCGCTGGGGCTGGCCTTTGCCGTGCTGGCGCTCGCGGCCTCCGGCATGCCACCGCTTTCGGGCTTCCTCGCCAAGCTGATGCTGCTGCAGGGGGCGGGCAGCGGGGGCTGGCAGGTGGCCTGGTGGACGGCGCTTCTGGTCTCGGGGCTGGTGACGGCGCTGGTGCTGGCGCGCACGGCGAGCCTCCTCTTCTGGGAGCCGCGGGAAGCGGCGGCCGCGGCCCCGCCCGGGCCGGCGGTCCCGCCGGCGCTGCTGATGCTGGTCCTCGCCAGCCCGGCGCTGGCGCTCGCCGCCTCGCCCGTGGCTGGCCATGCCGGGGCGGCGGCGCAGCAGCTTCACGCCCGCATTCCCTACATGGTGGCGGTGATGGGCATGGGGCCGGACGTGCCCCGGGAGAGGCGGCCATGAGCGCGCGGCTGCTGCCGCACCCGCTGATGACCCTGCTCATCGCGGGCCTGTGGGTCGTCGTGGTCGCGCGCCACACGCCCGGCAGCCTGGTGATGGGGCTTCTCGTCGGCCTCGTCGTGCCGGTGCTGGTGCGCGGCTTCTGGACCGACCGGCCGGTCGCAAGACGGCCGAGGCGTGCGCTCGCGCTCGGCGTCCGGGTGCTCGCCGACATCGTGGTGGCGAACGTCGAGGTGGCGCGCCTCGTGCTGGGGCCGGTCAAGCGGCTGCGGCCGGCCCTTCTCGAGGTTCCGCTGGACCTCTCGAGCCCCTATGTGGCGACCATCCTTGCCAGCATCGTCTCGCTGACACCCGGGACGGTCTCGGTCGACATCG
Source organism: Sphingomonadaceae bacterium (assembly GCA_029268145.1). Classification (GTDB taxonomy): domain Bacteria; phylum Pseudomonadota; class Alphaproteobacteria; order Sphingomonadales; family Sphingomonadaceae; genus Thermaurantiacus. The sequence goes on along the minus strand of JAJUHA010000038.1, from coordinate 11,844 downwards.
ACATGGCGGGCCGGCGGCTCCTCGTCCACGCGCTCCACGCCCCCGACCCGGAAGCGGTGATCGCCACCATCAGGCGCCGCTACGAGGCGCCACTGAAGGAGATCTTCGGATGCTGAGCCTTGCCCTTGCGCTCGCCTTCGCCCTCGTCGGGCTGGCGATCGCGCTCACCCTCTGGCGGCTGCTGGCGGGCCCGACGCTCGCGGACCGGATCCTCGCGCTCGACACGCTCGCCATCAACGCGATCGCGCTGGTGCTCCTGGCCGGACTGGCGCTTGGCACCCGGGCCTATTTCGAGGCGGCGCTGCTTCTTGCCATGACCGGGTTCGTCGGCACGGTCGCGCTGGCCAAGTACCGGCTCGGCGGCGGCCTCATCGACTAGGAGCGGGACATGGGCACGGCCGTCTCGGAGATCCTCGTCAGCCTGCTGCTGCTGGTGGGCGGCGCCTTCACGCTCATTGGCGCGATCGGGCTGGCGCGGCTGCCCGACTTTCCGATGCGCCTGCACGGGCCGACCAAGGCGACGACGCTTGGGGTCGGCGCGATCGTGGTGGCCGCCATGGTTCACACCTCGGTCACGAACGGCCGGCTCTCGCTCCAGGAACTGGCCATCTCGCTCTTCCTGTTCATCACCGCGCCGGTGGTCGCCCATGTGCTGGCCAAGGCGGCGCGGGCCGAAAGGGAGACGCCGCGCGGCGGGGACGATCCGGCCGGGCGCGGCTAGGCCCGGCGCGCGCGCCAGTTCCGCCAGTGGGCGCCGGCCACCACGAGGCCGCCGGCAACGGTGAGCGCCTGCTCGGCCGGGCCCGCCCCGTGGGCGAGCGCGCCCGCGGCCATGAGGAGGAAGCCAAGCGCGGCGAGCAGCCACGGCCGCTCGTCGCCATGGACCGCGATCCCGCGCCGCAGCGCGAGAAGCGAGACGGGCGCGGCGAGCGCAAGCAGCGCCCAGTGGAGCCAGGCCGGACCATGGAGGTCGACCGGGCCGAGGGCGGAGACGGCCGGCGCGAGACCGAGGCCGAGCGGCATCAGCAGGCAGTGGACGAGGCAGAGGCTGGACAGCGCCGCGGCCACGCCATCCGCGGTCGGGTCGGCATCGGGTGGGGCGGCCATCGGGGATCCTCGTTCGCGCACGGCGGATGAGATATTGTATCATCGCACCGGCGTCAAGCCGGGTCCGGACGTGCGCGCCGGGGCGGGCCGGGCGTCAGGCCAGCGACGGGTAGAGGATGGTGTCGCGCGGGGGGTCTGAGAGGCCGGGATAGTCGGTGGTGTAGTGGAGCCCGCGGCTTTCCTTTCGGCCCTGCGCCGAGCGGACGATGAGGTCGGCGACCTCGACGATGTTGCGCAGCTCGAGGAGGTTGGGGGTGACCCGGAAGCTCGCGTAATAGTGCTGGATCTCCTCGCGCAGCAGGGCGACGCGATGGGCGGCGCGCTCGAGCCTGCGGTCGGTGCGGACGATGCCGACATAGTTCCACATGAAGCGCCGGAGCTCGGCCCAGTTGTTGGAGACGACGACTTCCTCGTCGGAATCGGTCACGCGGCTTTCGTCCCAGGGGCGGATGGCGGGGGGTGGCGGCGTGTCGGCGAAGCGGGCGAGGATGTCGTCGGCCGCCGAGGCGCCGAAGACGAGGCATTCGAGGAGCGAGTTGGAGGCCATGCGGTTGGCGCCGTGCAGGCCCGACTGGGACACTTCGCCGATGGCGTAGAGGCCGGGGAGGTCGGTGCGGCCGTGGCGGTCCACGAGCACGCCGCCGCAGGTGTAGTGGGCGGCGGGGACGACGGGGATGGGCTGCCGCACCGGGTCGATGCCGAGGCCGCGCAGGCGCTGGACGATGGTCGGGAAGTGGGTCTCGACGAAGCCCTCGGGCAGGTGGGTCATGTCGAGGTGGACGAAATCGAGGCCGGCGCGCTTCATCTCGGCGTCGATCGCGCGGGCGACGATGTCGCGCGGGGCAAGCTCGGCGCGCGGGTCATGGTCGGGCATGAAGCGGCGCCCATCGGGCGTGCGCAGGATCCCGCCCTCGCCGCGCATCGCCTCGGTGATGAGGAAGTTCTTCACCTGGAAATTGTAGAGGCAGGTGGGGTGGAACTGGTTGAACTCCATGTTGGAGACGCGGCAGCCGGCGCGCCAGGCCATGGCGATTCCGTCGCCGGTCGAGCCGTCGGGGTTGGTGGAGAAGCGGTAGACGCGGCTCGCGCCTCCCGTGGCCAGCACCACGGCGCGGGCGAGGATGCGGCGGACCCGCCCCGAGGCGCGGTCGAGCGCGTAGAGGCCGTGGGCGCGGCGCTCGGCGAATCCATGGGCCTCGGCGTGGCGCTCGGTGACGATGTCGATCGCGACCTGGTCGGTCATGACGCGGATGCCGGGGTTCTCGAGCGCGGCGCGCTCGAGCGCCTTCTGCACCGCCCAGCCGGTCGCGTCGTCGACATGGACGATGCGGCGCGCGCGGTGGCCGCCCTCGCGCGTCAGGTGGAAGCGCTCGGAGACGGTCTCGCCGGGATTGAAGGGGACGCCGAGCGCGGCGAGCCGCTCGATCGCGGCCGGCGCCTGCTCGACCACGAACTCGACGACGCGGCGGTCGTTGAGACCGGCGCCGGCGATCATCGTGTCCTCGATGTGGGCCTCGAAGGTGTCGCCCTCGTCGAGGACGGCGGCGATCCCCCCCTGCGCCCAGGCCGTGGAGCCGGCCGAGATGCCAGCCTTGGAGAGGACGAGGACGGAGAGCTTCTCGGACAGCGCGATCGCGCAGGTGAGCCCCGCCGCGCCGCTGCCGACGACGACGACGTCGGCGGCGATCGGATCCTCGGGGGTCATGGCGCGGACCTGCGGGTGAGATCGAGGAACACGTCCTCGAGGTCGGCCTCGCGCGTGGTGACGTCGACGATGGCGAGCCCCGCGGCCGAGAGCTGGCCGAGCAGCGCGCCGGCCGAGAGCCGGCCCTTGTCATAGTGGATGGCGAAGTGGCGCTCGGCGAGCCGCTCGACCCTGGAGACCCCGGGGATCTCGGGGAGCGCGGGCGCATCCGCCTCGAGGGTGACGTCGACCCGCTTCTCGCGGGCGAGCCCGAGGAGCTCGCGGGTGGGGGCGTTGGCGACGATGCGGCCGTGGTTGACGATGGCGATGCGCTCGCAGAGCTCCTCGGCCTCCTCGAGATAGTGGGTGGTGAGCACGATGGTGGTGCCCTCTGCGTGGAGCTCGCGGACCCAGGCCCAGAGCATCTGCCGGAGCTCGATGTCGACGCCGGCGGTCGGCTCGTCGAGGATGAGGACGGGGGGCGCGTGGACCATCGCCTTGGCGATGAGGAGCCGGCGCTTCATGCCGCCCGAGAGCGTGCGGGCGTAGGCGTGGGCGTGCGCGTCGAGGTGGACGGCGCGGAGCAGCTCCATGGTGCGGCGCCTCGCCTTCGGCACGCCGTAGAGGCCGGCCTGCAGCTCGAGCGTCTCGAAGGGGGTGAAGAAGGCGTCGAAGAGGAGTTCCTGGGGGACGACGCCCAGCGAGGCCTTGGCGTTGCGCGGGTGGCGGTCGATGTCGAAGCCCCAGACTTCCGCCGTGCCGGAGGTCTTGGTGACGAGGCCGGCGAGGATGTTGATGAGGGTGGACTTGCCGGCGCCATTGGGCCCGAGCAGGCCGAACATCGCGCCGCGCGGCACCTCGAGCGAGATCCGGTCGAGCGCGCGCCTGCCGCCGGCATAGACCTTCTCGACGGAGTCGAGGCGGATGGCGGGGGCGTCAGGCGGCAACGAGGTCTCGGACATCGGCCAGCCGGCCGGTGACGGCGGCGGCCGCCGCCATCGCCGGCGAGAGGAGGTGGGTGCGCGCGCCCGGCCCCTGGCGGCCGACGAAGTTGCGGTTGGAGGTGGAGGCGCAGCGTTCGCCGGCGGGCACCCGGTCGGGGTTCATGCCGAGGCACATCGAGCAGCCCGGCTCGCGCCACTCGAAGCCGGCCGCGGTGAAGATGCGGTCGAGCCCTTCCGCCTCGGCCTGGCGCCTGACGAGGCCCGAGCCGGGGACGACGAGCGCCTGGCGGACATTGGCGGCGATGCGCCGGCCCTTGAGCACGGCGGCGGCGGCGCGCAGATCCTCGATGCGGCTGTTGGTGCACGAGCCGATGAAGATGTTCTCGACCCGGATGTCGGCGATCGGCGTGCCGGGCCTGAGGTCCATGTAGGCAAGGGCGGCCTCGGCCGAGGCCCGCTTCACCGGATCAGCGAAGCTCTCGGGCGCGGGCACCGTGCCCGTCACCGGGGCGACCTGCTCGGGGCTGGTGCCCCAGGTGACGAGGGGCGCGATTGCCGTGCCGTCGAGCGTGACCTCGCGGTCGAAGCGGGCGCCCGGGTCGGTCGCAAGCGTCTCCCACCAGGCGCGCGCTCGTTCCCACATCGCACCCTTCGGCGCCCGCGGCCGGCCCTCGAGGTAGGCGAAGGTCCTGGCATCGGGCGCGATCATGCCGGCCCGCGCGCCGGCCTCGATCGACATGTTGCACAGCGTCATCCGCGCTTCCATGGAGAGCGCCTCGACGACCGGGCCGCGATACTCGATGACATGGCCGGTGGCGCCGGCCGTGCCGATGGCGCCGATGATGGCGAGCGCCACGTCCTTGGCGGTGACTCCGAAGCCGAGGCTGCCGGTGACGGTGACGGCCATGTTGCGCGACTTGGCGAGCAGCAGCGTCTGCGTTGCCAGCACATGCTCGACCTCGGAGGTGCCGATGCCGAAGGCGAGCGCGCCCAGCGCGCCGTGGGTCGAGGTGTGGCTGTCGCCGCACACCAGGGTGGTCCCGGGAAGCGTGAAGCCGAGCTCGGGGCCGATGACGTGGACGATGCCCTGGTTCACATGGGTGATGGGCAGATACTCGATGCCGAAGGCGGCGCAGTTGGCTTCCAGCGCCGCGAGCTGGGCGGCCGATTCCGGGTCCTCGATGGGCCGGCTGCGGTCGGTCGTCGGCACATTGTGGTCGGGCACCGCGAGGGTGAGGTCCGGCCGGCGGACGCGGCGGCCGGCGAGCCGCAGGCCCTCGAAGGCCTGCGGGGTGGTGACCTCGTGGATGAGGTGCCGGTCGATGAAGAGGAGGCTGGTGCCGTCGTCGCGCGTGGCGACGACATGGGCGTCCCAGACCTTGTCGTAGAGGGTGCGCGGCGTGGCGGAGGGGGTGGTCATGGCCGGGGCGCGGGTTAGGCGCGGGGTGGCGGGCCGGTCAAGGGCGGGGCGCGGCCAGCCTCACATCTCGCCCCGGGCGCGGCGCAGCGCATACCAGCGTTCGACATTGGCGCGGTGCTCGGCGTAGGTCCGGGCGAAGGCGTGGCCGCCGCTGCCGTCGGCGACCATGAAGAGGAAGTCGTGCGGCTCGGGATCGAGCACGGCGGCAAGGCTCGCCCGGCCCGGGTTGGCGATCGGGCCCTTCGGCAGGCCCAGGCGGACATAGGTGTTCCAGCCGGTGTCGGCGCGAAGCTCGGAGGCGCGGATGCGGCGGCCGAGCGGGCGGCCCCGGGTGATGGGGTAGATGACCGTCGGGTCCGCCTCGAGCTTCATGCCCGCCTTCAGGCGGTTGGTGTAGAGCCCGGCGACGCGCCGGCGCTCGCCCGGCACGGCGGTTTCCTTCTCGACGATGGAGGCGAGGATGACGGCTTCCTCGGGGGTGCGGACGGCGGCGGCGGGGCTGCGCCTTGCCCAGAGTTCGGCCAGCGCCGTCGCCATGCCCTTCTGCATGCGGGCAAGCAGCGCGGCGCGCATCTCGCCGGGGCGATAGTCCCAGGTGGCGGGCAGCACCGAGCCTTCGGCCGGCACGTCGACCGTGCCGGTGAGCCGCGGCGCGGCCATGAGCCGCTCGTGGACGAGGACGGCGGGGAGCCCTTCCGGGATGGCGAGGAAGAGGGTGAGGACCTCGCCCTTCTGGAGCGCCTCGAGCACCCGGGCATAGCCGGTGCCCACGGGGAAGGCGTAGAGGCCGTAGCGGACCGGCCGGTTCCCGCCGAGGAGCCGCGCGGCGAGGCGGAAGCGGGCGGCGCTGTCGATGACGCCGGCGGCCTCGAGCCGGGCCGCGGCGCTGGCGAGCGAGGCGCCGCGGGGGATCTCGACCTCGACCGTCGCGGCGCCGGGCGGGGCCTCGCCAAGCCAGCGCCGGCGCAGGTCGAGGGCGAGGAGGAGGCCGGCCGCGACCAGTGCGACGAGGGCCGCGGCGAGCAGCCGGCGCACCCTAGACCTTCCGGAAGATGACCGTCGCGTTGGTGCCGCCGAAGCCGAAGCTGTTGTTGAGGGCGGCCTCGACCCGGCGCTCGCGGGCCCGGTGGGGGACGAGGTCGATCCCTTCGGCGCCTTCGCAGGGGTTGTCGAGGTTGAGGGTGGGCGGGACGACCTGGTCGCGCAGCGCCAGCAGGCAGAAGATGCTCTCGACCGCGCCGGCGCCGCCGAGCAGGTGGCCGATGGCCGACTTGGTCGACGACATGGAGAGCGTGCCGACCGCGTTGCCGAACAGCCGCCGGACCGCGCCGAGCTCGAGCTCGTCGCCCATCGGGGTCGAGGTGCCGTGGGCGTTCACATAGTCGATGTCGGAGGGGTTCAGCCCGGCGCGCCTGAGCGCCATGGCCATGGAGCGGTAGGCGCCGTCGCCCTCGGGGTGGGGTGCCGTGACGTGGAAGGCATCGCCGGTGAGGCCATAGCCCACGACCTCGCCGTAGATGGTGGCGCCGCGGCGCTTCGCCCGCTCCATCTCCTCGAGGACGACGATGCCCGCGCCCTCGCCCATGACGAAGCCGTCGCGGTCGCGGTCCCACGGGCGGCTGGCGCGGGCGGGCGTGTCGTTGAAGCCGGTGGAAAGCGCCCGGGCCTGGGCGAAGCCGGCGATGCCCAGGGGGCAGATCGAGGCCTCGGCGCCGCCGGCGACCATGATGTCGGCATCCTCCCACATGATGAGGCGGGCGGCATCGCCGATGGCGTGCGCGCCGGTCGAGCAGGCGGTGACGACGGCGTGGTTGGGGCCCCTGAGGCCGTAGCGGATCGAGACCTGGCCGGAGACGAGGTTGATGAGCCGGCCGTGGACGAAGTGGGGCGAGACGCGGCGGGGCCCGCGCTCGTGCAGCGTGATCGACTCCTCGGCGATGCCGGGCAGGCCGCCGATGCCCGAGCCGATGAGCGTGCCGGTGCGCAGCCCCTCCTCCTCGGAGAGGTCGGTGAGGCCGGCGTCTTCCAGCGCCTGGCCGGCGGCGTCGAGCCCGAAGTGGATGAAGCGGTCGACCTGGCGCTGGATCTTGTGATCGACCCGGGCGTCGGGGTTGAAGCTGCCGTCGGACCCGTCGCCGTAGGGCACCTCGCCGGCGATCCGGCAGGCATAGTCTGACGCGTCGAAGCGGGTGATGGGCCCGATCCCGGACTCGCCGGCGATGAGCCGGGACCAGGTGGCTTCGGTGTTCCCGCCGAGCGGCGTGACCAGCCCCACTCCTGTGACGACGACGCGGCGCATGCGGTCTCCCAGCGCGGATCCTTGCGGCGCTCCTGTCCGGGCGAGCGGCCGGACGAAGCCTGCCGCGGCTACTTGCCGTGGGCCGCGACGAAGGCGATCGCGTCCTTGACGGTCAGGATCTTCTCGGCCGCGTCGTCGGGGATCTCGACGCCGAACTCGTCCTCGAAGGCCATGACGAGCTCGACCGTGTCGAGGCTGTCGGCGCCGAGGTCGTCGATGAAGCTCGAGTCCTCGGTGACCTTGTCGGGCTCGACGCCGAGATGCTCGACGACGATCTTCTTCACCCGCTCCGCGATGTCGCTCATTCTGACCCCTTTCCCATGCCGACCCCAGGTGGCGCCTTTCGGACCGGGCGATAACCGTCCCGTCATGCGGTTGCAAGCCGCCGGCCCGGCGCCCGGGCCGTCAGCGCGCGGCAAGCGCCCCGGAGCGCAGCTCGGCGAGAAGGCCGGACACGCCCTTCGCCTTGACGATCGCCTGGAACTCGTCGCGGCGGATGACGAAGCGCGACACGCCGTTCACATAGACATCGACCATGCGCAGCGCGCCATCCTGGCCCTTCTGCACCCGCCAGTCGACCCGGACCGTTCCGCCGGACTTGCGGCGGAAGCGCGAGCGCACCAGCGCATCGCCCGCCGAGCGGGCCTGGACCCCCTCGATCACGATCGACTGGGCGACCAGCTTGGCAATCTCGCCGCGGACATCGGCGAGGATGAAGCCGGGGACGAGCCGCTCATATTCGGCGAGCTCGGCGGGGCTCGCCTGGCTGCGGCTGGCGCCGAGCAGGTAGCGGCCGACGCGATCGAGGGCGACCCGGTTCCGGAGCACGGCATCGATCGCGCGCGGATCGCTGCCGGCGGCGCCGAGATCGCGGATGAGGGCGGAGACGAAGGCGCGGGCGTCGGCCTCGATCGCGGCGGTCGCGGCCGGGGCGGGAGCCTGGGCGCGGGCAGCGGAGCCGGCCGGCGGCGCAAGGGCGATGAGCGGGGCGACGATCGCGGCGAGGAGGCCAGGAAGGGCGCGGCGCATGGGCACTCCGGGGCTGGGGGCTTCGGGTCAGCGGCTCCCCGCGCGGCCGGACAGCCGGGCGGCGAGCCTGAGCAGCGGCGGCTCGAGGACGAGGGCGGCGAAGGTGGTGGAGGCGAGCGCGACGAGGAGGAGCGCGCCGATCGAGGCGACGCCGCGATGGTCGGAGAGCACCAGGCTGCCGAAGGAGGTGATGGTGGTGAGCGCCGTCACCAGGATGGCGCGCGGCGTCGGGCCGGTGGGGGCCGAGCCGTCCTCCCCCGAATGGGCGGCCATGTGGATGGCGGAGTCGATGCCGGCGCCGATCAGCATGGGGAGCGCGAGTACGTTGGCGTAGTTGAAGGGAATCTGAAGGAGGACCGAGCCGCCGAGGGTGAGGAGGCAGGCGGCGAGGATGGGGAGAAGGGTGGCCAGCGTGCGCCACAGGTTGCGATCGACCGCGAAGAGGAGGAGGCCGCAGGCGGCGAGCGCGGTTGCGGTTGCCGTCAGCATCGCCCGCTCGATGACGACGCCGCTGTCGGCGAGGTTCATGACCGGCCCCGCGGCCTCCGGTGCGACGCTGCGCACCGCGGCGATGAAGCGCGCGCGGGCCGCTGCATCGCGCAGATCCTCCTTCGGCACCACCTCGACCCGGATGCGGCCATCGGGCGCGAGGTGGCGATCGAGGAGGGGGCGGGGCAGATCGGCAAGGGTGGGCGCCGGGTCTGGCGCGAGGCTCGCCTTCAGCCGGGCGAGCGTTGCCGGCCAGAAGGCGAGGATGTCGCGCTCGACCCGGGCCATCGTCTCGGGCCCGGCGGCGGCGAGCCGGTCGAGGCTTTCGAGCAGCCCGGCGCTGCCGGGGCGCGGCCTGGCGCGCAGCGCGGCGCGGAGCTGATCGAGCCCGTTCGCCGTCACCACCGGCGGCTCCCCGCCCTCGAGCTGGGGCAGGAGGCCGAAGGCCACCGCGTCGATCGCGTCGCGGCGGAAGCTGGCGTCCGCATCCGGCAGCAGCCGTGCGGGCGTGACCACGCGGTCGACCCCGGGGAGCGCGGCGAGCCGGGCGGCGAGCGCTTCCGCGCTGGCGCTGTCGGGCACGAGCAGGCTGGCGCTGTAGGGGCGGGTCTCGGGCTGGTCGAACAGGCGGGCGAAGGCGACGACTGCGGGCGAGGCCGGATCGCGCAGCGCGACCGGGTCGGTCTCGAACCGGGCGCGCGGGGCAAGGACGGCGGCGGCGACGAGGGCAGCAGCGCCAAGCGCCCAGAGCAGCCGGGCGGGAAGGCGAAGCGCGCCGGGACGGGGGCCGGCCGCGCCGGGGAGTGCGGAGGGCGGGATGAGGGCAAGCCCGGCCGGGACGACGAGGATCGCGGCGAGGAAGGCGGTTGCGACGCCGACGGCGCCGATGAGCCCGAGCTGGGTCATGCCGGTGAAGGCGGTGGGGGTGAAGGCGAGGAAGCCGATCCCGGTGGAAAGCGCGCACAGGAGGAGGGGAGGCCCGAGCCGGCGGATCACCTGCTCGATCGAGGCGCCGGGCTGGCGCGCGTGCATGACGACATGGATGGCGAAATCGGCACCCACCCCGGTCAGCAGCACGGCAAAGGCCATGGAGACGAGGTTGAGCGCGGGAAAGGCGAGGCCGGCGAAGGCCGCGGCGACCGCGTTGGCCAGCACGACCACGCCGAGGGTGAGGAGGGAGAGCGCGACGTTGCGGTAGGCGAACCAGAGCAGCGCTGCGAGCGCGGCGAGCGAGACGGCGAGCGAGCGGCCGATCCCCTGCAGCACCGAGCCCAGCTCCTCGCCGCGCATGGCCGGATCCCCGGTGACGGCAATCGTGGCGCCGTCGGCGGCCGGGTTGGCGGCGGCGATCGCGGCGGCGAGCGCGTCGCGCGCGGGGCGGGCCGGGTTGACCCGGCTGAAGTCGAGCCGGGGCTCGACCGTCAGGATCCGCGTGACCGGGCCGTCGTCTTCGGCGAAGAGGCGCGAGAAGGCGAGCGGCCGGCTGCCGCCGGCGAGCGCGGCCTCGACGGTTGCCCGGGTCTCGGCGAGCGCGCGGTCGAGCGCTTCCTCGCCGCCGGCGATGCGGTCGGCATCGCGCACGCCTTCGGCGAGGCTGGCGAAATAGGCCGAGAGCGTCGGCTCGGCGGCGAGGGTTGCAAGCAGCGGGCCGGCGCGGCTGATGCGCGCGAGCAGCGCGTCGAGCTCCCCATCCTCGGCGTAGAGGAGGCCGTTGCGCTGGAAATAGGGGTCGAGCGCGGCGGCGAAGGGGGATTCGAGCGCCTGCGGGCGGCGCGCGATCTCGGCCATGAGGCGGGCGAGCGCGCGGTCGGCGCGGTCGGCATCGGGGGCCTCGACGAGGACGACGAAGCGGGTGTTGAGCCGGGGGAAGGCCGCCAGAAGGGCGAGCTCGCGCTGCCGGTGGGGAAGCTCGGGGGAGAGCATCCGCGAGGCATCGGTGTCGACCCGGATGCTGGTGGCGGCGAGCGCGGCGGCGAGCAGCGCGAGGAGGGCGGCAAGGACCAGGGTGAGGCGCGGCCGGCGCGACGCGGCGAGGCTGAGCGCGGCCATGCGGCGGCCGGCGGCCGCGAGCCGGTGATGTGCCGATTCCGCCATGGGCGCCGGCCCCTAGAGCCGCCGGGCCGGGCTGGCAAGGCGCCCGAGCCCGGGCCGGGGCGCCGGGCCTAGGGCATGGCCATGCCGCCGTTCACATGGAGGGTCTGGCCGGTGACATAGGCGGCCTCGCTGCTGGCGAGGAAGACGGCGGCGGCAGCGACATCGTCCGGCGCGCCGAGGCGGCCGGCGGGGATGCGGGCGAGGAGCGCGGCCTTCTGCGCTTCGGCGAGCGCGTCGGTCATGGCCGAGCGGATGAAGCCGGGGGCGATGCAGTTGACGGTGATGCCGCGCGAGGCGACTTCGGCGGCGAGCGCCTTGGTCATGCCGATGAGCCCGGCCTTGGCGGCGGCGTAGTTGGCCTGGCCCGGGTTGCCGGTGACGCCGACGATCGAGGTGATGGAGAGGATGCGTCCGTGGCGGGCCTTCATCATCGGCCGGAGCGCGGCGCGCGCGAGCCGGAAGGCGGCCTCGAGGTTGACGCGCATCACCGCGTCCCACTCCTCGTCCTTCATCCGCATGGCGAGATTGTCGCGCGTGATCCCGGCGTTGTTGACCAGGATGTCGAGGCCGCCGAGGGCCTCGAGCGCGGCGGGCACGAGGGCCTCGACGGCGGCGGCATCCTCCAGCCGGCACGGGAGGGCGACGCTGCCGGGAAGCGCGGCGCTGCGCGGCATGGTGCGGCGGCGCTGGGGGCGGATCATCGGCATCGGCTCGGTCGTGGGCACGATCGGCAACCCCGGCCAGGCCAACTACGCCGCCGCCAAGGCCGGGCTGATCG
>JAJUHA010000037.1 GCA_029268145.1 Sphingomonadaceae bacterium | reverse complement strand
GCCTCCGCCGCCACCGCCGGAGCCCGGCCTTGCCGAGCGCGCGGCGCGCGCGGCCGAACTCGCCCTCGCCGAAGGCGCGCGCGCCGTCGTCATCCGCGCGGATGCCGGCATCCTCGCCGAGCGCTACGGCCCGGGCGGCGGGCCCGACCGGGGCGAGCCCCTCGCCTCCGGCACCAAGAGCTTTTCCTGTCCGCTCGCCCTCCTCGCCGAGGGGGAAAGGCTCCTTGCGCTCGACGATGCCGCCACCCGCCATCTCCCGCAATGGCGGCCCGGCGGCCCCGGCCCCGATCTTGAGCGCAAGGCCACGATCCGCCTGCACAACCTGCTGTCGATGACGGCGGGCCTCGCCAACGACGGCGTCCAGGGCGGCCCGCTGAACACGGTCGACAGCTATGCCCAGGCCCTTCTGGACCGGTCGGCGACCGCGGCCGACACCGCCTTCGGCTATGGCCCAAACAGCTTCCAGGCCTTTCTCGCCGCCTTCCAGATGGCCGGCGGCGGCAGTGCGCGCGCCGATGGCGGCGTGGACGGCGGGCCCGATCCGCTGGCCTTCCTCGAGTCCCGGCTGCTCGGCCCGCTCGGCATCCGCGCCACCGCCTGGGCGCGCGATGCCCGCGGCCAGCCGAACTTCGGCGGCGGCGCCGAGATGACCGCGCGCGACTGGGCGCGCTACGGCCAGTTCCTGCTCGACGGCGGCCGCGTCGGCGAGCGTCGCATCCTCGCGCCGGAAGCGCTCGCCCGCTGCACCGCCTATCGCAACCCGGCCTTCCTGCCCTACGGCCTCGGCTTCTGGCTCAACCGCGATGCCGGCGCGAGCGTCGGGCCGGACGACCGGATTCCCGTGCCCGGAGCGCTGCGGTCGCGCTGGGAGGCCGGCGGCCGCTACGCACCCTCCGTGCCCGAGGACATGTACTTCGCCTGGGGCGCAGGCAACGCCAAGCTCTTCGTCCTGCCCTCCACCGGCGTCGTTGCCGTCCGCATCGGCGGCCTCACGACCGACGACGACCGTTTCCTCGGGATCCTCGCCGGCACGCGCGACTGACCCCGGGCGCGGCGGGAGCCCGCCGCGCGGCTGGCCGGGGGTGCCGCGGTCCGTCCGCCGGAAGGGCGGCCGGTCCCTGCGGGTCGAACCGATGCGGCGGAAGGGCGCCGACGATCGGGCCTGTCCCGATCAGGCAGGATCGTGCAGGCGGCGGCCGAGGGCGTTCGCGTCTTCCGGCAGTGCGTCGGGATCGACGCTGCCGTCGAGCGCATCGGAATCCTCCCGGGCGCACGCACCGATGCCTTCCGCATCGCGGGCGGGCGCGACTGCGAGGCCTGGCGGAAGCGGTGGGATTCGAACCCACGATACGGTCGCCCGTATGCCAGTTTTCAAGACTGGAGCCTTCAACCACTCGGCCACGCTTCCCCACCATCGAGGGGGCTTGTCACCCCATGTCAGGCCGATCGGCAGCTTGCCATGTCCGCCGACCTGCCGCGAACGCTCCGCGCGAAGTCCTCCCTGACCCGGTTGTCGCGGGACTCCCCGGTCGCATTCGGGACACCTGCCTTCAACCCCTCGGCCACCGCGCTGCGGTCTAGCGGCCGCGGCACCGGGCCGAAAGGGGATTCACCCCGCCGTCGCGCTGTGGCAGGAACCCCGCACGATGCGACGCCTGCTTGCCACCGCCCTTCTCGCGCTTCTCCCGCTGGCCGCGGGCGCGCAGACGGCGGACGGGTTCGCCGACTGGCTGGTCCGCTATCGCGCCGGCGCCGAGGCGCGCGGGCTCAAGCGCGAATGGCTCGACCAGGCCCTTGCCGGCGTCGGCTTCGACGCCCGCGTCGTCGCGCTCGACCGCAGCCAGCCCGACGACAGCGGCCGCCGCAACGTCTATGCCGCCTATCTCGCCCGCCGCCTGACGCCCGACCGGATCGCGGAAGGGCGGGCGATGCGCGAGAGCTGGCAGGGTGCAGCGCTGGCAGCCGAGCGCGCCTCCGGCGTGCCCGCCGAAATCCTGCTGGGCATCTGGGGGATGGAGAGCAGCTATGGCCGCGTCACCGGCTCCGTTCCGGTCATCCCTGCGCTCGCCAGCCTCGCCTACGAGGGCCGCCGCGAGGCCCTCTTCACCCGCGAGCTCGACGCCGCCATCCGCATGGTCGGCGAGGGGCGCGCCGTGCCCGGCGAGATGCGCGGCTCCTGGGCCGGCGCGATGGGCCAGCCGCAGTTCCTGCCCTCCTCCTACCTCGCCCACGCCGTCGATGCCGACGGGGACGGGCGGGCCGACATCTGGCGGTCGGTGCCCGACACGCTCGCCTCGATCGGCAACTATCTGAAGCACGCCGGCTGGCAGCCGGGCGTCGGCTGGGGCCTCGAGGTGCGCGTTCCGGCCGCCTTCGACCGCGCCGGCGTCGCCAATCCGGACCGGCCGGCGCGCTGCATCCGCCCGCTCGAGCGGCACAGCCGCTGGCTCCCCGCGCGGGACTGGCAGCAGCTCGGCTTTGCCGCCGTCGGCTCCGGCCGGTGGCCGGCCGACGATGTCCCGATGAGCCTGGTCGAGCCCGACGGGCCGGGCGGGGCGGCCTATCTGACGACGCCGAGCTACCGGGCGCTGCTCGAATACAACTGCTCCAACTTCTACGCGCTCTCGGTCGCCCTCCTCGCCGATGCGGTTCGCTAGCCTCGCGCTCCTCCTCCTGCTCGCGGCCTGCGCCGGGCGCGACCGGGCCCCTGCCCCGCCGCGACCGCCCGCAGCCGAGGCGCCGCCGGGGGTCAAGCTGGGCCGGCCCTACACCGTCTTCGGCCGGACCTACGTGCCGGTCGACGACCGCTCCTACGACGAGGAGGGGATCGCCAGCTGGTACGGCCCCGGCTTCCACCGCCTCGCCACCGCCAGTGGCGAGACCTACGACCAGGAGGCGCTGACCGCCGCCCACCGGACCCTCCCGATGCCGAGCTGGGTCGAGGTCACCAACCTCGACAATGGCCGTCGCCTCGTCGTACGCATCAACGACCGCGGGCCGTTCGTCGAGGGCCGCATCATCGACCTGTCGCGCCGCTCGGCTGAGCTGCTCGGCGTCGACCGGCCCGGGCTGGCCCGGGTCCGCGTGCGCCGGGTCTTCCCGCAAGGGGACTGGGCCCGCGCGGCGCCGCCGCTCGTGGCGCCGCAACCCGCCGCAGCACCGGTCCGCGCTGCCGCTGCGGCCCCGCCGCCGCCTCCCGCCCGCGCCCTGTTCGTCCAGGTCGCCGCGCTCTCCGATCCGGGCCGGGCCCAGTTCCTCGTCGCCGACCTCGCCGACATCGCCCCCGGCGCGGCCTCCCCGTCGCCCTCGGGGCTGTGGCGGGTCCGCCTCGGCCCGTTTCCCGACGAGGCCGCCGCCGCGGCCGCGCGCGAGGCCGCGCGGGCGCGCGGCTTCGTCGATGCCGCGCTGGTCCTCGGCTGATGCTGATTGCCTTCGAGGGCGGCGAGGGGGTTGGCAAGTCCACCCAGGTCGCGCGGCTGGCCGAATGGCTCGTCGCCCGCGGCCACGCCGTCGAGACCAGCCGCGAACCCGGCGGCACGCCGGGCGCCGAGGCCATCCGCGCCCTGTTCGTGACCGGCGCGGCCGACCGCTGGGTGCCCGAGACCGACGCGCTCCTCATCTCCGCCGCGCGCGCCGACCATGTCGCCCGGCGGATCCGCCCGGCGCTCGCCGCCGGCCGGCTGGTGCTCGTCGACCGCTTCGTCCACTCCACCCTCGCCTACCAGGGCCATGGCAAGGGGCTCGACCTCGCCGCGCTGCGGGCGCTGCACGACTTCGCGACCGGCGGCCTGTGGCCTGATCTCGTGCTCTGGCTCGACCTGCCGGTCGCCGAGGGCCTCGCCCGGGCCCGCGGCCGCAAGGGCGCAGCCGACCGGTTCGAGTCCCACGACCGCGCCTTCCACGAGCGGGTGCGCGCCGGCTTCGCCCGCCTGGCCGAGGCCGACCGGCGCATCGTCCGGGTGGATGCGGAAGGCGACGCCGCGACGGTCGCCGCCCGGATCGAGGCGATCGTCGCGCCCCTCCTCGCCCGGCGCTGAGGGCCGGGCCGGCGCGCCGCTCAGTCCCGGCCGAGGAAGGGGGGCTGCACCCGCGTCGAGAGCCCGGCGTCGGTGCCGAACAGCCGGTCCCAGAAGCGGAAGTAGAGCCCGTAGTTGGCCGTGTAGCGGCTGTGGTGGAGGTCGTGGTGCGAGGCGGTGATGACATGCCGCCCGAACCAGCCGTTGACCCACCCCTTCGGGAAGAGCTCGACCCCCATGTGGTTGGTCACCGCCATGACGGTCGCGACCAGCAGCACCAGGACGAGCGCGCCGACATGGATCGGCACCAGGAAGACCATTAGCGGGTAGAGCCAGGCCGCCGAGAGCGCCTCGAAGGGGTGGAAGGACATGGACGCGAAGGCGGTGGGGGGGCGGCTCTCGTGGTGGACGGCGTGCATGGTGCGGAACAGCAGCGGCCAGTGGTGCATGGCGCGATGGCTCCAGTAGAACCAGGCGTCATGGGCAAGCAGGTAGACGAGCACGGATGCCGGCAGCCACCACAGCGGCATGGCGGCGACGTCGGTGTAGAGCCTCGTGCCGCCGCGCGCGAAGGCGGCAAGGGCGACGGCCGCCGGCGCCGCGTAGAGCGCGGCCGACAGCAGCGACCAGCCGATCTCGCGCCGCACCTGCCGCGCCAGGCGCGCCCGCCGGTCCGGGTCGGCCGGACGGTAGGTCCCGGGCCGCAGCCGCGCCGCGATCCAGGCGAAGAGCGCCGAGACGCCGAGGTAGCGCAGCGCGACGATGAGCGTCAGCTGGAGCGCGAGGGCGGCGAGGACGAGCGGTTCGGCCATGCGCGCCGCTCCTAGCCAGCGGCGCCGCCAGTCGCTAGAGGGCGGCATGGGTTCGCGACCGGACTGCGACATTCTCCTCGTCGGCGGGGGCCTTTCGGCCGGGCTCCTCGCGCTCGCGCTCGCCCGCCACCGGCCCGAGGTGCGGGTGGGGATTGTCGAGGCGGGCCCCCGCTTCGGCGGCAACCACACCTGGTCGAGCTTCGAGACGGATCTCTCGGCCGAGGGGGCGGAGCTGGCGCGCACCCTCATCGCCCACCGCTGGGCCGACAACTCGATCCGCTTCCCGGCCTACGAGCGCCACTTCGCCGCCGGCTACCAGTCGGCCACCTCCGAGCGGCTGCACGAGGCGCTGCTGGCCACGATCCCCGCCGAGCGGCGCTTCCTCGGCGTGCCTGTCGCCAGCGTCGCGCCCGACCGCGTCGTCCTCGCCGACCAGCGCGTCCTCACCGCCTCGGCCGTGCTCGACGCGCGCGGCCAGCGCGCCTCCCCCCATCTCGACCTCGGCTTCCAGAAGTTCGTCGGCCGCGAGGTGGAGCTCGCCGCGCCGCACGGCCTCACTGGCCCGGTCATCATGGACGCAACCGTCGACCAGCATGATGGCTACCGCTTCGTCTACACCCTGCCCTTCTCCGAGCGGACGGTCCTCATCGAGGACACCTATTATGCCGACGGGCCCGCGCTCGACCGCGCCGCGATCACCCGCCGGATCGACGCCTATGCCGCCGCCCAGGGCTGGACCATCGCCCGCGTCCTGCGCGAGGAGGATGGCGTCCTCCCGATCGCGATCGACGGCGACATCCGCGCCCATCTGGCGCAGTATCCGGCCGGCGTCGCCCCCGTCGGCATGGCCGCGGCGCTGTTCCATCCCGTCACCGGCTACAGCTTCCCCGATGCCGTCCGGCTCGCCCTGTTCGTCGCGCACCTCCCCGATCTCGCTGGCGAGGCAATCGACCGGGCCGTGCGCGCCTATGCCACGGACCGCTGGGACGAGCGCGGATTCTATCGCATGCTCAACAAGATGCTCTTCCGGGTGGCGGAGCCCGGCAAGCGCTGGCGGGTGCTGCAGCGCTTCTACGGGCTGGACGCGCAGCTGGTCTCGCGCTTCTACGCCAGCCATTCGACCGTGTTCGACAAGGTGCGGATCCTCACCGGCCGGCCGCCGGTGCCCTTCCTTCGCGCGGTCCGGGAAGTGATGCGAGGCTAGGATGACGGGCGGATCGGCGCGGCGGGCAGTGGTGATCGGCAGCGGGTTCGGCGGGCTGGCGCTTGCCGTGCGGCTGCAGTCGGCCGGAATCGAGACGACCCTCGTCGAAGGCCGGGACAAGCCGGGCGGCCGCGCCTATGTCTTCGAAGACGAGGGCTTCGTCTTCGACGCCGGGCCGACCGTCGTCACCGATCCCGACAGCCTGAAGGAGCTGTTCGCGCTCACCGGCCGCGACATCGCCGACTATGTCGAGCTCATGCCGGTCACCCCCTTCTATCGGCTCATCTGGGAAGACGGCTACCGCTTCGACTATGCGAACGACGAGGAGGCGCTGTTCCGCCAGATCGCGGCGAAGAACCCGGCGGATGCCGAGGGCTACCGCCGCTTCCTCGCCTTCTCCGAGAATGTCTACCGCGAGGGCTATCTGAAGCTCGGCACGGAGAGCTTCTGCGACTTCCGCTCGATGCTCGAGGCCGCGCCCTCGCTCATCCGCTACGAGGCGTTCCGCTCGGTCCACGCCATCGTCGCGCGCTACATCCGCGATCCGCAGCTCCGCGAGGCCTTCAGCTTCCACACCCTCCTCGTCGGCGGCAACCCGTTCAAGACCAGCAGCGTCTATGCGCTCATCCACGCGCTGGAGAAGAAGGGCGGCGTCTGGTTCCCGCGCGGGGGCACGCACGCGCTGGTCCGGGCGCTGCTCAGGCTCTTCACCGACCTCGGCGGCAGCTTCCGCCTCGGCACGCCCGTCGCCCGCATCGAGGCCCTCTCCGCCCATGTGACCGGCGTGACGCTGGCCGACGGCACCCTGCTCAAGGCCGACGCCGTCGCATCCAACGGCGATGTCGTCCACACCTACCAGGATCTCCTCGCCGGCCACCCGCGCGGCGAGCGCATGGCGAAGGCCATGCGCCGCAAGAGCTTCTCGCCCTCGCTCTTCGTCGTCTACTTCGGCTTGCGCGGCCCCTCGCCCGACATCGCCCACCATTCGATCATCTTCGGGCCGCGCTACCGCGAGCTTCTCGACGACATCTACACGACGGGGATCCTCGCCGACGACTTCTCGCTCTACCTCCACCACCCCACCGCCTCCGATCCCGGAATGGCGCCCGCGGGCTGCTCGACCTTCTACGTCCTCTCGCCGGTGCCCCATCTCGGCAAGTTCGCCGCCGACTGGGACAGGGTCGGTCCCGTCTACGCCGAGCGGATCCTCGACTACCTCGAGCGGCGCGGCATCGTCCCCGACCTTCGGGCGCGCCTCGTCACCAAGCGGCTGTTCACGCCGGCGAACTTCCGGACCGAGCTCAACGCCCACCTCGGCTCGGCCTTCAGCCTCGAGCCGGTGCTCTGGCAATCGGCCTATTTCCGCACCCACAACCGCGACGACGTGCTCCGCAACCTCTATTTCGTCGGCGCCGGAACCCATCCGGGCGCCGGCATCCCCGGCGTGGTCGGCTCGGCCAAGGCGACGGCGAAGCTCATGCTCGCCGACCTCGGCGCCCGCTATCCCGAGCCCGCCGCCTGGCCGGCCAACGCCGGGCCGGCGCTGGCGGCGGCCCAGTAGGAGCGGCCATGGCCGACCCGGTCCTTGCGGCGGCGCGCGAAGCGATCCGGCAGGGCTCGAAGAGCTTCGCGCTCGCCTCGCGCCTCTTCGATGGCGGCACCCGGGCGCGCGCAACGCTGCTCTATGCCTGGTGCCGCCACTGCGACGACGTGATCGACGGCCAGTATCTGGGCGAGGGGGCGCACGACTGGGGCGGCACCGCGGCCGAGCGGCTCCAGCGGCTCCGCGACATGACCGATCGCGCGCTCGCCGGCGCGCCGACCGGCGAGCCGGCCTTCGAGGCGCTGGCCCGGGTCGCCCGCGAGGTCGCCCTGCCTCCGCGCTACCCGCACGACCTGCTCGAGGGCTTCCGCATGGACGTCGAGTGGGAGGAAGTGGCCGACTGCGACCATCTCCTGCGCTACTGCTACCATGTCGCCGGCTGCGTGGGCGTGATGATGGCGATCGTCATGGGCGTGCCGCCGGCCGACCATCCCGTGCTCGCCCGCGCCTCCGATCTCGGCCTTTCCTTCCAGCTCAACAACATCGCCCGCGATGTCGCCGAGGATGCCGCGCGCGGCCGCTGCTACCTCCCGTCCGACTGGCTGGCCGGGGAAGGGCTGACGGCCGCAACCTTCGCCGAACCTGCCAACCGGGAGGCGCTGCACCGCGTCGTCTCCCGCCTCGTCGACCTTGCCGAGCGCTACGAGGCGAGCGCCGCCCACGGCGTGCCGGCGCTCCGCAACCGCCAGGCCTGGGCCGTGCTGTCGGCCGCCCACATCTACGGCGACATCGGCCGCAAGGTGCGCGGGCGCGGGCCAGGGGCGCTCGAGGGCCGCACCGTCACCCGCCGCCGGGAGAAGCTGTTCGCCGTCGTCTCGGCCTTCCCCGAGGCGCTGTGGAAGCGCAATCTCGGCGTGTCCACGCCCGCCGACCGCAGCGGCCTCTGGACCCCCGCCTTCGCCTGAGGCGCGGGCCGCGCCGGGGGCTCAGGCGTCGGCGAGCCCGCGGCCGACCGGGTTCTGGCGGATGACGGCGAGGCCCTTGCGCCGGTTCTCCTCGAGCTGGCGCTGGAGCTCGGCGATCGGCGGCGCCCAGAGGAAGCCGAAGCTCACCGTTCCCTCCCTGGATTGCACCACATGGTGCAGCCGGTGGGCCTGGACGATCCGCTTCATGTAGGCCGAGCGCGGCACATAGCCGGTCTCGATCCGGCGGTGGACGATGATGTCGTGGAAGCCGAAGTAGATCGCGCCATAGCCGGCGATCCCGATCCCGATCCAGGTGGCAAGATCGCCCCAGCCCAGGAGCGAGCCGGCGAAGATGAGGAAGATGGACGGGATGGCCCCCATCACGCCGAACCAGTCGTTCCTCTCGAACCGGCCGGTCCGCGGCTCGTGGTGGGACTTGTGGAGCGACCAGAGGAAGCCGTGCATCACATGGCGGTGGGCAAGGATTGCCACCAGCTCCATGGCAAGGGTGGTCGCAACCGCCGCGAGAAGCCCGGCCCAGAGCGGGAAGTCGCCGTGAAAGACCTGCATCCCCGTCTCCTAGCCCAGCCCGGCCCCGGCCTGAAGGCCCGGATTGCCGCATGGCCGATCCTGCGCGGGGCGGGTGGTGCTGCCGGCGAGGATTGAACTCGCGACCTCAGCCTTACCAAGGATGCGCTCTACCACTGAGCTACGGCAGCAGGCCCGCGCGCGCCTCCCGGAGCGGTTCCCGGGCGGCGTGGCCGCGCGCCCTTGGCCGAAGCCGCCCGCGCCTGTCAAGCAAGCGGGGCGCCTGCCGGCCCGGCCGCAGGCAGGTCGAGCGTCACCAGGAGCCCGCCCAGGTCCTCGCTCTCGCCGATCCCGACCGCCCCGCCGTAGATCTCGGCGATGTCGCGGACGATGGCGAGCCCGAGCCCGGTGCCGGGCTGGCTGGTGTCGAGCCGCCGGCCCCGCTCGAACAGCTGCCGGTCGAGCCCGGCCGGGATTCCGGGCCCGTCATCCTCGACCAGAAGGGACAGGCGGTCGCCCGCGCGCGCCACGGTCACGAAGACCCGGCCGCCGCCATATTTGGCGGCATTGTCGATGAGGTTGCCGGCCATCTCCTCCAGATCCTGCGCTTCGCCGCGGAACAGGGCCTCCCGGTCCCCGGCGAGGTCGATGACGACGCCGCGGTCGGCATAGATGCGCGAGACGGCGCGCTGCAGCCGCTCGAGCACGGGCCACACCGGGGCGCGCGCCTGGCTCTCGGCCCGGCGCGCCGATGCCCGCGCCCGGGCCAGATGGTGGTCGACATGGCGGCGCATCGCGGTTGCCTCGCGCCGCACGGTGGACGCAAGATCGGGGCTTTCGGCCGCCGCCTCGTTGAGCAGCACCGAAAGCGGCGTCTTCAGCGCATGGGCGAGATTGCCGGCATGCCGGCGCGCCGCCTCGGTCATCTCGGCCGTGTGGTCGAGCAGCGCGTTGAGCTCGGTCACCAGCGGCGCGATCTCGGGGGGCACATCGGCCTCGGGCGCCCGGCGCAGGCGCCCGGCGCGGATGTCGGCGATGGTCGCCGACATGCGCCGCAGCGGCAGCAGCCCGTAGCTCGCCTGCAGCGCGGCGAGGGCGACGAGCCCGAGCGCGAGCACGCCGAGCGAGAGCCACAGGGTGCGGCGGATGGTGCCGATCTGGGAATCGAGCCCGACGGCGGATGCAGCGACCGCGAAGCGGAACACGGTGGGCGAGCCGGGGATGATCGCATCCTGCTCCACCAGCCGCAGCGGCTCGCCCTCGAACTGCTCGAGGCGCGACGTGCAGAGCGTGAGGCAGGCCTTGTCGAGGTCGAGCGGGAGCGTCCGGTCCCACAGCGAGCGGGAGCGGAAGTCGGCGTGGCCCTTGGCCGAGACCTGCCAGTAGCGGCCGGAATAGGGCTCGGCGAAGCGCGGCTCGGCCGGCTCGCGGTTGAAATAGGCATCCCCGGCCGAGTCGACCTCGGCGGCGGCGATCATGATGGGAAGCGTCTCGGCCAGCTGGCTGTCGAAGTTGCGGATGAGGGCGGCTGCCACCAGCCGGTCGAGGACGAGCCCGCCCACCAGGGTGAGGCCGGCGATCCAGGCAAGCGAGAGGAGCAGGATCCGCCGGCTGATCGAGCCGGGGACCCGGGGCCGCGGCTCAGCCGTCGAGGCTGTAGCCGAGGCCGCGGATGGTGGTGATGAGATCTGCTCCAAGCTTCTTCCGGATGCGGGTGATGAAGACCTCGATGGTGTTCGAATCCCGGTCGAAGTCCTGATCATAGATATGTTCGATGAGCTCGGTGCGCGAGACCACCTTGCCCTTGTGGTGCATCAGGTAGGAGAGCAGCTTGTATTCCTGCGCGGTCAGCTTGACCGGCTCGCCGCCGCGGGTGACGCGGCCGGTGCGGGTGTCGAGGGTGACGTCGCCGGCGACGAGCTGGGCCGAGGCATTGCCGCTGGCGCGGCGGATGAGGGCGCGCAGCCGCGCCACCAGCTCCTCGGTCTCGAACGGCTTGGCGAGATAGTCGTCGGCCCCGGCGTCGAGGCCGGTCACCTTGTCGGACCAGCTGTCGCGCGCGGTCAGCACCAGGACCGGCATGCGGCGCCCGGCGCTCCGCCAGCGCCTCAGCACCTCGAGCCCGTCGATCTCGGGAAGGCCGAGGTCGAGCACCACGGCGTCATAGCTCTCGGTCTCGCCGAGGAACAGGCCCTCCTCCCCGTCCGGCGCATGGTCCACCGCATAGCCGGCCTGCTCGAGGTTGCGACGCAGCTGGCGGGAGAGGTTGGGCTCATCCTCGACGACGAGAACACGCATGGCTTGCTCCTTCCCGAACTCAGGGCCGGACCCGCACGACCCGGCCCGAGCGGGCATCGACATCGACCCAGACCACCTCGCCGGCGTCGCGCCGGAACTTGAACCGGTAGACCGGCGTCGTGGTCTCGACGCCCAGATACTGGCCGCGGCCCTCCCGGCCGGCAATGGCGAGCAGATCCCCGAGCGGGCGATAGGCGCCGCTCTCGCGGTTTGCGCGGGCGACATCCTGCTCGCTCACCTGGCGGGCGCCGGGCGCCTCGCCCTGCCGCCGCCCATCCTGCGCGGCCGCACGCCCCCCGGTGACAAGGAGACCGGTGGCGAGGAGACCGGTGGCGAGGAGACCGGTGGTGAGGAGACGGGCGGCAAGGCTCCAGGGCAGGGAATGGGCAGCGCGGGACTCGGCCATGACCCCGGCGCTTGTCCGCGCGCGGGCGTGAACCGCCTCTGAATGCGTCGGAACCGGGCGGCCCCGCGCGCACTGCGGGGCTGGCACGCCGCGCCTCGGCGTGGCACGGGGCCGGCATGGCCAGCCAGCCACCCCTCGTCGCGCTCGAGGACATCGCCCTGCGCCAGGGCGAGGGCTGGCTGTTCGACGGCCTCTCGCTCTTCGTCGGCCCGGCCGATCGGCTCGCCCTCATCGGCCGCAACGGCGCCGGCAAGACCACCCTGTTCCGCCTGCTCGACGGCAGCCTCGAGCCCGACCGCGGCCGCCGCACCGCGCGGCCCCGCGCCCGGATCGTGACGCTCGCCCAGGACCCGGCGATGGCGGGGTTCGCAACGCTCGCCGCGTTCGCCACCGCCGGCCCCGATGCCCCGCCCGCCCACGCGGTCGCCGCGATCGCCGACCAGCTCGGCCTCGACCTCGCCCGGCCGGCCGCCACCGCCTCGGGCGGGGAGCGGCGGCGCGCGGCCATCGCCCGCGCGCTGGCGAGCGAACCCGACCTCCTCCTCCTCGACGAGCCGACCAACCATCTCGACATCGCCGGAATCGCCTGGCTCGAGGCCTGGCTCGGCCGCTACGCCGGCGCCTTCCTCGCCATCAGCCACGACCGGGCCTTCCTCGCCCGGCTGACCCGCGCCTGCCTGTGGCTCGACCGCGGCAGGCTTCGGCGCAAGGAGGTCGGCTTCGGCGGGTTCGAGGCCTGGACCGAGGAGGTGCTGGAAGAGGAAGCGCGCGCCGCCGCAAGGCTCGATTCGAAGCTGGCGGAAGAGCTGCACTGGCTCCAGCGCGGCGTGACCGCCCGGCGCCGCCGCAACCAGGGGCGCCTCGAGCGGCTGGAAGCGCTGCGGGCGGAGCGGCGGGCCATGCTCGGCGCGCCGGGGGTCGCGAAGCTCGCGCTCAAGGCCGACGAGGCCAGGGCGCGGATGGTGATCGAGGCCGAGCATGTGACGAAGGCGCTCGGCGGCCGCACCATCATCTCCGACTTCTCGATCCGGATCCTGCGCGGCGACCGGATCGGCATCGTCGGCGCCAACGGCGCCGGCAAGACGACCCTGCTCCGGCTGCTGACCGGCGAGCTCGCCCCAGACAGCGGCACGGTGCGCTTGGCCGCGGGGCTTGCCGGGATCCGCATCGACCAGCAGCGCGCCCTGCTCGATCCCGAGAAGCGGGTGCGCGACATCCTCGCCGACGGCGGCGACTGGGTCACCGTCCGCGGCAGCAGGACCCACGCGCGGGGCTATCTGAAGCAGTTCCTGTTCCCGCCCGAGGCGCTCGATGCGAAGGTGGGCGGCTTCTCCGGCGGCGAGCGGGCGCGCCTCCTCCTCGCCCGGGAGTTCGCGCGCGAGGCCAACCTCCTCGTCCTCGACGAGCCGACGAACGACCTCGACCTCGAGACGCTCGATCTCCTCCAGGAGGTGATCGCCGATTTCGAGGGCACCGTCCTCATCGTCAGCCACGACCGCGACTTCCTCGACCGCACCGTCACCATGACCTGCTTCCTCGACGGCTCGGGCAGGGTGGAGCTGGTCGCCGGCGGGCACGCCGAGCTCGAGCGGGCGCTCTCGGCCCGGCCGCGCCGGCCGGCGCGCACACGCGAAGCCGCCGCGGCGCCGCCCCGGCCGGCAGCGCCCCCGCCGCGCAAGCTCAGCTTCCGCGAGCAGCATGATCTGGCGCGGCTTCCGGCCGAGATCGCCCGGCTGGAAGCCAGCCGGGACCGGCTCGAGAAGGCCCTCGCCGACCCGGGCCTCTACGCCCGCGATCCGGCCCGGTTCCCAGCGGTGACGGCCGAGCTTGCCGAGGTGCGCACGGCGCTCGCCGCGGCCGAGGAACGCTGGCTCGAGCTTGCCGGGAAGGCCGAGGCGCTCGGCGCCTGAGCCGGGGCCGGGCGCCGGGCGTCAGGCGAATTCCACGCCGGGCGGCACGTCCTCGGCGGGGAGGAGCGACGGGCCCGGCCGGTGCAGCGGCGCCCGGGCGCCGTGCAGGCGGAGGAAGTCCTCGACCACCGGCGCCACCAGGTCGCGCCAGCGCCGGCCGTTGAAGATGCCGTAGTGCCCCGCCTCGGGCACCATGAAATAGTCCTTCTTGCTCGCCTCGAGGTTGCGGGCGAGCGCAAGCGCGGCCTTCGTCTGGCCCAGCCCCGAGATGTCGTCGCGCTCGCCCTCGATCGCGAGGATGGCGATGTCGGTGATGGCGGCGGGGTCCACGGTCACGCCGCGATGGACGAACTGGCCCTTCGGCAGCAGGTGGCGCTGGAACACCTCGTCCACGGTCTGCAGGTAGAAATGGGCGTCCATGTCGCAGACGGAGAGATATTCCTCGTAGAAGCGCATGGTGGCCTCGGCGCTCTCGTCGTCACCCTGGACGAGATGCTTGAACATCTCCCAGTGGGAGACGAGGTGGTTGCCGAGGTTCATCGCCATGAAGCCGGCGAGCTGGAGGAAGCCGGGGTAGATCCGCCGGCCCCGGCCCGGGTAGGTGATCGGAACCGAGGTGATGACATTCTGCTCGAACCAGGCGAGCGGCCGCTCCATCGCCAGCCGGTTGACCGCGGTGGGCGCCTCGCGGGTGTCGATCGGCCCGCCCATCATGGTGAGCGTGTAGGGACGGTGCGGGTGGCCGGCAGCCGCCATCAGCGCGGCGGCCGCGAAGGCCGGGACGGAGGGCTGGCACACCGCGAGCACATGGGGCCGCTCGCCCCGGGCGCCGAGGAGCGCGATCCAGTCGATGAGCGTGTCGATATAGTCGTTGAGGCTGAAGGTGCCGTGGGCGGTGGGCACCAGCTTGGCATCGCGCCAGTCGGTGATGAAGACGTCATGGTTGGGCAGCAGCCGCTCGACCGTCCCGCGCAGCAGGGTGGCATAGTGGCCCGACATCGGCGCGACGATCAGGACCGTGGGGTCCGGGCTCTCGACCTCGGGCCGGGCGAAATGCTTGAGCTGGCCGAACGGCCGGCGCTCGACGATCCGCTCCTCCACGGCCACCTGGCGGCCGTCGATGATGGTGGTGTGCAGGCCGAAGGCCGGCTTGCCGCGCGGCCGCATGGCGTGGGCGAAGACGTCGAGCGCGGCCGCGGCCACCGGCGCGCCGCCAGTGTAGGCCAGCGGGTTCATGAAGCTCGTCATCCACCCCGAGCCGATGCGGGCGGCCGCGGTGGCGCCGGCGAACCAGCCCCTCGAGATGTCATAGGCGTCGTAGAGCATCCGTCGTCTGCCTTCGGCCCGCTTGGCGGCCGGCGCGGCCCGCCCGAACCCCTCACGGCCGCCCTGCGACCGGCTGAAGCCCCGGCATCCTCGCCGACCCCGTTGTCACCGCCGGCCTCGAACACGGCCGCGGTCCTTTGCCGCACCAAGGTGAAAGAGGACGCGCGCGATGTCCACCCCCTTTCGCGGCAGGGGTGGTGAACGCGCCTGTTGCCGAAAAGCCGCAGCGGCCGGTGCAGGCAACGCGACTCGCGGTTTTGGCAGCGACCCCGTGGCCAGCCCGGCGCTACACGAGGCCGCTGCCACGGCCATGGTCCGCAAGAGATCGGCCGGCGCCCGAGGGAGAGGAAGATGACCGAGGCATTCGCGTCCATCCGGAATGTCCGTGCCCTGCTGCTGGCGGGGGCGGCTGCGCTGGCGCCGCTGCCGGCCGAGACCGCGGCGCGCGCGCAGGAGGCCGCCACCGTCACCGGGCTCGAGGACATCATCGTGACGGCGACCCGCCGGGCCGAATCCATCCAGGACACGCCGGTCGCGGTCTCGGCCATCGCGCCCACGCAGCTCGAGCGCGCCGCCGCGCCCGACATCCGCGATCTCGTCGGCCGGGTTCCCAACCTCGTCATCGATCCCGTCAATGCCGGCCCGTCGGCCGCGGCCATCTCCATCCGCGGCATCAGCTTCGAGGACATCGAGAAGAGCTTCGACCCCGCGGTCGGCGTCCTCATCGACGGCGTCTACCTCGGCACCAACACCGGCCAGCTCCTCGACTTCTTCGACTTCGAGCGGGTCGAGGTGCTGCGCGGCCCGCAGGGCACGCTGTTCGGCCGCAACACCACCGCCGGCGTCATCAACATCGAGCGCACCCGGCCGACCGGCGAGCTCGGGATGAAGCTGCTCGCCACCTTCGACGACAATGGCCGGCGCGACCTGCGCACCGTCGTCAACCTGCCGAAGATCGCCGACATCCTCAGCCTCAAGGCCTTCTGGCTGCACAACCAGAACAACGACTTCTTCGACAACCGGACGCTCGGCGAGGAGTATGGCGGCCGCAACTACGATCTCTGGGGCATCTCGGCGCGCATCCAGACGGGCGTCGTCGATGCCGTGCTCACCTACGAGCGGGTCGACGAGGTGACCGAGATCGACACTGCGCCGCTCAGCCTGACCGGCGTGGACCTCATCTGCGCGCCCATCCCCGGCCTGCCGCCGGGCTTCCTGCCGCCGCGCGAGCAGTGCGACCGCTCGACCGAGGAGCAGCTCTACGAGACCTTCACCAACGTGCCCGGCGTGGCGAAGAACAAGGGCGATGCCTTCACCGCCAACATCACGCTCGATACCGACCGCTTCATCATCACCTCGGTCACCGGCTACCGCACCAGCGACGAGATCGTGCGGCAGGACTTCGACTCGACCTCGATCAACTTCTTCGACACGCTGCGCGTGCAGGAGTACAAGCAGTTCAGCCAGGAGCTGCGGGCCGAGGGCAACATCACCAGCAACATCAACTTCGTGGCGGGGGCCTATTACTTCTTCGCCAACTACAAGCTCGACCAGACCACCTTCTTCGGCCCCTTCCTCCAGTTCGCGGCCGGGCTCCCGGCAACCGGCGGCAACCGGGTCGATCACAACAGCGACTCCTTCGCCATCTTCGGCGACATCCAGTGGCGCCTGACCGATGCGCTCCGGATTACCTTCGGCGGCCGCTACAACTGGGACGACAAGAACATCGTCAACGACTATCTCAAGACCGGCCTGCCCGAGCTGACCGCGCGGGCGAGCGCGAGCTGGCAGGAGTTCCAGCCCAAGGCCTCGATCGACTACCGCTTCGGCGATGGCCATCTCGCCTATTTCGCCTTCGCCCGCGGCTATCGCGCCGGCGGCTTCAACGGCCGCGGCCAGACCGCCGCCTCGGCCAGCACCCCCTATGACCCCGAGACCGTCAACAGCTACGAGCTCGGCCTCAAGACCAGCTGGTTCGACAACCGGCTGACCGCCAACATCGCCGGCTTCATCACCAAGTATGACGACAAGCAGGAGGAGATCGTCCGCCCCGCGCCGCCGCCAGCCGGGCAGGAGACGATCGTCGACAACGCCGCGACGGCCACCATCAAGGGCATCGAGTTCGAGTTCCGGGCGCTCCCGTTCGACAGCCTCAACGTCTATGGCTCGGTCGGCTACCTCGATGCCCGCTACGACGAGTTCAGCACGCTCATCGGCGGCGTCCTCGTCGACATCTCCAACCGCGATCTGCGCCGCACGCCCGAATGGTCGGCCTCGGTCGGCGGCGACTGGACCCTGCCGGTCGGCGGCAGGGGCTCGGAGCTCGTCCTGTCGGCCGGCTGGCGCTACCTCTCCTCGCTGCAGACGACCATCGTCGGCGCCTGGTTCGACCCGACCATCAACGACCCGCGCGGCCTTGCAGACGCCCGCCACATCGTCGACGCCAGCGCGACCTTCACCTTCGACCTGAACCGGGCACGGGTGCGGGCCTCGCTCTTCGGCCGCAACCTCACCAACGACAGGGGCCTCTCCGCCGCGCTGCCGGTCGCCGGGCTGTTCACCTTCGGCGCCGGGCGCCCCTTGCGCACCTTCGGCGGCGAGATCGGCTTCGAGTTCTAGGCGCGTGCGGCGGCGGGACCTGCTCGCGGGCCTCGCCGCCGCGCCCCTTCTCGCCGGCACCGCGCGCGCCGGCGACCGCCCCGGCGACCCCCCGTTCCAGGGCCGCTCGCCGGCGCTCGGCGCCAAGGGCATGGCTGCCACCGCCCACCCGCTCGCCAGCCAGGCCGCGGTCGCCATCCTCAGGGCCGGCGGCTCGGCGGTCGATGCCGCGATCGCCGCCAACGCCATGCTCGGCCTGGTCGAGCCCACCGGCTGCGGCATCGGCGGAGACCTCTTCGCCCTCGTCTGGGATCCCGGGGCGAAGCGCCTCCTCGGCCTCGATGCCTCGGGCTTCGCGCCGCGCGGCCTCGATGCCGCCGCACTGCGCCGCCGCCACCGCGCCACGGGCGCCATCGACCCGCTCGGGCTGGATGCCGTCACCGTGCCGGGCGCCGTCGCCGGCTGGGGCGCGCTCCACGCCCGCTTCGGCCGCCTGCCGCTCGCCGACCTGCTTGCGCCAGCCATCGCCGCCGCGCGCGAAGGCGTGCCCATGGCCCCGGTCATCGCCCGCGGCTGGGCCGCCAACCTCCGCCGGTTCGAGGCCGGCCGGGCGCGGATTCCCGCCGCCGACCTCGCCTTCGCCCTCTATGCGCCAGACGGCACGGCACCGGCGGCCGGCACCCTCTTCACCAACCCCGACCTCGCCACGACCTACGCCATGCTCGGCCGCGACGGCTGGGAGTCCTTCTACCGGGGCGCCTTCGCCGCCGACCTCGAGGCCCATGCCCGCGCCCACTGCAGCGCGCTCGGCGCCGGAGACCTCGCCGCCATGCGGGCGGAATGGGTCACCCCCATCCAGGCGCCCTACCGCGACGTCCGGCTGTGGCAGATCCCGCCGGCCACCCAGGGGCTCACCACGCTCCAGATGGCCCGCATCCTCGACCGCTTCCCCATGGCCACCCTGCCCGAGGCGGACCGGCTCCATCTCCTCGTCGAGGCGAAGAAGCTGGCCTTCGCCGACCGCGCCCGCTTCCTCGCCGACCCGCGCATGGCGAAGGTGCCCGTCGGCGCGCTCCTCGCCGACTCCTACATCGCCGCCCGCGCCGCCCTGATCGACATGGGCCGCGCGCTTCCCGACGATCCGCCCCCGGGCGATCCCGAGGAGCATGCGGACACGACCTATCTCGCCACGGCCGACGCGTCGGGCATGATGGTCTCGCTCATCCAGTCCAACTATCGCGGCATGGGCTCGGGCGTGGTCGTGCCCCGCCGCGGCCCGGCGCCGGGCGGCCGTGGCGGGGGTGCCGCCGGGCGCGGCACCTGGGGCTTCATGCTCCAGAACCGGGGCGCGCAGTTCGCGCTTGCGCCCGAGGCCCGCAATGCCGTCGCGCCCGGCAAGCGGCCGTTCCACACCATCATCCCCGGCTTCGTCACCCGCCCCGGCCCCGGCCATGACGAGCCGTTCCTCGCCTTCGGCGTCATGGGCGGCACCATGCAGCCGCAGGGCCAGGTGCAGATCCTGTCCCACATCGTCGATCGCGGGCTGAACCTCCAGGCCGCGGGCGATGCGCCCCGCGTGCGCCACCTCGGCAGCCCCGACCCCGGCGACGGGCGCGAGGCCAGCCCGGGCGTCTTCCTCGAGAGCGGCTTCGGCGCGGCGACCCGGAGTGCTCTCGCCGCGCGCGGCCATGTCCTGCTCGAAACCCCGCAGGACGTCGGCGGCTACCAGGCGGTGATGCGCGATCCGGCGCGGCCCGTCTTCTGGGGCGCCTCCGAGATGCGCAAGGACGGAATCGCGCTCGGCTACTGAGCCGGCAGCGGCCGCCGGAAGGGCTGCGCCCGGCCGCGGGCCAGCGTGCGCCACAGCCACTCGGCCGGCCCCTGCGCGAACCGCTCGAGCCAGGGCTTCGACCAGAGGAGGAGCAGCGCCCAGATCGCGACCACCACGGGAAGCAGCTGCCAGCGCTCGAGCGTGGCGAAGAGGCCGAGGCCGAAGCCGTTGAAGAGGAAGGTCGCAAGGAGGCTGGAGAGGAGATAGTTCGAAAGCGCCATGCGCCCCACCGCCGCCAGCCGGTCGCGGAGCGGGCTCGCGGTCGCCGCCGCCCAGGCGATGAGGAGCGCGGCATAGCCCATGGCGATGAACGGGCCGACGAGGACACGGGCCGCCTCGCCCGTGAAGTAGGTGCCGGCGGCAAAGCCGCTCGCGAAGTAGCGCCAGGCAAGGAGTGCCATCGCCGCCGCCCCCAGCGGCACGAGGAGGGCGACGCGGCGATAGAGCGGCACGGGCCAGGCGCCCTGCCAGAACCCGAGGCGGAAGAGCGCCATCCCCATGAGCATCTGCGCTGCCGTCTCGAGCAGGAACACGAAGGGGAAGAGGAAGCTGTAGAAGAAGCCGAGCTGCGCTCGCCGGGCGGCGAAGGCGTCCGCCCAGCTGCCGCGGAAGGCGGCGATCTCGGCCTCCACCCTGGCGGGCGCCGGATCGGTCACGGCGGTCATCTCGCGGAGCGCGGCGCGCGTCGCCTCGCTGGCGCCGGGTGCGGCGGCGGCCGCCTCGAGCCGGGCGATCTGCCAGGCGCCGCTCAGGTGGAGGCCGGCCTGGAGCAGCATCGCGGCAGCGGCGACGAGGAGGAGGGTGCGCGGCTTCAGCCTGCGCGCCGGAAAGACGAGGAGGCCGATCAGCGCATAGTAGGTGAGGATGTCGCCCTGCCAGACGAGCCAGCCATGGGCGATCCCGATGAGGAGGAGGACCGCCATGCGCGCCGCGTGGCGCCCCGGGGCCCCCTCGCCGGCGCGCTCGGCGATGAGGAGCATCGAGGCGCCGAACAGCATGGCGAAGAGCGCGCGCATCTTGCCGTCGACGAGGATGTAGCTTGCCGCCCAGACGCCCAGGTTGAGGGCATCGGTGCCGCCGGCCACCTCCGGGTTCACATAGGCCGCGCTCGGCAGCCCGAAGGAGACGATGTTCATGAGGAGGATGCCGAGGACGGCGAAGCCGCGCACCACGTCGATCGTCCCGATGCGTTGTCCCGTCATCCCTTGCCTCCCATCCCCGGCAGTCGGTCGCCCAGAAGCGCCAGCCCGGCGATCCAGGTCCAGGCCAGCATCATCGTCGTCCCGCCGACGGGCGCGAGCGCTGCCACGGCGCGCGGCGCGCCGAGCGCCAGCGCGTCGAGCACGGTGGCGAAGACGAGGGACCCGAGCGCAAGGCCCCAGGCGCCGATCCGCCCTTCCCGGCCGGGCCGCCAGGCCAGCACCGCGAACACCGCGGCGGCGTGCGGAAGCTGGAACATCACCCCGGTCATGATCCAGTCGCGCTCCTGGCCGGGCGGAAGCCCATGGACGGCGAAGGTACCGAAGGTGAGGGCGAGGATGGCGTTGAGCGCGGCGAGCGCCGGCAGCCAGCGCGCCGGCCCGCCCGGCGTCACCGGCCCACGCCCGTGTAGGCGAAGCCGTGGCGCGCCATTTCCTCGGGCCGGTAGATGTTCCGGAGATCGACCACCACCGGCGCCTTCAGCAGCCGGCGCACCCGGGCGAGGTCGAGCGCGCGGAACTGGTCCCACTCGGTCACCAGCACCATCGCGTCTGCACCCTCGAGCGCGGCATAGGGATCCTCGGCATAGGTCACGCCGTCGAGCACCAGCTTCGCCTGCTCCATCCCCTCCGGATCATGGGCGACGATGGTGGCCCCCGCATCCTGCAGGGCCTGGATGATGGCGATCGAGGGGGCCTCGCGCATGTCGTCCGTGCCGGGCTTGAAGGTGAGCCCGAGGATGGCCAGCCGCCGGCCGCGCACGTCGCCGCCGCAGGCGGCGATCACCTTGCGGCCCATGGCGCGCTTCCTGAGGTCGTTCGCCTTCACGGCCGCCTCGACGATCCGCACCGGGGACTGGTGGTCCTCCGCGGTCTGGATGAGGGCGCGGGTGTCCTTGGGGAAGCAGGAGCCGCCATAGCCGGGCCCGGCGTTCAGGAACTTGGGGCCGATCCGCCGGTCGAGCCCGATCCCCCGCGCCACCTCCTGCACATTGGCCCCCACCTTCTCGCACAGGTCCGCCATCTCGTTGATGAAGCTGATCTTGACTGCAAGGAAGGCGTTGGCGGCGTACTTGATGAGCTCGGCGGTGCGGCGGCTGGTGACCAGGATGGGCGCCTCGTTCAGGAACAGCGGCCGGTAGAGCGCGCGCAGGGTCGCCTCGGCGCGCGGATCCTCGATGCCGATGACGATCCGGTCGGGCCTTTTGAAGTCGCCGATCGCCGCACCCTCGCGCAGGAACTCGGGGTTGGAGGCAACCGCGACATCGGCCCCGGGGCTCGTCTCGCGGATGATCCGCTCCACCTCGTCGCCGGTTCCGACCGGCACGGTCGACTTGGTGACGACCACGGTGAAGCCGGCGAGGTGGCGCGCCACGTCGCGCGCAGCCGCATGCACGTAGGAGAGGTCGGCGTGGCCGTCGCCGCGCCTCGACGGCGTGCCGACCGCGATGAACACCGCCTCGGCACCCGCCATTCCCTCGGCGAGATCGGTGGTGAAGCCGAGCCTGCCGGCGCGCACATTGGCCGCCACCAGCTCGTCGAGCCCGGGCTCGTAGATCGGCATCTCGCCGGCCTTCAGGCGGGCGATCCGGCCCTCGTCCACGTCGACCAGGCGGACGTCATGGCCGAAGTCGGCAAAGCAGGCCCCCGAGACGAGCCCGACATAGCCGGCACCGATCATCGCGACGCGCATGAGGCCCCTTTCCGTGGTTCGCCGCGGTCCTAGCCGCGCGCGCTGCGGCTTGCCAAGCGCGGCCGCTCAGCCGGTGGCCGGACCGGTCGCCGCCTGCACCACCAGCAGCTCGAGCCGGTCGAGCGCGTCCTCGGCGGCCTGGAGGCGTCTCGCATCCTCGAGCCAGCCGCGGCGCTCCGGCGCCTCGGGGGCGGTCGCGACGAGCGCGATCGCGGCCGGCAGGTCCCCTTCGGCCATGCGGGCGCGGGCCCGCACCAGCGGGGCAGCCTCCTCCTCGGCTCCGGTGCGGACCTCGACCACGGCCGCGATCCGCTGCCACAGCCGGGCCCAGAAGCCGGACGCGGCGCCGCCGGGCGCAGCAGCCCCGCCCGCCGGCCTCGCCGTGTCCAGCGCCGCGAGCCGCTCGGCCAGCCCGGCCCGGCCGACCGGCGCGCTGCTCCACGCCACCAGCGCGGCCACGGCCGAGGGCTCGCGGGTTCCGAACTGCTGGCGCAGCAGCGGGTCGAAGGCCCCGAGCGGCCGGCCGCCATCGAGCAGCCGGCGCAGGCTCAAGACGAGAAAGATGTCGCGCACCTCCGAGGTCGCCGAGGCGACCGCGCCCGAGGTCACGCCCGCAGCCGTCATGTCGGCCGCCAGCGCCTCGAGCCGCCCCGCAAGCCCCGCCTCGGCCTCCGCAAGCCGGCGGGTTTCCGCCTCGAGCGCCGCGAGCCGGGCGGAGAGCGCCGCTGCGCCAGCGTCTGCCGGCGCT
>JAJUHA010000036.1 GCA_029268145.1 Sphingomonadaceae bacterium | reverse complement strand
GCGGCGGCGTGCGCGGGGCGCAGGCCCCGGCCAGGGCGACGAGGCCGAGCGCGAGCGCGCGCAGCCAGGCCCCTGCTGCCCTGCGCGACCCGGCCGCTTGCGCCCCCGCGCGAGTCGCCACCATAGTCCCCTCCCGTGTCCGTTGACGCCACCCGCGACCCGAGCGCGCCCGCCGCGGCCCTTGCCCCGGGGCTCTACATCGTCGCCTCGCCGATCGGCAACCTCGCCGACCTCTCGGCCCGCGCCGCCAACGTGCTGCGCCGCGCCGACCTCATCGCCTGCGAGGACACGCGGGTGACCGCCACCCTGCTCCGGGCGGCGGGCAGCACGCGGCCGATGCTCCGGTTCGACGCGCATCGCGAGCGGGCGCGCGTAGACGCGCTGGTCGCCCGCATGGCGGACGAAGCGGTGGCGCTGGTCTCGGACGCGGGGACGCCGCTGGTCTCCGACCCCGGCTTCCTCCTGGTGCGCGCGGCGCGGGCGGCGGGCGTTCCGGTGACGGCCGTGCCCGGGCCGTGTGCTGCGATCGCCGCGCTCAGCATCTCCGGCCTGCCGGCCGGCCGCTTCTTCTTCGCCGGCTTCCTGCCGGCGCGCGCGGCGGCGCGCGACGCTGCGATCGCGGCGCTGGTGGCCATTCCCGGCACCCTCATCTTTCACGAGACCGCACCCCGGCTCGCGGCCACGCTGGACGCGCTCGCCCGGATCCTGGGCGACCGGCCGGCCGTGGTTGCCCGCGAGCTCACCAAGCGGCACGAGGAGGTGGTGGAGGGCCGGCTGACGGAACTGGCCGCGCGCTACCGGGCCCATCCGCCCCGGGGCGAGATCGTGCTGCTGGTCGGCTCCGGCGAGGGCGAGGCCGCGACCGACGCCGACATCGATGCCGCGCTCAGCCGGGCGCTCCGCACCATGGCGCCGGGGCGGGCGGCGGCAAGCGTGGCCGCGGCCTTCGGCCTGGCCCGCGGCCCGCTCTATGCCCGCGCCCTGGCCCTTTCCGGCGCGGCCGGCGGGGACAGGGCGGGTGGCTGACCGCGACCGGGCCGACCGGGCCGCCGCCGAGCGGCGGGGGCGGTGGGCCGAGACCGTGGCGGCGCTCTACCTCCAGGCCAAGGGCTACCGGATCCGCGGCCGCCGGGTCCGCCGGCCGCCGATCGAGGTCGACCTCGTCGCCGAGCGGGGGGACTGTGTCGTGCTCGTCGAGGTCAAGTACCGCCCGACGATCGACGCGGCCATCCGCGCGCTGACGCCGGGGGCGGTGCGGCGGCTCGAGCGCCTCGCCGGCCAGCTCGCGGCCGAGGCCGGCTGGCGGCGATGGCCACGCCCCGCCGCGGTCAATGTGCGGATCGACCTCATCGCACTGGCGCCCTGGGCCTGGCCGCGCCATATTCGCGGCATCCGCCCATGACCAGCCTGCCCGTCCCGGATTCGCTTGCCGCCATCGGCCTTCTCGACGAGGCCGACATCGTGCTCGACGAGGCCGCGATGGTGCTGGCCGCCGCCGACCGGGCCCGGCCCGATCTCGGCCGGGCGCGCAGCCTCTTGGCCGGGCTGGCCCAGCGGCTGGGCACGCTTGCCGCCGGCGCCGACGGGACTGCGGCGCGCGCCGAGGCGCTGGTGACGCTGCTGGCGCAGGAGGAGGGCTTCTCGGGCGACAGCCACAGCTATGACGCGCCCGAGAATGCCGACTTCCTCGCCCTGCTGAAGCGGCGGCGCGGCCTCCCGGTGACGCTCGCCATCCTCTATGTCGGCCTCGCCCGGCGGGTGGGGTGGAAGGCCGCGCCCATCGGCCTTCCCGGCCATGTCATCGTCCGTCTGGGCGGGACGGCCGATTCGGTCCTGCTGGACCCCTTCTCGGGCGGGCGGACGCTGGGGGCGGCCGGAGTCGAGATGCTGATCGCCCGCGCGCTCGGCCGCCACGCCCGCCCCGAGGCGCGCCACCTCGAGGCGCTGGGGAACCGCGACACGCTGGTCCGGCTGCTGTCGAACCAGGCCGTCCGGGCGCGCAAGGCCGGGGATCTGCCGCGCGCCCGCACGCTCGCCGAGCGGCTCACCCTCATCGCGCCGGCGTCCGCCGAGCTGTGGTGGGAGCGCGCCCGGCTCGAGCAGCTCGCCGGCGACAAGGCCGCCGCGCGCCGGTCGCTGTCGAGCATGCGGGAGACGACGCGCGATCCGGCCGTGCTCAAGCGGATCCGCGCGGCGGAAGACGCGCTGGCGCGCTAGGCAGCCGGGCAGCCGCCCGCTAGGAGCCCGGCCATGGCCGCGCCACTCCGTGTCGCCGTCCAGATGGACGCCATCGAGACGATCAACGTCGCCGGCGATTCGAGCTTCGCCCTGATGCTCGAGGCGCAGCGGCGCGGGCACCGCGTGGCCCATTATCTCGCCGGCGATCTCGACTGGGTGGAAGGCCGGGTCGAGGCGCTGGTGCGCGAGGTGGAGGTGATGCGGCCCGCGGGCCCGGGCGCCCCCCACTTCCGCTGGCGGGGCGAGCGGCACCGGGTGGTGCTGGCGGACGCCTTCGACCTCGTCCTGATGCGCCAGGACCCGCCGTTCGACATGGCCTATGTGACGGCGACCCATCTCCTCGAACGGGCGCAGGCCGAAGGGCTCCTCGTGGTCAATGACCCGGCCGCGGTCAGGAACGCGCCCGAGAAGCTCTTCGTCCTCGAGTTCGCCGACCTCATGCCCCCCACCCTCGTCACCCGCTCGCTCGCGGCCGCGCAGGCCTTCCGCGAACGTCATGGCGACGTGGTGGTGAAGCCGCTCTACGGCAATGCCGGGACCGCCGTGTTCCACGTGGCGCGCCGCGACGCCAATCTCGCCGCACTGGTCGAGCTGTTCCACCATGTCTGGCGCGAGCCCTTCATGGTGCAGGCCTTCCTCCCCGAGGTGGCGGCCGGCGACAAGCGGATCGTGCTCGTCGACGGCGAGCCGGCGGGCGCCATCAACCGCCTGCCGCGCGAAGGCGAGATCCGGTCCAACCTCGCCGCCGGCGGCTCGGCCCACGCCACCACGCTCACGCCCCGCGAGCAGGCGATCTGCGACCGGCTGGGCCCGCGGCTTCGCGACCTCGGCCTCGTCTTCGTCGGGATCGACGTGATCGGCGGGCTGCTCACCGAGATCAACGTCACCTCGCCGACGGGCATCATGGCCATCGACCGCTTCAACGGAACCGACACCCCGGCGCGCATCTGGGACGCCATCGAGCGGCGGCACGCGGCGCGATGACGGCAGGGCGATCGGGGGCGGGGCGACTGGGGTCGGGGCGACTGGGGTCGGGGCGATGAAGGTCAGGAATCCGCGCACCGGCGCCTTCGACCACGCGATCACGCCGCTCGATGGCGCAGCGCTCGCCTCGCGTGCCGCCGCGCTCCGGGTGCGCCAGCCGGCCTGGGAGGCGCTCGGGCCCGCGGGCCGGGCCGCCCGCCTCGTCGCGCTGGCCGACGCGATCGAGGCCGCGCGGCCTGCGCTCCAGGCCGCGCTCGAGGCCGACACGGGCCGCCGCGCGCTCGCATCGCGGGAGATCGACACGGTGACGGCGAGCCTGCGGCGCTGGGCGGCGCGCGCGCCCGCCATCTTCGCCGAGGCCGAAGTGCGCGACCGGCCGGGCGCGATGCCCGGGGTGACCCACAGCGTCACGCTCTCGCCCTGCCCGCTCGTCGGCGTCATCAGCCCGTGGAACTTCCCGCTGCTCCTTGCCATGGCGGATGCCGTGCCGGCGCTCGCCGCCGGAAGCGCCGTGCTGGTCAAGCCCTCGGAAGTGACGCCGCGCTTCATCGGCCCGCTCATGGCCGCGGTGGAGGGGGTGGGGGACGTCCCGCTGGCCGTGGTGGAAGGCGATGGCACGACCGGCGCCGCGCTGGTGCCCCTCGTCGACTTCCTCGCCTTCACCGGCTCGGTTGCCACCGGCCGCAGGGTGGCGGAAGCCGCAGCACGGGCCTTCGTGCCGGCAAGCCTCGAGCTCGGCGGCAAGGACCCGCTCCTCGTGCTTGCCTCGGCCGATCCGGAGCGGGCCGCCGCGATCGCGCTCTCCGCCTCCTGCCGGGCGACCGGCCAGGCCTGCCAGTCGATCGAGCGGATCCTCGTCGCCCGCCCGATCCTCGAACCCTTCCTCGCCACGCTGGTGCGCGCAGCCGAGGCGGTCAGCCTCAACTGGCCGGACATCGGCCAGGGTGACCTCGGGCCCTTCATCTTCGCCCGGCAGGCCGAGATCGTCGCCGGCCAGATCGCGGACGCCGTGGCGAGGGGTGCGCGGGTGCTGACCGGGGGCACGGTCGAGGACCATGGCGGCCTCTGGCTGCGCCCGACGGTGCTCGTCGACGTGACGCCCGACATGGCGGTGTGGCGCGAGGAGACCTTCGGCCCGGTGATGCCGGTGATGCCGTTCGACCGCGAGGAGGAGGCGGTCGCGCTGGCCAACGCCGGGGACTATGGGCTCTCCGCCGCCGTGGTGGCCGGCAGCCTCGCCGAGGCCGAGGCGGTGGGGCGGCGGCTCGAGGCGGGGGCGGTCTCGCTCAACGACGCGGCGCTGACCTCCCTCCTCTCGGACTGCGCCAAGACCAGCTTCAGGCTGTCGGGCCTCGGCCCGTCGCGCGCCGGGGACGAGGGGCTGCTGCGCTTCCTCAGGCGCCGCGTGCTCTATGCGCAGGAAGGCGCGCCGCTGCCGCTCGCCGCCTTCAGCGAGGGGCGCTGAACACCCGCTTCAGCACCTCATCATAGACATCGGCAAGCGCCGCGATGTCGGCGAGCGCGGCCTTCTCGTCGACCTGGTGCATGGTCGCGCCCGGCAGGCCGAACTCGACCACGGGGCAGAGCCGGCGGATGAAGCGCGCATCCGACGTGCCGCCCGAGGTGGAGAGGGCGGGGCGGATGCCGGTGACGGCCTCGACCGCGTCCTGGACGAGGGTGGAGAAGGGGCCGGGCGCGGTGAGGAAGGCCTCGCCCGAGATGCGCACGCGGACCTCGGCGGCCGGCGCATGGCTGGCGACCACCTGCTCGATCCAGCCGGCGAGCTCGGCGCCGCGGTGCCGGTCGTTGAAGCGGATGTTGAGCCGTGCCGAGGCCCTGGCCGGGATGACGTTGGTGGCGGGGTTGCCGACCTCGAGATCGACCACCTCGAGGTTGGAGGGGGAGAACCAGTCGCTCCCCTCGTCGAGGCGGCGCGCCTGCAGCTCGGCGAGGATGCGGATGAGCCGGCGGACCGGGTTGTCGGCGCGGTCGGGGTAGGCGACATGGCCCTGGGCGCCGAGCACCGTGAGCCAGGCGTTGAGGCTGCCGCGGCGGCCGATCTTGACGACGTCGCCAAGCGCGCGGACGGAGGTCGGCTCGCCGACGAGGCAGACGTCGGGCACATGGCCGTGGGCCTCCATCCAGTCGAGCACCCGGTCGGTGCCGAAGGTGGCCGGCCCCTCCTCGTCGCCGGTGACGAGGAAGGAGAGCGAGCCGGGCGCGCCCCGGGCGACGTGGCGGCGCGCGGCCTCGACCATGGCGGCGAGCGCGCCCTTCATGTCGGCGGCCCCCCGGCCGACGAGGTGGCCGCCCTCGACATGGCCGGCGAAGGGATCGACCGACCAGCGCGCCAGGTCTCCGGCCGGGACGACGTCGGTGTGGCCGGCAAAGGCGAAGTGGGGCGCCCCCTCGCCGAGGCGGGCGAAGAGATTCTCGACCGGCCCGTCGGGCGCGCTGCCGAACGACAGCCGCCAGGTGCGAAAGCCGAGGGCCGCGAGCTCGGCCTCGAGGAGGGGGATGGCACCGGCGTCCGCGGGGGTCACGCTGGGGCAGCGGACAAGGGCGCGGGCAAGCTCGATGGCAGTCATCGCCCCGCCCTAGCCGATGCGGCTGCCGCGGCAAGGCGCGCCGCGGTCGCGCTCAGAACTCGTAGCGCTGGAGGACATGGCCCTCGGTTGCGGCCGCGGCCACCCATTCGGCCATGAAGGGGTGGGCCATCAGCCGCTGGCGCAGGCCCTCGGCCGCGGGCGAGAGCGCGACACAGTAGGTGGTGAAGCGGCTGGCGACCGGGGTGAACATGATGTCGGCCGCCCCCCAGTCCTCTCCGGCGAGCCAGGGGCCGCCGAAGCGGGCGAGACCCTCCTCCCACAGCGCCTCGACCCGGCGGACGTCGGCCTCGGCATCGGGCGAAAGCGCGAAGCCGGGGTGCCGCGCCCGGGTGTTCATCGGGCAGAAGCCCCGCAGCGCCTGGAAGCCGGCCTGCATCTCGGCTGCGACCGAGACGGCAAAGGCGCGCGCTGCCGGCTCCGCCGGCCAGAAGCGGGTGCCGCCCGAGAGCCGGTCGAGATGGTCGAGGATGCCGAGCGCGTTCCACGAGGCCACCGGGCCGTCCCAGAGGATCGGGACCTTGCCGCCCGAGGGGGCGAGCTCGGGCCGGCGCTTCGTCTCCTCCCAGTCGGCCTCGTAGAGGGGAAGGAAGATCTCCTCGAAGGGGAGGCCCGACTGGCGCGCCGCGAGCCAGCCCCGCAGCGACCAGGAGGAATAGGCGCGATTGCCGATGAAGAGACGAAGCGTCATGGCGGGAACCTCGCTGGTGCGGGCGTCAGAGCGCGCCCATCTTCAGGAACTTGTCGCGCCGGCTTGCGCGCAGCTCGGCGCGGCCCAGGCCCTCGAGCGCGGCCAGCTCCTCGGCGAGCGCGGTCCGGACCCGGGTCATGGTGAGGGCGAGATCGCGATGGGCCCCGCCGACCGGCTCGTAAATGATGCGGTCGATGACGCCGAGGCGGAGCAGGTCAGCCGCGGTCACCTTCATCGCCTCGGCCGCCTCGGCCGCCTTGCTGCCCCGCCCGGCCGGCGTGCGCCAGAGGATCGAGGCGCAGCCCTCGGGCGAGATGACGGAATAGACGCTGTGCTCGAGCATGAGCACGCGGTTGCCGGCGGCGATGGCGATGGCACCGCCCGAGCCGCCCTCGCCGACGATGAGGGCGATGAGCGGCACGCCGAGCGCGAGGCAGGTCTCGGTGGTCCGCGCGATCGCCTCGGCCTGGCCGCGCTCCTCCGCGTCGATCCCCGGGAAGGCGCCGGGCGTGTCGACGAGGGTGACGACGGGAAGGCCGAAGCGGTCGGCGAGCTGCATGAGCCGCTGCGCCTTCCGGTAGCCTTCGGGGCGGGCCATGCCGAAGTTGTGGCGCAGGCGGCTTTCCGTGTCCTCGCCCTTCGCGTGGCCGATGACGACCAGGCTGCGGCCCTCGAAGCGGGCGAGCGCGCCGGCGATCGCCGGGTCCTCGCCATAGAGGCGGTCGCCGGCGAGCGGCATCACGTCGGTGAACAGGCCGGCGAGATAGTGGGGGATGTGCGGGCGGGCCGGGTGGCGGGCGACGAGCGTGCGCTGCCAGGGCGTCAGGCGGGCGTAGAGATCCTTCAGCTGGCGGGTCGCGCGCTCGCGCAGCTGCGCCGCCTCGGCCGTCTCGCCCGCCGCCTCCGCCTTCTGGGCGCTGGTCTCCAGCGCCGCCACGCCAGCCTCGAACTCGAGATAGGTCGTCACACCGTCATCGCCATGCCGCGGTAGATGCGCGCGCGGTAGCGGGAATCCTCGGCATCGGGAAGCGGCGCGCCGGCCAGCAGGACCGCGCGGGCGAAGCGCTTCACTTCCTCCAGATGCTCGTCGAGGTTGCGCGGCTCCTCCGAGCGGACCCGGCGGGTCATGTTGATCTGGTTGACCGGCACGTCGTGGACCAGGCGCTCGTTCTCGACCGCCAGCGTGACGGTGAAGGCGTGGAGCGTGGTCTTGAGGAAGTTGGCAAGCGCGAACGCGGGCCCCGCCGTTCCCATGGGCACGTCGGGCGAGCACATGACG
This sequence comes from Sphingomonadaceae bacterium, assembly GCA_029268145.1. GTDB lineage: Bacteria > Pseudomonadota > Alphaproteobacteria > Sphingomonadales > Sphingomonadaceae > Thermaurantiacus. Next base: position 15,994 of record JAJUHA010000036.1, on the reverse strand, counting down.
AGCTGGCAGCCATCGTAGAGCGAGGCCTTGCGGGCCACCCGGAAATGGTGGGTGAGGTGGGCATCGACCATCGCCCGGAACTCGGCGGGCGCAAGCGGGGCCTCGGGCTCGAACAGCCGGTCCGGCAGCGGCGCAAACGGGGTGGAGATCACCGTGGTGGGCCGGCCCCAGCGGGCGAGCGCCTCGTCCATCGCCGCCTCGACCCCGTGGGCGCACGCGATGCATTCGAGGCTGCCCTCGGCGAGGCCGGGAAGCTGCGCCCGGAGCGCCTCGATCCCCTCCGCGCTCGCGGCGAGGAAGACGACGCGGGCGACATGGCAGTCCTCGACGAGCTGGCGCGTCGCCTCGGCGAGATAGTCGGTCAGATGCTCGCCGATGAGCCACACGGTCTTCCCGCGCATCATGTCGAGCCGTTCCTGCTTGGGGCTCCCGAACAGCTCGCGCTCGGTCGTCGAGCGCTCGACCGAAAGCCCGCCCGAGGGCATGAAGGTCTCGCCCGAGACGGCGCGGTCGGCGAGGAAGAAGACGGTTGCCTGGGCGACATCGGCCTCGGTCGGCATGTTGCCGAGGTGGAGCTGGGAGAGCACGCCCGAGCGGACCTTGACCGCCTCGCCGCGGATCCGGTCGGCGGGCAGGAAGGGGACATCGTCGGGCGGCACGCGCAGCAGCCAGCCCTCGTTCGCCTCGGGCGTGTCGGGCCGGTCGCTCCAGCCGGGCGCGTCGAGGAAGTAGCCGCCGAGCCGCAGCCGCCCGACGAGGCGGGCCGCGATCTTCGGCGTCAGCAGGAAGCGGTCCCAGGTGCAGACCCCGTCGCCCTCGCGGGCGCAGGCCAGGGCGAGGTCGCGAAGCTCGCGCGGCGAGTTGGGGTCGTGGCTCAGCTGCGCCGTGTCGTTGCGGGCGAGCCGGCCGAGCACCGCCTCCACCCGCGCGCCGCGCCTGACAGCCTTCACCACCGCGGCATGGACTGCGTTGAGCCGCTTGTTCTCGAGGATGAGCCGGCCGCGCCGCTCGAACAGCCCGGGCTTGCCGCCCGTGCCCTGCAGCCTGTCGCCATCGACGGGGCCGGGGGCGATGGCGTTGAACTGGATCTCGGGGCCGAGATAGCGGGCGAGGCTCTCGACCATGGCGCGCTGGCCGGCCTTGGAGACGGCATAGTCGGCCCGGTTGGGGTAGGCCACGGCCAGGAACTTCTCGCCGCCGAAGTAGCTCGAGACGTTGAGGACATAGCCCGAGCCCTGCGCCTTCATGAGCGGCACCACGTGGTGCATGAGGACATAGTTGGAGACGAGGTTGGCATCGAGCGTGCGCGCCCAGGCCTCGGGGTCCATGTCGACCACCATCTCCTCGGCGCCGGCGATGCCGGCGTTGTTGATGAGATAGTCGATGCGGCCGAAGGCCTTCACCGTCTCGTCGACGGCGCGCCTGAGCGAATCGAAGTCGGCGACATCGATGCCGGAGAGCGTGCGCACCCGCCGCTCCACGCCGGCGAAGCCGACGTCTTCCAGTTCCGAGACGATGCGGGCGCGGGCCACCGCAAGCTCGCTCTCGCGCCGGGCCACCATCATCACCTTGCCGCCGGCAAGCGCGAGGAGGCGCGCCACCTGCCCGCCGATCCCGGCCGAGCCGCCGGTGATGAGGGCCACCTTGCCGAGGTGGAGGCCGGTGATGTTCTCGGAGAAGCCCGGCATGGCCTTGCGCGCGCCGGTCGCCTCGCCGATCTTCTGCGGCAGGTAGAGCGTCACTTCCTGGATGCGGTTCTCCTTCAGGAGGATGCGCGCGGCGTGGCCGGCGGCGAAGCGCAGGTTCTCGGCCTCGTCGTTGCTGAAGCGGACGATCTGGTTGCCCCATTCGGCCTGGCGGCGGCGGCCATATTTCACGTCGAGCTCGGATTCGTCGCGCCAGACGCGGACGAGCTCTTCGAGCCCGGCGCGGAGCAGGTTGGCGACGATGTCGCCGCGGCCGTCGGTCGGGTTGGAGAGGAAGACGAAGCGCGGGTCCTGCACCAGGCTGTCGTGCCGCTTCCAGTAGCGGCTCAATGTCCGGGCGATCGCGATGGCGCCCAGAAGCTCCACGTCGATGAAGGCGGTGACATCCTCGTCGCTCGCGTCGACGAGCGTGCCGGCGAGCGCGCCCGGCCCCTTCGCCGGCATGACGAGGGCAGAGGTGATGGGGAGCGCCTCGGCCGTGAACTCCTCGAGCGCCGCCTCCATGCCGGGAAGGTCGGTCCGGTTGAAGCGGACGATCGAGAGCCGGTCGGTGGCTCCCTCGGCCCGGGCGCGGGCGTGGGCGAGCGCGACATCGGCCTGGCGCGAGAGGCCGAGGAGGACATGGGCGCCGGCCGCGACCTGGACCCTCGCGATCTCGAGCGCATCCTCCCACTGCTCGCCGCCGGCGACAAGGACGGCGAGCCCGGTGCCGTCCATCGACCGCATGGTCGGCCGGGCGAGCCAGGTCGAGCGGCTCTCCTTGCGCACGGTCATGCCGTGCGTCACCTCGATGTCATGGCCGTTGAGCGCCGCGCTCTCGTCCGAGCCGAGGAAGACGATGGTGGCCGCGACATCGGCCGGGGTGGGGAAGGCCTTCTCGCCGTCGGTGCGGGCGAGATCCCGGTTGAGCGACATCATGCCCGAATACTGCTTCGCGGTGGTGCCCGGCGGGTCGCCGCGCATCCGGTCCATCGCGGCGAACACGGTGCGGATGCGGTCGCTCTCGATGGGGCCGGGATAGACCAGGTTCACGCGGATGCCCTTCGGCCCCAGCTCGAGGCTGAGCTCGCGCGAGAGCGCGTTCATCGCCGCCTTGGGCACGACATAGGCGGTGCGGCCGAAATAGGGCGTGCGCGAGAAGATGGTGGAGACGTTGATGATGCTGCCGCCGGCGCGCATGTGGGGTGCGGTGGCGCGGGCCATGTTCCAGGCGACGCCGAGGATGTTGCGGATGGCGGCCGGCACCGTCTCGTCGTCGGCGAGGCCGCGCGCCCTGAGCGCGGCAAGCTCGTCTTCGGTGATCGGCACATTCTCGAGCGGCTGCTTGGGGCCGGCCGAGCCGGCGTTGTTGACGAGGATGTCGATGCGGCCGAAGCGGGCGACGACCTCGGCGACACCGGCGCGGACCAATGCCGGATCGGCACCGTCGAGGACGACGGTCGCGACCTGATCGGGGTGGGCGCCGGTTGCCGCCAGCACGGCCTCGCGGGCGGCCTCGATGCGCGCGGCCGAGCGCCCGGTCATGACGACGATGGCGCCTTCCTTGAGATACTGGCGGGTGATCTCGCCGCCGATGTTGCCGGCGGCGCCGGTGACCACGGCCACCTTGCCGGCAAGCCGGCCGCGGAGCTCGGGCATGGCGCCGGCCTTGCGTGCCGCGCGCTTGCGTGCTGCCGCCATCGTCGTCATCCCCGTCTCCCCGGTGTCAGGCGGACCCGGGCGTCACGCCCGCGGCCCAGAGTTCGAACAGCTCGTCGCGGCTTCTGAGGCCCAGCGCCGGCAGCGCGTGGTTGACGACATAGGTCGCGCCCGAATGCCGGTTCTCCCACATCGCCTGGTGCGCCTGCGGCAGCCCCTCCCACGGCACCACCGTCGGCTCGGTCACGTCAAGGAGGCCGGCGGCGATCATGTCGTTCATCCGCGCGACTTCATGGGCGTTGCACAGGTGGGTGCCGAGGATGGCGGCGGTGGGCATCAGGATGCGCCGCTGCCGGGTCCACACCTGCGGGGCGTAGAAGGTGAAGCGGCGGCCGGACATGTCCTCGGCGTAGAGCACCCGGCCCTGGAAGGGCTTGACCAGGCTGGTCGAGACACCGAGGGAATCCTGGTGGGCCCGCTCGAACACCAGGTCGGGCGCGCCGCGCGGGTTGTCGGGCGAGCGCAGGATCCGGCCGATGGCGTTGCCGAAGGGCTTCAGCGTGCGTTCCTGATAGTCGCGCACGCCAGCCCGGAACCGCTCGATGTCGGCCCTGGCGTCGGGCAGGCGGGGCATGGTCTCGGGCCAGTGGAAGGCAGCGCCATGGCGGCGGGCCAGCTCCTCGAGGCTGACGAGGCCCTCAACCGCATCCTCGAGCCCGAGACCGGCGAGGAAGGCGCGCTGCCCTTCGGTTGCCGTTGCCACCACCGTCTTGAGCGCGAAGCGCCGCGCCGCCTCGATCATCTCGAGCCCCGTCCCGTCGAGCAGCGCGCCGCCGGGCAGGCCGTAGAAGATGAGCAGCGCCTCGCCGCCGCGCGCCTTGGCCCGGCGCAGCATCTCCTCGGGCGAGGCCGCGCCCGCCTTCCCCATGAAGGAGAAGTGGTAGCCCGAGGAGGCGCCGTAGAAGGCGAGCCGGCCGCCCTCGCCGAGCAGCTGGAAGGTGCGGGGGAAGGCGGTCTCGCCGGCGTGGGAGACGGCATAGTCGGCGAGCCGGCCGCCGTTCAGCGCGCGCATCGCGGCGACGAGCGGCGCGCCGGCGGCTTCCCACGCCGCCCATTCGGCCGGGTCCTCGGGGACGGGCGTGAAGGCCGCGGCCCAGCGCGGATCGCGCCGGTTGATGGCGCCGACCGCGCCCTGCCCCGTCACGAAGGCCGCGCGCTCCTCCGAGGAGACGAGGCCGGTGGCGTTAAGGCCGGTGCGGATCGCCGACTTCAGCGCGTCGAGCCCCGTGCCGGTCGCCGCGCCCTCGACGAAGATGGTGCGGTCGGGCTGGATCCTGAGCGTGGTGAACAGGCAGCGGGTGACCGTGCCGAGGTTGAGGATGTAGCTTCCCGCCTGCTCGAGCGTGAGGTCGGCCGGCACCGGGTGGAGCTGCGGCGCCTGCACCTTCAGGAACTGGGCGTGGCTGCCGGTGTCGGTCTCGTAGCCCTGGATCGCGAAGTCGGCGAACATCGGGTCGAGCCCGACCATCGGCGAGAGGAGATCGTTGGTGCCGGAATAGACCGCGACCAGGTCGCCGACCCTGAGCCGCCCTTCCGCCTTCGCCTCGGTGCCGAGCCGGGCGACGAGGCCGATCCCGCCCGAGCCGGTGGTCTGGAAATCCTCCTCATGGTTGTCGAAGGGCGAGACCGGGATGCCGGTCAGCGCCCAGATGTCGTTGAAGTTCACTTCCGAGGTGAGCATGTAGACGAGGGCGTCGTTGGGTCCCGGCTCGGGCACGGGGACGACCAGCTCGCGCTCGTGGGTGGCGGGCGGCCCGAAGCGCGGTGCGCCCGTTTCGGGATCGCGGGCGATGCCATGGGCGAGCTGGAAGGGCGGCACTGGCGTGACGCCGGGGTAGAAGGGCGCGCCCACGGGAAGCAGCCGGCCTTCCGCCGCCAGCGCCGCGGCCCGGGCCTTCTGCGCGGCATAGTCGAACACGCCGTCGCGCCGGACCGGGAGCGGCGGGCTCACCTTGTCGACGAACTGGCGGATGCCCGCCTTGCCGCCCTCGGGGTCGACGATGGCTTGCGCGAAGTGGCGCGCCTCGGCCGCGAGCCCGGCCGCCATGCCCTGCTCCCAGCCGGTGCGGATCGCATCGAGCGCGCGCTCCCCGGCCCGGCCGCGTCCGGCCCAGTCGAGCTGGCGCAGGATGCGCCCGATGTGCGCGTCGGCCTCGGCGGCGGCGAGGTCGGCGGTGGTGGCCGGCCGTTCCCAGCGCGCCGTCATGGCCTGCCGCTCGGCCAATGCCGCGCCAAGCGCGCTCGCCTCGCCATGGGCCAGATAGTCGCGCACCAGGGCGTGGGCGCGGGCGAGCGCATCGTCGGCGCCTTCGACCACCTCCTCGACGAGGCCCATGGCCGCGGCGGCTGCGGCGTCGATGCTGCGGCCGCCCAGGATGAGCTCGAGCGCATCGACGAGGCCGGCCGTGCCGCGCCGCTCGGCGAGCAGCCGGGGCAGCCGCTGGGTTCCGCCGTAGCCCGGCAGCAGCCGGAGGCGGATCTCGGGCTGGCCGAAGCGCGCCATCGGCTCGGCGACGCGGAAATGGCAGGCGAGCGCGAACTCCATGCCGCCGCCGAGCGCCACGCCCTGGATCGCGGCGACGCAGGGCTTGCCCATGCGCTCGATCCTGGCGAAGGCCAGCTGGGCGTTGTTGGGCAGGACGCGGGCTTCCTCGACGTCGTGGATCTCGTCCAGCATCTGGCGGATGTCGGCGCCCGCCACGAACGAGGCCGAGCCTTCGCCGGTGAAGACCACGGCCGCCACCGCCTCGTTCCGCGCGAGATGCTCGACGACGATGGCGAGCTCGTCGAGCGCGCGCTCGTTGAGCGCATTGACGGGCGGGTTGGTGACCGTGACGGTGGCCACCCTGCGGCCCAGCACCTCGTTGTACTGGATGCGGAAATAGCGGTGCCGCTCGAAAATCTGCTGGTCGTCGGCGAGCTGCTGGCGGCGCTTCCAGGCGGCGATCGCGGCGCCAAGCTCGTCGAGGCTTTCCGGGTTGCGCAGCGTGGACGCGTCACCGATCGCGCCGCCCTCGACGAGGGCGCGGACCATGCGGCGCATGTATTTCCCCGACCGCGTCTCGGGGAACTGCGCGACCTCGAGGAAATCCTGGGGCACGGCGACGGCGCCCTTCTCGCTCCGCACCAGCTCGGCGAGGCGCTTGCGGTCCTCATGGGTCAGCCTGCGGCCGGGTGCGGGCACGATGAAGGCGAGCGGGGTGAGGCCCTTCTCGCGGTGCGGCGCGCCGACGACGAGCACATTGCCGACGGGCGAGTCGGGATCGAGCGCCTTGTCGCGCAGGATGGCGCCCTCGATCTCCTCGGTGCCCATGCGGTGGCCCGAGACGTTGATGACATCGTCCGAGCGGCCGTGGAGCGAGAAGCTGCCGTCGGCGTGGCGGATGGCGAAATCGCCCTGAGTGTAGACGTGGCCGCCCTTCCAGCGGGCCCAGTAGCCGGCTTCCCAGCGCGCGGCATCGCCCTTCCAGCCGGTCGCGACGCGCCCGTCCTCGACGCGGAAGCTGGCAAGGTCTCCCCAGACGGTGCGGGCGAGATAGGGATAGGGCGCGACGAGGACGATCTCGCCCTTCTCGCCATCGTCGGCGCGGCGGAACGGCACGCCGCCGCCGTCGGCGCGGGGGAAGGGCAGCGCGACCCCGGCGCCATCCGGGTCCTCGACGAAGACGTCGCCCACCACCCAGGGCAGCGCCCAGCAGTGGGCGTCCGGCCGGAGCGGGAAGTCGGCGTTGCCGAACATGTGGGTGAAGGCGATCCCGCCATGCTCGGTCGCCCAGTAGCTGTTGATGTACCAGGGCGTGACTTCGGCCATGGCGAAGGCCTGGACGGCCGGCGAGGTGGGCTCGGCGCAGAAGGTGGCGACCCGCAGCTTCGAGAGATCGTGGCGGCGCAGATCGGCGAGGTTGGCCGGATCGGCCATGATCGACTTGAGGAAGGTGACCCCCGCCTTGAAGATCGTGATTCCGTGCCGCTCGATCATCGCGGCGAAGCGGCCGGCGTGGGGGAAGACCGGCGAGCCCTCGGCCACCAGCGTCGTCACCCGCGTGAGAAGCGGCGCGGAGATGAGGTAGCTCTGGCCGGTGATCCACCCCGGGTCGGCGACGACGAAGAGCCTGTCGCCGGGCCGGGCGTCGAAGGCCACCGCCATGCTGTGGGCGATGCCGGCGGTGTAGCCATGGACATGGACGACGCCCTTGGGCTTGCCGGTCGAGCCCGAGGTGTAGATGAAGAACATCGGATACTCGGCGTCGACGGGTCGCGGCGGCACGCTCGCCCACACCGCGCGGACGAGGTCGCGGTCGGGGAGGGCGAGGAGCTCGGCCTCGGTCGCAACCGGGAAGCCCGCCGCCCGGGCCCTTTCGAGCAGGGTTGCGAGCGCCGCTTCGGTCAGCTCGTGGGCCCAGAGGTCGCGGCCCTCGCGCCAGACGAGGTCGGGGACGGCGACATGGCGGCAGACGATGACCGCCTCGACCCGGGGCGGGGTGGCAACCAGCGCCGAGGCCGCGGCAATCCGGACGCGCGCGGCCGCGGCCGGATCGACCCGGCCCTCCTTGCCGAGCGCTGCGAGCGCGCGGCCCACCCCGCGCATCGCATCCGCCCGCTCGACCGTGACTTCGCCGGCAAGCGTCGCAGCCACCGTCTCGACCACGCGCGCGCGGTCGGCTTCCGCAAGCCCGAGCGCCGGGTCGGCGAGCGCGGCCCGAAGCGTCTCGAGGACGACGGGGACGGGGACGAAATTGTCGAGCGCCGGGTCTGTGTAGGCGGTCTTGAAGGGGACGACCTGGGCGTTCCTGTAGCCGCCGTCGGCGGTGATCACCACGCGCGCACCGGCATCGGCGATGCGGTCGGACAGCGTCTTGTCGGAGAAGCCGCCGAAGACCGGCGTGTAGAGGATGCCGAGCCGCTTGGCCGCCTCGGTCCAGAAGATCTGGGCCGGGATGGACGGCATGTTGAGGGCGATCCGGTCGCCGGCGCGAAGGCCGAGCGCCTCGAGCGCGAGCGCGCACTTGGCCGTCTCGACGAGGAGCTCCCGGCGCGAGACGGACCAGCAGTCCACCGGGCCGCCGCGGCCGCCATCAAGCGACATGTCCCAGCGGTCGCCCTCGAAGACGAGGGCGGTCTCGGCACCGAAGCCGGCGAGCACGTGGCGGTCGACCTCGTTCATGCAGGCGTTGGTGCGCCCGCCCTCGAACCAGCGGAAATGCGGGGCCTCGTCGGCGTTGAAGGCGCGCTCCCACGGCACGGCGGTGCCGGGAAGATTGGCGACCAGCGGCTCCAGCGTGGCGGCGTCCCAGCCGGTCCAGCGGCCCGAGGCCTCGTCGCGGGTGAGCCAGGCGCCGGACACGCCGACTCCGGGCCAGAACCAGTGCAGGAGGCGCGCGGCGATCGCGCCGTGGAAGGCCCCCGGGTCGGCGAGGACTGCGGCACGCGCGGCCTCCCAGTCGGCGCGGGTGCGCACCGGGTTCACTTCGGCCACGGGCACGGCGGGGCGGCTGCCGCGCGGATCGGGCTGGTCGGCCATCAGCGCGCCTCCGCGGACCGGAGGGGTGCGAATCGGGTATGGCTTGCATGCAGAAGGCGCATTGCCGGGCGATTCCACAAAAGCCTCCCGGCTGCCAGCCTCCGCGTTGCCGGAGTCCGGGCGAATCCGGACCCGCTGATGCTGCGCTGCGTCACAGGGGCGCGGCCCATCTCGACCGGGGCCGCCGCGCGCGCTAGGCAGGCTTGGCCTGGGAGGAGAAAAGCTTGTGGCGAGGCTCAGCGTCAACGGCCGCCAGCGCGAGGTGGAGGCCGCGCCCGACATGCCGCTGCTGTGGGTGCTGCGCGACCTGCTCGACCTCAAGGGCGCCAGATATGGCTGCGGCATCGGCCAGTGCGGGGCCTGCACCGTGCTGGTCGACGGGGGCGCGGTCAGGAGCTGCATCACCCCGGTCGAGACGGTAGCGGGACGCGAGGTGACGACGATCGAGGGGCTCGGCGGTGACCATCCGCTGCAGAAGGCCTGGATCGCCGCGCAGGTGCCCCAGTGCGGCTATTGCCAGGCCGGGCAGATCCTGCAGGCCGCCGCGCTGCTTGCCGAGACGCCGAAGCCGACCGACGCCGAGATCGACGCCGCCATGGCCGGAAACCTCTGCCGCTGCGGCACCTATCTTCGCATTCGCGCCGCCATCCGCGCGGCCGCCGGGAGCGCGGCATGAGCCCCGCCCTCACCCGCCGCGGGTTCGTCGCCGCGTCCGGCTCGCTTCTGGTCGCGCTCGCGGCACGCCCGGCATCGGCTGCGCCCGGCGCCGGCGCGGCGCCGCTGACGGCCTTTCTCGAAGTGGCGACGGATGGCAGGGTGAAGCTCTGGTCCCCGACGACCGAGATGGGCCAGGGCACCCACACCGCCCACGCCCTGCTGGTCGCGGGCGAGCTTGGCGTGCCGCTTTCGGCCGTCGCGGTCGAGACCGCGCGGCCGGCGGCCCCGTTCCGCCGCAACGGCCAGATGTCGTCGGGCGGAAGCTGGGGCGTGCGCGCCTGGGAGGGGCCGCTGCGCACCGCCGCGGCGCAGGCGCGCGCGATGCTGCTGGCCGAGGCCGCGGCGCGGCACGGCCTCGACCCGGCTGCGCTCGACATCGCCGAGGGCGAGGTGCGGGACGGCGCGCGAGTGCTGGGCGGAATTGGCGCCTATGCCGCCGGCGCCGCGGCCCGGCCCGTGCCGGCCGAGCCGGCGCTGCGGGCGCGCCACCCGCTTGCCGGCACGGCCGTGCCGCGCGTGGACATTCCCGCCAAGGTCCGGGGCGAGCCGGTCTTCTGCTCCGACCTTTCGCTCCCCGGCCTGGTCCATGCCTGGGCCCGGCTCGGCCCGGTGACCGGCGGCGCGCCCGCGCGCATCGACGATCGCGCCACGCGCGCCGTGCCCGGCGTCATCGACGTGGTGCGGCTGCCCACGGGTGCGGCGGTGGTCGCCACCGGCAACTGGGCGGCGATCCGCGGCGCCGAGGCGCTGGCCCTCGACTTTCCCGAGGGCCCTGACGCCAGGCTCGACAGCGCCGCCATTTCGGCCGGAATGACGGCTGCGCTGGGGCGGGCGGAGGCGGCGCCGGCGCCGCGCGCCGATGGCGACTTCGCGGCCGCCGAGGCCGCGGCCGCGCGCGTCATCGAGGCGGAGTATGAAGTGCCCTACCTCGCCCATGCGCCGATGGAGCCGTGGAACTGCATCGTCCGCTTCGATGCCGACGGCGGCCTCGAGGTCTGGGCGCCGACCCAGGCCCAGGATCGGCTCATGGGCGCGATCACTGCGGCTTCCGGCCTGCCGGCGGAGAAGGTGCGCCTCCACACCACGCAGCTCGGCGGCGGGTTCGGCCGGCGGCTGCGGGACATGGAGGGGATGCGCGATGCCATCCTGGTTGCGCGCGCGGTCAACCGGCCGGTCCATTTCCACTGGCCGCGCGAGGAGGAGCTGGGCCAGGGCTGGTTCCGCCCGGCGCAGAAGGCCCGCCTGAAGGCCGCGCTCGGGAGCAGCGGCCAGCTCCTCGGCCTGGCCATCCGCACCGCCGGCCCGTCGATGGTGATGGACTTTGCCGCGCCCGCCACGCCCATCCGCGAGGGCGGGCTCGACGGCACCTCGGTGCAGTCGCTCGCCGACACCCGCTACCGCTTCGGCGCCTACCGGCTCGACTATGCCATGGCCCGCTTCCCGGTGCCCACGGCGCCGTGGCGCGCCGTCGGCGCCACGCAGAACGGCTATTTCCTCGAATGCTTCCTCGACGAGGTGGCAATGGCCGCCGGCATCGATCCGCTGGCGCTGCGCCGCACCCTTCTTGCGCACGACGCCCGCGCGCTCCGCGTGCTCGACACGGTGGCCGAAGCCGCGGGATGGGGAACGCCCCTGCCCGCTGGCCGGGCCCGCGGCATCGCCTATGTCGAGAGCTACGGCAGCCTGTGCGCGGAAGTGGTGGAAGCGAGCCTCGCCGACGGCCGGCCGAGGGTGCATCGCGTCACCGTCGCGCTCGACTGCGGCCGCGTCATCAGCCGCGACGGCGCGCGCGCCCAGGTGGAAGGCGGCGTGGTGCAGGGCCTGTCGGCCGCGCTGGGCGAGGCGGTGGAGATCCGCGGCGGGGCGGTCGCCAACCGCAACTTCGATGGCTACCGGCTGCTCCGGATGCCCGATGCCCCGGCGCGGATCGACGTGCAGTTCATCGAATCCGGCGAGACGATCGGCGGCGTGGGCGAGCCGCCGCTGCCGCCGGCCGCGCCCGCGCTCGTCAATGCGCTGTTCGCGCTGACCGGCCGGCCCATCCGCCGGCTGCCCATCCTCGCCGCCTGACGCCGGCAGCGGAGGCAGCGGGGCGAGGAGGCAGCGGGGCGAGGAGGCAGCGGGGCTAGCGCCAGCGCAGATTCCCGCGCGAAAGCTCCTTGAGGCTGCGCTTGCCCATGAGCTTCATGTCGCGCTCGATTTCGGCCCTGAGCAGGCCGAGCGCGCGGCGCACGCCGGCCTCGCCCCCGGCGGCCAGGGCATAGAGGTAGAGCCGGCCGCCCGAGCAGGCCCGGGCGCCGACCGACAGCGCCTTCAGCACATGCGTGCCGCGGCGGATTCCGCCGTCGCAGATCACCTCGATCCGGTCGCCCACGGCATCGACGATCTCGGCGAGCTGGTCGAAGGGGGCGCGCGACCCGTCGAGCTGGCGGCCGCCGTGGTTCGAGACCATGATTGCGTCCGCGCCGATGGCGACCGCCCGGCGCGCATCCGCCACGCTCATGATGCCCTTGAGGCAGAAGGGCCCGCCCCAGGCCTTGCGGATCGCCTCGGCCTTCGCCCAGTCGAGCGTCGGGTCGAGCATCTTGGTGAAATAGTCGCCGATCCCCATCGCCGTGCGGCTGCCCTCGGCGAGGTGGGTGTCGAGGTTGGGCAGGCGGAAGCGCTCGCCGCCGAAGAAGCCGAGAACCCAGCCCGGGTGGGTGGCATAGGAGAGGAAGGAGCCGGGCGTGATCCGCGGCGGCGAAGTGAAGCCGGTCTTCAGGCAGCGCTCGCGGTTGCCGCCCACCTGGGTGTCGACCGTGACCGTGAGCGCATCGAAGCCGGCGGCCTTCGCCCGCGCGATGAGGCTGGCGTTCAGCCCTTCGTCCCGGTGGACGTAGAACTGGAACATCTTGGGCGCGGCGACCGTGCGGCCGATCTCCTCGAGGCTGACGGTTGCAAGGCTCGAGATGCCGAAGAAGGTGCCGAAGGCAGCCGCGGCCCGGCCGACGGCCCGCTCGCCCTCGGGGTGGAACAGGCGCTGGAGCGCGGTGGGCGAGAGGAAGAGCGGCATGGCGATCCGCTTGCCGAGCAGGCTGGTCGAAAGATCGGCCTCGGCGACGCCCTGGAGCACGTCGGGGACGAGATCGCAGGCCTCGAAGGCCTCCGTGTTGCGCGCCTTCGTCACTTCGTCATCGGCGCCGCCGTCGATGTAGTGGAACACGGGGGACGGCAGCCGCCGGCGGGCCAGCAGCCGGAAATCCGCGACATTGTGGCAGTCGGCGAGCCGGCGCGGCGCGCCCCCCGGGCGGCTCATGCCGCCTGGACTCTCGGGCGGCTCATGCCGCCAGGCCTCTCGGGCGGCTCATCCCGCCTGGCGCTCCCATTCGGCGAGGATGGCCGATGGGCCGGCGAACCAGCCGCGCGGGGCGAGATGGTCGAGGAGCGCCTCGAAGGCGGCAATCCGATAGGGCAGGCCGATGATGTAGGGGGTCAGCTCGAGCGCGAGCACGCGGCCGCCCTCGGCAGCGAGGCAGTCGGCGGCGTCGCGGATCTGCTCGGCGTAGCTCTCGACCGGCGCCTGGCAGACGTTGAGGATCTGCCGGTCGGAAAGCTCGTGGTTCAAGGGCAGGTTCCATAGCCCGTTGGCGAAGCGCCAGGGCTGGTCGTCGTTCACCCAGTCGAGCGTGAAGGCGAAGCCGTGCCTCAGGAGGATGTCGGGCGTGCGGAAGCTCTGCGAGCGGGCGATCGCGTGCCAGCCCCGCGGCCGCTCGCCGAGCGTTGCCCAGCGCGCGACCGTCTCGGCCACCAGCGCTTCTTCCGCCGCGTCCTCGAGGCTGCCGTCCACGGTGCCGTTCATGTCGGTCGAGTGGGCGATGATCTCGTGGCCCTCGGCGCGGATGGCGGCAAGGAGCGCCGGCGCCCGCTCGGCCAGCGCCACGTTCATCGCAACCGCCCCGGCGAGGCCGCGGGCGGCCAATGCGTTGAGCAGGCGCCAGATGCCCACCCGGCTGCCATAGTCGCGCGCGGTGTAGTGGCGATAGTCGGGGAAGGCGGTCTGCATGTGGCCGGGCGCGCGAAAGGGCCGGTCGGCGGGAGTGAGGGGAAAGAATTCCGCCTTGATGACCGCCATCACCGCGATGGGCCGGCCTCCGGGCCAGCGGACTGCGGGGCGCAGGTGCGCGGCCGACCAGGGGTAGAGATCATGGTCATAGCCGTGGCGGCGGCGCGGGTAGGCGAGATAGGCGGGCCCGAGCGTCATGGCGCCACCTGCGCGGCGAAGGAATCGACGATGGCGCCGGCCGTGGTGATCCAGGCGCGGCCGTCGCGGGCGATGTGGCGCAGCGCATCGCGGAACGGGCCGATCCGGTGCGGCTGGCCGATGAGATAGGAATGGAGCGGGATGCACATCACCGTGCCCCCGTCCGCCCCTTCGGCGGCGAGGCGTTCGAACTGGCGGATGAGCGTCTCGGCATATTCGCGCGGGCTCATGTTGTAGACGAAGAAGCCGTAGTGGTCGTTGACCTCGAGGCTGTAGGGGATGGCGACCAGCGGGCCGTTCCGGGTGCGGACCCAGGTGGGCTGGTCATCGTGGTAGAGGTCGCAGCTGTAGGCCAGGCCCGCCTCGGCGAGGAGGTCGAGGGTGTTGACGGTGTGGGTGAGCGCGGGCGCCAGCCAGCCGCGGATGGTCTGACCGGTCGCCGCCCGGACGGTTGCGATCGAATCGCGGATGATGGCCCGCTCCTCGTCCGCGTCCATGTCGTAGGCGTAGCGGGTGTTGTAGATGCCGTGGCTGAAGAATTCCCAGCCCCGTGCAGCAGCGTCGGCCACCACCTCGGGGTGGTGCTGGCAGAGCGCGACCGAAAGCGAGACCGAGCCGGGGAAGCCGAACTCGGACATGGCGTCCGCCATGCGCCAGTGGCCGACGCGGTTGGCATAGTCGCGGTGGGCATAGCCGACGACATCGGGGTGCGGGCGGGCCCAGGATTTCCGCCGCGGGTGGGCCGGCGGGTCGATCTCATAATATTCGAGGTTGGGCGCGACCCAGACGGCGACCGGCCTGCCGCCGGGCCACACCAGCTTCGCCCGCTCGCGCCATGGCCGGTAGGGATAGAGGCCGGGGTCATCCATGCGCCGGGCCTATGGCCGCGCCCGCGGCCGCCGCGCAAGCCTCAGTTGGCGTTGAGCCAGGCCTCGGCGGCCCTGGCAATGCCCTCGCCCAGCCGGCGCTGGCCGTCTGCAGTGAAGAGGAAGGCGGCATCCTCGGCGTTGGAGAGATAGCCGCATTCGAGGAGCACGGCGGGAACGCCGAGGTTGCGGAGCACGCGGAAGCCGGCGAAGCGGTGGAACTGGCTGCGGAAGCGGATCCCCATGGGCTCCATCCGCTGCTGCAGCGCCTGGGCGAAGTCGGCGCTGGCGTTCATCGAATCGCGCAGCGCAAGGTCGATGAGGACGCCCTGGGCCTCGCCGTCCACGCGCGAGAGGTCGAGGCCGGCGATCGCGTCGGCGCGGTTCTCCTTGGCTGCCAGACGCGCGGCCTCCCGGTCGGACGCGGTCTCGGAGAGGGTGTAGACGCTGGCGCCGCGCGCCTCGGGGTTGGGGGCGCTGTCGGCGTGGACCGAGACGAAGAGCGAAGCGCCCCAGGCGCGGGCAAGCGCGACGCGCTCGCCGAGCGTCAGGAACCGGTCGTCGCTGCGGGTGAGCCGCACCTCGACCCGGCCGGAGCGCTCCAGCGCCCGGGCCGCGGCGCGGGCGACGGCGAGCGTCACGTCCTTCTCATGGCCGCCGGTGACGGCGATCGCGCCCACGTCCTTTCCGCCATGGCCGGGATCGATGACGACGACCGGGCGGCTTCGCGCCCGCCGGATCGCCTCGGCCGGAACGCGCGCGGGCGGATCGGCCGGGGCGGACGCCGCGGTTCCTTCGAGCAGGGCGGCGATCTCGGCGAGCGGGCCGGGCCCGGCGCGGGCGGGATCGCCGAGCGCGAGCGTCGCCCGGCCGCGGCCCACGGCGGCGGCGAAGTCCGGCGCGCTTGCCGGTGCGATGTCGAGCTCGAGCACGGGACGGCCGCGGGCGGAGCTGCTCCAGCGCGCGCCGGCCAGGCGGATGGGCCCCGCGCCCTCGATGACCATCCGGACCGTCACCGAATCGAACTGGGCGACGCGCGCGGCTCGCACCGGCCCGGCGCCGGACGCCTCGCGCCGCTCCGCGCTTGCGCCGGCGATGTCGATGACCAGCCGCTCCGGCCCGGCGAGGTGGAACTGGGCGAGCGGGCCGGCGGGAAGGCGGCTGAGGGCCAGGCGCACCCGCGCGCCCGCGCCCCCGTCTTCCACCCGCAGCGCGCCGGCGACGGCGAGGGGGCGGGCGCCGG
>JAJUHA010000035.1 GCA_029268145.1 Sphingomonadaceae bacterium | reverse complement strand
GGGTCGGCACCGGGGGGCAGGCCCGGCCGCGCGCGCGACGCGCCCGTCAGGGCGAGCGTTGCCGGCCCGGCCGGAAGGGCGACCGCCGCGGATGCGACGGGCGCGTCGAGGAGCGCTGCCGCGAGGCGGCCGGGAGCGGCCGGGCGGAGCGTCTTGCCGATGTCGAGCAGGTAGCGGCGGCCATAGGCATCGTCGACCGCGACGCTGCCGAGCGCAGTGCCGAAGGAGGTGCCCATCGCCGGGCCGAGGCTGCCATTGGCGCCGAGCGAGACCGGGGTGCGGCTTCCGGCGAGCGTGGTGGTGCCCTGCGGCTGGAAGGCGCGGCCGATGTTGAGGAGGCCTCGGCCGGTGACGCCGTCGGTGCCGGGCGCGCCCCGGTCGTCGGCGGTGACGAGGAGAAGCTCGACGATCTGGGCGCCGGACAGGCTGGGGAAGGCACCGGCGAGCAGGGCCGCGGCGCCGGCGACGACCGGGGCCGCGAGCGAGGTGCCGGAATAGAGATACTCCTGCCCGGTGTGGTCGAAGCTGCGGACCGAGGCGCCGGGGGCGAGCAGATAGCTCTCGCGGGCGGCGCCGGCACGGTTGGAGAAGCCCGCGATCTCGCCGGAGGCCGTTGCTGCGCCGACCACGATGACGAGCGCCGGGTTGGCGGCGGCAAGCGCCGAGCGGGGCAGCGGGTCGACCTCGGCGGCGCCATCGTTGCCGGCGCCGATGACGAGGATGGTGCCGGCGGCGGTGGCCCGCGCCCAGGCGGCGCGCACCGCCGACGAGCCCGACGAGCCGCCGAGCGAGATGTTGATGACGCGGCTGCCGGCATCGGTTGCCGCGTTGACCCCGGCTGCAAGCGACGAATCGGTGAAGCCGCAGCCCGCTTCCGTCGTGCAGCTTCCGGCCCGGTCGCCGCGCATCATGGCAAGCGTTGCCTGCGGCGCGATGCCGACGATCGCCCGGTCATCCCGGGCGGCGGCGAGCACCGCGGCGACCGCCGTGCCATGGCCGTCCTCGTCGCGGATGCTGCGGCCGGCGCCCGTCACGTCCCGGCTCTGGGGGGCGATCCGGCCGGCGAACTCGGGGCTGTCGAGGGCGAGCCCGGTGTCGACCAGGCCGACCGTCACGCCCCGTCCCTCGTGGCCGGCGGCCCAGACGGGAAGGACATTGGAGCCCGTGGCCGTCCCCGTGCGGCGGTATTCGGGCGTGTCGAGCAGCGCCGCGGGCGTGGGGGTGGGCGTGGGGGTGGGCGCGGGTGGTGCGACCGCGGGCGTCGTCGGCGCGGGTGCGCCGCCCGAGGAGGCGCAGCCGGCGAGCGCCGCGCCGGCCAGGAGGAGAATCGCGAGCGGCCGCCCGGCCGGGGTGGTCATGGCTTCACTCCCTCGTTCCGGCCTGCCAAAGGGCCCGCATGCACGGCCCCGTCGCACGCCCGGTCCCGCCCGACCCCGATCCGGTCTCCCTGGGCGCGCTCTCCCATGTGGAGACCTGGCTCTTCGACATGGACAACACCCTCTACCCGGCCTCCGTCAACCTCTTCGCCCAGATCGACCGGCGGATGGAGGCCTATGTCGGCCGCCTGCTCGGGCTCGATCGCGCAGCGGCACGGGCCGTCCAGAAGCGCTACTTCCACGAGCATGGAACGACACTGCGCGGGCTGATGTTGAGTCACGGCGTCGACCCGGATGATTTTCTCGGCTTCGTCCACGACATCGACCTGTCGGTGCTCACCCCCGATCCCGGCCTTGCCGCCTCGCTCCGGGCGCTCCCCGGGCGGCGCTACGTGTTCACCAACGGCGACCTGCCCTATGCCGAGCGGGTGCTCGCCGCGCTTGGACTCCTCGACTGCTTCGATGCCATCCACGACATCCACGCCATGGCCTACCATCCCAAGCCCGACGACCGCGCCTATGACGGCATCCTCGCCCGGTTCGGGCTCGATCCCGGCCGGACCTTCTTCGCCGAGGACATGGCCCACAACCTGATGCCGGCCAAGGCCCGCGGCATGACGACGCTGTGGGTCAACAATGGCTCGGAGCGCGGCGCGCACGGCCATTCGCCGGCCTTCGTCGATCACGAGACGCACGATCTCGCCCATTTCCTCGCAAGGCTGGTGGCATGAGCGCCGAGCTCGCGGCAGCGATCGAGGCGGCGTGGCAGGCGCGCGAGGCGCTATCGCCCGAAAGCCGGGGCCCGGCCCGTGACGCCGTCGAGGCCGTGATTGCGGGGCTCGATTCGGGTGCGCTCCGCGTGGCGGAGCCCGGCCCCGACGGCTGGGTGGTCCATGAATGGATCAAGAAGGCGGTGCTGCTCTCCTTTCGGCTCGAGGCCAACGCCGTGGTGGCGGGCGGGCCGGCGCCGGCCTTCGACAAGGTGCCGCTGAAGACGGCGGGCTGGGACGCGGCGCGCTTCACCGAAGCCGGCTTCCGGATGGTGCCGGGCGCGGTGGTGCGGCGCGGCGCCCATGTGGCGCCGGGTGCCGTCCTCATGCCCTCCTTCGTCAACATCGGCGCGCGCATCGGCGCAGGCACGATGATCGACACCTGGGCAACGGTCGGAAGCTGCGCGCAGGTGGGGGCGAACTGCCACATCTCGGGCGGGGTGGGCATCGGCGGCGTGCTCGAGCCGCTGCAGGCGGCCCCGGTCATCATCGAGGATGGCGTGTTCATCGGCGCCCGCTCGGAAGTGGCGGAGGGCGTGATCGTCCGCGAAGGCGCGGTGCTGGCGATGGGCCTGTTCCTCGGCGCGTCGACGAAGATCGTCGACAGGGCGACCGGGGAGGTGACGCGCGGCGAGGTGCCACCCTATGCGGTGGTGGTGCCGGGCACGCTGCCGTCGCCCGAAGGCGGGCCGGCGCTGGCCTGCGCCGTCATCGTCAAGCGGGTGGATGCGCAGACCCGGAGCAAGACCGGAATCAACGCGCTTCTGCGCGACTGAGCGGGGGCCGGCGCGGGCGGTCCGTCAGGGCTTCAGCCGATCCGGCGGCGAGCGGACCTCGCCCGACATCCACGGGCGGTACTTGCGGAACAGGTCGACATCCATGTCGCGCTTCAGCTCGTTGCACCGCTGGCAGGCGGCCACGCAATTCTCCCGCGTGTCGGGCCCGCCGCGGGCAAGCGCCACGACATGGTCCACCGTCGCCCGCCGGTCGGTGCCGGCCTCGAAGGTGCAGCCGCAGTAGGCGCACCGCTCGCCCTGGGCGGCGCGCATCTCCTGGAGCCAGCGGCGGCGCCGGGCGAGGATGGGGGTGGTGGCGTGGTCCCGCGCCTCCCACGCCGCCTCCATCTCCCGCTCGCGCCGCGCATGCGCCCGGACCGGGGCGTGGAGTGCCGCGTCGACGAGCACGGCCGCGATCGCCGCGCGGGAGGCTGCCGTGCTCAGCCGCGCGCGTGTGGCCGCTGCTCCCCCGGCGCCGTCAGGCGAAGACCTCGCGGGCGAAGAAGTCCTGCATCGCCTGCCACGAGCGGCGGTCGGTCCGCTCGTGGTAGATGACGCCCGGGATGAGCTGGCCATTGGCGTCCGGGTTGGTGAAGCTGTGCATCGCGCCCGTGTAGCAGATGGTCTGGCAGTCGGCACCCGCCGCGGCCATCTCGGCGAGGAAGCCGGTGAGCTGCTCGTGGGGAACGAGCGGGTCCTCGGCGCCGTGGCACACCAGGATCTTCGCCGAGACCGCGCCGGCTTCCGCCTTCATCGGCGTGTCGAGCGCGCCGTGGAAGGAGACGACGCCGTTGACGTCCGGATTGCCGCTGCGGGCGAGCTCGAGCACGGTCGAGCCGCCGAAGCAGTAGCCGATGGCGGCAATCCGGCCGTCGCAGGCGGCATGCGCCTTCAGGGCGGCAACCGCAGCGCCCGCGCGGGTGCGGAGGCTCGCGCGGTCGGCAAGCCACCTGCCGATGATCTCGAACGCCTCGGGCGGGTCCTTGGGAATGTGCCGCTCGCCGAAGATGTCGGCCGCGAGCGCCACATAGCCGAGCTCGGCCAGCATCCGCACCCGGCGCTGCACCTGGGCGCCGAGGCCCCAGGCCTCGTGGACGGCGACGACGCCGGGGAAGGGCCCGGCGCCGTCGGGCACGGCGAGCACGCCCGAGCAGCGGGTCTCGCCATCCCGGTAGTCAAGATCGGTCACGGTCACCATGATGCCCTCCTCAGCCCAGCTGGCCGACGAGATACTCGGCCGCCGAGACCTTGAAGGCGCCGGGTTCCTCGATGTTGAGCTCGGTCACGATGCCGTCCTTGACCAGCATCGAGAAGCGCTGGGATCTGAGGCCCATGCCGAAGCGCGAGGCATCCATCTCGAGGCCGAGCGCCTTCGTGAAGTCGCCATTGCCGTCGGCCAGCATCGTCACCTTGCCGTCGGCACCGGCGGCCTTGCCCCAGGCGCCCATCACGAAGACATCGTTGACCGAGACGCAGACGATCTCGTCCACGCCCCTGGCCTTCAGCTCGTCGGCCTTCTCGATGAAGCCGGGCAGGTGCTTGGCCGAGCAGGTGGGCGTGTAGGCGCCCGGCACGGCGAACAGCGCCACGGTGCGGCCGGCGAACAGCTGGTCGGTCTCGACCGGCTGCGGCCCGGCCTCCGTCATCTTCATGAGGGTGGCGCTGGGGACCCGGTCTCCCTTCTGGATCGTCATCGGCGATTCTCCTTGCGTGAGGCGCCCGAGCCTATGCCCGAGCGGTGGGCGGCGTGCCACTGTTCAGGCGCGCGGTCCGGGCCTAGGGTGCGGGCATGACCGAGCCGCCCTATCTTTCCGGCCAGTTCCTGCTCGCCATGCCCGGAATCGGCGATCCCAGGTTCGAGCGGTCGGTGATCGCGATGTGCGCCCATGATGCCGGCGGCGCCTTCGGGCTGTGCCTGCACGAGGAGCTGGAGGAGATCTCGCTCCACGAGCTGATGGAGAGCCTCGAGATCGCCCCCGGAGTCGCGCCCGACGTGCCGATCCTCGCCGGCGGCCCGGTGGAACCGCAGCGCGGCTTCGTGCTCCATTCGCCAGACTTCGCCGGGCAGGACACCCGCTTCGTCGCCGGGCGCTGGGCGATCACCGGCACGCGCGACGTGCTGGCGGCGATCGCCGAGGGCAAGGGGCCCCGGCAGTGGGTCGCGGCGCTCGGCTATGCCGGCTGGGGGGAAGGCCAGCTCGAGGAGGAGATGGGCCGCCACGGCTGGTTCAGCTGCCCGGGCTCGCTGGCGCTCATCTTCGAGACGCCGGCCGGCGAGCGCTGGGCGCGGGCCTTCCGCGAGGCGGGCGTCGACCCCTCGATGCTGGTGGCCGACGCCGGCCGGGCCTGACCGGGCCTGACCGGGCCGGCGGGCGGGGCATCGGCTTGCGTTCGGCGCGACTTGCCGATATGGCGCCGCGCTTCCCGAACGAAACGGGTCGCCCGGCCAACCCTGGGCTGCCGCGGCGACCGCAGCAAGGCCCTTCGCGGCCAAGGAGAGAAAAATGCCCAAGCTGAAGACCAAGAGCGGGGTCAAGAAGCGATTCAAGATCACCGCGACCGGCAAGGTGAAGCACGGCGTCGCCGGCAAGCGCCACCGGCTCATCAGCCACAATGGCAAGTACATCCGCCAGAACCGGGGCACCTCGGTGCTTGCCGACGCGGATTCGCCCACGGTCAGGCTGTGGGCGCCCTACGGCCTGAAGTAGGAGGACAGACATGGCACGCGTGAAGCGCGGTGTGACCGCACGCGCCCGTCACAAGCGGGTCCTCGACCAGGCCAAGGGCTATTACGGCCGGCGCAAGAACACCATCAAGGTGGCGCGCCAGGCGGTTGAGAAGGCCGGGCAATATGCCTACCGCGACCGGCGGGTGAAGAAGCGGACCTTCCGGGGCCTGTGGATCCAGCGAATCAACGCCGCGGTCCGGGACTTCGGACTCACCTACGCGAGCTTCATGCACGGCGTGAAGCTCTCCGGGCTCGAGCTCGACCGCAAGATGCTCGCCGACATCGCCTTCCACGAGCCCGACGTGTTCGCCGGGATCGTCGGCCAGGTGAAGGGCGCGCTGGAGTCCGCGCCGGCAGGCGCCTGAGCGCCGCCCTGGGGGGCCGGGCATGACCGAGACGGTGGACGCGCTCCGCGCGCGGCATCTGGCCGACCTTGCCGCCGCAGCCACGCCCGAGGCGGTCGAGGCGGTGCGCGTCGAAGCGCTCGGCAGGGCGGGGACGGTGACGGCCCTGCTAAGGTCGCTGGGTGGCCTTGACGCGGAGGAGCGGCGGCGGGTGGCCCCCCGCGTCCAGGCCCTGCGCGAGGAGCTTGCAGCGGCCATCGAGGCGAAGACGTCGGCGCTGGCGGCGGCTGCGCTCGCCGCCCGGCTCGCCGCCGAGCGGGTGGACATGTCGCTCCCGGTGGTGCCCGAGCCGCAGGGCTCCATCCATCCTATCGCCCGCGTCATGGACGAGCTGGCCGAGATCTTCGCCGATCTCGGCTTCGCCGTCGCCGAGGGCCCCGAGATCGAGGACGACTGGCACAATTTCACCGCTCTCAACATCCCGCCCGAGCACCCGGCGCGGGCGATGCACGACACCTTCTACCTCGAGGGCGAGCCATCGGGGCGGGTGCTGCGCACCCACACCTCGCCGGTCCAGATCCGCACCATGACCGGCGGGCGGCCGCCAATCCGCATCATCGCGCCGGGCCGGGTCTATCGCTCGGACTCGGATGCGACCCACACGCCGATGTTCCACCAGGTCGAAGGCCTCGTCATCGACCGCGACATCCACCTCGGCCACCTCAAGTGGACGCTCGAGACCTTCCTCAAGGCCTTCTTCGGAGTGCAGGAGGTGGTGCTGCGCCTCCGGCCCAGCTTCTTTCCCTTCACCGAGCCCTCGGTCGAGGTGGACGTCGGCTGCTCCTGGGAAGGCGGGCGGCTGGGCATCGGCGGCAGCGCCTCCTGGCTCGAGATCCTCGGCGCCGGCATGGTGCACCCGAAGGTGCTGGCCAACTGCGGGCTCGACCCGGCCGAATGGCAGGGCTTCGCCTTCGGCTGCGGCATCGACCGGCTGGCCATGCTCAAATATGGCATGACGGATCTGCGCGCCTTCTTCGACGCCGACCTCCGGTGGCTCCGCCACCATGGCTTCCGCGCGCTCGACGTGCCGACCCTCTCCGGCGGGATGGCGCCATGAAGGTGCCGATGTCATGGCTGCGCCGCCACCTCGAGACCGAGGCGGACGCCGGCGCGATCGCCGAAGCGCTGACCCGGCTCGGGCTCGAGGTGGAGGCAATCGCCAACCCGGCCGAGCGCCTCGCCCCCTTCACCATCGCCCGGGTGCTGTCCGCCGAGCGCCACCCCCAGGCCGACAAGCTCCAGCTGCTCGCGGTCGACACCGGGGCGGGCGAGGCCGTGCAGGTGGTCTGCGGCGCGCCCAATGCGCGTGCCGGCCTCGTCGGCGTGTTCGCGGCACCCGGCACCCATGTGCCGGGCATCGACCTGACGCTCAAGGTGACCGCCATCCGCGGAGTGGAATCCCGCGGCATGATGTGCTCGGCGCGCGAGCTCGAGCTGGGCGACGACCATTCAGGCATCATCGAGCTGCCAGAGGATGCGCCCGTCGGCGCGCCCTACGCCCGCTGGGCCGGGCTCGACGATCCGGTGTTCGAGGTGGCGGTCACGCCCAACCGGGCCGACTGCATGGGGGTGTTCGGCATCGCCCGGGACCTGGCCGCGGCCGGGCTCGGCAGGCTGGTTCCGCCCGAGGTGCCGGCGCTGGCCGCGGCCTTCCCCTGCCCGGTGCCGATCGCGATTGCCGACGATGACGGCTGCCCGGCCTTCTTCGCCCGGGCGCTGCGGGGCGTCCGCAACGGGCCGTCGCCGCCCTGGCTCGCCGACCTGCTGGTCAAGGCGGGCCTGCGGCCGGTCTCGGCGCTGGTCGATGTCACCAACTACATGTCGCTCGGCTTCGGCCGGCCGCTCCATGTCTACGACATCGCAAGGCTGAAGGGCGGGCTGACGGCCCGGCGGGCGCGCCCCGGCGAGACGCTCCACGCCCTCAACGGCCGGACCTACGCGCTCGACGCGAGCATGTGCGTGATTGCCGACGACGCCGCCGTCCACGACATCGGCGGGATCATGGGCGGGATGGACTCCGGCGTTTCGGAGGAAACGACGGACGTGCTGGTCGAGGCGGCCTGGTTCAACCCGGCCCGCATCGGCGCCACGGGGCGGGCGCTCGGCATCGCCTCCGACGCCCGCGCGCGGTTCGAGCGCGGGGTGGATCCGGCCTTCGTCGCCCCCGGGCTCGACCTTGCGGTCGCCCTGATGCAGGCGCTGTGCGGCGGCGAGGTCTCCGAGGCAGTGCACGTGGGTGCGCCGCCCGCGCTCGACCGGGTCATCCGCTTCGCGCCGCAGACGACGGCGCGGCTCTCCGGCCTCGACGTGCCGGCCGCGGAGCAGCGGGCGATCCTCGAGCGGCTCGGCTTTGCGGTGGCCGATGGCCCGGGTGGCGACTGGCAGGTCGCGGTTCCGTCGTGGCGGCGCGACGCCGAGGGTCCGGCCGACCTCGTCGAGGAGGTGGTGCGCCTCCACGGGCTCGACCGGGTGGCGGCCACGCCGCTGCCGCGTGCGCCCGGAGTGGCGCGCCCGGTCGCGACACCGGCCCAGCTCACCGAGCGCCGGGTGCGCCGGGCGCTGGCGGCGCGCGGGCTCGACGAGGCGGTGACCTGGAGCTTCATCGCCGAGGCCGAGGCGGAGCGCTTCGGCGGCGCGGCCCATCGGCTCGTGAACCCGCTCTCGGCCGAGCTTGCCGTGATGCGGCCCTCGCTGCTGCCGGGCCTCCTTGCCGCGGCCGGGCGCAACATGGCGCGCGGCGAGCGGAGCGTGCGGCTGTTCGAGCTGGGCCGGCGCTATCTTGCCGAGGGCGAGCGGGTGACGGCGGGCCTGCTGCTCGCCGGCGAGGGGCGCCCGCGCCACTGGAAGACGGGCAAGGCCCGCCTCGTCGATGCCTTCGACGCCAAGGCGGCGGCGCTCGCCGCGCTGGCGGCGGCCGGCGCCCCGGTCGAGCGGCTGGCCACGCGCCAGCCCGGCCCCGCCTGGTATCACCCCGGCCGCTCGGCCGCGCTGCTCCTCGGCCGGACGGTGCTCGCCGAGTTCGGCGAGCTGCACCCGGCGCTCGCCGGCGACCTCGGAGCGGTTGCCGCGGCCGAGATCTTCCTCGACGCGGTGCCGGCCTCGCGGGGCAGGCGCGGCGCCTATCAGCCGAGCCCGCTCATGCCGGTCCGGCGCGACTTCGCCTTCCTGGTGCCCGAGACGCTTCCCGCCGAGGAGCTGCTGCGCGCCGTCGCCGGCGCGGACCGCGCGCTCATCGCCGACGTCGAGCTGTTCGACCGCTTCACCGGGGCGGGCGTGCCGGACGGCCAGGTCAGCCTCGCGGTCGGCGTGACGCTCCAGCCGCGCGCGCGCACGCTCGCCGAGGCGGACCTCGCGGCCCTCTCCGCCGCGGTCGAGGCGGCCGCGGCGAAGCTGGGGGCGGTGCTGCGCGGCTGAGGCTCAGCCCGGCAGGCGGCCGGACTGCACCTGCTCCTGCGTGACCGGGATGAGCCGCATCTCGACCCGGCGGTTCCGCGCCCGGCCTTCCGGCGTGTCGTTGGAGGCGACCGGCTGGTTGAAGCTGAAGCCGCGCGTCTCGAGCCGCGCCGGGTTCACGCCGAAGCCGACGAGCGTGTCGGCGACCGAGCGCGCGCGCTCCTCGGACAGCCTCTGGTTCAGCTCGGCCGAGCCGGTGTTGTCGGTGTGGCCGAACACGCCGACGATGGTCGAGGGGTAGCTGTTGAGGATCCCGGCGAGCTCCTGCAGCTCGGCGCGGAGTTCGGGGCGGACCATGGCCGAGCCGGTCGCAAAGGTGATGTTGTCGGGGAAGGTGAGCTGGATCTCGTCCCCGCGGCGCTCGACCTCGATCCCGGTGTTGGCGGTGGCGGCGCGCAGCTCGCGCTCCTGCCGGTCCATGTAGCCGCCCACGGCCCCGCCGAGGATCGAGCCGACCCCGGCGCCGACCAGCGCGCCGGTGCGGCCGCCGATGGCGCCGCCGATGAGCGATGCGCCCGCGGCACCGGCGAGCGCGCCCTTGCCGCCGCGGGTCATCTGCCGCTGGCCGGTCTCCGGGTTGGTGGTGCAGGCGCTGGCCAGCAGCAGCGCGGCGAGCGCGCCCGCGGCGGTCATCCTGGCGGTTCTCGTCATGGCGTTCCTCTCTCGCTCCGGGCCCCGCTGGGTGGCCCCTCGCCCCCTTACTCCAGGCCGGTGCGGTGAAGCCAGTGGCGGATCATGGCCTCCACCTGGGGCATCGCCTCGAACTGGACCATGTGCCCCGAAAGCGCGACCTGCCCGGTCGCGACATGGGGCGAGGCGCGGCCGAGATCGGCGAGCCGGTTGACCGGCCGGTCGCAGCCGATGACGAGCACCGGCCGGGCGAGCGCGGCGAGCGCCGCGGCCCCGCCGCCCGCGCCGTTCCAGGCGAGAATGGCCTGCCACTGCGCCCGCGCCACGTCCGCCGGCGTGCGCGCCATCCGCGCGACCAGGGCCTCGAAGGCCGCCGCCCCGGCCGGGGGCAGCGGGCCGACCAGCATCCCCCGGGCGAAGGCGGCGACGATCTCGGCGGCGGGAAAGCGGTCCAGCTTCGCGGCGAGCGAAGCGCCGGCCGAGAGCGCCCGATCGGTCGCGAGGATGTGGGCCGGATCGAGGAGGACGGCGCCGGCCACCCGGTCCGGTGCGGCCGCGGCCAGCGCCAGCGCGACCTGGCCGCCCATCGAATGGCCGACGGCGACGAAGCGGGGCGGAGCGCAGGCGAGGACGGCGCGGGCGTGGGCGGCGATGGCGGGATCCCCCGGCGGGCTCGCGCCATGGCCGGCGAGATCGGGGAGCAGGCCGTCACGCTCCGGGAAGGCCGCCGCAACCGGGTGCATCGCCGTGCGGTCGCAGCACCAGCCGTGGAGCAGGAGGAAGGGCAGGCGCCCGGGCGCATCGCCGCGCCGCCGTTCGCACGCGAGCATGGCGCGTGCCTGCCGCATCGCGCGCCCGAAGCCAAGGGCCCGGCCTGCCCGATTGTGCCGGCGCGCCATTGGCTGCATAAGGGGAGCGTAGCGCCATGTCCGCTTTCCCCTGGGGCGATGCCGCCCTCACCCTCGGCCTGATCCTGCTGAACGGGCTGTTCGCCGGCGCCGAGCTTGCGATCGTCTCGGCCCGCCGGCCGCGCCTGCAGCTTCTCGTCAAGTCCGGCGTGCCGGGCTCGGCCACCGCGCTCGCCCTCCACGACGAGCCGGGCCGGTTCCTCTCGGCGGTCCAGGTGGGGATCACGCTCGTCGGAATCGCCAATGGCGCCTTCTCCGCGGCCCGCCTCGGCGGTCCGATCGCCGACCGGCTGGTCGCGCTCGGCATGGCGGAAACCGTGGCCGCCCCCTTCGCGCTCGGGGCCGTGATCGTCGTCGTCACCTATCTTTCGCTCATCATCGGCGAGCTGGTGCCCAAGCAGCTGGCGCTGCGCGCGCCCGAGCGGATCGCAGCGCGGGTCGCGCCGGTCATGGCCGCGCTGGCGCGGCTCTTCATGCCCATCGTCAGCCTGCTCGACGCCTCGACCGCGCTGGTGTTCCGCCTGCTCGGTCTCCGCCGCGAGGCCGAGACGAGCGTGACCGAGGAGGAGCTGCGCTCGGTGGTGGCCGAAGCCGAGAGCGCGGGCGTCATCGAGGAGAAGGAGCGCGCGCTCATCACCGGCATCATGCGCATGGCCGACCGCAGCGCCCGCGGGGTGATGACACCCCGGGTGGAGGTGGACTGGCTCGACGCCGACGCGCCGGAGGCGGTCATCCGCGAGCGGCTGATGGCCACGCCGCACAGCCGCCTGGTGCTGGCCGAGGGCGCCGTCGACCGGCCGATCGGCATCATCCAGTCGCGCGACGTGCTCGCCGCGCTCATCGCCGGCGCGCCGCTCGATCTCCGCCAGCTGATGCGCAAGGCCCCCGTCGTGCCCGACGTGGCGGATTCGATGGCGGTGCTGACCGCGCTGCGCGATTCCGGCGTGCCCATGGCCTTCGTCGTCGACGAATATGGCCATTTCGAGGGGGTGGTGACTCCGTCGGACCTGCTGGCCGCGATCGCCGGCGAGTTCCGATCCGACCTCGACGAGGGCGAGGAGCCCTCGATCATCACCCGCGACGACGGCAGCCTCCTCGTCGCCGGCGGCATGCCCGCCGACGAGCTGGCCGAGCGGCTCGGCTTCCCGCTCGCCGAGGAGCGGGACTATGAGACGGTCGCCGGCTTCGTGCTCGCCGAGCTCGAGCATATCCCCGAGACCGGCGAGCATTTCGATGCCCACGGCTTCCGCTTCGAGGTGGTCGACATGGACGGCCGCAAGATCGACAAGCTCCTGGTGCGGCGCGTGGATGCGGACGCGGCATGACGCGCCTCTGGCTGCTGCTCGGGCTGCTCCTGGTGCCGTGGACCCTGGTGTGCCTCCTCCTCCTCCTCGCGATGCGCGAGGGCAGCCGGCTCGTCACCGACATCGGCCGCTTTGCGGGCTATCCGGCAGTCGAGACCCAGCTCCTGGCGACCGCGATCGGCGAGGCGGGCCCGGCCGGGCAGGTGCTGGTCGGCCTGGGCTGGCTCGCCGGCGTCGCCCTCGCCGTGCTGGCCGGGCTGGCCGTCAGCGCGAGCCGCTAGGGCCGGCCTCGGACGGGCCGATGATGTGGTCCTCGAGGTCGCCGGCGTCGGCCTCGCTGATGGTCCAGCCCCTGACCGAGGCACCGGCGCGGTGCACGGCCTCGCGGTCGCCGCAGACGAGGTGGTGCCACGGCGGCAGCGGCTCCCCGGCCTCGACCCGGCGGTAGGCGCAGGTCCTCGGCAGCCAGTCGAGCGCGGCGACGAGCCCGGGCCGGAGCTGCACGCAATCGGGCACTCGCGCCCTGCGGTTGGCATAGTCGGAGCAGCGGCAGCTCTCCCGGTCGAGCAGGCGGCAGGCGACGTTGGTGCGGAAGAGGCGCCCGGTCTCCTCGTCCTCGAGCTTGTGCAGGCAGCACTTGCCGCAGCCGTCACACAGCGCTTCCCACTCCGCGCGCGTCAGCGCGTGCAGGGGGAAGCGCTCCCAGAAGCGGTCGCGCATCAGCGGACGTGCGCCTCGAGGAGGCCGGTCACGGCCTCGGGCGTCGCATCGGGCCCGGCGAGGAAGGCGACCGGACGGCCCTCGGGGTCGAACAGATAGACGACGGCCATGTGATCGACGAGATAGCTCCCCTCGGTTGCGCCCTCGACGCGGCGGGCATAGACCCGGAAGGCCTTGAGCGTCTCGGCGATCGCCTCCTTGCTTCCGGTGAGCCCGACGAGGCGGGGGTGGAAGCTGGCCGTGAACTCGGCGAGTGCGGCCGGCGTGTCGCGCGCCGGGTCGACGGTGATGAAGAGCGGCTGCACCTTCGCGCCCCGCGCCGGGGCGGCCTTCTCGAAGGCGGCAAGCCCCGCCCCCAGGTTGGCGGCGTCGACCGGGCAGACATCGGGGCAGAAGGTGTAGCCGAAATAGACCAGCCGCCAGCGGCCGGCGAAGTCGGACCAGCGGGTCGGCCTGCCGGTCTCGTCGATCAGCCGGAACTCGCCGCCGACGGCGCTGCCCTCCAGGTTGCCGCGGGCGCCGCCGGCGGGGCGCAGGACGACGAGCGCCGCGGCCAGCGCTGCGGCGACGAGAAGGATTGCAACGAGCGGCGAGACGCGCGAGACCATGGCCATGGCGCGGCCTTATGGCGTAACGGCGGGCGAAGCGGTAGACAGAGACAGGATCGATGCCATGCGCCTTCTGAGGTCGCTCCTCCTCGCCCTCCTGGTTGCGGTCGGCGCGTCACCGGCCGCGGCGCAGTTCTCGGATGCCTACAATTTCCTGAAGGCCGTGCGCGACCGCGACGTGCTCGCCGCCAAGGGCCTCATCGACAAGCCGGGCAGCGTCGTCATCAACAGCCGCGACCGCGACAGCGGCGACACCGCGCTCCTGATCGTGACCCGCCGCCGCGACGCGCCCTGGATGCGCTTCCTCATCGAGTCCGGCGCCGACATCAACGCCCGCGACCGCGAGGGCAACACGGCCCTCATCGTCGCCGCCCAGACCGGCTTCACCGACGGGATCCGGCTGCTCGCCGCCTTCAAGGCCAACCCCAACGCGACCAACAACCAGGGCCAGACGGCGATCTTCCAGGCCGTGCAGCGGCGCGATGCCGAGACCGTCCAGCTGCTCCTCGCCATGGGCGCCGACCCCGACATCGCCGAGCACCAGACCGGCATGAGCGCGCGCGACCTCGCCGCGGCCGATCCGCGCGCCGGGCAGGTCGCGAGGCTGCTCGCCGAGACGCCCGCCAGGGCGCGCCGGCCGGTCGCCGGCCCGACGCTGTGACCGGGCCGTGAACAAGGCGTTGACCCGCGCGGCGCCGGCCGCGCGCGGGCGCGCCAGCCGGCCGCTCGGGCTCGACCGGCCCGGAGTCCAGGTGGGCACGCTCATCCGCATCCGCTGGGCGGCGACGCTCGGCCAGCTGGCGACCACGCTCGTCGTGGGCCTCGGCTTCGGCTTTCCGATCCCCTGGTGGCCGGTGCTCGCTGCAGTCGGTGCCGGAGTCTCGCTCAACCTCGGCCTCATCTGGCTCTACC
Source organism: Sphingomonadaceae bacterium (assembly GCA_029268145.1). Classification (GTDB taxonomy): domain Bacteria; phylum Pseudomonadota; class Alphaproteobacteria; order Sphingomonadales; family Sphingomonadaceae; genus Thermaurantiacus. Next base: position 10,843 of record JAJUHA010000035.1, on the reverse strand, counting down.
GCGCCCAGGACCGGCTGGACGGGCCGAGCGCCTTCTGGAACCTCGGCTTCGATCTCTTCCAGATCTCGGTGATGCTGTTCCTGACCGGCGGTCTCCTCAACCCCTTCGCGCTGTGGCTGCTGGTGCCCGTCACCATCTCGGCGACGCTGCTGACGGCGCGGGCGACGGCGCTCCTCGTGGCCCTGGCGCTCGGCCTTCTGGCGCTGCTTTGGCAGCGCGCGCTGCCGCTGCCGTGGGACGATGGCGGCATCCAGTTCCCGCCGATCTACCACTTCGGCATCTTCCTCGCGATCGGGCTCGGCATGTGCTTCCTTGCCGCCTACGCGTGGCAGATCTCCAACCAGGCCCGGCGGCGGCAGGCGGCGCTGGTCGCGACCCAGGCGGCGCTCGAGCGCGAGAGCCGCATGGGTGCGCTCGGCTCGCTGGCGGCAGCCGCGGCCCATGAGCTCGGCGGGCCGCTCGGCACCATCACCCTCATCGCCCGCGACCTCGAGGACATGCTGGGCGAGGACCCGGCGATCGGCGCCGACATCCGCCTCCTCGGCCAGGAGGTGGCCCGCGCCCGCGACATCCTCGAGCGGATTGCGCTGCGCGCCGAGGCGGAGGACCCCTTCCCCGAGGTGCCGCTGCCGGCGCTGCTGCGCGAGGTGGTGGAGCCGTTCGAGCCGACCCGGGTGCCGGTTGCGATCGAGGTGCCCTGGCCGCCGCGCGGCGGCCCGGTCGTCCGCCGCTCGCCCGAGCTGCTGCACGGGCTCGGCAACATCGTCTCCAACGCCCTGCGCCACGCCGCCCGGCGCGTCGTGATCGCCGGTGGCGAATCGCCGCAGGAGCTGCGCGTGACGGTCACCGACGACGGGCCCGGTTTCCCCGAGGAGCTTCTCCCCCGCCTCGGCGAACCCTTTCTGGGACCGTCAGTTTCCGGCTCCGGGAGCACTGGCCTCGGGATCTTCATCGCGACCACGCTGCTCGAGCGGACCGGTGCCCGGATCGTCTTTGCCAATGCGCCGGACGGCGGGGCACGCGTGGAAATCTCGTGGGAGCGCGCCGATATCGAGGCCGGCGGGGTGAGCCCGCTCAAGGAACGGAGCGCATGACAGACGCCGAGACCAGCGAGAGGCACGGAAGCCTTCTTCTCGCCGATGACGACAATGCCTTCCGCCAGCGGCTTGCCCTGACGCTCGGCCGGCGCGGGTTCGAGGTGACCGCGGCGGCGAGCCTTGCCGAGGCGAAGACGCTCATTCCCGAGCTCCGGCCGGACTATGCCGTGCTCGACCTGCGGCTGGGCGACGGCAACGGGCTCGATCTCGTCGCCGAGCTGCGCCGGGCGCGCGAGGACACGCGCGTCATCATCTTGACCGGCTATGGCAATCTGGCAACCGCGGTTGCCGCAGTGAAGGAAGGGGCGATCGACTATCTGGCGAAGCCGGCCGACCCGGAGGACATCGTCAACGCCCTGCTGGCGTCGGAGGGGGCGAAGCCCGAGCCGCCGGCCGAGCCCATGTCGGCCGACCGGGTGCGGTGGGAACATATCCAGCGGGTCTACGAGCTGTGCGACCGCAACGTCTCGGAGACGGCGCGGCGCCTGAAGATGCACCGCCGGACGCTCCAGCGGATCCTCGCCAAGCGCTCTCCGCGCTAGGGTCGCGCCTGGCCGGATCAGCCCCGGTAGAGCGCTTCGAGGCGGGGGCCGTAGACCTGCCGCAGCACGTGGCGGCGGATCTTCATCGAGGGCGTCAGCTGTTCGTTCTCGACCGAGAAGGGCGCGTCCGCCAGCATCACCCGGCGGACCTTCTCGGTGACCGGGAGCTGGGCATTCACCCGGTCGACCGCGGCCTGCACGGCGCGCAGGAAGTCGGGCGAGCTGCGGGCCGCCTCGGGGTCGAGCCCGTGGGTGCGCGCCCATTCGGCGAGGAACTCGGGGTCCGGCACCACCACGCCGACGAGGTGCGGCCGCCGGTCGCCATGGACCATCGCCTGGGCGATCTCGGGCTGGAGGGTGAGCATCCCCTCCACCTTCTGCGGCGCGACATTCTCGCCCTTGTCGTTGACGATGATGTCCTTCTTGCGGTCGGTGATGACGATGTGGCCGTCCTCGTCGATGTGGCCGATGTCCCCGGTCCGGAGCAGGCCGTCGACCAGCACCCGCTCGGTCTCCTCCGGGTTGTTCCAGTAGCCGTGCATGACGAGCTCGCCGGCCACGCAGATCTCGCCATCCTCGGCGATCTCGACATGGACGTCGCGCAAGGGGGGGCCGACCGTGTGCATCTTGAGCCTGGCGGCAGGCCGGTTGCAGCTGATGACCGGGCCCGCCTCGGTCTGGCCATAGCCCTGGAGGATGGTGAGGCCGAGCGCGTCGAAGAAGCGGCCGACATCGGGGTTGAGGGGCGCGCCGCCCGAGACCATCGCCTTGAGGCGCCCGCCGAACCGGGCCCGCACCTTTCGGCGGAGCGTGCGCTCGACGAGGAAGTCGACGGGCCGGTCGAGCAGGCCGAGCCGGCCCTCGGCCGTGCGCTTCGCCTCGAGCTTCTGGGCAAGGCCGAGCATCCGCGGCGCCAGCCCGCCCTGCTTCTCGATCGCCTTCAGCATCCGCGCGCGGAGCACCTCGAACAGGCGCGGCACCACGACCATGATGGTGGGCGAGACTTCCTCGATGTTGGCGGCGAGCTTCTCGAGGCTTTCGGCATAGGCGATCTCGCCGCCGAGCCCGATCGGCAGGAACTGGCCGGCGGTGTGCTCGTAGGCGTGGCTCAATGGCAGGAAGGAGAGGAAGCGCTCGCGCCCGGTGTCGGGAAAGTCGGCACGGATGATCTCGATGCACCCCGAGACATTGTGGAGGATGGCGCCATGATGCTGGCGGACTCCGCGCGGCGCGCCGCCGGTTCCCGAGGTGTAGATGAGGCAGGCGGTGTCGGCGCGCTTCATCAGCGCCTCGGCGGCAACCTCCGCCGGCTCGGCCGGGTGGCGGGCGATGAGATCGGCCATGTCGTGGAAGGCGAGCGTCTCGGCCTGGACCCGGCGGAGCGGCTCCATGCCGATCACGGTGCGGCACGCGCCGGTCTGGAGCACGGCCTCGATCACGCCGCGGGCCAGCCGCGCCGTCGAGACGATGACGGCCGCAGCGCCGCTGTCGGCGAGCACATGGGCGTGATCGCGCACGGTGTTGGTGGTGTAGGTGGGGACCGAGATGGCACCGGCGGCCATGATGGCGAGGTCGGCAATGGCGAACTCGGGCCGGTTCTCGCACACCAGCGCCACCCGGTCGCCACGCTTCACGCCGATGGCCTGGAGTCCGCGGGCGAGACGCGCAACCTGCTCGGCCGCCTCGCGCCACGAGAGGCCCCGCCAGCTGCCCTCCACCTTGCGCAGCAGGAAGGTCGCGTCGCCGAGCGCGGCGGCGCGGGCGAAGAACAGCGCGACGAGGTTGTTCCAGTGCTCGGTGTCGCGGCCGGCGGCACGCTCCGCCGCGCGCAGCCGCTCCGCCTCGAGAATGTCCTCGCGCGTCATGGCCTTCCTCCCTCCGGCGCGACGATTGCCGCACCTTCGCTCCGCGGATCGGCCGCGCCGCGCCAGCGATCCCCGTCGCGGCCGATGGCATTGGTCTTGAGGGGCAGCGTCGCCGGCTCGGCGGCGTGGCCCAGCGCCTTCCAGGTGGCCGCCATGCCCTCCAGCCGCGAGCCGGCCTCGTAGCGGATCCCGCGGCGGTCGGCCATGATGCCCGGCACGGCGAGCGCCTGGTCGACCGGCATGCCCCAGTCGACGAGGGCGATGACGGCGCGCGCCACCTGGGCAATGATGGTGGCACCGCCGGCGGCGCCGATCGCGGCCTCGAGCCGGCCGTCGGGCGCGAAGACGAGGGTGGGCGTCATCGACGAGCGCGGCCGCTTGCCGGGCTCGACCCGGTTGACGGCGGGGCGGCCGTCGCGGGTGGGAAGGAAGTCGAAGTCGGTGAGCTCGTTGTTGAGGAAGAAGCCGCCGACGAGGATGCCCGAGCCGAACGGCGCCTCGATGGTGGAGGTGACATTGGCCACCCGCCCGCGCGCGTCGACGGCGACGAGGTGCGAGGTGGCCGGCACGTCGGCCAGCCGCTGCATCGCCCGCGGCTGCTCGCCGGCGGGCGTGCCGGCGGTGACGGTCGGCATGGCGCGGTCGATGCGGATGAGGGCGGAGCGCGCGGCCAGATAGTCCGGCGCGAGCAGCCCCGCCACCGGGACGGGCGCGAAATCGGGATCGCCGCCCCAGGCCTCGCGGTCGGCCATGGCGAGCCGCATCGACTCGGCGATGAGGTGCCAGGCCAGCGGATCGTCGGGGCCCAGCCGGGCCAGGTCGAAGCGCTCGAGCTGGCCGAGGATCTGGAGGAGGGCGATCCCGCCGGCCGAGGGCGGCGCCATGGTGCAGATGCGCCGGTCGCGGTAGCGGCCGCACAGCGGCGCCCGCTCGGTCACGCGGTAGGCGGCGAGATCGGCCTCGGTCAGCGCGGCCGGGTTGGCGAAGGCGGTGGCGACGGCCCGGCTGATCGCGGCGGCGACGGGCCCGCAGTAGAAGGCGTCGGGCCCGTCGCGGGCGATCGCCTCGAGGGTCGCGGCGAGCTCGGGCTGGCGCAGCCGGTGCCCGACCGGCCAGACCGTGCCGTCGGGCGCGAGGAAGACCGCCGCAGCCGAAGGCGAGGCGCGCAGGAGGTCGGCCCGGAAGGTGGCGAAGCGGACGAAGCGCTCGGAGAGCAGGATGCCGTCGCGCGCCATCGCGATGGAAGGCGCGAACAGCGTCGCCCACGGCAGCGTCCCCCAGCGCCGGTGCATCTCTGCGGCAAGCCGGATCACGCCCGGCACGCCGACCGACGCGCCGCCGGGCACGGCCTCGCGGAAGCCCATGGGCGTGCCGTCGGCCCTGAGGAAGCGCCCGGGCGTGGCGGCGGCCGGCGCGCGCTCGCGGCCGTCGAGCGTGACGAGCGCACCCGTGTCCGGATCGTGCCACATGGCGAAGGCGCCGCCGCCGATGCCGCTCGCCTGGCCTTCGACGACGGTGAGCGCGATCATGGTGGCAATCGCGGCATCGGCCGCGGTTCCGCCCTTTGCCAGCATGAGGGCGCCGGCCTCGGCCGCGCGCGGGTCGGCGGCCGAGACCATCGCGCGCCCGGTCGCGGCCGGGACCGGGCGGACGGTCTGGCCCCATTGCGGCTCGTAGGTCGCGATGCCGGCGCTGGTCTCGACCGGCGCGGAGGCGGCGGGGCTTCGCGGGGTGGCTTGGGTCGCGATCGGGGCAGGGGCCGTGGCGCAGCCGGCCAGCACGAGGGCCACGAGTGGAAGGAGGTGGCGTTGCATCTGGCAGGCGGCATAGAGGCCGCGCGGCCGGCGCTCAACCATCGCGCAGGTCGCGCCCGACCGCCTCGGCCACGCTGGCAAGGCCATCGCGCGCCAGCAGGGCGGCAAGCTCCGCGTTGAGCCGCGCCGGAAGGCCGATCCCCTCATAGACCAGCCCGGTGTAGAGCTCGATCGCGCTCGCCCCGGCACGGAGCTTGGCATAGGCCTGGTCGGCGGTCGCCACGCCGCCCACCCCAATGAGCGCGACCCGCCCGAACAGCCGGGTCGCAAAGGCACGGAGCAAGGCGGTGGACGGCGCGAACAGCGGCGCGCCGGAAAGCCCGCCCGCTTCGCGCGCGTGGCGGCTCCTGAGCGTCGCCGGCCGGGCGAGCGTGGTGTTGGAGACCACGAGCGCCGCGACCGGGGCGGCGAGCACGGCCTCGGCGATGGCATCGATCTGCGCGGGATCGAGGTCGGGCGCGACCTTGAGGAACAGCGGCGGGCCGTTCTCTCCCCTCGCCTCGGCGGCCGCGGCGAGCAGCTCGGGCAGCGCTTCGCCCTGGAGGCCGCGCAGCCCGGGCGTGTTGGGCGAGGAGATGTTGAGGGTGATGAAGGCGGCCCTGTCCCGCACGGCGGCGACTGCGGCGGCATAGTCGGCGATCCGGTCGGGGCTGTCGCGGTTGGCGCCGACGTTGACGCCGAGCCGGGGGTCGGGCTCGAGCCGCGGCAGCGCGGCGGCGAGTCCGCCATTGTTGAAGCCGAGCCGGTTGATGACGGCGCGGTCCTCGGCAAGGCGGAAGATGCGCGGGCGCGGGTTGCCGGCCTGCGGGCGAGGGGTGAGCGTGCCCACCTCGACGAAGCCGAAGCCGACGCGCAGCATCTGCCGCCAGACGCGCGCGTCCTTGTCGAAGCCGGCGGCCAGCCCGATGGGCGAGGGAAAGGCGAGGCCGGCCACCCGGGTGGCGAGCGACGGTGGCGGTGGTGGCGCCGCGGGCAGGCCGAAGGTCGCGATTCCGGCAAGCGCCAGCGCGTGGGCGCGTTCCGGATCGAGCCGGCGCAGGAGGCTGGAGGCGAGCGTCCGCATGGCGGGGAGCGCATGGCGGCTTTGTCGAAAATCTACAATCGGCCGGGCGGGCCGTGACCTAGGGGCAGGCTGCGACCCAGGGGTGGGCAGCGCCGCTGCCCCCCACACTTGCCAGCCCCGGGGCGGCCCGCCGTGGCCCCCCGGGGCATTTTTTCTTCCCTGCAGTTGACCTTCGGGCCGCACTGCCGCATGGGAGGCGCAAGAAGAGTGTCGCCCGATGACGTTGTCCGGCGCAGAACCCGCTCCTGCCTGGTTCGGGGGAGCGGTCTCGACGAAGGTGAGCGGGACTTGAGCGCGTCCGGCATAGCGCTCCGCTACCATCCGGCCGCGCCGGCGCTGCGCGGGCTAATTTCCAGCTACTATGTGTTCGAGGTGCCGGCAGGCCAGATGCAGGACATCCTGCGCGCCGAAGTCGCGCAGGTCCGCTTCGTGCTGCGCGGCCATGGCTACATCGCCTATGGCAGCCATCCCTTCGAGCCGATGCCGGTGACCAGCCTCGCCGGTCCCTCCGGGCATGCCATCCGCTTCCATGCCTTCGGCCCTTTCCGCCTGATCGGCGTGGGGATCCTTCCGGCCGGCTGGGCAGCGCTGATCGGCGAGGAAGCCAGCCGCTACGCCGACCGGCTGACCGATCTTGCCGGGCTCGCACCCGGGCTGGTCGGCGAAGCCCTCATGCGGATGCACGACGCCGCAGACGACCGCGCGCTGTGCGAGGCGGCCGACCGGCTGTTCCTCGCGCTTGCCGAGCGGGCGCGGACTCCGCCCCTCTGGCTCACCCGGCCGACCGATGCCTGGCTGGTCGAGACGGCGTCGCCCGACGTCAACGTGCTGGTCGAGCGGCTCGGCATGTCGAACCGGCAGGTGGAGCGGATGGTGGCCCGGGTCTATGGCGCGAGCCCCAAGTATCTGGCGCGCAAGTACCGGACGCTGCAGGCTGCGGTCCGCCTCGGGCTCAGGCCCGATCTCGGCTGGCAGGGCGCGGCCGGGACCGCCTTCTACGACCAGTCCCACTTCATCCGCGACTTCCGCCAGTTCATCGGCATGACGCCGGGCCAGTTCGTCGCCGGCGGCGCCCCGTGGCTGACCCGCCTGACCATCGCCAAGCGCACGGCCGGGGCGGCGCTGCCGCAGCTGATTCGCGCCAGCTAGGCGCCTGCCTTCACCGCCTGTTCCCAGGCCCGCTCGGCGAGCGGCTCGACCGTCGTCGCCATGGCCTTGGCGTGCGGGTTCGACGCCGTCCCGCGCGCCACCCGGCCGCGGATTCCGTGGACGATCGCCGCCAGGCGGAACATGTTGTAGGCGACGCAGAAGTCCATGATCGCCTCGACCTCGGACGGGTCGCGGCCGGTGCCGGCGCAGTAGCGGGCGACATATTCGGCCTCGGTCGGGATGTCGAGCGCGGCGAGATCGGCCTCGGCGAGGCCGACGGTGCCCGACGGCGGCATCCGGTACATCATGAGATGGTAGGAGAAGTCGGCGAGCGGGTGGCCGAGCGTCGAAAGCTCCCAGTCGAGCACGGCGAGCACGCGCGGCGCCCGCATGTCGAAGATCATGTTGTCGCAGCGATAGTCGCCGTGGACGATCGCCGTCTCGTCGCCCTCGGGGATGTTCCGGGGCAGCCATTCGACCAGCCGGTCCATCGCCTCGACCCGCCCGGCGTCGGGGATGTCGTCGACATAGCTCTTCGACCAGCGCGCGATCTGCCGGGCGAAATAGTTGCCGGGGCGGCCGAAGTCCTCGAGGCCCACGGCTGCGGGGTCGATGCTGTGGAGGCGCGCGAGCGTGTCGCACATGGCCTCGAAATGGGCGCGGCGCTCGGCGCGCGGGACATCGGGGAAGGTGCCGTCCCAGACGATCCGGCCCTCCACGCAGTCCATCACGTAGAACCAGGTGCCGATGACGCTTTCGTCGGTGCACAGGCCGAAGGGCCGGGCCACGGGAAAGCCGGTGGGGTGGAGGGCGGAGATGACGCGATACTCGCGGTCGACCGCATGGGCCGACTTCAGCAGCTGGCCCGGGGGCTTGCGCCGCAGCACGTAGGAGCGGGCAGGGGTGATGAGCTTGTAGGTGGGGTTGGACTGGCCGCCCCTGAACTGGCGCACCTCGAGCGGCCCCGCATAGCCCTCGACATGGGCGGCCATCCACTCCGCCAGCGCCGCCTCGTCGAACCGGTGCGCCTCGCGCACCGCGTCGGTGCCCTCGAACTGCCGCTGGCGGCTCGCCATGTCGGTCATGACCTGTCTCCCTTGCCCTCCCGGGCCAGCTCCCGCCAGCCGATATCGCGGCGCCACAGGGCATCGGCAAAGCTGATCTTCGAGATAGCCGCGCCGACGGTTCCGGCGGCGGCGGCAAGGGTGGGCGCAACCGCCCCCACCGTCAGCACCCGGCCGCCGGCGGCGACCAGACGCCCGCCTTCCAGCCGGGTGCCGGCGTGGAACACCGTCGCCCCGCAGCCCTCCAGACCCTCGATCACGCCGCCGCTGGCGGGCGTGCCGGGATAGCCCCTGGCCGCCACCACCACGCCGAGCGCCCTGCCCGGCTTCCAAGTCGCCGTCATGCCCGCCAGCCGCCCGGTCGCGGTGGCGTGGAGCAGATCGAGAAGGTCGCTCTCGAGCAGCAGCATCAGCACCTGGCACTCGGGATCGCCGAAGCGGACATTGTATTCGATGAGCTTCGGCCCCGCCGCCGTCAGCATCAGCCCGGCGAAGAGCACGCCGGAGAAGGGCGTGCCGCGCGCGGCGAGAGCGGTCAGCGTCGGGCGGATGATCCGCGCCATCGTCTCCGCCTCGAGCGCAGGCGTGAAGACCGAGGCCGGGGCATAGGCGCCCATGCCGCCGGTGTTGGGGCCGGTGTCGCCTTCGCCCACCCGCTTGTGGTCCTGCGCGGCGAGGAGGGGAAGCGCTGCGGTGCCGTCGGCCAGGACGAAGACGCTCACTTCCTCGCCCTCCAGCCACTCCTCGATCACGACTTCGGCGCCCGGTGCCCGGAACAGCGCCTCGAGCGCATCCTCCGCTTCGGCCAGGGTTGCCGCAACCGTCACGCCCTTGCCCGCGGCAAGGCCATCGGCCTTGACGACGATCGGGGCGCCGTGCGCGCGGACATGCGCCCGCGCCGGCTCCAGCGCCGAGAAGCGGGCCCAGCGCGCCGTCGGGATCCCGGCCTCGTCGCACAGCTCCTTGGTGAAGCCCTTGGAGGCCTCGAGCCGGGCCGCGGCGGCCGAAGGACCGAACACGGCGATGCCCGCCGCCCGGCAGGCGTCGGCCACTCCGGCGGCCAGCGGCGCCTCGGGCCCGACGACGACGAGGTCGATGCCGCGGTCGCGGGCGAAGCGGGCGACGGCCTTGCCGTCCAGGATGTCGAGACCCGGCTCGACCATGCCAAGCCCTGCGATTCCCGGGTTCCCGGGCGCCGCCAGCAGCCATTCGAGCCGCGGGGACTGGGCCAGCTTCCACGCCAGCGCATGCTCGCGCCCGCCGCCACCCAGAAGAAGGACCCGCAGCCTTTCCATCCCGCCCGCCTAGAAGAGGCGCGCGCGGGCGAAAAGCCCCGGGCTTGGCCGCCGGGGCCACCTCGGGCTAGGCCCGGGCATGGCCAGCGCGCGCCCGAATCTTCCCGAACTGACCGTCTCCGAACTGTCGGCGGCCCTCAGGCGGACCGTGGAGGCAGCCTTCGGCCTGGTGCGGGTGCGCGGCGAGATCTCGGGCTTCAAGCGGCACAGCTCCGGCCATCTCTACTTCGCGCTCAAGGATGCCGATGCCGTGCTCGATGCGGTGATGTGGCGCGGCGTTGCCGGCAGTCTCGCCTTCCGGCCCGAGGACGGGCTCGAGGTGATCGCGACCGGGCGGATCACCACCTATGCCGGGCGCTCGAAATACCAGATCGTCGTCGAGCGGATGGAGCCGGCCGGGGTCGGCGCGCTGCTCGCCCAGGTGGAGGAGCGGCGTCGCCGGCTCGCCGCCGAGGGGCTGTTCAGGGACGACCGCAAGCGGCCGCTGCCCTTCCTTCCCCGGCGGATCGGCATCGTCACCTCGCCCACGGGCGCCGTCATCCGCGACATCCTCCACCGCCTTGCCGACCGCTTCCCGAGCGATGTCCTGCTCTGGCCGGTGCCGGTGCAGGGGGAGGGCGCCGAAGCGCGGATTGCGGCAGCCATCCGCGGGTTCGCGCGCCTCTCCCCGGCCGAGCGGCCCGACCTCCTGATCGTCGCCCGCGGCGGCGGCTCGATCGAGGATCTGATGGCCTTCAACGCCGAGGAGGTGGTGCGCGCAGCGGCCGACTCGCCCATCCCGATCATCTCCGCCGTCGGCCACGAGACCGACACCACGCTCATCGACTTCGCCGCCGACCGGCGCGCGCCGACGCCGACGGCCGCCGCCGAGATGGCCGTGCCGGTCCGCGCCGACCTCGAGGCCCGGGTCGCGGAGCTCGGCGCCCAGCTGCTGCGCGCCGCCGGCCGGCGGCG
>JAJUHA010000034.1 GCA_029268145.1 Sphingomonadaceae bacterium | reverse complement strand
CTCCCGCCGCGCCACCACCACCTCGCGCGGCACCTCGCGCGCGATCCGCCTCCGGAACGCCCTGAGGCTCGGCACGGGCACGCCCCGCGCCTCGGCCAGCGCCATCGCCCGCGCGTAGCAGGCGGCAAACGTCGGCCGCTCCGGCCGCAGCCAGTCCGAGACGAACGCCTGCCAGATCCCCTCGTCGATCGCGGCCGGATCGACGCCGCCCCGCCACTGCGGAGAGAGGGCCTGCGGCCAGTCCGCCCGCCTGAGACCCGTCACCAGCTGCCGCCAGCGGTCGATCGTGGCCCTGCTGACGCCGGTCTCGGCCGCGACGGCGGCCACTGCCGCCCGAACCGAGCCGGCTGCCGCCCGCCGTTCCTCGACCGCATCCAGCACCACCGCCCGCCGAACGCACTCGGCCAGCTCTGGCTCCGCGTCGACGAGCGCCGCCTCCGGCCGCGGCGCGGGCTCCTCCCCCGCCGCCCGCGCGGCAAGCGCCATCCGCGACGCCAGCGGCAGCGCGGCAAGCGGATACTGGCGCCCGCCGCCGCGCTGGCTGGCCGGCCGCCACGGCCACCCCTCCGCCGTCGCCAGGGCGGTGATCCGCCACTTCACGCGCGGCAGCCCGGGCAGGCGCAGCGCGGCAAGCTCGGCCGCCGTGAACCAGCGCTCGGGCCCGCTCATCCGGCCTGCGCCAGCCTTGAGGGCATCGCCTGCGCAGGGAGGCTCACGCCGCGCTCCGATTCATGGGGTGCGCGCGCGCCCTTTCCGCGCTATGGTCCGAAACCTCGGATTGACGGGAAGGGTCGTCACTCGTGGCCAGAAGCGTCAGCACCGCCTCCTCCACGCGCCGGCTCCGCCTGCCTCGCAGCAGGTCCGAGACCGACCTGTCCGGCAGCCCGTGCGCCGCCTCGAACGCGCGCACCGAGCGGAACCGCTTCCGGATCGCCGCCTTCACATCCTCCTTGTGCATCGCGAGCATCGCGTGACCTCCGCTCGTCCCATCCGGAAATCCCATATTTCGGATACTGCCCAAGTCCGGGATGAAAGGCAAGCGCCTTGCTCAGCCACGGCGATAGCATCCCGTATCCGGTGCCGCCTTCAGGGGATGCCGCCTGCTGCTTTCGCAAGGCAAAGCGGGTTTGCTTCCTCCACCATTGACAACATCCTCAAAGGCACGATCCCGCGGGCCGACAACGCCGTCCGCATCGCCCGCGCGCTTGGCGTCTCGGTCGAGTGGCTTTTAACCGGCGAAGGCCCGCCGCCAGGCGCGCCGCCAGAGCCCGGCGAAGGCCCGCAGGCGCCCGCCCCCGCCGTTCCGTCTTCTGGCCTTGGCTGCAGACAACCGCCGCAGGCCACCGCCTCCGCCCCGCCGCGCCACGGCGCCGCCAGCGCCTACGAGCGCGCAGCCGCCACCGTCGATCGCGCCGCGGAAATCGCCCGCGTCGAGCCCTCAGAGGCCCTCCGCGTCGCCCTCATGCAGATCCTCTTCCGCCACGACATCCCGGCCGAAGACGTCGCGCTCCTGCTCGCCGCAACCCACCCGGGCGGCCGCCACAGGGCGCCCGCCCAGCCCTCCGGAAGCCCCCGCGAAAGCCCTGCCGCAGAACCCTCTCCAGACCCTTCCGTGGGACAAGATTTGGGTGCCACTTAAATCTTTCCGCCAAGCCCGCGGAATTGCGCTTTTCCCGCGCGTCCTCAGTATGTTGGGCGCTTTCGCCGGCCTGCTCAATCTGAGTGCCACTTAGGGGCGTTCAGAATGAGACGCAATAAGGTATTTCCCTGCTTTCTCAACCATTTCCCGCCCAGTTCCGCCCAGGCTCGCCCGAGCCCGCCTGTCTCAAACCTCTTGTCCCCCCACAGGCGGCGCGCCTGGCGCCGGGGGCTTTCCTCCGCCGGCCGGCTGGCGCAGAGCGCGAGCGGTTCGGACAGCAGGAGGAGAGGCGGATGGACAGCGGGCGCGACGGGGGAGAGGCGGTGGAACGGCCGCGGCGGTCGGTGCTCTACCTGCCGGCGGCCAATGCCCGGGCGCTGGAGAAGGCGAAGGGGCTTCCCGCCGACTGCCTCATCCTCGACCTCGAGGATGCCGTGGCGCCCGACATGAAGGCGCGCGCGCGCGGGGCAGCGGTGGCGGCGGCGGCAGCGGGGTTCGGCCAGCGCGAAGTGGCGATCCGGGTGAACGGCGTGTCCACCCGCTGGTTCGCCGAGGATGCGGCAGCCGTGGCGGCAAGCGCGGCCGACGTGATGGTGGTGCCCAAGGTGGACGGGCCCGAGGATGCGCGGACGGCCGTGGCGGCGGCGGGCGGCAAGCCGGTGTGGGTGCTCGTCGAGACGCCGAAGGCGGTGCTGGCGGCCGATGCGATCGCCGCAGTGCCTGGCATCACCGGCCTCGTTGCCGGCTTTGCCGACCTTGCCAAGGATCTCCACGCCCGGCCTGGCAAGGGCCGCGAGCCGCTGCACCTTGCGATGGGGATGATCGTGCTTGCCGCCCGCGCGCACGGCATCCTCGCCTTCGACGGCGTGTTCATCGACCTCGACGATCCGGCCGGGCTCGAGGCGGAGACTCGGGCTGCGCGCGCCTTCGGCTTCGACGGCAAGACCTGCATCCACCCCTCGCAGCTGGCGGTCGTGAACCATCTGTTCAGCCCGAGCGCCGACGACATCGCCGAGGCCCGGGCGCTCATTGCCGCGCACGAGGCGGCGCTTGCCGAGGGCCGGGCGGTCGCCACCCACCGGGGCAAGATGGTCGAGGTTCTGCATGTCGCCGAAGCGCGGCGGCTGCTGGCGGTGGCCCGGGCGATCGGCCTCGACGGCTAGGGGAGCCACTGCGGGCGCAAAAGCGTGGCGGGCGCGCCGCCGACCGACAGCGGCGCCGCGAGGAACTCGGTGCGCAGCAGGGCAAAGCGGAGGGTGCCCGCGCCCGAACCGCGCAGCGTGCCCGCCTCGCGGTCGCCCGCCAGCACCCGGCCATCGCCGGCGGGACCGGACAGGCGCAGCGGCAGGAGCCGCTTGCGCACCCTGTCGCGGTGGTGCATGCGCGCGGTGTTCTCCTGGCCGACATAGCAGCCCTTGGTGAAGGAGACGGCGCCGAGCTCGCGGGCGTTGGTCTCGAGCCAGAGCAGCTCATCCTGGCCGATCTCGGCCTGTTCGGGAACGCCCAGGGCGATGCGGTGCGCGTGCCAGTCGGCAAGGCCGGCGTCGGGCGCGTGGGCGCCAGCGGGTGCGACCCGGCGGCGGCCGAGCGCGGGAAGGCGCGGGTCTTCCGGCCAGTCGGGCGCAGAGTCGCCCCAGGCGGCGAAGACCGCGAGATCGTTCGGCGCCACCTCGACGGCGCGGCGCAGGCGGAACATGAGGAGGCGCCTGGCAAGCGCGTCGGCGAGCCCCGCGTCGCAGTCGAGGAGGATGTCGTCTCCTTCGGCGTGGAGGAGGAAGGCGAAGAGCGCCTTGCCCTGCGGCGAGAGCAGGCCGGCGGCGAGCGGGCGGCCCTCGGCCAGCTGGCCGATGTCGGAGGGGATCAGGGCCTGAAGGAAGGCGCGCGCGTCGGGGCCGGACATGCGCAAGACCTTGCGGTCGCTGAGGTGGGCAAGCGGCATCGGAGCCGCTAGATAGGCGCGACGCGCATGACGGCAAGCTTCGATCTCCTCTTCCGCAACGCCGAGGTGTGGACGCCGGGCGGGCTTGCTCCGCTGGATCTTGCCGTCGCCGGCGGGCGCGTGGCGGCGCTGCTGCCGCGCGGGGAGGGCCAGGCGGAAGACGAGCAGGACTGCACCGGGCTCACCATCCTTCCCGGGGTGATCGACACCCAGGTCCACTTCCGCGAGCCCGGCCTCGAGCACAAGGAGGACCTCGAGTCCGGCTCGCGCGCGGCGGTGATGGGCGGCGTGACCGCGCTCTTCGAGATGCCGAACACCAGCCCGCTGACCGACAGCGCCGAGGCCCTTGCCGACAAGCTCGCGCGCGCGGCCGGGCGCATGTGGTGCGACCATGCCTTCTACGTGGGCGCGACTGCCGCCAATGCCGACCAGCTGGGGGCGCTGGAGCGGCTGCCGGGCTGCTGCGGGATCAAGGTGTTCATGGGCGCCTCGACGGGCAACCTGCTGGTGCCCGACGATGCGACGCTCGCCCGGGTGCTCGCCGCGGGCCGGCGGCGCGTCGCCATCCACGCCGAGGACGAGCCGCGGATGCAGGCGCGGCGGCACCTGCGCGTGGCCGGCGACCCTTCGAGCCACCCGGTGTGGCGCGACGACGAAAGCGCGCTCCTCGCGACCCGGCGGGCGGTGCGCCTCGCCCGCATCCATGCCCGGCCGGTCCACATCCTCCACGTGACGACTCCCGCCGAGCTCGAATGGCTGGCCGGCCACCGCGACATCGCCAGCGCAGAGGTGACGCCGCAGCACCTGACGCTCGCCGGCGAGGAGGCCTATCCGCGGCTCGGCACGCTGGCGCAGATGAACCCGCCGATCCGCTCGGCCGCGCACCGGGACGGGCTGTGGCACTGGCTCCGCCAGGGCGTGCCCGACGTGGTGGGCTCCGACCATGCACCGCACACGCTGGAGGAGAAGGCGAAGGGCTATCCCGACACGCCGTCGGGCATGCCCGGCGTGCAGACGCTCCTGCCGCTGCTGCTGCACCACATGGCCGAGGGGCGGCTGAGCCTTGCCCGGCTCGTCGATCTCACCTCGGCCGGCGCCCAGCGGCTGTTCAACCTCGCAGGGAAAGGCCGGATTGCGGCCGGCTACGATGCCGATCTCTCGGTCGTGGACCTGAAGGGCGAGATGACGGTCACGAAGGACTGGCTGCAGTCCCGCTGCGGCTGGTCACCCTTCGAGGGCATGACGCTGAAGGGCCGGGTGGTGGGCACGGTGGTGAGGGGCCGCCGCGTCATGTGGGAGGGCGAGCTCCTCGGGCCGCCTGCCGGCCGCCCCATCCGCTTCATCGACACGCTTGAGAAAGACGCATGACCCTGTCCCTGACGTTTCCGGAACGTGCGCCCGATGCGCCCGTGCTCGTCCTGTTCGCGGCCGAGGGCGGCGCGCTCACGCCGGCGGCCGCCGAGGCCGACCGGGCGATGGGCGGCCAGCTCGGCCGGGCGATGAAGGCCGCGGCCTTCACCGGCCGGAAGGGGGCGATGGTGGAGCTGCTCGCGCCGGCCGGGCTTGCCGCCGAGCGGGTGCTGCTCCTGGGGCTGGGCGAGCCGGGCAAGGCCGATGCCCAGGTCTTCGAGGAGCTGGGCGGGAAGATCGCCGAGCATCTCCAGCTGAAGGCGGCGGCGGCGAGCGCCGATCTTTCCGGCCTCTCCGGCCTCGCCGTGCCGCTCGCCGAGGCGGCGGCGCATCTCGCGGCGGGCGCTTCCCTGCGCGGCTGGCGCCACGACCGCTGGCGCACGACGCTCAAGGACCACGAGAAGCCGAAGTTCGCGCAGTTCGCGGTTGCGGGCGCGCCGGGCGCCGAGGCGGCCTTCGCACTGCTGAAGCCGGTGCTGGACGGCGTGTTCCTCACCCGCCGGCTGGTGACCGAGCCGGCCAACGTCATCTACCCCGAGAGCTTCGTCGAGCAGGTGGTGGCAGCCGCAAGCCCGCTGGGGCTTGCCGTTACCATCCTCGACGAGGCCGAGATGGCCCGCCTCGGCTTCGGTGCGCTGCTTGGCGTGGCGCAGGGCTCGGCACGGCCGCCCCGGCTGCTTGCCCTCGAATGGAACGGCACGGGGGATGCGGGGGCCGTGCCGCTGCTGCTGGTGGGCAAGGGTGTGACCTTCGACACCGGCGGGATCTCGATCAAGCCGGCCGCCGGCATGGAGGACATGAAGTGGGACATGGGCGGCGCCGCGGCGGTGGCCGGCGCCATGGTGGCGCTGGCCGGCCGCAGGGCGAAGGCGCGCGTGGCGGGCGTGTGCGCGCTGGTCGAGAACATGCCGGATGGCAAGGCGCAGCGGCCCGGCGACGTGGTGACGACCCATTCCGGCCAGACGGTCGAGGTCATCAACACCGACGCCGAGGGGAGGCTCGTGCTCTCGGATGCGATGTGGTGGGCGCAGATGCGCTGGAAGCCCGACGTGATGCTCGATCTCGCCACGCTGACGGGGGCCATCATCATCAGCCTGGGCCATGAATATGCCGGCATGTTCGCGAACGACGACGGGCTTGCCGCGCAGCTTCAGGCCGCCGGGGAGGCTTCCGGGGACCGGCTGTGGCGGATGCCGCTCGGCGAGAAGGGCGGCGCCTACGACAAGCTGACCGACAGCGCGATCGCCGACATGAAGAATGTGGGCCCGCGCGAGGGCGGCTCGATCACGGCGGCCCAGTTCCTCCAGCGCTTCGTGGCCGATGGCGTGAAGTGGGCGCATCTCGACATCGCCGGCACCGTCTGGAAGGCGAAGGCGGGGGCGACGCACGACAAGGGGGCGACCGGCTTCGGTGTCCGGCTGATCGACCGGTTCGTCGCCATGACCCGCGAGGGCTGAGGCGGGTGGGCGAGGACGGCCGGACCGAGGTGGGCTTCTACCACTGCACGCGCCGGCCCGCGCTTGACGTGGCGGTGCAGCTCGCCGCGCGGGCGTGGGAGGCGCGCCAGCGGCTGCTGATCGTGGCGGAGGCGGAGATGCTCGACCGGCTGGACCGGCTGCTGTGGGTGCAGGACCCGGCGAGCTTCCTGCCGCACGGGCGGGCCGGGGCAGGGAAGGAGGCCGAGCAGCCCATCCTGCTCGCCGATGCGCCGACGCCGGAGAATGGCGCGACGCTCCTCATGCTGGTCGAGGCGCCGCTTCCCGACCTGCCGCAGCCCTTCGCGCGGGCCTTCCACCTGTTCGACGACGGAAGCGCGGCGCACCGGCGGGCACGGGCCGAATGGAAGGCGCTTGCCGCAAGCCCGCACGCCACGCGCGCCTTCTGGAAGCAGACGCCTTCGGGCCGGTGGGAGAAGCAGGCATGAAACGGACGGTCCTCGCCGCGGCAGCGCTCGCTGCCGCCTCCGCGGCCGCGCAGCCGATCGGCGATACGGCGATGCTCTCCGCCGCCGACCCGGAGACGATGGCGCGCTATCTCCAGCAGCTCGGCTACCGCGCGAACCTGACCAGGGACCGCGAGGGCGACCCGATGATCGAGACCGGCATGGCCGGCCGCAACGTCCTCATCTTCTTCTACAACTGCACGAACGGCCGCGGCTGCGAGGACATCCAGCTCTACCTTGGCGTGGCGACGCGCACCAAGCTGAGCCTGGCCGAGGTGAACCGCTTCAACCTCGAGCGCCGCTTCGCCCGCCTCTACCTCGACGACGAGCAGGACCCCATTCTCGAGCAGGATGTCTCGATGCTGGCGCCGGGCATCTCGGCGGCGGCCTTCCGCGACACGGTCCGGGTGTTCGAGCGGCAGGTGGGCGCGCTCGATGCGCTGATCGACCAGGCGGCCGCGCGCCGGTGACGCGGGCCACGGACAGGAGCCGGTGACGCGCGCGGGTGACGCGCGCCGGCGCCGGATCTGCTATGGGCCGGCCATGAGCCATGTTCTCGATGCCCCGCCGCCCGAGGCGGCGGCCGACTGGACCGTGCCCCAGCTCTGGGAGCGGTTCACGCCCGAGGAGCACGCCCGCTGGCGCGCGCTCTTCGACCGGCAGATGCGCCTTCTTCCCGGCCGCGCGGCGCCCGAGTTCCTCGACGGCGTGGCGCGGCTCGACCTTGGCGGTGGCGTCCCCGACTTCCGCCGCCTCTCCGAGCGGCTGATGCGGCTGACCGGCTGGCAGGTGGTGGCCGTGCCGGGCCTGGTGCCGGAGGAGGTGTTCTTCGCCCATCTCGCCGAGCGCCGGTTCGTCGCCGGCAACTTCCTGCGCGACGCCAGCCAGATGGACTATCTGGAGGAGCCCGACGTCTTCCACGACGTGTTCGGCCATGTGCCGATGCTCGCCCACCCGGTCTTCGCCGACTACATGCAGGCCTACGGGCAGGGGGGCTTGCGGTCGATGGGGTTCGGCAGCCTCGGGAAGCTCGCCCGGCTCTACTGGTACACGGTCGAGTTCGGCCTGGTCGAGACGGAAGGGGGCCTGCGCATCTACGGCGCCGGGATCGTCTCCTCAGGGAGCGAGAGCCGGTTCGCGCTCGAGAGCCCGAGCCCGAACCGGCTCGGCTTCGCGCTCGAGCGGGTGATGCGCACCCGCTACCGGATCGACGCCTTCCAGCAGACCTATTTCGTGATCCCCTCGTTCGAGGCGCTGCTGGCGCAGACGCTGGAGACGGATTTCGCCCCGCTCTACGCCCGGCTTGCGGCGCTCCCCGACCTCGGCATCACCGACATCCTGCCCGAGGACCGGGTGTTCACGCGCGGCACCCAGGCCGCGGCCGCGCCCCCGCGGGATGCCGCCTCCTAGAGGATGAACCTCGAGAGGTCGCTGTCGCGGGCGATGGCCGCGAGCTGCCTCTCGACATAGGCGGCGTCGACGGTCAGCGCCTTCGTCTCGCCGGCGTCGAAGGAGAGATCCTCGAGCAGCTTCTCCATGACGGTCGCAAGGCGCCTTGCGCCGATGTTCTCGACCGTGGTGTTCACTTCCGCGGCGATCCGGGCGATCGCCTCGATCCCGTCGGGCGCGAAGGACAGCTCGACGCCCTCGGTGGCCATGAGCGCCGCATACTGCCTGGTGAGCGAGGCCTCGGTGTCGGTGAGGATGCGGACGAAATCCTCCTGGGTCAGGCCCTTCAGCTCCACCCGGATGGGCAGCCTGCCCTGCAGCTCGGGCAGCAGGTCGGCGGGCTTGGCGACGTGGAAGGCGCCCGAGGCGATGAAGAGGATGTGGTCGGTCTTGACCGGCCCGTACTTCGTCGAGACGGTGGTGCCCTCGATGAGCGGCAGGAGGTCGCGCTGGACGCCCTCGCGGGAGACCGAGCCGCCGCGGATGTCGGAGACGGCGATCTTGTCCACCTCGTCGAGGAAGACAATGCCGTTCGCCTCGGCGGCCCTGACCGCCTCGCGGGTCAGCTCCTCGGTGTCGAGGCGGCGGTCGCTCTCCTCGTTGACGAGATGCTCGAAGGCGGCCTCGACCGGCATGCGGCGGCGCCGCGTGCGCCGCGCGCCCATGGCCTTGCCGAGCATCTCGCCGAGGTTGATGACCTGGCCGGGCTGCATGCCGGGGAGGTCGAAGGGGAGCGGCGGGCCGTGGTCCTCAACCTCGATCTCGACCTCGCGGCCCGTCATCTGCCCGTCGAGGACGCGCTGGCGGAAGGCGAGGCGCGTGGCCTCGCTCGCGTCCTTGCCGACGAGGGCGTCGACGAGGCGCTCGAGCGCCGCCGCCTCGGCCGCCTCGCGCACGGTGGCGCGGCGGGCGTCGCGCACCAGGCGGATGGCGTCCTCGACGAGGTCGCGGATGATCGAGTCGACGTCGCGGCCGACATAGCCCACCTCGGTGAACTTGGTGGCCTCGACCTTGACGAAGGGCGCGTCGGCGAGCTTCGCCAGCCGGCGGGCGATCTCGGTCTTGCCGCAGCCGGTCGGCCCGATCATCAGGATGTTCTTGGGCACCACCTCCTCGCGCAGCTCGGGCGGAAGCTGCTGGCGGCGCCAGCGGTTCCTGAGCGCGATGGCGACCGCCTTCTTGGCCTCGGTCTGGCCGACGATGTGGCGGTCGAGCTGGGCGACGATGGCCCTGGGCGTGAGCGCCTCGCCGGCCCTGAAGTCCCTCGGCTCGGGCATCCGGTTCATCCGATCGTCTCCACGGTGAGCTGGTCGTTGGTGTAGACGCAGATGTCGGCGGCGATCGCCATGGCGCGGCGCGCGATCGCCTCGGCATCCATGTCGCCGTCGGCGAGCGCGCGGGCGGCGGCGAGCGCATAGTTGCCGCCCGAGCCGATGGCGGCGATGCCGTCATTGGGCTCGAGCACGTCGCCGGTGCCGGTGAGGATGAGCGTCACGTCGCGGTCGGCGACGATCATCATCGCCTCCAGCCGGCGGAGGTAGCGGTCCTGCCGCCAGTCCTTGGCGAGCTCGACCGCCGCGCGGGTGAGCTGGCCGGGGAAGCGCTCGAGCTTGGCCTCGAGCCGCTCGAACAGGGTGAAGGCATCCGCCGTCGAGCCGGCGAAGCCGCCGATGACGGCGCCGTCGGGGCCGATGCGGCGCACCTTCCGGGCATTGGGCTTGATGACGGTCTGGCCGAGGCTGACCTGGCCGTCGCCGGCGACGGCGACGCGCCCGGCCTTGCGCACGGAAAGGATGGTCGTGCCGTGCCACGTGGGGGTTTCGCTGGTCAGGGGGGTGGTCCTCGTCTCGCTTCGCCTGCGATGTAGGAACGCCCGCCGCCGGCGGGAAGATGCCCCGGCCCCTCAGGGGCGCAGGACGAGCTTGCCGAAGTTGCCACCGGTGTAGAGCTCGGTGAGGACCTCCGGGAAGCGGTCGAGGCCGTCGCGCACGTCCTCGACGGCAGTGATGCTGCCGTCGGCAAGGCCGTCCGCGATGCCGGCGCGCGCTTCCGGGTAGCGGGCGGCATAGTCGAAGACGACGAAGCCCTCCATGCGGGCGCGCTGGACGAGGAGGTTCAGGTAGTTGCGGGGCCCCCGGATGCTGGCGAAGTCGTTGTAGCCCGAGATCGCGCCGCAGATGACGACCCGGGCGCGGCGGGCGAGGAGCGTCATCGCCGCCTCGAGGATCTCGCCGCCGACATTGTCGAAATAGACCTGGATGCCGCCCGGCACCGCGGCGGCGAGCGCCGGGCGCACGGGACCCGCCCTGTGGTCGATGCAGGCATCCGCACCGTAGCGCTCGGTCACCAGGCGGCACTTCCCGGGCCCGCCGGCGATGCCGACGACGCGGCAGCCGTGGCGCCTCGCAAGCTGGACGACGAGCCCGCCGACCGCGCCGGCCGCGGCCGAGACCACGACGGTTTCGCCCGGCTGCACGGCGCCGACGTCGAACAGGCCGAACCAGGCGGTCATGCCGGCGATTCCGAGCACGCCGAGCCAGCGCTCGAAGGGGGCGACCGAAAGGTCGATCGGCTCGATGTCCCGGCCGCGCACGCAGGCGAGGCGCTGGACGCCGAGGCCGCCCATCACCGCGTCTCCGGGCGCGAAGCGCGGGTCGCGCGAGGCGAGGACGACGCCGGCGCCGCTCGCCCGCATCACCTCGCCGAGGCCGACGGGGGGGATGTAGCTCTTCCCCTCGTCGAGCCAGCCGCGCATCGCCGGGTCGAGGCTGATCGCCTTCACCTCGACCAGCACTTCGCCCTCGGCCGGCGCGGGGGCCGGCTCGTCGGCGATGGTCCAGGTGTCGGGGCCGGGAAGGCCGCTGGGCCGCTTCGCCAGCCTGACCGTCCGGTTGTTCATCGACGTTCCTCCCGCGCCTTCCTGACCAGCAGCTTGTCCGCATCCGTAAAGGCGAAGCGCCACATGAGGAAGAAGAAGATGGCGGGCACGCCGAGCCCGGTTGCCACCATGTGCGCGGCCTCGGGCAGGAGGAGGAGGGTGGCCCAGCCGTAGAGGAAGGCGGGGACGGCGCACAGCAGGATGGAGACCCGCCACATGGGAACGGGCGTGCCGAGCGTTCTCACGAGGAGGATCTGCTTCAGGATCGCCATGACGAGCATGGCGGCGAGGAGGCCGGCGGCCGCCCCGGCACCGCCCCAGAGCGGCACCAGGGCGATGGCGACCCCGGCCTCGACGGCGAGCGCCGCGAGGCTGACGAGGAGGTTGAGGTTGCGCCGGGTGTAGATGAGGGCGGATTCGGCGATCGAGGCCTGGCTTGCCGCAAGCTCGGCAAGCAGGAGAAGGAGGAGGACCACCCCGCCGGCGGCGAACTCGGGGCCGAACAGGCCCATGGTGCCCTTGGCGGCGATGCCGATCATCAGCACCACCGCGAGCTGGATGGTGAGCACCCAGAAGCCCACCTGGGCGAGGTGGCCGGCGGCCTCGGCGTGGCGGTTGGCGGCGAGCGCGCGCGACAGCAGCGGGGCGAGGATGGGATCGAAGCTGGTCCGGAGGCGCCCGGCGAGCGAGGCGACCTGCTGGGCGACATAGTAGATCCCGACCACGTCGGCCGAGGCGAAGCGGCCGAGGATGAAGAGGTCGATCCGCCGCGAGGTCCAGTCGATGACGTCGGCGCCGGCGACCGGGAGATTCTCCCGCGCCATGGCGGCCATGCGGGCAAGGCTCGGGCGCCAGCCCCGGGGCAGGCCGAACTGGCGCAGCGCCGGCGGCCAGGCGACCGCCGAGGCGGCGAGCAGCGCCAGCACATAGGCAAGGAGCAGGCCGCCCGGCCGCAGCGGCGTGAACCAGAGGCCGATGGCGGCGAGCGAGAGCACCCAGGGCTCGACCAGCGAGCGCGACAGCACCTGGACGTCGATCCGCTTGTGGAAGGCGAGGCCCGAGAGCAGCAGGTCGAGCACCGCGATGAGGAGGACGAGGAGGGCAAGGAAACGCTCGGCCTCGAAGCGCAGGCCGGTCGGGAAGAGCAGGGTGGGAAGGGCGAGGAGGACTCCGCCGATGAGGGCGCCTGCGCCGAGGATGAGGAGCATCGCGTCGGCGAGCACATGGGGCTCGGGCTGGCGGCCGCGGGCGAGCGCGAGCGCGATGCCGCGCTTCAGGCCGACGAGGGCGAGCGCTGCGGCGAACTCGACCGTGATGGTCGCATAGGCGAAGCGGCCCAGCTCCTCGGCGCCGTAGAGGCGGCCGCCGATGACGAGGAAGGGGATGCGCGCGACGAGGCGCAGGACATAGCCGAGGACATTCTGCCGGCCGCCGCTCGCCAGTTCCGCGCTGGACATGGGTGCCGCTATGGGCAAGCGTGCCGCGCTTGGAAAGCCGGGCCGGGCGAAGCCGCCTTCCCTTCGCAGCGCGCCTGCGGCAGGGGTGCCACATGCGGGTTGCCAACCGTCACCTCCTCGCCTGGTGCGGACCCTGCCTGCCCCTTGCCGCCCTCGGCCTTCCCCTCGTCGTCTATCTGCCGCCGCACTATTCGGGGACGCTCGGGCTCTCGATCGGCACCGTCGGCTTCCTCTTCGCGCTGGTGCGCCTCATCGACATCCCGCTCGATCCGCTGCTCGGCGCGCTCATGGACCGCACGCGCAGCCGCTTCGGCCAGTTCCGGCCCTGGCTGGTTTGCGGCGCGTTCGTGCTGGCGCTGGGGGTGTGGCTGCTGTTCATGGCGCGGCCGGGCATCTCGGCGCCGCTCGCCTTCGCCTTCCTCTTCACCCTCTATCTCGGCTTTTCCGCCGTGGGGCTGGCCCAGACCAGCTGGGGATCGCGCCTGTCTCCGGACTATGCCGAGCGGGCGCGCATCTTCGGCTGGTGGACGGCGATGAACGTGACGGGCACCATCCTCGTCCTCGTCATCCCGCCGCTGGTGCTGAACCTGACCGAGGCCGGCGCGAGCGCCGGGATCCACGCCATGGGCTGGTTCATCATCGCCCTCCTGATCCCGACGGCGCTCGTCGCCGGGCGGGTGGTGCCCGAGCCCCTCGGGGCGGGCGCGCCCCACGCGCTTTCGCTGCGGGCCGCCGCAGCAGTGCTCTCCGACCGGCGGATGCTCCTGCTGCTGGGGATCGACCTCCTCGCCTCGGCCGTGCCGGCGATCACGGGGGCGCTGTTCCTCTTCTTCTTCACCCAGGTGAAGGGCTATTCCCAGGCGGACACCTCGATCCTGCTGCTCTTCTACTTCGTCTCGGGCCTTGCTGCCGCGCCGCTGTGGATCCGGCTTGCCACGCGGATCGGCAAGCACCGCGCCGTCGCGCTCGCCGTCGGCTGGAAGGGGGTGGTGCAGCTCCTCATCCTGCTGCTGCCCGAGGCCAATGTGCCGCTCGCCGGGCTTGGCATGGCGATCGCCGGCGTGCCCTTTGCCGCCCCCGTCTTCCTCGTCAGGTCCATGCTCGCCGACCTGCTCGACGCCCAGCGGCTCGACCGGCGCGACGCCGCCGAGGCCGAGCGCGACACGACGGGCCTTGCCTATGCCTTCCTGACCGCGACGGCGAAGCTGGGCTATGCGCTTCCCGTGGGCCTCCTCTACCCGCTGCTCGGCGCCTTCGGCTTCGATCCGGCGCCGGGCGCGACCAACAGCGGATCCGCCAGGGCCGGGCTCACCCTGCTGTTCCTCGCGCCGCCGCTTGTCTTCGGCCTGCTCGCGGCCCTGCTCGCCTGGCGCTGGCCGATCACGGCCGAGGTGCACGCCGGGATCCGCCGCCGGCTCGACGCCGGGGCGCCCTCAGCCTAGGCCGCGCGTCACGACATCGAGAAGGTCGCGCGAGAGGCCGGGCGCTGCCGCAATCCGCTCCAGTTCCGCCTTCATGGCCGCAGCGAGCGGGGGGATCATTCGCTTCCAGCGGGTGAGCGCCTGGGCGACCCGGCTGGAGACCGCGGGGTTGATCGGGTCGAGGAGGAGCGCCTGGTCGGCGACGAAGCGATAGCCTTCCGGGCAGTTGAAGCGGGCCTGGTTGGCCGTGAAGCCGAGGAGGAGCGCGCGCGCCCGGTTGGGGTTCCTGAGGTCGAAGGCGGGATCGCGGGCCAGCGCCATCACGTCGGCGAGCGTAGAGGCGCGGCCCGCGCCGGCCTGGACTGCGAACCACTTGTCGAGGAGCGTGGGGTCGGCGCCGTGGCGGTCGCGGAAGAGCCGCAGCGCATCCAGCCGCTCGACCGCGTTCGAGGAGGCAAGCGCGGTGAGCGCGGCCATGCGGTCGGTCATCGCGCGGCTGTCGGTGAACATGAGGAAGGCGGCGGCGGTCGCCTCATGGTCGTCGCGCGCGAGCAGCGCCGCGATGGCGACTCCCCGGAGGCGGCGCAGGCCCTTGGCGCGCGGCGAGAGATCGTGCGGCTCGGCCTGCCCGGCGTGGAAGGCCTCCCACAGTTCGCCGGCGGCGCCGTCGCGGATGGCCGCGCGCAGCGCTTCCCGCGCGGCGCGGATGGCCGGGGGGTCCACCGCGTCCATCCGGTCGCCGACGAGCGTTTCGGCGGGCACGAGGATGGCCTCGGCGACGAGGGCGGGGTCTGCCGCGCGCTCGGCGAGCGTGTTCCGGACCGCGGCCACCACCTCGGCATGGCCGACCGGCGCGCCGGTCGCGATGGTGCCGAGGATGCTCCCCAGCATCAGCCGCTGGAGCGCGTCGTAGCGGGCGAAGGGATCGTCGTCATGGGCGGCGAGGATGGCGAGATCGGCCGGGTCCGGATCGGGCGTGACGAGGACCGGCGCCGTGAAGCCGCGGTTGATCGACAGGAGGGCCGGCGCCGTGACGCCCTCGAAGCGGACCTCCATCTCGCGCTCGGCCAGGGTGACGAGGCGCGGGCCGGCAAGCCGCGCGCCGTCGCGGCCGAGGAGCGCGACCTCGAGCGGGATGGGGAGCGGCGGCGCCCCCGGCCCCGCGGCGGGGTTGGACTGGGCGAGGGCAAGCACCGCCGCGCCTCCCTCCTGGCGGAGCCGGGCCTCGACCCGGGGCGTGCCCGGCTGGCGGTACCAGCGCTGGAAGCGCGCCGCATCGAGCCCCTCGGCTTCCATGGCGGCGAGGAAGTCCCCGATGGTGGCGGCCTTGCCGTCATTGGCGGCGAAATAGCGGTCGCAGGCGCGGCGGAAGGCGTCGGCGCCGAGCAGCCGGTGCATCATGCGGATGAGCTCGGCGCCCTTGCTGTAGATGGTGGCCGTGTAGAAGTTGGAGATCTCGAGATACTGGTCGGGCTGGACCGGGTGGGCGAGCGGCCCGGCATCCTCGGGAAACTGGAAGGCGCGCAGCGCGCGCGCTTCCTCGATGCGGCGCACCGCGGGCGAGCCGAGCCAGTGGGTGAACTGCTGCTCGCGGAAGACGGTGAAGCCCTCCTTCAGCGAGAGCTGGAACCAGTCGCGGCAGGTGACGCGGTTGCCTGACCAGTTGTGGAAATATTCGTGGGCGACGACGGCGGCAACGGCGTCGAGGTCGAAGTCGGTCGCGGTCTCCGGGTCGGCGAGGATGTAGCGGGCATTGAAGATGTTGAGGCCCTTGTTCTCCATCGCGCCGAAGTTGAAGTCGTGGACGGCGACGATGTGGAAGACGTCGAGGTCATATTCGCGGCCATAGGCCTCCTCGTCCCAGCGCATCGCGGCCTTGAGCGCGGCCATGGCGTGCGCCGTGCGCGGCAGATCGGCCGGGTCCACGAAGATGGCGAGATCGACGGTGCGGCCCGAGGCGGTGGTGAAGCGGTCGCGCCGGGCCTCGAGCCGGCCGGCGACCAGGGCGAAGAGGTAGGAGGGCTTGGGGAAGGGATCGTCCCACTCGGCGAAGTGGCGGCCGCCGGGAAGCGTGCCGGCGGCGCCCGGGTTGCCGTTGGCGAGAAGGACGGGGAAGGCGGCCTGGTCGGCCTCGAGCCGGACGCGGAAGCGGGTGAGCACGTCGGGCCGGTCTGGAAACCAGGTGATGCGGCGGAAGCCCTCGGGCTCGCACTGGGTGCAGAGGTTGCCGCCCGAGGCGTAGAGCCCCATCAGCCGGGTGTTGGCCTCGGGGCGGATGGCGGCGACCGTCTCGATGACGGCGCGGTCGCCGGCGAGCGGGATGGTCAGCCCGTCCCGCGTGTCATCCGGGAGCGGCCGGGGCGCGCCGTCGATGGCGAGCGCGAGGAGCTCGAGCCCGTCGCCGTCGAGCCGGAGCGGCCGGTCGTGCCGGCCGTTGCGGCGGACCTCGAGCCGGGCGTGGACGAGGGTGCGCCCGGGCGCGAGCTCGAAGCGGAGCGCGGCGGCCGGCACCAGCCAGTCGGGCGGCTGCCAGTCGGCAAGGCGGGTCGGCGAGGGCGCGGCCGGGCCGCGGGTCGGCGCATCCATCGGCGGCTGCTACGCTCGGCGGCGGCGGCCGGCAAGGGGCAGGGGGCGGGGCGCGGGGCTCAGGCGCGGCGGCCGAAGCCCACTCCGGCGACGAGGCCGGTGCCCACTGCGAGGCCGACGGCGAGAAGGCCGTAGGCGATGCTGCTGTTGTGCGCGAACAGCCAGACCTCGCGCTCGAAGCCGGTCTTGTCGATGATGATGGGGGCGGTGGCCCGGGCCCGGACCCGGCCGTCGCGGATGAGGTAGATCTCGGCGCGATAGTCGCCGACCGGCACCGCCGAGGGGATGGGGATGCGGGCGCGGTAGAGCACGTCGGCGGTGATCCGGACGCCATAGGGCTGCTCGACGAACAGGCCCGCGCGCCGGCGCAGCGCGAGAAGGCCATCCTGGAAGCGGCGGCTGGTCTCGGGATCGACGGCCGTCGCGGGGGAGAGCTGGAGGAAGGAGAGGCCGATCTCGTAGATGGCGGCGTTGCGCTCGTCGAGGAGCTGGGAGATTGGCGCCGAGGTTGCGACCGCGTAGAAGCCCGGCGCGCTTTCGAAGCGCACCGCCTCGCGGTTCATCCAGATGCCGAGCACCCGGCCCTTCTGGCGCACCGTGAGCGGCTCGGCCGGACCGCGGATGACGATGGCGATCCCCGGCGCCTCGGCCGGAAGCCGGCCGCCGGGATACTGGATGGCGCCGAAGACGAGGAGCTCCTCGCCGGCGAAGCGGTAGGAGATGTCGATCCGGCTCTGCGAGAGATCGGCGACGAGCGTGGGCTCGGCGGCGCGCGCGGGCAGCGCGCCGAGGAGCAGGAGGAGGGCGAGGAGCCAGCTCATGCCAGCGCCGTCTCGATCGAGTAGAGCTCGGACGGGGTGAGGGCGAGGCCGACGAGGAGCCGCAGCGCGACGGCAAGGACGAGCAGGGCGAGCGCGAGCCGCAGCCGCTCGGGCGAAAGCCGCTGGGCGGCGCGGGCGCCGAGCTGGGCCCCGACCACCCCGCCGACGAGGAGGAGCGCGGCGAGCACGATATCGACCGTCTGCGACTGGAAGGCGTGGAGGAGGGTGGCGACGGCAGTGACGAAGACGATCTGGAACAGGCTGGTGCCGACCACCACTCCGGCGGCCATGCCGAGGAGGTAGAGCATGGCGGGCACGAGGATGAAGCCGCCGCCCACCCCCATGATGATGGTGAGCACCCCGACGCCGGCGCCGACCAGGAAGGGCGCGAGCGGCGAGATGTAGAGCCCCGAGCGCGGGAAGCGCATGCGGAACGGGAGGCCGGCCACCAGCGGGTGGTGGCGGCGCGCCGGCCGCGGCGGTGGCGCGCCGCGGCGGATCTGGCGGATCGCGCCGACCGATTCCCGGAGCATCAGGAGGCCGACGGTGCCGAGCAGCAGCACATAGGCGAGCGCGATGACGACATCGATCTGGCCGAGCGCCTGCAGCCGGCGGAACAGGACCGAACCCGCCGCCGTGCCGATGAGGCCGCCGCCGACCATGACGAGGCCCATCTTCACGTCGACTCCGCCGGCGCGGTAGTGGTTCGCCGCGCCCGAGACCGAGGCGCCGGTGACCTGCGTTGCGGCCGAGGCGACCGCAATCGCCGGGGGGATGCCGTAGAAGATGAGGAGCGGCGTGGTGAGGAAGCCGCCGCCCACGCCGAACATGCCCGAGAGGAAGCCGACGACGAGCCCGAGCGCGACGATGACGGCCGCGTTCACGGACATTTCGGCAATCGGCAGGTAGATGTCCACGCCGGTCCGCTTATCGGCGGAACGGGGCGGGGAAAAGGCGGAGGCCGGCCCCGCCGCCCCGGGCGGGCGCGTCAGGCGAGAACGGTCACCACCTCGCCGTCGCGCCGCCGCCGCCGCAGCGCCAGGCCGACGAGGCCGAAGCCGGCGATGAGAAGGGCCCAGGTCGCCGGCTCGGGCACGACGCCGGCGGCGATGTTGTCGAACTCGAAGCTGTTCGAGCCCGAGGTGAAGACGATCCGGTTGACCGGGGTTGCCCCGAAGTCGAACAGGAAGCGGGCATTGGCGTTGGGATCGGTGCCCGAGCCATTGGCGACGCCGGGAAGGGCCAGCTGGGCGCCGGTGAAGCTGGCGACGAGGCCCGAGGGCCCGAAGAACTCGACGAGGTTGGTGGGATCGAGCGAGCCGACGTCGAAGGAGAGCGAGCGCAGGAGCGGCGCATCGACGATGGCGGTCTCGAGCGGCGTCCGGCGGACCGACATGTAGAGGCTGGCGTTGCCCGGAAGCGGCCGGGCGATGCCGGGGATGAGGCCGGCGGCGCCACTGTAGATGCCGGCCGTGCCCGAGACGGTGAAGCCGGGCGCGGCCGGCGCGTCGAAGGTGACGACATAGGCCTCGCCAGGCGCGAGCGTGCCGTAGGGGCCCTTGACGAGGCTGACGGCGTGGGCGGCGGGGGCGAGCGCGAGGGCGGCGGCGGTGGCGAGAAGGAGGCGCATGGGAATCTCCGTGGGGCTGCTGGCCCCCTCTACGGGCGGGCGACCCGCTTCCCAAGCGGCAGGACGGCCGATTCACATTCTTTGACAGACGGTTAAGGATGTTTTCCGGGTCCGGCTTGCCGAACCGGCCGGGGGGCGCCACAACGGGGGCATGGGTGAGCCCGTGCATGTCATCGGCGGCGGCCTTGCCGGCTCGGAAGCCGCCTGGCAGCTTGCCGAGGCCGGCTGCCGGGTGGTGCTGCACGAGATGCGCGGGCAGCTGATGACGCCTGCCCACCGGACCGACGCGCTCGCCGAGCTGGTCTGCTCGAACAGCTTCCGCTCCGACGATGCCGAGCGCAACGCCGTCGGCCTGCTCCACGCCGAGATGCGCGCGCTGGGCTCGCTGGTGATGGCGGCGGCGGATGCCGCGCGGGTGCCGGCCGGCTCGGCGCTCGCAGTCGACCGCGACCTGTTCGCCGGCGAAGTGACGCGGCGGCTGCTCGCCCACCCCCGTGTCGAGCTGGTGCGCGGCGAAGTGCGGGCGCCCGACCCGGCCTGGGCCGATGTCATCATCGCGACCGGCCCGCTCACCTCGGACGCGCTCGCCGACCATCTCGGCACCCTGACCGGGGAAGCGCATCTCGCCTTCTTCGATGCGATCGCCCCCATCGTCCATGCCGAGACGATCGACATGGGCGTGGCCTGGCGCCAGTCCCGCTGGGACCGGGGCGCGGACGGGGGCGATGGCGACGACTACATCAACTGCCCGCTCGACGAGTCCCAGTATCGCGCCTTCGTCGCGGCGCTTCTCGCCGGCGAGAAGACGGCCTTCAAGGGGTGGGAACATGTGCCCTATTTCGAGGGCTGCATGCCGATCGAGGTGATGGCCGAGCGCGGGCCCGAGACGCTGAGGTTCGGGCCGATGAAGCCGGTGGGCCTGCGCGATCCCCGCACCGGGCGGCGGCCGTTCGCCGTGGTGCAGCTGCGCCAGGACAACCGCGCCGGGACGCTCTTCAACATGGTCGGCTTCCAGACCAAGCTGAAGCATGGCGAGCAGCTGCGGATCTTCCGCACCATCCCGGGGCTCGAGCGGGCCGAGTTCGCGCGCCTGGGCGGCCTGCACCGCAACAGCTTCATCCGCTCGCCGGTGCTGCTCGATCCGTGGCTGCGCCTGAAGGCCGACCCGCGGCTGCGCTTCGCGGGGCAGATCACGGGCTGCGAGGGCTATGTGGAGAGCGCGGCGATCGGCTGCCTCGCCGGCCGGTTCGTCGCGGAAGCGCGCGACGGGCGCGTGCCCGTGCCGCCGCCGCCGGAGACGGCGATCGGCGCGCTCCTCGCCCACATCACCGGCGCGGCCAACCCGGCCACCTTCCAGCCGATGAACGTGAACTTCGGCCTGTTCCCGCCGCTCGAGGGCGAGGGGGCGGGCGCGGGCCGGCGCGACCGCAAGGCCCTGATGACGGCGCGGGCGCGCGCGGCGCTTGCCGGCTGGCTCGCCGGCGCCGGGGCGGCCCCGGGGGAGGTCAGAACCGCGACCGCAGCGTGATCCCGAAGGTGCGCGGCTCGCCGAGGAAGCTGCCGAACAGCGTGGTCGCGTCCGGGCCGCCGCGCGCGGTCTGGGCCCTGGTGCCCGTGCCCTGGAGCGGCGCGTTGACGCTGACCTGGGTGAAGCGGGCGTCGAGGAGGTTCTGGGCCCAGAGCTCGAACGACCAGCGCCCGTCGGGGCCGAGGAGGCCGAAGCGGCCGTTGGCGACGAGAAAATCCTTCTGCCGCTTCTCGGGAAACAGGTCCGAGCCGGTGTTGATCGCCGACTGGGCGCGCCAGTCGAGGTAGAAGAGGGCGCGGAAGTCGGTGCCCATGATGGGCGGCGTGAAGGAGACCGCGCCGGTCTGCACCAGCTCGGGCGCGTTGGAGACCCGGGCGCCGGGGATGTTGAAGAGCGGCGGCGGCAGCGGCCGGCCGCCGGTGCCGGCAAGGTTGGTGCGGTAGCGGGTGTCGGCGTAGGTGAGGCCGAGCCTGACCGCGAGATCGGGCAGCGGCTGGAGCGCCGCCTCGACCTCGACGCCCGACGCCAGCACGCCGGGCTGGAGCCGGTCGGGCGCGCAGCGGCCGCTGGCGGCCGCCTCGGCGGGCGTGAGCGGCACGCCGTTCACCGGCAGGCCGGCGAAGTCGCGGTCGCCGCCGGCGAGATCGTCGCGGCAGGAGACGATGTTCTCGACGACGAAGCTGGTGCCATCGAAGGTGTTGAGCTGGAACTGGTCGAAGCGGGAATGGAACAGCGCGAGGCCGAGGGAGAGGGAGTCCCCGCTCCATCGGGCGCCAAGCT
This sequence comes from Sphingomonadaceae bacterium, assembly GCA_029268145.1. Taxonomy (GTDB): domain Bacteria; phylum Pseudomonadota; class Alphaproteobacteria; order Sphingomonadales; family Sphingomonadaceae; genus Thermaurantiacus. Next base: position 4,118 of record JAJUHA010000034.1, on the reverse strand, counting down.
CGAGGCTGTCGGCGAACTCGGGGGCGAAGCGGAGCGCCTCGAGGCTGGGCGCCTCGGCCGAGAGGCCGGCGCGGTCGAGGTTGAAGCCGCCGGCCTTGTAGCCCCGGGCATAGCTCGCGTAGGCAAGCAGCCGGCCGGCGGGGCGGAAGGCGAGCACCGCGGTTCCGGTGAGCGCATCCTCGGCGAAGCGGGTGGTGCCGGCAAGGTCGAACGGGCTGATGGCGCAGGGAAGGGCCGAGAGGGCCGCGAACGGGCTCGCGCGGATGGCGGCGCACAGGCTGTTGTCGCTGTCGAGACGGGCGGCGAGCGACTTCGCCTCGTGGGTGTAGCGCAGGCCGATGGTCAGATCGAGGCGGTCGGTCAGGGCCAGCACATTGTGGGTGAAGACCGCGGCATGGCGCGAGGTCTGCTCCCAGCGGTCGTCGACGATGCCGCGGCCGTCGAGCGTGTCGCCGGGCCGGCCGAGCGCGGCGGCGATGGCGGCATAGCCGGGAAAGGCCGGAAGCTGGAGGCGGACGAGGGCGTCGGCGTAGCGGGTGTAGTCGGCACCATAGCGCAGGTCGCCGGCGAGGCTGAGGCGCTCGTGGGCGAAATAGGCGCCGAGGAGCCAGTCGAGCCGGCCCGCCTCGCCCTGGAGGCGGAGTTCCTGGCTGAAGGTCCTGAAGCGCCGGTGCAGCGAATCGCGGGCGAGGATGTCGAGACTGGTGAAGTCGGCATCCTGCGCCTGGCGGTTGTCCCAGTCGCGATAGGCGGTGAGGCTGGTCAGCGTGCCGAGGCCGAGCGTCCACGCGACTTCGGCGGAGAGGCCCCAGTCGGTCACGTCGCTTGCGTAGCTGCGGCCGGGCGTGATCGCGGTGGTGCGGGCGAAGCTGTCGTCGGCGAGGACGGCGCCGAGGGAGCGGAGGGTGGAGGCGATCGGGTTGGTGGGCAGGATGACGAGATTGCCCGATGCGTCGCGGGTGGCCGTCTCGAAGGGGAGGTAGGCGGCGGCGCAGCAGGCCTCGTCGCGCCTGGCGAAATCGCCGATGAGCCGGACCGAGAGGTCGGCGCGCGGCGTGAAGAGCAGCTGGCCGCGCAGCAGGAAGCGGCCGCGGTCATTGACCCGGTCGCCCGAGACCAGGTCCGTCATGAAGCCGTCGCGGCGGGTCCAGATGCCGTCGAAGCGCATTGCCAGCCGGTCGGCGACGACCGGGGCGGTGACGCCGCCGCCAATCCGCCGGCTGCCGAAATTGCCGAAGCCGGCCTCGAACGTGCCTTCGGGGGTGAAGCTCGGCGCCTTCGTGGTGATGGTGACGAGGCCGGCCGAGGCGTTGCGGCCGAACAGGGTGCCCTGCGGCCCGCGCAGCACCTCGACCCGTTCGATCGCGCCAAGCTCGGTGAGGCCGATGCCCGACCGGCTGCGGTAGACGCCGTCGATGAAGACCGCGACCGAGGCCTCGAGCCCGGCATTGTCGCCGACGGTGCCGATGCCGCGGATGCGGATGGCGGTGGTGCCGGCTTCCGACGAGGTGGAGGAGACGAGGAGCGAGGGGGCGAGCTGGCTGATCTGGCGCAGATCGGTCGCACCCGAGAGCAGGAGCGCGTCGCCCGAGAGCAGGGTGGCGGCGACCGGCACGTCGGCGAGCGGCTGGGCGCGGCGGGTGGCGGAGACGATGATGGCCTCCGGGTCGGGCGGGGCTGGCGCGGCCGGACCCATCTGGGCCAGCGCCGGCGCGGCCGGACCGGCGAGCGCGGCGGCAGCGGAAAGCAGCAGGCGCGCGCGCATCGTCTCCTCCCGTGGCTTGTCTTGAGGCTGGCGCCAGCTAGGGGGAGGCGGAGGTGGGCGCAAGGGCCGGGGGAGGAGCGAGGCGATGGGCGGAGGGCGGCTGGCGGAGAAGCGGGTGCTGGTGACGGGGGCGGCCTCCGGGCTCGGCCGGCGGATCGCCGAGCGGTTCGTGGAGGCGGGCGCCCGCGTGCTCCTGACCGACATCGACGGCGCGGCGGTCGCCGCCGTGGCGCAGACGCTCGACCAGCCGGCCGCTCCGCTCGACGTGACCAGCGCTTCGGACTGGGTGGCCGCGCTGGAAGCGGCACGGGCGGCCTTCGGCGGGCTCGAGGTGCTGGTGAACAATGCGGGGATCGGGCCCGGCGGGACGGTCGAGGAGACCGAGATCGAGACGTGGCGGCGCTGCCATGCCGTCAATCTCGACGGGACCTTCCTCGGCTGCAAGCTGGCGCTGCCGCTCATGCGGGAGACGGTCGCGCGCGACGGCACGCTGGGGGCCATCCTCAACCTCTCGTCGATCGCCGGCGTGATCGCGGCGGCCAACATGGCCGCCTACAACAGCGCCAAGGCGGCGGTCCGGCACCTGACCAAGTCGGTCGCGCTGCACTGCGCCCGCACCGGCGGGCGGATCCGCGCCAACTCGCTCCACCCGGCCTTCATCGACACCCCCATCCTCGACAATTTCGCCCTGCCCGGGCTCGACCGGGCCGGGGTGCTGGCGAAGCTCGGCCGGCAGATCCCGCTCGGCACCGTGGGCGAGCCCGACGATGTCGCCTGGGCGGCTGTCTATCTCTGCTCCGACGAGGCGAAGTTCGTGACCGGGGCCGAGCTCTACATCGACGGCGGCATCAGCGCCCAGTAGGCCCGGCGGGGTCCGGCGCGGCGCGGGCGAGGCGGACGAGCTCGTAGACGAGGTCGAGCGCCTCGCGCGGGCTGAGCGTGTCGGGCACCACGCCGGCGAGCGCCGCGCGCAGCGGATCGGGCGGCGGCGGTGGCGGCACGGCGGCGCTGAACAGCGGCAGCCCGGCGAGCGCCTCGGCCGCCCCCTTCCCGACCTCGCCCGCCTCGAGCCGGGCGAGCACGGCGCGGGCGCGGGCGATGACGGCCTCGGGCACCCCGGCAAGCCGCGCCACCTCGAGCCCGAAGCTGCCGGGGGCGGCGCCTTCGCGCACCTCGTGGAGGAAGACGAGGCGCCCCTCCCACTGCCTTGCCTCGACGCGCCGGAGCGCGATGCCCGGCACCTGGCCGGCGAGCGCCGTGAGCTCGTGATAGTGGGTGGCGAACAGGGTGCGGCAGCCGCGCGCGGCAAGCGTCTCGGTGATGGCCCAGGCCAGCGCCAGGCCGTCCCAGGTGGCCGTGCCGCGCCCCACCTCGTCCAGGAGGACGAGGCTGCGCCCGGTCGCGCCCGCGAGGATGGCGGCCGTCTCGACCATCTCGACCATGAAGGTGGAGCGGCCCTCGGCCAGGCTGTCGGACGCGCCGACGCGGCTGAACAGCCGGTCGACGATGCCGATCCGCGCCGCGGCGGCGGGCACGAAGCTTCCGGCCTGGGCGAGGATGGCGATGAGGGCGTTCTGGCGCAGGAAGGTGGACTTGCCGCCCATGTTGGGGCCGGTGACGAGCCACAGCCGCGCCTCCTCCTCGAGCCGGCAGCCGTTGGGGACGAAGCTTTCGCCCGCCGCCCGGCGCGCCGCCTCGACCACCGGGTGGCGGCCGTCGGCGATGGCGAAGTCGGTCCCGTCGGTGAGCTCGGGCCGCACCCAGCCGTCGGTCCCGGCGCGCTCGGCGAGCGCTGCCGCCATGTCGCACCGGGCGAGCGCCTCGGCCCGTGCCGTCACGGCGGCGGCCTCGGCGAGAACCGCCTCCCTGAGGCGGGCGAGGTGGGCGGCCTCGAGGTCGAGCGCATCGGCGCTTGCCGAGGCGATCCGGTCGGCCAGCGCCCGCAGGCGCGGCTCGTCGAAGCGCATCGCGCTGCCCAGCGTCTGGCGGTGGCGGAAGCCCGTGCCCAGCGCCTCGCCATGGCGGGCCGGCACCTCGACATGGTAGCCGAGCACGCCATTGTGGCGGATCCTGAGGCTGGCAACGCCGGTCTCGGCGCGCAGCACCGCCTCGAGCCCGGCGAGCGCGGCGCGACTGTCGGTCGCGAGCTGGCGCGCGGCATCGAGCGCCGGGTCCGTGCCGTCGCGGATCGCGCCCCCCGCACTGGCCTCGACCGGCGGGCGCTCGGCCAGTGCGGCGAGCGTCAGGGAAAGCGCCTCGAGCGGGGCAAGCGCGCGGGCGAGCGGGGCGAGCGGCCCCTCGCGCGGCAGCCGCGCCGCCAGTGCGGCAGCCGCGGCGAGCCCGTCGCGGATCT
>JAJUHA010000033.1 GCA_029268145.1 Sphingomonadaceae bacterium | reverse complement strand
GCTGGGGCCCGGCCGGGGCGCCGCGCCCGGCCGACGGGCGGCCGCCGGCGGCCGCCGAGACGGTGGTCCGGATCGTCCACGAGGCAGGCAGGCCCCTGGCGCCCGCCGGCAGGGCGGCGGGCTGGAGCCTCCCGCCGATGGGGGCGAGCTCCACGCCTTCCGCCCCGCCCACTGCATCTCCGGGGGCTGCGGCCGTGGCGGCGGCTTCGCCACCGCCGCCTGCCGCAACGAACGGAGGGCCGCCCGCGAGTCTGCCGGTGGCGCAGCGGGACGAGGCCTTCCAGCTGGCGAGCGCGGGCTATGATGCGCTGCGCGCCGGCGACCGGCGGACCGCTGCCGAACGGCTCGCAGCGGCCATCGCGCTCGACCCCGGGGCGCCGCAGGCCTCGGCCTGGGCGGCGGACCTGAAGGCGCTGCGGCGCCGCGTCTCGCTCGGCTTCTATGCGCTGGCGCGCAGCGGCGCCCAGGGCGATGCCGTGGCTGCGGCGCCGGTGCTCGGCAGCAGCCAGACCGGCGCGCACCTCGGCTGGACCCTCGACCCGCTGGCGAAACGGAGGATCGCCGCCTTCGCCCGGGTTGCGACCGGGGCGGATGCGACCGGCCGCATCGACCCCGAGACGACCGAGGCCGCGGTCGGCCTTCGCCTCGACCCGTTTCCGAAGCTTCCCGTCCATGCCGCCATCGAGCGCCGCTTCGCGCTTGGCCAGTTCGGCCGCGACGACTGGTCGGCGCGGATTGCCGGAGGGACGACGGCGCGCAGGATGGTCCGGGGCCGGCCGGTCGATCTCAGCGTCTATGGCGAGGGCGGTGTCATCGGCTTCGAGGAGACCGATTTCTACGCCGGCGCCGAGGGCCGGGCGACGACGCCGCTGCTGGCGCTCGACCGGCTCCGCCTGGAGGCGGGCGCCGGGCTGTGGGCCAGCGGCCAGCAGGGCTTCCTCACCTCGCACCGGCTCGATGTCGGGCCGCTGCTGCGGTTCGGCCTCGGCAGCGCCCCGGTCTCGGCCCAGATCGACTATCGGGTGAAGGTGGCGGGCAATGCCGAGCCGGGCTCGGGGATCGCGTTCACCGTGTTCGGCGACTTCTAGGAGGCGGCGGGCGGAACCCCGCCCTCGTGCCGGCGGGCGGCGAGCTTCTCGAGGATCGCCGCCGTGAAGACTTCGCCCATCAGCGCGATGATGAGGCCGATCCCGCGCTCGGCGAGCGCGGCTGCGGTCTGGTCGTCGGTCCGCCGGCCCTCGATCGCGAAGAACTCGCGCACCTGCGCGTCGGCAAGCCAGCGCATCGTCTCGGCGTAGCGCCGCAGCCCTTCCTCGCCATAGCCGGCCGCCTCGTTGAAGCCGAGCCGCCAGAGGTCATTCAGGATGCGGACGATCCGTGCCTCGCGCGCCGAGATGGTTCCGTCCGCGGCAGGGTGGACGAGGCCGGTGGCCGCGATGCGCCGCAGCCGCTCCTCGCTGCCGTCGGCCTCGGCGACGACCTCCTCGAGGCGCTCGCGCCGGCCGCCGCTGTCGAGCCGCTCGCGCAGCAGCCGGTCGACATGGGGGAGGATGTCGGGGCTGTCCCAGCCGTCGGCCGGCGGCTCCTCGAGGATGGCGCGGATCACGCCGAGCGGCAGGTAGCGGTCCTCGCGCAGGCGTCGGATGGCGAGCAGGCGGGCGAGATGCTCCTCGTCGTAGATGGCGGCGTTGCGGGCGGTGCGCACCGGCTCGGGCAGAAGCCCCTCGCGGATGTAGAAGCGGATGGTTTCCCGGCCGATTCCGGAGGCCCGTTCGAGATCGCGCATGCGCATGGCGCGGTCCTAGCAGCGGTGGCCGCGCACCGCTACGCGCCGCCGCCGGGCAGCCCGGCCAGCACCTGGCCGATGGCGCGCCGCCAGGTCTCCCGCCGGCGGCTGCGCACCTCGGCCCCGGCGCGGGGCTGGAAGCGCCTGTCGGGCCGCACCATGCGCGCGACGGCGGTTGCGAGATCGGGCGCGCCTCCCGCCCCGACGGCGGCCAGCATGGCGGCACCCAGCGCCGTCGTCTCGATGTTGGCGGGGCGCACCACGTCGAGCCCGGTCGCATCCGCAAGGTCCTGGCAGAGCCAGTCGTTGGCGACCATCCCGCCATCCACCTTGAGCACCGAGGGGACGACCCCGTCGCCGGCGAAGGCCTCGAGCAGGTCGGCGGTCTGGTTGCCCATGGCCTCGAGTGTCGCGCGGGCGATGTGGGCGCGGCTGGTGGCTGCGGTCAGCCCGGCGAGGAGGCCGGTGGCGCGCGGTTCCCACCAGGGCGCGCCGAGGCCGGCGAAGGCGGGCACCAGGGTGACGCCGCCGCTGTCGGGCACGCTTGCGGCGAGCGCCTCGGTCTCGGCGGCAGTGCCGATGAGGCCGAGGCGGTCGCGCAGCCACTTGACGGCATCGCCGCCGACGAAGGCGGAGCCCTCGAGCGCGAAGGCCGCCGGACCGGCCGTGGCGGCGCGGGTGGCGAGCAGGCGGTGGCGGCTCTCGGGCGCGCGCCCGCCGCTGGCGGCGAGCAGGAAGATGCCGGTGCCGTAGGTGCACTTGGTCTCGCCCGGGGCGAGGCAGCCCTGCCCGACCGCCGCGGCCTGCTGGTCTCCGGCGACGCCCGTCACCGCGAGGTGCGCGCCGCCGAGGCGGATGGTGCCGAACCGGCCGACCGACGGCCGGATTTCGGGAAGCGCGGCAAGCGGCACGCCGAACAGCCCGGCAAGCTCGGGCGCAAAGGCGCCGGTCCTGAGGTCCATGAGGAGGGTGCGCGAGGCGTTGGTCACGTCGGTTGCGTGGATCGCACCACCGGAGAGCGCGTGGAGGAGCCAGCTGTCGACCGTGCCGAGCGCGAGCCGGCCGGCCTGTGCCGCGTCTGCGACTGCAGGCACATGGTGCAGCATCCAGCTCCACTTGGTGGCGGAGAAATAGGGATCGAGCAGCAGGCCGGTCGCTCCCTGCACGCGCGCCTCGTGCCCGGCCTGGCGCAGCCGGGCGCAGGCATCGGCGGTGCGCCGGTCCTGCCAGACGATGGCGCGCGCCAGCGGGCGGCCGGTCGCGCGGTCAAAGGCGACGGCGGTCTCGCGCTGGTTGGTGAGCCCGACGGCTGCGATCGCCCCGGCGCCGACTTCGGCCACCACGGCCTCGGCCGCCTCGCGCGTCAGGTCGCGGATTTCCTCAGGGTCATGTTCGACCCAGCCGGCCTGCGGCACATGCTGGGTGAGCGGGCGCGCCGCGATGGCCTGCACGGCGCCATCGGGCGCGATGGCCAATGCGCGGGTCGAGGTGGTGCCCGAGTCGATCGCGAGCAGAAGCGCCATCTTTCCTCCCCTCCCCCGTTTGCGATAGCGCATCGTCCACCAACCGGAAGGGGGATTGGATGACGGCGCTCGCCCGCCTGCTCGCGCTCCTCGACGTCGAGGAGATCGAGGTCGATCTCTATCGCGGCAGCAACAGCGACCCGGGCTGGATCCGGGTCTATGGCGGTCAGGTGGTGGCGCAGGCGCTCGCCGCTGCCCAGCGCACCGTCGCCGACGACCGGCCGGTCCATTCGCTGCACAGCTATTTCCTGCGCCCCGGCGAGCCGCAGGTGCCCATCCTCTACCGGGTGGAGCGCGAACGCGACGGCACCAGCTTCTCGACGCGGCGGGTGCAGGCGATCCAGCACGGCCGGCCCATCTTCTCGATGACGGCCTCGTTCCAGAAGGCGGAGACCGGGTTTGCCCACCAGGCGGCGATGCCGCCTGCGCCCGCGCCCGAGACGCTGCTCTCCGAACGCGCGCTCGAGGAGCGCAACCGCGAGCGGACCCCCGAGCCCTGGCGGACGCTGTGGGCGACGCGCGAGCGCCCATTCGACTTCCGCCCGGTGGCGCCCGCCGACCCGTTCGCGCCAGCCCCGCGGCCGGCGCAGGCGCAGCACTGGTTCCGCGCTGACGGCGACGTGCCCGATGACCCGCGGCTTGCGGCCTGCCTGCTCGCCTACGCGTCCGACATGACGCTGCTCGACACCTGCCTCCTGCCGCACGCGGTGAGCTGGACCGACCGGAGGCTCCAGGCCGCGAGCCTCGATCACGCCATCTGGTTCCACGGGCGCTACCGGCCGGCCGAATTCCACCTCATCGACCAGGCGAGCCACGCGGCCGGGGGCGGCCGCGGCCTCAACGAGGGCCGGATCTTCGCCCGCGACGGCGCGCTCGTCGCCTCGGTGGTGCAGGAGGGGCTGATCCGCTACCGGGCCTGATCCGGCGCCGGCGCGGCGATCGCGAAGGCGGCGAGAAAGGCGCCGCGATCGCCCCGCGCGGCAAGGGCGTGGAGCCGGCGCGCGGTCAGCGCCAGGGGGCCGCCGTGCGGGCTGCAGGCGAGCGGCTGGAGCACGGCGGCAGCCTCGGCCAGCCGGTCGGCCTCGGCCAGCGCCAGCGCATGGGCGAGAATGTTCGCCGGCACCTGCGGCGCCAGCGCCCAGGCCCGCGCGACCGCCGCCCGCCGTTCGGGACTGCCCTGGGCGCGGGTGTCGGCCAGCAGCATCCAGGCCCGCCAGTCCGAAGGGTCGGCCGCAACGGCCCGGACGAGGAGCGCGCCGGCCGCCGCCTCGCCTTCGCCGACCGCGAGGGCGGCGGCGGCCCGCCAGCGCAGCAGCTCCGGATCCCTCGGTGCCGGGACGAGGAGGCGGTCGAACAGCGCCGCGGCGCGGCGCGGGTCGCCATGTTGCAGCTCGGCCAGGCCAAGGGTCGCGGTGGCGAAGGGATCGTCCGGAAACCGCGCCGCCTCGGCCCGGACGCGGGCGAGCAGGGCCTGCCCCACAGCGGGTGGGACCGCCTCGGCGAGCGCGAGGCGCGCAGGAAGCAGGGCATCGGCGGAGGAAGGCAGGGCGCGCACCAGGGCGGGTGCCGGCGAAGGCGCCGGGCGGTTCGCGGCGAAAGAGGCGAAGGCGCGGCGATTCGCGCGATAGGCGGCCAGCGTCGGGTTGAGCCGGCCGAGATCGGCCATGATCTCGGCGCGGAACGCCTCCGCCGGATCCTCGCCGCGCCCGGTCCGGGCGAGATAGGCGCGCAGCCGCTCGCGGCGGTCGCGGCTGCGGAACAGCCAGTGGGCGAGAAGCCAGCTCTGGGCATAGAACATGGCCGTGCGGGCTGGATCGCGCGGATCGAAGCCGCCGCGCAGCAGCTCCTCGGGCGGAAGCCAGGTGCCGCCGTCGAGCCAGCGCAGCCGGGCCGCATCCGGGTGGCCGAACGCGATCCGGGTGGGCGCCAGGCGGGCGGTCATCACATATTCGGCGAAGCCCTCGACGTACCAGGCCGGATAGGCGACCCGGGTGTCGGCAAACATGAAATGGTGCGCGATCTCGTGGAACAGGATCGCGCGCTGGGCCTCGGGCCCTGCCGCGCCGGTCACGAAGGCGGCGATCCCACCCGAAGTCGCCCGGTAGAAGCCGGCGATGCCGGGTGGGATGCGCTGCCCCGGCGCCACGCTGGCGAGATCGGGCACGAGATAGATGTCGAGCCGCGGCTGGCCTGGCGGCGGTGCCCGGCCGGTCAGCTGGACGAGGAGGGCGCGGAAGTCCTCGAGCTCGGCGACCCGGGCGGCGGCGGCCCGCGGGCCTTCCCTCGTGAACAGGCGGAAGCCGGCGGTCTCGGCGACCACCCAGCCGGCCCGTGCGGGCGCGGCGAGGAGGAGCAGGGCCCAGAGGATCGGAAGGATGTGCCGCATCGCCGCCATGCTAGGGTGCGCCGCCCGGCATGGCCACCGGGATGGACAGGGTCGTGCGCCGGGTCCGCTGCGGGGAAGCGCCCGGCCGGGCCGTGCCGGGCTTGACGCGGCCCACGCCGCCGTGGCGTGGACGCCCGCCCCCACCAGGTCCGAAGGACAGGCCCCTGACGGCAGAGCTCCACGCCTTCCTCGTCTCGACGGGACTCGTTGCGCTGGCCGAGATCGGCGACAAGACGCAGCTCCTCGCCATCCTGCTCGCGGCGCGGTTCCGGCGCCCCTGGCCCATCTTCTGCGGGATCCTGGTGGCGACGCTTCTCAACCACGCGCTTGCCGCGGCCGTGGGGGCGGCGGTTGCCGAGTTGCTGTCCGGCCCGTGGTTCGCCCGGGCGGTCGGGCTCGGCTTCCTGCTGATGGCCGGCTGGGCGCTGGTGCCCGACCGGGCGGATGCGCTGCCGACCGGCACCGGCGGCGTGTTCGGGACGACCGCGCTTGCCTTCTTCCTCGTCGAGATGGGGGACAAGACGCAGGTGGCGACCGCGCTTCTTGCCGCCCGCCACCAGGCGGTGGTGGCGGTGACGGCGGGGACGACGCTGGGCATGATGCTGGCCAATGCGCCCGCCGTCTGGCTGGGCGAGCGGATCACCCGGTCCGTGCCCCTGCGCTGGGTGCGGCTCTGCGCGGCGGCCCTGTTCGCCGCACTCGGCCTCTCGGTGCTCGCCTTCGGCCTCGGGGGCTGAGCGTCAGCCGGGTGTGGCCGATGCGCCGGATCCGCCAGAGCCCCACGCCTTGCGGAACCGCCGGCTCGCCGGAACGCACTCGCCACTGCGGAGCCTGAGGGTTGCATCGCCCGAGCCGGTTGGCACGACTTCGACGACGAGGTCCTCGCGCACCAGGTGCGAGCGGTGAACGCGGACGAAGCCGTGGCTGCCGAGGCGGGCTTCCATCGCCGCGAGCGTCTCGCGGTGCAGCAGGCGCCCGCCGTCGGCGAGGCCCAGCTCCACGTAATTGCCTGCCGCCGAGACGAAGGCGAGGTCGGTGGCACCGAGGCGGCGGAGCCGTCCGCGATCGCGCACCTCGACGAGCACTGCCGGGCCGGACGGCGCCGGGATGGTGGCGGTCGCGCCGGGACCCGGGCGGGCACGCAGCCACAGGAGCGTGACCGCAGCGACCAGCGCATAGGTGATGGCATCCTTGCGAAGTTCGTAGAGCAGGTTGGCGCGCGACCAGTCGAACCGGTAGGGGTCACCGAGGAGTGCGAGGGCGATGTTTCGCAGCGCAACCATCAGGAGGATGTGGAGAGCGGAGAAGAGGAGCGCGGCAGCCACGTGACGCAGAAGCGCCCCCGGCGTGGACTGGGCCGGCGGGCGCCAGCGGGCGGCAGCCCACATCACCGCCGGCATCAGCACCATCACGGCAAGACCGCTGGAGATTTCGAGGGTCCAGATGCGGGTGGCGTCGGCAGGAAGCCCGGCACGCGCGCGGTCCGCCATGTCCGACAGCGCGTTCACCGCGATCGTGGCAGCCGCGAACGCCCAGCCAAGGAGGAGGAGGGGCCGGGGCAGCCCGCCGCTCGTCCGCACCCCGATGCCGTTCGCACCGCCCGCCCCGCCCGCGACGCCGCTCGTCCCCAGGCTGGTGCGACTGGCGGCACCTGCTGGCATCCGGTCCTCCTCACCCGCCAATGGACCCTCGCCCCATGTCCTTCCCGCTTCGGTCAGCCCACTCCCGCCTGCCCGGTCTCGACTGGCTGCGCATCGGTGCCTTTGCCCTCCTCATTCTCTACCACACGGGCATGGCCTTCGTGGACTGGGGCTGGCATGTGAAGGCGCCAGCACCGGTCGACTGGATCCGCTGGCCCATGCTGGCGGTCAACCCGTGGCGAATGGGGCTTCTCTTCCTCGTCTCCGGCTGGGCCACGCATGTCCTGCTGCAGCGGCTGGGCGGCGGCAGGGCCCTCCTTGCCGATCGCGGGCCGCGGCTCCTTCTCCCGCTCCTCTTCGGCGTGCTGGTCGTGGTGCCGCTCCAGCCCTGGGTCGAGCTTCGCACCCAGCACGGCTATGCGCCCGGCTTCCTCCGCTTCCTCGCCCATGAGTATCTCCGCTTCGGGGCGCTCGAGGGCATCATCCTGCCGACCTGGAACCACCTCTGGTTCCTGGCCTATCTGCTTGCCTACACGGCGCTCCTGGTGGCCGGTCGGGCAGCGCTGCCCGAAGCGTGGCAGCGCGTGGGGCGCGCGCTCGGCGGGCGGCTGCTGGCGGGCCGGGGCCTCTGGCTCGTGCCTCCGCTCTGGTTGGCTGCCGTGCTCCTCGGGCTCGGACTCGGGCTCGGGCTTTCCGAGACGCATGCGCTGGTCGACGACATCTTCGGCCATGCGCTGTTCCTGCCGCTGTTCCTCGCGGGCTTCGCGCTGGCCGTCGCTCCGGAAACGCAGCAGCGGCTTGCGGCGGCGTGGCAGCCACTGCTGGGCGTGGCGGCCCTTGCCTTCGCGCTGCGGGCCGTTCTGATCGCTGCGACCGACGCGCTCCCGGAGGTGCCGACGCGGGCGCTCGTGCTGATCCTCGTTCTCAAGGCCGTGCAGATCGCCGCCATGCTCGGCGGGCTTGCCGGGCTCGCCATCCGCCACGGGCAGGCCGACCATCCCTGGCGCGCGCCGCTCAATCGCGCCATCTTCCCCGCCTACATCGTCCACCAGACGGCGATCGTGGGGCTGGTGTTCGTCCTCGCACCGCTCGACCTTCCGGCGGCGGTGCTGGCCCTTCTCACGCTCGGCGGCACGCTGCTCGCCTGCCTGGCGGTCGCAATGCTGGCGCCCCGGCTGGGACCTGCGGCGATCCTGCTTGGCGCCCCGGCGGCCCGGCCTCCTCGCGCCGGTCGCCATCGGCGCGTGACCGCATGACGCATGCCCGATCGAGCGTGGCTGCTGCTGTGGTCAGGGGCGGGCAAGCGCGGCGATGGCGGCGACCGTGTCGGCCTCGTGGGCCGGCTTGTCGGTCCGGATGCGGGCGATCCGGGGGAAGCGCAGCGCGATGCCCGACTTGTGGCGGGCGCTCGGCGCGACGCCCTCGAAGGCCACTTCGAGGACGAGCGCCTTCTCGACCTCGCGCACCGGGCCGAAGCGCGCCACCGTGTGGTCGCGCACCCAGCGGTCGAGCCACTTCAGTTCCTCGTCGGTGAAGCCGAAATAGGCCTTGCCGACAGGGAGAAGCGTGCCGTCGGGCCCCCAGGCGCCGAAGGTGAAGTCGGAATAGAAGCTCGAACGCTTGCCGTGGCCGCGCTGGGCGTAGAGGAGCACGCAGTCCGCGGTGAGCGGCGCCTTCTTCCACTTCCACCACAGCCCGGTGACGCGGCCGGCGACATAGGGGCTGTCGCGGCGCTTCAGCATGAGGCCCTCGATGCTGGCGTGCGGCGGCCGGGCCCGGGCTTCGGCGAGCGCGCCATGGTCGGCGATCGCAACGAGGGGCGAGAGGTCGAAGCGGTCGGGCGGGAGCGCGGCCATCACCCGTTCGAGCCGGGCGCGCCGGGCCTCCCACGGGAGCAGGCGCAGATCCTCCCCGCCCTCGGCGAGGAGGTCATAGGCGCGGAGGAAGACGGGCGCCTCCCGCAGCAGGCGCGCATCGGGCGCCTTGCGGTTGAGCCGCTGCTGCAGCGCATGGAAGCCGGCCGGCGCGCCGTCCGACCCGCGCACGAGAAGCTCGCCATCGAGCGCGAGCGGAGCATCGGGAAGCGCGGCGACGAGATCGGGGAAGGCGGCCGAGATGTCGTTGCCATCGCGCGAGAAGAGCCGCCGCGCGCCGCCGGCCGAGACCGCCTGGGCGCGGATTCCATCCCACTTCCACTCGAAGGCATGGGCGGCGAGGTCGAGCGCCTCGGGCGCCTCGAGCGGGTGGGCGAGCATGAAGGGGCGGAAGCTCGCCCCTTCGCCGGGCGCGGGCCGGGGGCCGCGCCCCTCCGCCCAGGCGAAGAGGGCCTGATAGGGCGGCTCCTGGCCGTGCCAGACTTCCTCGACCTCGGCGACCTCGAGACCGAAGCGCTCGGCGAAGGCGACACGGGCCAGCCGCGCGCCGGCACCCACGCGCAGCGCTCCGGTCGCAAGCTTCACGAGCGCGAAGCGGCCGGACGGATCGAGCCGGTCGAGAAGGCCGGAGACGACGGCAGGTGCCGACGCGCGGGTGGCGCCGCGCAGCGCCGCGACCGCCTCGGCAAGGGTGGGCGGGTGGTGGCCGGGGTCGCCGGCGGGCCAGAGCAGCGAGACCGTCTCGGCCAGGTCGCCGACATAGTCGTGGGACAGGCGGAAGAGCACCGGGTCGACCCGCGCCTCGACGAGCGCGCGGATGAGGGCGGGCTTCACCGCGGGAAGCGCGAGGCCGTCGGTGAGCGCGGCGAGCGCGAGGCCCCGGTCGGGATCGGGGGTGGTGGCGAGATGCTCGCCGATGAGGCGGAGCTTGGCGCTTCGCGCCGGGGCGGTCGAGAGCGAGTCGAGGAGGGCGGCGAAGCGCTGCACGGCTGCTCCTCAGTCGGCCTCGTCGTCGCGGCCGACGAGATGGAGCGCGCGGGCCCGGATCTGGCGCGTCTCGCACCAGTGGACGAGCGCGTCGTCGCGGCCGTGCGTCACCCAGACTTCGCGGGGGGAAAGCTCGGCGATGGTGGCGGTGAGCGCATCCCAGTCGGCATGATCGGAGACGATGAGGGGAAGCTCGGCGCCGCGCTGGCGGGCGCGGGCGCGGATCCGCATCCAGCCCGAGGCCATGGCGACGAGCGGATCGGGCAGGCGGCGCGACCAGCGGTCGGCGAGCGCGGAGGGCGGAGCGAGCAGGATGGCGCCGCTGAGCTCCTCCCGCGGCGCGCCGGAGACGGGGCGGAGGCTGCCGAGTGGGACGCCATAGGCGGCATAGAGCGCCATCAGCCGCTCCATCGCACCATGGAGGTAGATGGGGGCCTCGTGCCCGGCCGCGCGGAGCAGGGCGACGAGGCGCTGCGCCTTGCCAAGCGCATAGGCGCCGACGAGGAGGGCGCGATCCGGGTTGGCGGCGCGGGCAGCGAGCAGGCGGGCGATCTCGCCCTCGGGGTCGGGATGGCGGAAGACGGGCAGCGCGAAGGTGGCCTCGGTCACCAGGATGTCGCAGGGGACGGGCTCGAAGGGCGCGCAGGTGGGGTCGGCCTCCCGCTTGTAATCTCCGGTCACGACGATGACGGTGCCGTCCGGCCCCTCGAGCCGGATCTGGGCCGAGCCGAGGATGTGGCCGGCCGGGTGGAGCGAGACGGCAACGCCTTCGAAGTCCGCGCGCTCGCCGTGGCGCAGGGGGTGGGGCACGGCCGGGGCCTGGCCGCGCGCAGCCATGATGGCGAGCGTCTCGGGCGTGGCCCAGGCCTCGCCGTGGCCGGCGCGGGCATGGTCGGAATGGCCGTGGGTGATGAGCGCGCGCGCGACCGGGCGCGCCGGATCGATCCAGGCATCGGCGGCGCGGAGGCGGAGGCCGGCGGGGCTGATCTCGATCCAGTCGGGCGCGCGCACCGCGCCATGGTTAGGGCGGCAGCCGGGCGTTCGCCACCCGTCCGCAGGTCGCGGCGGGCTTTATCCGCCCGCATCCTTCCCCTAACGGGCAGGGCTCATGCTCGTCGACCTCCTCAGCCGCGCGATCGATGGGCTCTCGGCGCTGGTCTTCTTCGAGGTGCGCGTGGCCGGCGTGCCCGTCCAGCTCATCGTGCTGTGGCTGGCCGCGGCGATGGTCTTCATGACCTTCTGGCTCGGCATCCCGCAGGTGCGCGGCTTTACCGAGGCCTGGCGCATCCTGCGCGGGCGCGCCTTTGACCCCGACGCGCCTGGCGAAGTGAGCCAGTTCGCGGCGCTCACCACCGCCCTTGCCGGCACCATCGGCCTCGGCAACATCGCCGGCGTGGGCGTGGCGCTCACGGTCGGCGGGCCGGGGGCGGTCTTCTGGATGTTCGTCATCGGCCTGTTCGCCATGGCGCTCAAGTGCGCCGAGGTGACGCTCGGCCTGATGTTCCGCGACGTCCGGCCCGATGGCCGCGTCCATGCCGGGGCCTGGGTGACGCTGGAGCGCGGGCTGGCAGCGATCGGGCGCCCACGGCTGGGGCGCGGGCTCGGGCTGCTCCACGCCTTCCTGATGATCGGCGGAGCGCTCTCGCTGTTCCAGGTGAACCAGGCCTATCCGCCCGTTGCCGAGCAGCTCGGCTTCGACAACCGGCCCGCCTTCGGCCTCGCCTTCGCGGTCGCCGTGGCCCTGGTGCTGCTGGGCTCGATCCGCTGGATCGCGCGCGCGACCTCGATGCTGGTGCCGGCGATGAGCCTCATCTTCGTCTCCGGCTGCCTTGCGATCATCCTCGCCGGGCTCGAGCGGGTGCCGGGCGCGCTGGCGCTCATCCTTTCCGAGGCCTTCCGGGCCGAGAGCGCCTTCGGCGGGATGCTCGGCGCCTTCGTGACCGGCATGCGCCGGGCGGTCTACAGCTGCGAGGCCGGGCTCGGCACGGCGGTCGCCGCGCACGCCCAGGCCAAGACGCGCCACCCGGCCTCGGAAGGGCTGGTGGCGCTCATCGAGCCCTTCATCGACACGGTCGTCATGTGCACGATCACGGGTGTGGCCTTCGTGGTGGCGGGCACCTGGAACCCGGCGACCAACGGCGGCCTCGAAGGCGTTGGGATCGCGAGCGCCGCCTTTGCCACGATCAGCAGCTGGTTCCCGGCGCTGCTGGCGCTCGCGGTGGCGCTGTTCGCCTACGCGACCGTCATCGCCAACGGCTTCTACGCCGCCGAGGCGTTCCAGCATCTCGCCGGCCGCGGGCCCAGGCGCGCCTTCGCGGTCAAGCTCGCCTTCTGCTGCATCCTGCCGCTTGGCGCGATCCTCGAGCTGGGCAAGATCGTGGACTTCGTCGATTCGGTCTATTTCCTGATGGCCGTTCCCAATGTCATCGGGCTCTACCTGCTTGCCGGGCCGCTGCGGGCCGAGATGAACGCCTATCTCCGCTGGCGAAAGGGTGTGCGATGACGAGGGAGACGGTGGCCACCGGCGCCGAGACGGGGGAGAGCCCCTTTGCGGTTGCGATCGCGGTGAACGGCCATGCGCTGCTGGCCGACGAACCGGTGGCGGCCGGCGGTGGCAATCTCGGCCCCAACCCCCATGACCTTCTGGTCGCCGCCCTGGCCGCCTGTACGGCGATGACGGTGCGCTGGTATGCGCGCCAGCAGGGCTGGCCGCTCGCCCGGGTGCACGTGGAGATCCGGCACCGGAAGGGCGGGCCGGGAGCGGCGAACCCGCGCGAGGACCTGTTCGAGAAGTGCGTGACCATCGAGGGGCCCGAGCTCGACGCGGCACAGCGGGAGAAGCTCCTCGAGGTGGCGGCGAAATGCCCGGTGCAGCGCACGCTCGAGGGCACGCCGCGAATCGTCACCCGCTGCGCCGGCTGACGCGGTTGCCGGCCCGCGCGCGCGGGCCTATCCGTGCGCGGCATGACGGTCTCGCGGCGCACGGTCATCCTTGCAGGCGCGGGCGGCCTCGCGCTCGTCGGCGCGGGGGCCTGGTGGCGCGTGGCCCGCATGCCGAAGACCGCGTCGGACCCGTGGAACCTTGCCGCCGCCGCGCCCACCGACGTTCGGCTCGACGCCTTGCGCCACGCGATTCTCGCGCCCAATCCGCACAATCTCCAGCCGTGGCGCATCCGGCTCGACGGCGACGACGCGGCGATGCTCTACTGCGACCTCGACAGGCGGCTGCCCGCAGCCGACCCGTTCGACCGGCAGATCACCATCGGCTTCGGCTGCTTCCTCGAGCTGGCGCGGATGGCGGCCGCAGCCCGGGGGGTGGAGATGCGGATCACCCCCTTCCCCGAAGGCGCGCCGCAAGGCGACCGGGAGGGACGGCTCGATGCCCGGCCAATCGCCCGGCTGGTCTTCGCCCCCAGGCCGGGCATTCCGACCGATCCGCTGTTCGCCCATGTCGCCGCCAGGCGCTCGAACAAGGAGGCCTATGACCTCACCCGCCCCGTCGCGCGAGAGGCGCTCCGCGCGCTGACCGGAAACGGCCTCGACTGGCGTGTCCGCGGCACGACCAACCCCCGCTTCGTCGAGCCGATCCGCGCGCTTGTGCTCGAGGCGCTCGACGTCGAGCTTGGCACGGCGCGGGTCCATCGCGAGACTGTGGGCGCGATGCGGATCGGCGCGCGCGAGGTGGATGCCGCGCCCGACGGGATTGCGCTCCTCGGCCCCGCCGTCGAGGCGGCGGCGGCAGTCGGCCTGATGACCCGCGAAGCGCTGGCCGATCCGGGTTCGGCCATGTTCGAGGCCGGAGCCCGGCAGCTGCGCGCGTGCCATGCCGCGACACCCGCCTTCCTCTGGGTGGTGACCGACCGCAACGATCGGCTGAGCCAGCTCCGCGCCGGCCGGGTCTACCTGCGCGCCAATCTTGCGGCGACCTCGCTCGGCCTTGCCATGCACCCGGTGAGCCAGGCGCTGCAGGAATATGCCGAGATGGCCGATGTCCATGCCCGCCTCCACAGGCTGCTGGTGCCGGAGGGCGGGCATGTGCAGATGCTCGCGCGCGTCGGCCACGGGCCCGAAGTCCCGCCCTCGCCGCGCCATCCGCTGGACGCGAAGCTCGCCTGAGGCTCAGACGGCCGACGCGATCGCGCCAGCCGCTTCCAGCCGGTCGAGTTCGCCTTCGCCAAGGCCCAGCACGGCGGCGAGCACGGCGCGCGTATGCTCCCCCAGCCGCGGCGGAGCGGAGCGGACGGTCGCCGGCGTTGCCGAAAGCCGCTGCGGGTAGCCGACGAGGCGGAGCGGCGTGCCGTCGGTGCGGGCGATGGTTGCAACCAGGCCGCTCGCTTCGACCTGCGGGTCGGCGAACAGCTCCGGCAGGCTGTTGATGGGGCCGGCCGGCACGCCTGCGTCGGTCAGCGCGGCCAGCAGCGCGTCGCGCGGGCGCTTCGCCGTTTCCGCCGCGATCTCGGCCTCGAGCGCGGCGCGCGCGGTCTGGCGGCCGGCGTTGGTCGCGTAGCGCGGGTCTTCGGCAAGGTCGGGCCGGCCGAGCACGCGGGCGAGCGCTGCGAACTGCCGGTCAGAGCCGACCGCGATGATGAGCGTGCCATCGGCCGCCGGGAAGTCGCGATAGGGCACGACGGTGGCATGGGCATTGCCCGAGCGGGCGGGCACGCGCCCGGCGTTGAGCCAGTTCGCCCAGTGGTTGGCAAGGATGGCCACCTGCGCCTGGAGGAGCCCGGCGTCGATGTGCTGGCCCTCTCCGGTCGTGCGCGCATGGTGGAGCGCGGCGAGCATCGAGATGGTGGCATAGAGGCCGGTGGCGAGATCGGCGACCGGGATGCCGGCGCGCAGGGGGCCGCCGCCCGGCTCGCCGGTCAGCGACATGAGGCCGCCCATGCCCTGGATGAGGAAGTCATAGCCGGCCTCGCTGGCGCGCGGGCCGGTCTGGCCGAAGCCCGTGATGGAGCAGGTGACGAGGCGGGGATTGGCGCGGCGCAGATCGGCAGGGTCGAGGCCGTGGCGGGCGAGGGTTCCGGTGCGGAAATTCTCGACGAGGAGATCGGCGTGGCCGGCGAGCGCGCGGATGAGGCCCGCGCCCTCAGGTGTCGCGAAGTCGATGGCGAGCGCCTGCTTGTTGCGGTTGGCGGCGGCGAAGTAGCAGGCATCCCCGCTGCCATCGGGAAGGAAGGGCGGGCCCCAGCCGCGCGTGTCGTCCCCGGCGCCGGGGCGCTCCACCTTCCAGACCGTCGCGCCGAGGTCGGCCAGCGCCTGGGTGGCCCAGGGGCCGGCGAGCACGCGCGAGAGATCGAGCACGCGGACACCGGCGAGCGGCCCTGGCGGGGCGGGAGACGGAGGATCGGCAGGGTCGGGCGGAGCCATGGCGGGCGCGCCTCGCCGCCCGGCGGCCGGGCGTCAAGGCCCCGCGGGCCGGCCGCTAGAACTGGACGCGCTTGGTGTAGCCGCCGTCGATGACGAGGTTGGTGCCGGTGGTGTAGCTCGAGGCAGGGCTCGCCAGGAACACGACCGCCTTCGCCACTTCCTCGGGCGTGCCGAACCGGCCGAGCGCGAAGCCGGCAAGCGTTGCCTTGTAGAAGTCGGGCATGGCGGTCTCGATCATCGACCAGTTGCCGCCGGGATATTTGATCGGGCCCGGCGTCACGACATTGACGCGGATGCCCTTGGGGCCGAGCGCCTGCGAGAGCTGCTTGGCATAGGTGATGAGCGCGGCCTTCAGCGCGTTGAAGGCCTGGGGCACCAGGAAGGTCTCGACCGCGGCGGTCGAGGACATGAAGATGATGGAGCCGGCGCCCGAGGCTTCGAGCGCGGGCGTGAGCTGCTCCACCCCTTCGACGGCTCCGCGGATGTCGAGAAGGAAGGTCTTCTCCCAGTCCCCGGTGGCGCCGGCGCCCGAGGAGGAGACGTTGTGGACGAAGATGTCGCAGCCGCCGAGTGCATCGCGGGCGCGCGCGAGGAAATCCCGGTAGACCTCGACCCCGGTGAAGTCGAGCGCCTCGGCATGGACCTTGCCGCCGCGCGCCGCGAGGCTCTGGCGGGTGTCCTCGACCTGGTCGGGGTTGCGCGAGAAGAAGGCGATGTCGCAGCCCTCGTCGGCGAACAGCTCGAGGCTGGCGCGGCCGATGCCGCGGCTCCCGCCCGACAGGATGACCTTCTTGCCCCTGAGACCGAGCTCCATCGGCGTCCTCCCTTGCCCTTCCCCCGGCCTTCTAGCGCGCGGCTGCCGGATTGCACCCGGCATTTCGGCGAGGCATGGCCGGCCCGGAGGTGCCGGTGGCGGGAGAGGCGGGCAGGCTGAAGCTGAAGGCGCAGCTGGTGCGGGGCGAGGAGATTGCGCTCGGGCCGGGCAAGGCCGATCTCCTCCACGCGATCGCCACCCATGGCTCGATCTCGGCGGCGGGGCGGGCGCTCGGGCTCAGCTACCGGCGCGCCTGGCTGATGGTCGCCACCATGAACCGCTGCTTCGTCGCACCGCTGGTGGCCACCCACCCGGGGGGCCGGCACGGCGCGGCGCTGACCGAGGAGGGGCGCGCCGTGCTGGCCGATTACCGGGCGCTCGTCGCCACGCTCGACGGCGCGGCGGCAGGCGCCGGCGCCGCGCTCGTCGCCCGGCTGAAGCCGCCCTCGGCTGGCTGAGCCGGAAGGTCCAGCGCAGCGCGCACCGCAGCGGAGGCCGGAGCCGCCAGCACCGCCTCGGGCGGGCCTTCCTGGAGCAGCCGGCCGCCGTCGAGCACCAGCAGCCGGTCGGCAAGGGCGCGGGCCTCGTCGAGATCGTGGGTGACGAGGAGGGTGGGGATGCGGATGGAGGCCCTGAGCGCCTGGAGCTCGGCGGTGAGCGCACGCCGCGTGCGGCGGTCGACGGCCGCGAAGGGCTCGTCGAGGAGGAGCACGGCGGGCTCGCGGGCGAGCGCGCGGGCGAGCGCGACCCGCTGCTGCTGGCCGCCGGAGAGCTGGTGCGGCCGGCGCGCGCCGAGCCCTTCGAGGTGGACGAGGGCGAGCAGCGCCTCGGCCCGCGCGGCGCGCTGGGCGCGCGGCAGGTGGCCCATCGCGGCTTCCACATTGGCGCGGGCCGTGAGGTGCGGGAACAGGGCATAGGCCTGGAACAGGAGGCCGACCCGGCGCCGGTGCGGCGGCAGGAACAGGCCTGTTCCGCTGTCGGCCCAGACCTCGCCGCCCGCGACCACGCGGGCGGCGGACGGGCGGTGAAGACCGGCGATGCTGCGCAGCACGCTCGACTTGCCCGCGCCCGACGGTCCGACGAGGGCGACGAGTTCGCCTGGGCCGACGGCGAAGGCGAGATCGAGCGGAATGGGCGCCTCGGCCCGCAGCGCGACGGCAACCCCGGCTTCAGCCATGGGCGCGGAGCCTGCGGCCGAGCGACTGGACGGCGAGGATGGCCGCGATCGAGAGCAGGAGGAGGAACGCCGCCATCCGCCCCGCGCTCACCATGTCGAAGGCCTGGACCGAATCGTAGATGGCAATCGCCGCAGTGCGGGTCTCGCCGGGGATGGCCCCGCCGACCATGAGGACGACTCCGAACTCGCCGACGGTGTGGGCGAAGGTGAGGACCATGGCGGTCAGGATGCCCGGAAGCGCGAGCGGCAGCTCGACCTTCAGGAAGGCCCGGAACGGGGAGAGGCCGGAGACGGCGGCGGCCTCGCGCACCTCGGCCGGGATGGCCTCGAAGCCGCGCTGCATCGGCTGCACCGAAAACGGCAGGTTGGCGACCATGCAGGCGACGAGGAGGCCGGCGAAGCTGAAGGCGAGCGGCTGGCCGAGGAGCGCCTCGACCAGCGCACCAAGGGGTGCCGCGCCGGTGAAGGACTGGAGGAGATAGAAGCCGAGCACCGTGGGCGGCAGGACCAGCGGCAGGGTGACGACGGCCTCGACGAGCCCGGCGCCCTTCAGCCGGCCGAAGGCGAGGCTGCGGCCGAGCCAGAGGCCAACCGGAAGGAGGAGGAGCGCCGTGGCACCCGCGAGCCGCAGCGAGAGCGCGAGCGCCTCGCCGTCCATCAGGCGGCCTCGCCGGGGAGCTGGAAGCCGTAGCGGCGGAGGATGGCCCGGGCTTCGGCCTGGCCAAGGAAGTCGTGGAAGGCGCGCGCCGTGGCGCTTGCGCCCCTGAGGAGGGCCATGCGCTGGCGCAGCTCGGCGTGCCAGTGGGCGGGGATGAGGGCGAAGCGCAGCCTGTGCGCGAGGGCCGGCGCGCGGGCGAGCGAGAGCGGGATGATGCCGCCCTGGACCGCGCCGGAGAGGGCGAACTGCGTGGCCTGGGCGGCATTCTCGCCGAGGACGAGCCGAGGCGCGATCGCCGCCCAGAGGCCGGCGCGGGTGAGCGCCTCGCGCGCGGCGCGGCCATAGGGGGCGTGGACGGGATTGGCGATGGCGAAGCGGCGGATGCGGCTCTGCTTCAGCGCCTCGGCGAGGCCGGCAAGCGACGGATCGACGCGGACCGGCGAGTCGAGCGGCTGGGCGTGGCCGATGCGGCCGATGGCGTAGGGCCGGCCTGCGTCGAGGGTGCGGCCGGCCGCGTGGAGCTTCGCGACGTAGCGCTCGTCGGCGGAGAGGAACAGCTCGAACGGAGCGCCGGCGAGGATCTGCTGGGTGAAGCTGCCCGACGAGCCGAGCGAGACGCGGACCGACCGGCCGGTGCGGCGGGCGAAGGCGGCAACCAGCTCGGGCATCGCGGCCTGGAGGTCGGCCGCAGCGGCGACCGGCGGGCCGGACGCGCGCTGGCCCCGCGCCGGCGCAGCAGCAAGGGCGGCAAGGCCGAGGAGCAGGGGACGGCGCGCGAGCATGCTGTATGCCGCCGGATACGGCAGCGCGGGGGCGCGCGCAACCGGGCCGGCCGGGAGGGTTGGTGTGGCGGCTGGCCGGTGGGACGGGTTCCCCGGGGGCCGCATGTCATGGCGCGCCGCCGTCCGTGTCGATTGCGACAAGGCGGAAGCGCGTTGGCGCGGGCAGCCTGCGGTCCCCGATCAGGCGGTGGCGGATGCGCGCCTCGCTGATCCACATCCTCCCGTCCGGCAGGGCCGTCAGGTTGACCGGCGACTCGAGGCCGGACAGCCGCGTCTCGATGATGCGCGCACCAGGGGCGAAGGGCTCGGCGATGCGCAGCAGCCTGCCATCGCCGCTCTGGACCGCGCCTTCGGTCAACCAGAGCGCGCCGTCGGCCCCCAGCCACATGCCGTCCGGATTCTCGATGGGCCGCGGGAGCGCAAGCTCGCGCAGGCGCCGGCCCTCCAGCGCGTAGAGTCGCCCGGTCCCGAAATTGCCGAGGAGCAGCCGGCCGTCCTGCCCGCGGGCGATGCCTGCCACGCCGATGTTCGCCGGCCCGCGCAGGCGGGCATCCTCAATCACCGTCTCGAAGCGCGCGGCTTGCGGCGCGAGGCGAAGCACGCGCCCGTTGCGGCTGTCGGTGACCAGCACCGACCCGTCTGGCCCGACGGCGAGGTCGTTGCCGAAGCCGCCGTCGGGCAGCACGACCGAGTGGCGCACCGCCCCCGTCTTCGCGTCCAGCGCGAACACGCGGTGGGCGCGTGCCGGGCGGCCTTCGGTCAGGACGTCGGGAGAGGCGCCCCAGAGCAGGCCGCGCGCGGCGTCGAGCCGCAGGCTCGTCGAGGCGAAGAGCTCGGCCGAGCCCGGGAAGAGCATCGTCCAGGGACGTCCGGGGCGTTGCATCATCACGCGGCCGCTGGTGATCGAGCCGACGTAGAGCGTGCCGTCGGACCCGACCGCGACGCCGTTCGGGTAGTCGAGGCCGCCGGGCAGCGGCACGCTGCGCGCCTCATCGAGGCGCAGCGCGACCGAGCGCAGCGCGAAGGGCGCGGGCGGGCGTCCCTTCTCGGCACCGAACAGCTTGCGGAACTGCGATTCGACGACGATCACCCGGCCGTCGTGGATGACCCCGCTGGTGGGCTCGGCCAGGCCCTCGGCCACGACCGCGAGGCGCGGCGGCCTCGCGCGGAGGTCGACGAGCGTCAGTCGGCCGTTGCCGCCCGGAATGTCATTCTCGAAGACGAGGAGGCGCCCGGGCGCTGCCACCCGCAGCGCGTCGGCGCCGGCAAGCGGGCGCGGCAGCGCCACGGTCTCTGGCGTACCGGCTGCGCCGCCGTCGCGGATCGGCACGCGCAGCAGCCGCCCGTCGGTGAAGGTGGTCAGATAGACCGCGCCCCGATCGACGGCGATGCCATTGCCGTTGAAGTCGGCGCCGCCCAGGAGCGGATGCTCGACCCAGACGGCGAGCTGGTTCTGGTCGGGATCGAATCGCAGGATCCGAGGCCTGGCCGTGTCGGACACGAAAAAGCCGCCACCTGGTGCTGGTGTCAGATCGTTGCAGAAGCCGCCGCCCGGCAGCGGCCAGCGACCCATCAGCCGCCCGTCGGCGAGCGAGAAGGCGAGAAGCGCACTCTCGGTCCTCGGAGTCCGGGCGACGCCGAGGTCGCCAGTGCAGGCATAGAGCCACCCCGCGCGGTCATCGGCGTGCAGCCCCTGGACCGACATCAGCCCGCCGGCGCCGGGCGCCACGAACGGCTCGGCGGCGCCCGCGCCCGGGCGCACCCGCACGATCGAGCCCGCGACGGCACTGCCGGCGTAGAGCGTGCCATCGGCCGACCGCGCGAGGCCTTCCGGGAAGAAGCCGTCAGGCAGGCTTTGCCCGGCACCGGGCGCGGCTGCCAGGATGAGGGCTGCACAGAGAAGAAGAGGGCGCAGCATGACCGATCCCCTCACGCGGCGCGGCGGTCGGAGGCCGCCGTGACCTCACCGGCGAGCCAGGTGCGGTGACCCGGGATGCTGTAGCCCCCGTCGACGAGCAGGTTCTGGCCGGTGACGAAGCGCGCCGCGTCCGAGCAGAGCCAGACCACCGCGCCTGCCACGTCCTCCGGCGTGCCGAGCCTGCGCGCCGGGGTATGATCGACGAAAGGCCGCATTGCCGCGTCATCGCCGAACCGGCGCAGCATCGGCGTGTCGATGATGCCGGGGCTGACGTTGTTCACGCGAATGCCGGCACCGGCTGCCTCCTGGGCGAGCGCCCGGATCATGCCGTCAAGAGCGGCCTTGGAGGCGGAATAGATCGACGAGCCCGGGAACGCGCCGTGCGCGAGCCAGGAGGAGGTGTTGACGATCGCGCCGCCGCGCCCGAACCGCTGCATGGCAGCGATCTCCTGGCGGCAGCACAGCCAGACACCCTTGAGGTTGACCGCGATGGTCGCGTCAAAGTCGGCCTCGCTGAGCTCTGTGATCGGCGCGAAGGCGCCCTCGATGCCGGCGTTGTTGAAGGCAGCGTCAAGCCGGCCGAACCGGTGGATCCCGGCCGCCACCAGCGCCTCGACCTGCGCGGCGTCCGACACGTCGGTGGGCACTGGCAATGCCCGGCGGCCGACGCCCTCGGCCTTGCGCGCCACTGCCATGAGCTCCTCTGCCCGGCGGCCGGCGAGCACCAGGTCGGCGCCCGCCCGCGCCAGGGCGAGTGCAGCAGCACGGCCGATGCCGCTGCCGGCGCCTGTGACCAGCGCGACCCTGCCGGCCAGGTTGGGGGTGTCGGGCGTCATGCGGGTCTCCTCTCGGGGCAGGCCTGGAACCTGACATGCCCCGCTCGATGGCTGCCCGGTAGATGTGCTAATCGGCACGTGATGGTGAGCCGAGTTCAACAATGACCCCCCGCGACCTGCCCGATCTTGCCGGGCTCGCCGCCGTCGTCCGGCATGGCAGCTTCGCGCGGGCCGCGACCGAGCTTGGCGTCTCGCGCTCCGCACTCAGCCACGCGGTTCGCGGGCTCGAAGCGCGGCTCGGTGTCAGGCTCCTCAACCGCACGACCCGCAGCGTCGCGCCGACCGTGGCTGGAGAGCGGCTGCTTGCCGAACTTGCGCCGGCGCTTGAGCGGATCGCGGCTGCAGTGGATGCCGCCAATGGTTTTCGCGATCGGCCGGCCGGCCGGGTGCGCCTCAACGTGCCGCGGCTGGCGGCCGCCCTGGTGCTCGCGCCCGCGCTCCCCGGCTTCCTCGCCGCGCACCCGGACGTCGAGGTCGAGCTGGCGGTCGAGGACGCAACCGTCGACATCGTGGCGCGGGGGTTCGACGCCGGCATCCGCTTCGGCGAGCGGCTGGCGGCCGACATGATTGCAGTGCCGATCGGACCGCCGGTCGAGTTTGCGGTGGTGGGCGCCCCTGCCTATTTCGCGGGGCGCGCCATCCCGAAGGCGCCGGCGGACCTCAGGGCGCATGCCTGCGTGCGCTACCGCATGCGCGGGTCGGGCGCGCTGTTCGACTGGGAGTTCGAGAAGGACGGGCGCGAGGTGCGCGTGGCGGTCGAAGGGCCGCTGACACTCGATGCGCCGGAGTTCATGGTGCGGGCCGCGCTCGACGGCGTGGGACTGGCCTATGCCGCGCTCGTCGACGTGGCGGATCACATCGCGGCGGGGCGGCTCGTCCGCGTGCTCGCCGACTGGTGCCCGCCGACTGCGCGGCTTCATCTCTATCATCCGAGCCGGCGCCACGTGCCGGCGGCGCTGCAGGCGCTCATCCTGCACCTTCGCAGCGCAGGCGCCGTCAACCGGTGAATCTGCCCTTCCGCAGCAGCGCGAAGGCGAGCAGGTGACTGGCGCCGGAAATGCCGACCCCGAAGAGCGGGATGAGCGCCATCGGCAGGACGGCGATGGTGGCCATCCGCGGATCCTGAAGCAGGGTGAAGGTCAGGCCCGTGCCCACCGCCACCACGAAGTCGGCAAAACCGAAGACGTGGAAGCTGCGATAGAAGCGCCGGTCGCCCGGGCGGAAGAACAGCCGTGCCGCGTAGAGCCCGGCGATCAGGTCGCCGACCCCGGCCAGGATCCAGAACAGCGGGGGGAGCAGGCCAGCGAGGCCACAGGCGAAGAAGGCGAGCGCAGCGGGCACGCGCCAGACGTGGAGAATGGTGAGCGGATAGAGCCCGACCGCCTCGATGTAGCGCTTGAGCCCAGGGATCAGCAGGAATGCGCCAGTCGGCAGCGCAATCCCTGCCGCGACGACGAGCGCGATCAGCGGCATGGGGAGGCTGGCAAGGATTCCGCGCCCGGCAAGCCACGCCACGGCAACGCCCCACAAGAGGGCACCAGCGACGATGCCGGCGGTGATCGCACCGTTCGGCCGGACCGGCAGTGGCGCGACAGGGGAATCTGCAAGCGCGGTCATGTGGGTCTCCTTGCGGGGCGGGGAAGGGAAAGGGCACGTTCCATCGCGATTGCGGCCAGCGCCCCGACGAGTGCGATCCCGGCCGCGACGAAACCGAGGGTGGAGACGCCGAAGCTGCCGATGACGAGGGCACCGACCGCGGCCCCGAGCCCCTGGCCGGCAAACACCATCGAGCCGTTCAGGGCGAGGACGACGCTCGCCCTCTCCGGCGCCCGGCGGACGAGCTGCGCCTGGATCGCCGGCGTGCGCGAGAACAGGGCTGCCGCGCCGACGACCATCGCCGCGCCGAGCAGCGCGAGCCGCACGGGATCGTCCGCCTGCGACGCGCCCAGGATCGAGTAGAGCGACAGCGCGACGGCCGAGACGAGGAAGCTCGCCGCCACCAAGAGGAAGGCGCGTCCATCATCGGCAAAGCGTGCACCGATCGCGATCCCGAGCAAGCTCCCGACCCCGATGAGCGCCTGCAGCCCGCCCACCTCCGCTCCCTCGAGGCCGGCGATCGCGAGCGCGACCGGGGCGATGTAGGCGATCACGGTGAAGGTCGCGGCAAAGCCGATGCACGTCAGAAGGAGCGGTCCGGCAACCGATGGCCGGAGGCCGACGACGAGGCCGCCGAGGCCATGCGGAGATCCTCCCGGAACGGCAGCAAGGGTCAGGCGCACCGCAGCAGCGGCAAGGAGGGCGACCACGGCCGCGAAGGCGAAGGTCGCGCGCCAGCCGCCGAGCGCGCCGATGAGGCTGCCGGTCGGAATGCCGAGGAGGAAGGCGAGCGTCATGCCGGCGAGCACCACCGCCATTGCGCGGCCCCTGCGTTCGGGCGGCGCAAGCGCGGCGGCGGCTGCCGACGCCGCTGGCCCGACGAGGGCGGCGGCGATACCGCAGCCGAAGCGCAGGGCGAGCAGCGCTTCAAGGCCCGGCGCAAGGGCCGCAAGCGCGTTGAGGGCGCCAACCGCCACAAGCCCCCAGACGACGACGGCCCGCCGGTCGAGCGCAGCCGTGAGCGAGGAGAGCAGCGGGGCCGCCACCGCGCAGGTCAGCGCGAAGACCGTCCCGAGAAGTCCGGCTTGGGCGATGGTGACGCCAAGATCGGCGCTCAGCGCCCCGAGATGTCCAACATAGACATAGGCCTCGGTCCCCAGCGCGAAGGAAGCCAGGGCGAGAACCGGAACGCGGCCGTCCATTTCCTTGGTATCAATCCTTCTGGCCGTGCGCATGCGCATTTCCCCATTGGCTCAGGTCAGTCGGGAGAGATCGCGACGCAGCCGCTCGGCGCCTGGGCCACCGACCATGGCCTCGGCGCGGTCCTGGGCGCTGCGCCACAGGGGCAGCGCCTCGTCGAGCAGCGCAGCCCCTGCCGGCGTCAGCGCTGGCCTGCGCACGCGACGGTCGTCGGCGCCCGCGGCGGTGCGCACCAGACCGCGGCGCTCCAGCGGCTTCAGAGCCGCGGTGAGCGAGCTCTGGTCGGCGCCGAGGGCATCGGCCAGTCCCTGCATGGTCCAGTCGTCGCGTGCTGCCAGCATGGCGAGGAGCGAGAACTGGCCGTTGGTGAGACCGACGGGCGACAATGCCTCGTCGAACATGCGGCCGACCCGCCGCGCTGCCTTGCGCACCCTGAGGCAGAGGCAGGTCGATCCGACGGCACGTGCTTCGGACGGTTCCATGCCCGCCCTCTACATTGATATCAATATACTTGCAAGCCGGGGATCTCCGACCCGAGGATCGCCCGTCCCTGCTGGCGCCTGAAGGCAGGCGCCGCGGCTTGTCTCGGCAGCCTCTGTCCCCGGCGAACGCGGGCCGGCCCGGCGGGACAGGCGCAGCCTGGCCGGCCGGGAGGGCGGGCGGCGGCCGGCCCGTCGGGACAGGAGCAACCGGGCCGGCCGGGAGGGTTGGTGTGGCGGCTGCCGGCCGGCCCGTCGGAAAGCTGGTGCGGGTGATCGGGATCGAACCGATACTCCGTTTCCGGAACCGGATTTTGAGGCTCTCAAGGTGCGCTATCCCTAGTGTATCCGGTTGCCTGCCTTTCCACTACTACGCCCTGAAATCACTAGGTTTTCTGGCGTGCAGAGGCAAGGTTGGACCGCCGGTCATACGCTAGGGCTTGATCTCCCGTTGCACCTATTTCGCACCCAAGATTGAACCGCGCTGGGTTTGCCGGAGGCTCCAACTCCTGAGTAAGGTGGAGCATCATGAGCAAGACCACGAACAAGTTTTCCCCTGAGGTGCGCGAGCGCGCCGTTCGTCTGGTTCTCGACACCGAGG
>JAJUHA010000032.1 GCA_029268145.1 Sphingomonadaceae bacterium | reverse complement strand
TCGCCGAGGCGCTGCCGCGCTGGCCGATGCCGCGGATCGACCGGGGGCTCGCCACCCTGCTCGCCGCCGAGCGCGCCGTGAAGGCCCCGGCGAGCCCGGGGGACGTCGTCGCCCGCGCGGCGCTGGTCGCGCTCGCCGACGCCGCGCACCCGCCGCGCCTTGGCCTTTTCCCCGCCAGCACCTAAACTTGCCCCATGGGCTCGCTCCCGCTCGACCGCCGCGGCTTCTTCGCCGACCGGAACCGGGCCTTCTGGACCCTCCAGATCGCCGGCTGGAGCGGCTATTT
The DNA here is from genome assembly GCA_029268145.1 of Sphingomonadaceae bacterium. Classification (GTDB taxonomy): domain Bacteria; phylum Pseudomonadota; class Alphaproteobacteria; order Sphingomonadales; family Sphingomonadaceae; genus Thermaurantiacus. The sequence continues at coordinate 25,677 of JAJUHA010000032.1, read as the reverse complement.
CCTGGTGCGCGCGCTGAGCGGCCTTGCCAACGCGATGGGGGTCGCCTTCATCCTGCCGGCGATCCTCGTCACCATCACCGGCTTTTCCATCACCCTGCTGATGGCCTCGGCCTACCGGCGGATCATCCGCATGAAGCCGGTGTGGGTGTGGAGCCTCACCATCCTCATCCTGGGCGCCGGCGCCATCCTCTTCTCGACCATCGAGGTCTGGGCCCACGCCACCTTCTACCGGCCCGACTGGCGCCCCGTGGGCATCGAGTTCATGGGCGCCATCCTGCTCACGCTGGCCGTGCTCGGCGCCTGGACCGCCCTCTACTACGGCATCAACTACTATCTCATGCTCGACGAACAGGCCGAGCGCTTCGCCCGGCTCGAGGGCCAGGCCAGCCGCGCCCAGCTCGAGATGCTGCGCTACCAGCTCAACCCGCACTTCCTGTTCAACACCCTCAACTCCATCTCGACCCTCGTCCTCGTCGGCGACACCGAGAAGGCCAATGCCATGCTTTCGCGGCTGTCCTCCTTCCTGCGCTACACGCTGGTCGGCGAGCGCGCCGGGCTCACCACCGTCGCCCAGGAGGTGGAGGCGCTCCGGCTCTACCTCGACATCGAGAAGATCCGCTTCGGCGAGCGGATGCGCGTCGCCTTCGATGTCGAGCCCGAGGCGGAAGGCGCGCGGCTGCCCTCGCTCCTGCTCCAGCCGCTGGTCGAGAACGCGGTGAAATATGCCGTCACCCCGCAGGAGGAGGGCGCCGACATCCTCGTCTCCGCGCGGGTCGAGCGCGGCCGCCTGCTCGTCGAGGTGGCCGACACCGGCCCCGGGATCGGCCCGGGCGGGCCGGGGCCGACCCACGAGGGGACCGGCCTCGGGCTCGACAACATCCGCGAGCGGCTTGCCCAGGTCTATGGCGCCGACCACCGCTTCGAGCTTGCCCCGGCGCTCGGTTCAGAGGCGGTTCAGGCCGCCGCGGCCAGGGGGCAGGCGCTCGGCCCGGGACTTCGGGTCACGATCGACGTGCCCTGCCAGATGGCGGGCGCGCCCCAGCCCGGGCCCAATGCCCCGGCCCAGAAAGGCCGACCCGTCGCCACCAGTCTGTTCGCCACCACTTCGCCCGCGCTGCCCGCGTCACCCGCGAGCGCGCGCGAACCAGGAGAGGTCGCCTGACATGCCCATCCGCACGCTCCTCGTCGACGATGAGGCCCTCGCCATCAAGGGCCTGCGCCATCGCCTCGAGCGCCACGCCGACATCGAGATCGTCGGCGAGGCGATGAACGGCCGCGAGGCCATCCGCGCCATCCGCACCGAGCGGCCCGACCTCGTCTTCCTCGACATCCAGATGCCGACCTTCGACGGCTTCGCGGTCATGTCCGCGCTCGCCGACATCGCGCCGCCGCTCGTCATCTTCGTGACCGCCTATTCCGACCACGCCATCCGCGCCTTCGAGGCCGAGGCGGTCGACTATCTGCTGAAGCCCGTCGAGGAGGACCGGCTCGCCCAGTCGCTCGACCGGGTGCGCGCCCGGCTCGCCGAGAAGCGCCTGTGCGAGGAGGCCGAGCGGCTCGCCGCCCGCCTCGCTGAAGTCGACCCCGCCGCCGTCGCCTCGCTCGAGCTTCCCTCCGAGGGCGGGCCTGACCGCTACGAGCGCGTCATCAGCGTGCGCGACCAGGGCCAGATCTTCCGGGTCGACGTCGACTCGATCGAGAAGATCGACGCGGCGGGCGACTATATGTGCCTGTCGACCGCCGAACGCACGCTCGTGCTGCGCGAGACGATGAAGGACCTCGAGCGCCGGCTCGACCCCAGGAAGTTCCAGCGCGTCCACCGCTCGACCATCGTCAACCTCGACAATGTGAAGCAGGTGAAGCCCCACACCAACGGCGAATGCTTCCTCACCCTTGCCTCGGGCGCGACCGTCAAGGTCTCCCGATCCTACCGCGAGGTCGTCGCCCGCTTCCTCTGAGCCCGGCCGCCCTCTCGCGGCGCAGGTTCGACGCGGACCATGCGCCGCACGGGGTCACTTGTTCGCCTTCGCCTGGGCGGAGACCCATTCGGCGATCGCCGAAAGAAGCGTCGAGACCACGAAGGTGACGTGGACGACGACCAGCCAGAACAGCGTGTCGGCGGGCGGCGGGTTGGGCCCGCCGAGGCCCATGAACAGCTTCAGGAGCTGGATGCCCGAGATGGCGACGATCGAGCTGAACAGCTTCAGCTTGACGTCGCCGAAGCCGAGCGCGCCCATCCAGCCCGGCCGCTCGCGCTCGGTGTCGATGCGCGAGACCATCATCTCGTAGCTGGCCAGCACGACGATGACGACGAGATTGGCGACCAGCGCGATGTCGATGAGGGCGAGCGTCGCCAGGATCACCGTGTCGAGATCGAGCAGGAGCAGCCTGGGGAGATAGCCGAGAAGCCCCTTCACGAAGATGACGAAAAGCATGAGGAGCGAGAGCAGCAGCCCGAAGTAGAAGGGCACGACCAGCCAGCGCGAGGCGAACAGCGCGCGCTCGAGGCCGGCCTGCCAGCGCGGCTCGACCGGGCCGTCCGTCATGGCCCGCCCCGGCGCAGGGCCGGAGCCGAACGCAGGGGGTGCCCGCGGCTCAGTCGGCCAGCCCGTCGAGCGCGCCTCTCACGCGCTCCCAGAAGCCCTTCGCCTTCGGGCAGTTGGCCTCGCCCTCCTCGATGCAGCGGAACTCCTCCAGAAGCTCCCTCTGGCGGGCGGTCAGCCGGGTCGGCGTCTCGAGCTCGACCTGGATCACGAGATCGCCGGGGCCGCTGCCGTTGAGGCTGGGGAAGCCGCGCCCGCGCACCCGGAACTGGCGGCCGGTCTGGGTGCCGGCGGGGATGCGGAGCTCGACCGGAGCGCCGTCGAGACCGGGGATCTCGAGCGCGCCGCCCAGTGCTGCCGTCACGAAGCTCACCGGCACCTGGGCGAAGAGCGTGGTGCCGTCGCGCTTCCAGAAGGGGTGCGGGCGGAGGTGGACGAAGATATAGAGGTCGCCGGGCGGGCTGCCGCGCGGGCCGGCCTCGCCTTCCTGGGCGAGGCGGATGCGGGTGCCGTCATCGACACCGGCGGGAACCTTCACCTTGAGCGTCTTGCGCCGTTCGACCCGCCCCTCGCCCTGGCAGGTGGCGCAGGGGTCGGAGAGCTGGGCGCCCTCGCCCTGGCAGGAGGGGCAGGTGCGCTCGACGACGAACAGGCCGTTCTGCATGCGCACCTGGCCGCGGCCGCCGCAGGTCTGGCAGGGAACCACCCGGGCGCCGGGCTTCCCGCCCGAGCCCCCGCAGGCCTCGCAGGCGACGGCGGTGTCGAAGCGGATCTCGGCCTCGCTGCCGTGGAACGCTTCCTCGAAGCTGACCTCGAGGTCGTAGCGGATGTCGTTGCCGCGCCGCGGCGGGCGCGCGCCCCGGCCGCGCCCCATGAACTCGCCGAACACCGAATCGAAGATGTCGGCGAAGCCGCCCGGGAAATCGTCGAAGCCGTTCCCTGGCCGGCCGCCGCCCATGCCGCCCTGGAAGGCGGCATGGCCGAAACGGTCGTAGGCGGCGCGCTTCTGCGGATCCTTCAGCACCTCCCAGGCCTCGTTCACGGCCTTGAAGCGCGCTTCCGCCTCGCGGTTGCCCGGGTTTCGGTCGGGGTGCCACTTCATCGCCGCCCGGCGGTAGGCGGCCTTGAGCGTCGCCTCGTCCGCACCGCGCGGAACCTCGAGCAGCTCGTAATAGTCGGTCTGGCTCTGCACCCGGCCGGTCCCTCAGGCGTGCCGGGGAGGCGCTGCCTCCCCGGACATGCGCGTCACTTCTTGCTGTCGTCCACTTCGGTGAAGTCGGCGTCGACGACGTCCTCGGCCTGCGCCGTGCCGCCGCCGGCCGGCGCCTCGGCGGCCTTCGCCTGCTCGGCCTCGTAGATGGCCTGGCCCATCTTCATGGCGGCCTGGCCGAGCGCCTCGGTCTTCGCCTTGAGCGTTGCCGTCTCGCCCGAATCGAGCACGGCCTTCGCATCGGCGATCGCCGCCTCGACCGCCGCCTTCACGTCGGCAGGCAGCCTGGCGCCATGCTCGGCGAGCTGGCGCTCGGTGGTGTGGATGAGGCTGTCGGCCTGGTTGCGCGCCTCGGCGGCCTCACGCCGCGCCCTGTCCTCGGCGGCGAACTGCTCGGCTTCCTTCACCATCCGGTCGATGTCGGCCTGGGACAGGCCGCCCGAGGGCTGGATGCGGATCTGCTGCTCCTTGCCCGTGCCCTTGTCCTTCGCCGAGACCGAGACGATGCCATTGGCGTCGATGTCGAAGGTCACCTCGATCTGGGGGACGCCGCGCGGCGCGGGCGGGATGCCGACGAGATCGAAGGCGCCCAGCAGCTTGTTGTCGGCCGCCATCTCGCGCTCGCCCTGGAAGACCTTGATGGTGACGGCGGACTGGTTGTCGTCGGCGGTCGAGAAGGTCTGCGACTTCTTCGTCGGGATGGTCGTGTTGCGGTCGATCATCCGGGTGAAGACGCCGCCCAGCGTCTCGATGCCGAGCGAGAGCGGCGTGACGTCGAGGAGGAGCACGTCCTTGACGTCGCCCTGGAGCACGCCGGCCTGGATGGCGGCCCCCATGGCGACCACCTCGTCGGGGTTGACGCTGGTGTTGGGCTCCTTGCCGAACAGCTCCTTCACGAAGGCGCGCACGGCCGGCATGCGGGTCATGCCGCCCACCAGGATCACCTCGTCGATCTGGCCGGCGGTCACGCCGGCTTCCTTCATCGCGTCGAGGCAAGGCTTGCGCGTCCGCTCGATGAGGTCGAGGACGAGCTTCTCGAGATCCGCCCGGGTGATGGTCTTCACCAGGTGCTTGGGCCCGGTCTGGTCGGCGGTGATGAAGGGCAGGTTGACTTCGGTCGAGGCCGAGGAGGAGAGTTCGATCTTGGCCTTCTCGGCGGCCTCCTTGAGGCGCTGGAGGGCGAGACGGTCGTTCCTGAGGTCGATGCCCTCGTCGCGCTTGAACCCGTCGGCGAGGAAGTCGACGAGCTTGGCGTCGAAGTCCTCGCCGCCGAGGAAGGTGTCCCCCGCGGTCGACTTCACCTCGAACACGCCGTCACCCAGCTCGAGGATCGAGATGTCGAAGGTGCCGCCGCCGAGGTCATAGACGGCGATGGTGTGGGCGTCCTTGCGCTTGTCGATGCCATAGGCGAGCGCGGCGGCGGTCGGCTCGTTGATGATGCGGAGCACCTCGAGGCCGGCGATCTGGCCGGCGTCCTTGGTCGCCTGGCGCTGGGCGTCGTTGAAGTAGGCCGGCACCGTGATGACCGCCTGGGTCACCGTCTCGCCGAGGTAGCGCTCGGCGGTTTCCTTCATCTTCTGGAGGATGAAGGCGGAGATCTGCGAGGGGCTCCAGTCCTTGCCGCCGGCGTGGACCCAGGCGTCGCCATTGGGGCCCTTGACGATCCGGTAGGGGACGAGCGCCATGTCCTTCTGCGTCATGGGGTCGTCGAAGCGGCGGCCGATGAGGCGCTTGACCGCGAAGATGGTGTTCTCGGGGTTGGTCACCGCCTGGCGCTTGGCGGGCTGGCCGACGAGCCGCTCGCCGTCCTTCGCGAAGGCCACCTGCGACGGCGTGGTCCGCGCGCCCTCCGCATTCTCGATGACCTTCGGCGTCGCGCCTTCCATCACCGCGACGCAGCTGTTCGTCGTGCCCAGGTCGATTCCGATGACCTTCGCCATGCCTCTGCCGTCCTTGTCCTTCGGCCGCCGTCGGGGCGTCCCGCGCGGCCCTTCGTGTCCATGTGCGCTTCGTGCCCGCCGGCCGCTGCCGGCGCGCATCCGGCATATAGGTGGGGGGAAGGCCGCATCAATGGGCCGCAGGGTGCCGGCGGCGCGCCCGGGCGTTCGCGACAATTTGGGTGTTGCCAGCCGGACCGGCCGGTCCCTATGCGCGGGGCTCATCTGGAGCAGCACATGCGTTCGAAGACCTCTTCCCGCGGGTTCGGCCTTGCCGCCTTTGGCGTGGCGGCCGCCCTGCTCGGCCTCGCGCTCGCCGGCGGCACCGGGCTTGTCCGGCCGGCGATGGCGCAGGCCAGCGCGCCCAAGGTGGCCGGCGCCTGGGTGCGCCTGCCGGCCGCGACCGGGCGGCCCGCCGCCGGCTATCTCGAGATCACGGCGGCGCCTGGCGACGCGCTGGTGGCGGTTTCCTCGCCGCGGGCCGGCCGGGTCGAGCTGCACTCCATGTCCATGGTGGACGGCGTGATGCGCATGCGGGCCGAAAGCCGGCTCGCCGTGCCCGCCGCCGGGCGGCTGAGCCTCGCCCCGGGCGGCAACCACCTGATGCTGTTCGACCTTGCCGCCGACGTGAAGCCCGGCGAGCGGATCCCCCTCAAGCTGCGCTTTGCCAGCGGCAGCGAGCTCAGCGTCAGCGCCGAGGCGCGCACGCCGGGCAGCGCGGGTGGCCATTCGCACTGAGGCCGATGCGGCCGGGGCCGGCGCGAAGGGTGCCGGCGCGAAGGGGGCCGGCGCGAGGGAGGCAGGCGCGAGGGAGGCGGGATCAGGCGGGGCCGGCGCCACGGCCGCGGGCGAAAGCCGGGCGCTGACGGCGGGCGAGCGGGCGCTGGCCGCCCGGGTGTTCGGGCCGGCGCTCGATCCCGCGCCGGTCCGGCTCCATCGCGCCAAATGGTGGATGTGGCAGCCGGCCTGGATCGCTATGGCGCCCGACGGGCACCTCTGGTTCCACCCCAATGGCACCGACTGGTCGGAGGACTTCAGCGCCGAGCCGCTCGCCGTGCGCGGCCATTTCGTCCACGAGCTGGTGCATGTCTGGCAGCACCAGAGCGGAATTGACCTCCGGTGGCGGCGGCCACCCTTCGCGCGCTACCGCTACCTGCCGCTCGCGCCGGGCCGGCCCTTCTCGGCCTATGGCCTCGAGCAGCAGGCCGAGATCGTCCGCGAGGCCTATCTCCTGGCCGAGGGCTGGCAGCTCCCGGGGCGACCGCCGCTTGCCGCCTATCTCGCGCTTCTCCCCTTCGCGGCGGGGCTTTCGCGCGCGGGCGCGGTCAGGACGCCTTCGCCACGCTGACGAGCGCCGGGCGCAGCAGCCGGTCCTTCAGCAGCCAGCCCGACTGGAGCTCGGCCACCACCGTGCCCGGCTCGGCCTCGCTCTCGACCTCGACCATCGCCTGGTGCTGCATCGGGTCGAGCGGCAGGCCGACGGCCGCCACCCGGCGGATGCCGTGCCGCTCGAACACCTGGAGCATCTCGCGCTGGACCGCCTCGAGCCCGGCGACGAGCGGCTTCAGCACCTCATCGGGCGCCTGCGGCAGGCTGGCCAGCGCGCGCTCGAGATTGTCGGCAACGACAAGCATGTCGCGGGCGAAGCCGGTGGCGGCATAGGCCACGGCTTCCGCCTTCTCGCGCTCGAGCCGGCTGCGCGTGTTCTGCGCCTCGGCGATCGCGCGCAGCGCCTGGTCGCGCTCATGGTCGCGCGCGGCGGTCAGCGCCACGATCTCCTCGCGGGCGCGCCGCAGCTGCTCCTCGAGCGGCAGCTCCTCGGTCACTTCGGTGGTTTCGTCGGTCATCCTCAACCCATCAGTCTGGAAAGCCGGCTGGCGGTGAAATCGACCATGGGCACGACGCGGGCATAGTTCAACCGCGTCGGTCCGATCACGCCGACCACGCCGACCACCCGGCCATCGGCGCTGCGATAGGGGGCCGCCACCACCGACGAGCCGGAGAGCGCGAAGAGCCGGGTCTCGGCGCCGATGAAGATCTTGAGCGCGTCGGCGGCGCGCGCCTCGTCGAGCAGGCGGGCCAGCTGGGCCTTGGTCTCCAGCTCCTCGAGCAGCAGGCGGGCGCGCTCGAGATCGGCCGAATCGAGGAGATGGGCCTGGCCGCGGACGATGAGGACCGGGCCGGTCGCATCGCGGCTCCAGGCCGCGAGGCCCTCCTCGACCAGGCTGGCGGTCAGCCGGTCGAGCTCGGCCCGGCCGCTCGCGATCTCGGAGCGCAGCCGCTCGGCCGCGGCCGCAAGGGTCATGCCCGAAAGCCGCGCGTTCATGTAGGCCTCGGCCTGCTGGATGGTGCTTTCCGGCAGGGGTTCGGCAAGCTCGACGATCCGGTTCTCGACGCTGCCGTCGGCGCCCACCAGCACCGAGAGCAGCCGGCCGGGTGCCAGCGGCACGAGGTTCAGCTGGCGGATGACGGCATCCGCCTTGGGGGCCACCACCACGGCGGCGCACTGGGCAAGCCCCGAGAGCGCGCCGGTGGTGCGGGTGAGGACCTCCTCGAGGCTGGCGCCGGTCGCCCGCGCCTCGGCCTCGATCGCGGCGACCTCCTCGGGGCTGGGCTCGCTGACCTGCATCATCGCATCGACGAAGAGGCGCAGGCCCCGCTCGGTCGGCATGCGGCCGGCCGAGGTGTGCGGCGCGGCGAGCAGGCCGAGCTCTTCCAGATCCTGCATGACGTTGCGGATCGAGGCGGCGGAGAGGTTGAACCCGCCGTGGCGGGCGAGCGTGCGCGAGCCGACCGGCTCGCCGGTCGCGAGATAGGATTCGACGATGTCGCGAAAGATCGCGCGGGCGCGCTCGGATAGATCGCCGATCGAGCCGAGCACCGGCCCGGGATCAGGGGGGGCACTGGGCTGCATCCTGCCCCTGCATCTAGGGGATCGGCGGCCCTCTCTCAACCGGGGGCGCCGGTTGCCGAGGCCGGCCACGGCCCGCTAGAGCAGGCCCGCCCCAGCCGAAGGAACGGTCATGCGCCCATCCGGCCGCGCGCCCGACATGATGCGCCCCGTCGAGATCACGCCCCATGTCAACCCGCACGCCGAAGGGTCGGCGCTCGTCAAGTTCGGCCAGACCCATGTGCTGGTGACGGCCTCGGTCGAGGAGCGGCTTCCGCCCTGGCTCCGCGGCAGGGGCGAGGGCTGGGTGACGGCCGAATATGGCATGCTGCCGCGCGCCACCCACAGCCGGGGCGAGCGCGAGGCCGCCCGCGGGCGGCAGTCGGGCCGGACCCAGGAGATCCAGCGGCTCATCGGCCGGTCGCTTCGCGCCGTCACCGATCTGAAGGCGCTCGGCGAGCGGCAGGTGACGCTCGACTGCGACGTGCTCCAGGCCGATGGCGGCACGCGCACTGCGGCCATCTCGGGCGCCTGGGTCGCGCTCCGCCTCGCGCTCGACCGGATCCACGGCGAGACCCCGTTCGCGACCGACCCGCTGCCGCGCGCCGTCGCCGCCGTCTCGTGCGGGGTGTTCGCCGGCACGCCCGTGCTCGACCTCGACTATGCCGAGGACTCGGCGGCCGGGACCGACGGCAACTTCGTGCTCACCTCCGACGACCGGGTCGTCGAGGTGCAGGCAAGCGCCGAGAAGGAGCCGTTCGACGAGGAGACGCTGCTGCGGCTCCTCCGGCTTGCGCGGATCGGCTGCGCGGAGATCTTCGCCCACCAGCGCGCGGCGGTCGGCCGATGACGCTGCCGCGCCCGCAGCGGCTGGTGATCGCCACCCACAATCCCGGCAAGCTCCGCGAGATCGAGGCCCTTCTTGCCCCGCTCGGCATCGCCTGCGTCTCGGCCGCAGGCCTCGGTCTCGCCGAGCCGGCCGAGACCGAGACGAGCTTCGCCGGCAATGCGCGCATCAAGGCGCGCGCCGCCGCGCGGGGCGCGGGGCTGCCGGCGCTCGCCGACGATTCCGGCCTGTGCGTCGAGGCGCTTGGCGGGGCGCCGGGCGTGCACACCGCCGACTGGGCCGAGACGGGCCAGGGGCGCGACTGGTCCCTCGCCATGCGCAGGGTGGAGGAGAAGCTGCAGGCGCTGGGCCCCGAGGCGTCGCGCCGTGCGGCCTTCCACTGCACCCTGGCGCTGGCCTTCCCCGACGGCCGCGAGGCGCTGTTCGAAGGCACCTGCCCCGGCACCCTGGTGTGGCCACCGCGCGGGGCGCGCGGCTTCGGCTATGACCCGATGTTCGTGCCCGAGGGCCATTGCGAGACCTTCGGCGAGATGGACCCGCAGCAGAAGCACGCCATCAGCCACCGGGCGCGCGCCTTCGCGAAGCTCCTGGCGGCGTGGGGCGGGTGAGCGGGGCGGCCCCGCAGGCCGGAGCTGCAGCGGGTCCGGAGGCGAAGGCCCCGCCTTCGCTCCGGTCGCTTGCGCTCTATGTTCACTGGCCCTTCTGCGTGACGAAATGCCCCTACTGCGACTTCAACAGCCATGTCCGGCCCGGAATTGACCCGGCCGACTGGGAGGCCGCCTATCGCGCCGAGCTCGCCCACGAGGCCGCGGCAACGCCGGGCCATGCCCTCGTCTCGGTCTTCTTCGGCGGCGGCACGCCCTCGCTCATGCCCCCAGCGCTCGTCGGCCGGCTGCTCGAGGACGCCGCGCGCCTCTGGCCGCTCGCACCCGACCTTGAAGTGACGCTCGAGGCCAATCCCTCCTCGGTCGAGGCGGCCAGGTTCGCGGCCCTCGCCGCAGCAGGCGTGAACCGCGTGTCGCTGGGGCTGCAGGCGCTCGACGATGCCGCGCTGCGGCTGCTCGGCCGGCCCCACGACCTCGCCGAGGGGCTCGCCGCGCTCGACCTCGCCCAGCGCAGCTTCCCCCGCGTCTCGATCGACCTCATCCACAGCCGGCCCGGCCAGACGCCCGAGGCGTGGGAGGCGGAGCTGGCCCGCGCGCTCGGCTTCGGCACCGGCCATCTCTCCGCCTACCAGCTCACCATCGAGCCGGGCACGCGCTTCGCCGCGCTCCACGCAAGGGGCCAGCTGAAGCTGCCGGACGAGGAGGCCGGCGTCCGGATGCTGGAGCAGACGGAGGCCCTGTGCGCCGCAGCCGGGCTGCGGCTCTACGAGGTCTCCAACCACGCCCGACCCGGCGAGGAGAGCCGCCACAACCTGCAATACTGGCGCTATGGCGCCCATGCCGGCGTCGGCCCCGGCGCGCATGGCCGGCGGGCCGGGCGCGCCACGGTGCGCCATCGCCGGCCGGAAACCTGGCGCGCGGCGGTCGCGCGGGCGGGCCAGGGAATCGAGGCGGAGGTGGACGTCGGCCCGGCCGATCGGGCGCGCGAAGCGCTGCTGATGGGCCTGCGACTCGCCGAGGGACTGACGGCCGAGGGCTTCGCGGCGGCAACCGGCGTGCCGCTCGCCCGGGCGGTCGATCCCCGGGCGCGGGCGCGCTTCGAGGCGCTCGGCCTGCTCGCGCCCGGCCCGCGGCTGGTGGCGACGCCGGCGGGGCGGCTGGTGCTCGACCGCCTGATCGCCGAGCTGGCGCGCGACCTCGACGCCGGCCCGCCCCGCCCCGAGCCGGGCGTTCCGTCTTGATTGCGGCTGCGCCGTTGCCACATTCGCGCGAGCAACAGGAGACTCCGATGATTGGCCAGATCGTCACTGCCCTTGCCGGCCGCACGCTCGCCCGCACCGTCGGAGGCGCCGGCGCCGGGCCGATCGGCGCCGTCGTCGGCGCGGCCCTGCCCACCGCCATTCCCTTCATCGCCCGGCGGCTCGGGCCGGTGGGCATGGTGGCGGCCGCCGTCGGCAGCTATGTGGTGGCGCGGGCGATGGCGAGGCGGGCGGGCTCGGCTTCGGCCCCGCCGCCCCCGCCGCCCGCCGCCTGACCCCTAGTCCGGAGCGACCTCGACCAGCAGCTTGCCGAAGTTCCCGCCGGAATAGAGCAGCTTCACCCATTGGTCGGCGCGGTCCAGACCGGGGCGGATGTCCTGGCGGGTCTTCAGCCGCCCTTCCAGCATCCAGCTGGCGAGCTGCTGCACGCACTCGGGCATGCGGGCAGCGAAGTCGGTGACGATGAAGCCGCGGATGGTGAGGCGGCGCATGAGGATGAGGGTCCAGCGGCCGGGCTCTTCCGCGGCCTCGGTCGCGTTGTAGGTCGAGATCATGCCGCACAGCGGCATCCGGCCGAACAGCCGCATCCGCGCGACGACGGCCGACATGATGGGGCCGCCGACCTGCTCGAAGTTGATGTCGACCCCGTCGGGTGCAAGCCGGTCGAGCGCGGCCCCGACATCCTCGGACCGGTGGTCGATCGCCGCGTCGAAGCCGAGTTCATCCACGATGAACCGGCACTTCTCCGGCCCGCCGGCGATCCCGATCACCCGGCAGCCCTTCAGCTTGCCGATCTGGCCGACGATCTGGCCGACCCCGCCGGCCGCCGCCGAGACGACGAGCGTCTCGCCGGGCCTGGGCTGGCCGATGTCGAGCAGGCCGAAATAGGCGGTCGGTCCGACCACGCCGAAGGTGCCGAACGCCTGGGGGATGGAGATGCCGGGAATCTCGGGCATGTGCTGGAGCCCGGTGCCGTCGGAGACGAGAAGGTCGGTCCAGGCGCCGAGGCCGGCGACCAGCTGGCCCTCCTGGAAGGCGGGGTGGCGGCTGCCGACGACCCGGCCGACCACGCCGCCGCGCATCGGCTCGCCAAGCCCGACCGGGGGCATGTACTGCTCCATGTCGGACATCCAGATGCGGTTGGTCGGGTCGAGCGAGAGATAGTGGACCCGGACATGGACCTCGCCCTCGGCGATGGGCGGCACCGGCTCCTCGACATAGACGAGATCGCCGTCGGCAATGTCGCCCACCGGCCGGCGCGCGAGCCTCCACACATGCCGCTTGCTCATCCACCCTCCCCTACGAAGCGCCACATCAGCCCCTGCGGCAGGGGGGTCCAGCGCCCGACCCGGACTCCCGCCGCGGCGAGCGCGTCGCGGGTCCACTGGTTGCAGGTCCGCGCCGGGCTGTAGCGGCCGCGCGCAGGCAGGAACAGGTCATCCTTTCCATAGCCTCTGAGCGCGGGGCCGGGGGCGATCTGGGCCTCGAGATGGGCGACGAGGCAGCGATACTGGGCGGGCGTGAGGCGAATGGGCCGCCCCGAGGGCGCATCGAGCCCCATGGCGTGGACAAGCGTGGCATGGCCGGCGACGAGCGCGCGCAGGGCGCGCAGCAGGTCGAAGTCGGCCCAGGTCGGCGTGGCGAGGAAGAAGCCGCGCTCGCCCCAGGAGAGGCTGACGAACGGGCCCATGGCGCGGCCATCGGGGAGGGCGGGGAGGCGGTCGCGCCAGTCATGGCCGGCGGCGGCGACGGGAAGGATGAGCCAGCTGTGGACGGGGCTCGAATCGATGTGGATGGTGATGCCCGAAGCAGGTGGCGGCCGCCGCGGATTCTCGGGCAGGAGGGCGCCGAGGGCGGCGCCGGCGAGGAAGAGGCCGGGGAGCGCGAGGCCCGGGAGCGCGAGCAGGCGGCCGAGCCCTCTGGCGAATCGGCGGGGTTGCCCCGAGGCTGGCATGCTGCATGCTAGAAGCTGCAGCAGGTGGGGCCAAGGGCGGGGCGGACGAGGTTTTGACTGCCACTCAAATCTGCGGCATAGGGGGTGCAAGAACAGAAAGGGCTGGCATTTGGCGACACGGGCGATTCCGACCGGGGGGGATTCCGGCAAGGGGCGGGCGGCTGGCACGGCGGTGGCCAGGCCGGCGCTGGCGCCGCGCCGCTATGCGCCGGAGGAGACGCGCGCGCGCGTGCTCGAGGCGGCCTACCAGCTGTTCGCGCTGCAGGGCTATCAGGGCACCGGCACGGCCGACATTGCCCGGGCCGCCAATGTCTCGGAAGGATCGATCTTCTACCATTTCGGCTCGAAGCGGGGGCTGCTCGGCGAGCTTGGGCGCCTCCATGGCGAGAAGATGGTGGCGGCCATGCAGGGTGGCGATGCGCTGGAGACGCTCGACCCGCGCGACGTCATCACCCGCTGCTTCGCGTTCTGCGAGATGAACACGACCTGGGAGGCGATCCAGGGCGACGACGCGTGCAAGGAGGGGTACGAGAAGCACAAGAGCGACCCCGAGGCCGAGCCCTTCTTCCTCGCCGCGCGCGAGGTGACGCAGGCCTGGGTGGAGCGCCACATCGAGGCGTGGAACCGCGCCCATGGTGTCACGGGTGTTGACGCGCGGATCGCGGCCTCGCTGACCTTCGCGGCGGTCGGCGATGCGCTGCACATGGCCTTTCGCGTCGGCGTGACGGCAGACGAGCGCGCCCATGTGCGCGAGCAGACGATCCGCTTCGTGAAGGCGGCGTGCATGGGGGGCGACTCCAGTGTATTCTAGGGTCGCTGTGGCGATTTCCGACAGGGTTTTTCAAGTTCGCTCATAAAGAGTTTGAAGAAACTGCCTTCGAAAGTAAAAGGCGCGTGACCTACTTCCGTGCCCGCGGCCCTTAGTGCGTGGCTGCACGATTTCGCCCATCTTTCCCGAAAGATGTTCAAATCCCTGAGTTATAATGATTTCTCTTACAAGTTCATAGTCCTGTCTAATCGTATTCATCAATTCATCCTCAGGGTCAATTTCCATCACCTTAAGGATTATGGACGGTTCCAAATACCTTTGTCCAACGAGGCGCACGACGATCAGCATTCTCCTAATTTTCGTGTATAAATGACTATCAGGAAACTCGGTCCTGCAGACGTGTACTGGGTCAATCATTGTGATTGCCATTGTCTCTTTTATCTGGACTCTGCCATTCCTCATAACTGCAGGAATACATTTTAGCTCCCAAGATCCAAAGTTCGGGCTTCGCGCGGAATTAATTGGAAGGCCGAGGTGTCTCTCGAGCGCATGTCCCGCCCATCCCTTATTCTGCCTCCCATTCCTCTCCACTGTCACTTCATTTTGTTTGGCAATCTCATGAAGATCCGTTCCGAGAAGCTCGGTAAATGCCTGCTTGGCCTTCGCACGATCGACAGCCACCTCAGCCCTCCTCAAGCCAATCGCTGAATGGACAAATTTACAAAATCATTCTCGGACTCAATACCACAATAGAATCTGCCCAACTCCAATGACGCAACTCCTGTTGTGGAAGTTCCAGCAAATGGATCAAGGACAAAATCTCCAGTAGTAGTTGATGCAACGATAATTCTTCTTAAAAGTGCAAGGGGTTTCTGTGTTGGATGCCTGCCAGACTGCCTCTCTAACAGCCTAGGAGGAGAGATTTTCCAGATTGATCTCATTTGTTTTCCGCTATTTTCTTCGCGCATGGCTTCGTAATTGAAGCGGTGCCGAGATTTGGAGTTCTTTGCTGCCCAAATGATGATCTCAGTACTATGCGTGAAATATCTGCGGCTCAGGTTTGGAGGGGGATTTGGCTTCTCCCAAACAATATCGTTGAGCAACTTGAATCCAAGAGACCCCAGAACATGTCCGATTGTGAAGATATTGTGGCGTGTTCCGGACACCCAAATCGTACCGTCCTTCTTCAGCAGGCGCTGGGAAAGGCTGAGCCATGCATGGGTGAACTGTTCATATTCGCGGAGTCCGGCGAACTTGTCCCATGTTCCCTTGTTGACAGAAGCCATTTGTCCAGCGACACAGGTAAATCCGTCATTTGACAGGCCATAAGGCGGATCGGCAAAGATCATGTCGAAACATCCGTCCGGATGGTTCCGTGAGATGGCCTCCATCACCTCGATGCAGTTGCCATGGTAAAGATATGCACCTCGTGACGGGTCCTGGAAGGCAAGGCGGTAGCCGGAGGGACCGGACTGGTAGCCGGCCGGCTCCTCTGGAACGTAGGTGGGGCTGTTCATGCCGCGCCGAAAACCGCAAGGAGCTCGCCGGCAGCCCAGCGATCGTCACCCTTGGCCGAAATCATGCGCTGGACGGGAAATGTCGAGATGATGGCGTCGCGATAAAGAGCGCGGGTAAATGCCGTGTCGTGGTTCGAGATGACGACCGTTGCGCCCCTTTTCGATGCAGCGATCGCCGCGCGCGCGAGACGCTCCTGCTCGGGAGGCCCGAAGTTATCCTTGGCATAGCTGGTAAAGTTGGCCGACTCCGAAAGAGGGACATAGGGCGGATCGCAGTAAACTGCATCCCCAGGCGTCGCCTCAGACATGATCTCCTCAAAGTCCGCGATGAAGAAGCGAATCCTTTGAGCGCGTATCGCGAAAGTTCTGATGGCGGAAATTGGTGCCAATGGACGCTTGTACCGCCCGAATGGGACGTTGAAATCCCCTTTGGCGTTATAGCGACACAAGCCATTAAACCCATGTCGATTTAGGTAAACAAAAAGTGCAGCTCGCCGGACGCCTGAAGCATCAGAATTAAACTCGGACCTTAATGCATAAAATCTATCTGGAAGATTGTTTGACGGTATAAAGAGGTTTTGCACCTCCCTTATAATCTCATCGGGCTGTTCCTGAACTGTCCAATAAAGACTGATGAGGTCCATATTGCGGTCTGCTGCGAGCACCTCTCTGTGCGGCGCGTTGATCGCAACCGCCGCAGAGCCCACGAAGGGCTCAAGGAGGCGCTTGCCCTTCGGCAGGGCGGAAAGGATCCGATTGACCAGCCGCGATTTTCCGCCAGCCCATTTCAGGAATGGTCGAACCACTGGCTGGACCACCGGTTCGGAAAAAAGATCCAGAATCAACGCCATAGCGATGCGTTGATCGGAACCGAGGCGAGATCAAGATCGCCCCGTGCGCGCGCTAGCCATCGGCCCCGACAGCCTCTGGGGCGAAGGGGGCGCTAGAGGGCGATATTGAGATACTTGAGCTCGAGATACTCGTCGAGGCCGTAGCGGGAGCCCTCGCGGCCGAGGCCGGATTCCTTCACGCCGCCGAACGGGGCGACCTCGTTCGAGATGATGCCGGTGTTGATGCCGACGATCCCATATTCGAGCGCTTCGGCGACCCGCCAGACGCGCGCCAGGTCCCGGGCGTAGAAATAGGCGGCAAGCCCATATTCGGTCGCGTTGGCCGCCGCGATCACCTCGGCCTCCGTCCCGAAGCGGAAGACGGGGGCGAGCGGGCCGAAGGTCTCCTCGGTTGCGACCTTCATCGCCGGCGTGACCCCGGTGACGAGCGTGGGGGCGAAGAAGGTGCCGCCGAGAGGATGGCGGCTGCCGCCGGCGGCCAGCCGGGCGCCGTGGGCCAGGGCGTCGGCCACATGCTCCTCGACCTTCTCGACCGCGGCCATGTCGATGAGCGGCCCGATCTCCGTGCCCTCTGCGTCGCCGGGCCCGACCCGGAGCGCCGCCACCCGCGCCGCCAGTTTCGCGACGAAGGCGTCATGAACCGCGTCTGCCACATAGATGCGGTTGGCGCACACGCAGGTCTGGCCGGCGTTGCGGAACTTGGACGCGATCGCGCCTTCCACCGCGGCGTCGAGGTCGGCATCGTCGAAGACGATGAAGGGGGCGTTCCCGCCGAGTTCGAGGCTGAGCTTCTGCACATGGCGCGCGGCCATGGCCATGAGGCGCCTGCCCGTCTCGGTCGAGCCGGTGAAGGAGAGCTTCCGCACCGTCGCGTTGGCGGTGAACTCCTCCGCAATCTCTGCGGCCGGGCCGGTGACGATGGAAAGCAGGCGCGGGTCGAGCCCGGCCGCATGCGCCAGCCGTGCGAGCGCGATCGCGGTCAAGGGCGTGGCGGTGGCCGGCTTCACCACCATGGGGCAGCCGGCGGCAAGCGCGGGCGCGGCCTTGCGCGTGATCATGGCGGCGGGGAAGTTCCACGGCGTGATCGCCGCGGTCACGCCGACCGGCTGCTTCAGCACCAGGATGCGGCGGCCGGGCGTGGGGGTCGGGATGATGTCGCCATAGGCGCGCTTCCCTTCCTCGGCGAACCATTCGATGAAGGAGGCGGCATAGGCGATCTCGGCGCGCGCCTCGGCGAGCGGCTTGCCCTGCTCGGCGGTCATGAGGCGGGCAAGCGCGTCCTGCTCGGCCATGACGCCATCGAACCAGCGGCGCAGCACGGCGCTGCGCTCCTTCGCCGTCTTCGCCGCCCAGGCCGGCATGGCCTCGGCAGCAGCGGCGATCGCGCCCGCCACTTCGGCGCGGGTGAGGCTGGGCACATGGGCGAGCAGGTCGCCCGTCGCCGGGTTGGTGACCGGGATCTCGGCACGGGCGACAGGCACCCCGCCGACCGGCAGGGTGCCATCGAACAGGGGCGTCATTCGGCGGGCGTCTCCTCGGGCGCGAGACGGGCGCGGCGGCGCTCGGTCAGGCGGATGGCGATGATCGAGATCTCGTAGAGGATGCACAGCGGGATGGCGAGGAGCAGCTGCGAGACGACATCGGGCGGGGTGAAGATGGCGGCGATGATGAAGGCGATGACGATGGCGTAGCGCCGGCCCTTCACCAGCTGGTCGAGCGTGAGGATGCCGGCGCGGGCCAGCAGCATGAGGAGGATCGGCAGCAGGAAGGCCGCGCCGAAGGCGAACAGGAACTGCATGATGAAGGAGAGATACTGGCCGACCGAGGGCAGCGCCTCCTGCGTCACTCCGCCGAGCTCGCCCTGGAAGCCGAGCAGGAACCTGAGCGCGACGGGAATGGCGACGAAATAGGCGAAGGCCGCGCCCGCCGAGAAGAGGAAGGGGGTGGCGACGAGGAAGGGGAGGAGCGCCGCCTTCTCCCGCCGGTAGAGCCCGGGTGCGACGAACTGCCAGAGCTGGGTGGCGACGACCGGAAAGGCGAGCATGAGCGCGCCGAAGAAGCCGACCCGGACCTGGACGAAGAAGGCCTCGAACACCTGGGTGAAGATGACCTTGTCCTGCCCGGCGGCGACGAGCGGCTGGACGAGGACCGAGAAGATCGGCCGGGAGAAGGTGAAGCAGACGAAGAAGGCAAGCAGGATCGCCGCCAGCGACCACAGCAGCCGGGTGCGCAGCTCGATCAGATGCTCGATGAGCGGCTGCTTCGTCTCGTCGATGTCGGAGATATTCATCGCGCCGGCTCCGCCGGGCCGGGGCCCTGTGCCGCCGACGCCTCAGCGGCAGGCGGTGGCGGACCGAGGTCGACGACGGGCGGCTCGCCGGCGGGATCGGCCAGTGGCGCGGGCGCGGCGCCCGCCGGCCCGCCGAGGTCGGGGAGCGGGCCGGTTGCCGCCATGATCGCCTCGTTGTGGCGCTTCCACTCCTTCTCCATTTCCTCGAGCTCGGCCTGGCGCACCATCTCGTCGAAGCCGGCGCGGACATGGCGGGTCATGGCGCGGGCCTTGCCCACCCACCTGCCAACGGCGCGCATGGCAACCGGCAGATCCTTCGGCCCGATGACGAGAAGGGCGACCGCCGCGACGAGCAGCAGCTCGGACCAGCCGAGATCGAACATCTCAGCCCTGGCGGCTGGTGTCGGTCGCGCTCGTCGTCGGCGTGACGGCGGGTTCGGCCGGGATCCGCGGGGCAGCCGGCGCCTGGCTGGCGGCAGGCGGCTCGTCGTCGTTGAGGCCCTTCCGGAACGCCTTGATGCCCTTGGCGACGTCACCCATCATCTCGGAGATCCGGCCGCGCCCGAACAGGAGCAGGACGAGAATCCCGACGACAATCCAGTGCCAGATGCTGAAGCTGCCCATTGCATCCTCCTCGGAAGCGCCACGCGCTCCTGCCGTGGCCTATCTAGGTGGAGGATGACGATTCGGCCAGTGCGCCGGTTTCATCGGCCGCAGCGTCGCGCGGGAGCGGCTCGAGCAGGCCGGCGGCCCTCAGTTCGGCAAGGCCGGGAAGATCGCGGCGCGAGGCGAGCCCGAAATGGGCGAGAAAGGCCGGGGTGGTGGCATATTGGAGCGGGCGGCCCGGAGTCTCGCGGCGGCCGGCGGGGCGGATGAGGTCGGCCTCGAGCAGCGTGTCGAGCGTGCCGCGCGAGATCTGCACGCCGCGGATCTCCTCGATCTCGGCGCGGGTGGCGGGTTCGTGGTAGGCGATGATGGCGAGCGTCTCGAGCGCGGCCCGGTTGAGCCTGCGCGGCGCCTCGCGCACGGCGGTCAGCACCGCCGCGCAATCGGGCGCGGTCTGGAAATGCCAGCGCCCGCCCCGGCAGACGAGGTTGATGCCGCGCCGGGCATAGTCCGCCTCCAGCCGGGCGAGCGCGGCGCCGAGGTCGCCTTCGCCGGCGTGGGCGCGGATGTCGGACGGCGCGAGCGGCTCGGCAGCCGCGAAGAGGACCGCCTCGACCCGGCGGACATAGGCGTCGGGCGCGGCCGGCTCCGCCGCGGCCGCAGCGTTTGCGCCGCCGCCGTCAGTCGACATCGGCGACCTCGACTTTCTCGCCGGTGACGCGCTGCGAGAGCGCCGCGGCGATGAAGGGATCGAGCGCGCCGTCGAGCACCTCCTGCGGCGAGGTCGAGGTGACCCCGGTGCGCAGGTCCTTCACCAGCTGATAGGGCTGGAGGACGTAGGAGCGGATCTGGTGGCCCCAGCCGATGTCGGTCTTGCTGGCGTTCTGGGCGCTGGCCTCGGCCTCGCGCTTCTGCAGTTCCGCTTCGTAGAGCCTGGCGCGCAGCATCTTGAAGGCGGTCGCCCGGTTCTTGTGCTGCGAGCGCTCGGTCTGCGAGGCGACGACGATCCCGGTGGGCAGGTGGGTGATGCGCACGGCCGAGTCGGTCGTGTTCACGTGCTGGCCGCCAGCGCCCGACGAGCGGTAGGTGTCGATCCGCAGGTCCTTCTCGTTGATCTCGATCTCGATCGAATCGTCCACTTCCGGATAGACCCAGACGCTGGCGAAGCTGGTGTGGCGCCGCGCGTTCGAATCGAACGGGCTGATGCGCACCAGGCGGTGGACCCCGCTTTCGGTCTTGGCCCAGCCAAAGGCGCCCTCGCCCTTGACGAGGAGGGTGGCGGACTTGATTCCCGCCTGCTCGCCGGCATGCTCGTCGATGAGCTCGGTGCGGAAGCCGCGCCGCTCGGCCCAGCGCTGGTACATGCGGAACAGCATCTCGGCCCAGTCCTGGCTCTCAGTGCCGCCGGCGCCGGCGTTGATCTCGATGAAGGCGTTGTTGGCATCGGCCTCGCCCGAGAGCAGGGCTTCCACCTTGTCGCGCTCGGCCCGCTGCGCGAGCGCGGCGAGCGCGTCCGCGCCTTCGGCGGCGAGCGCCTCGTCGCCTTCGGCCTCGGCGAGATCGATGAGTTCGACCGTGTTCCGGAGCTCGTCCTCGATGGCCCGGGTGGCGGTGATCGCCGCCTCGAGCTTGCGCCGCTCGCGCATCAGGGCCTGGGCGGCCTTCGGGTCATCCCACAGGGCCGGATCCTCGGCGCGCGCGTTCAGGGTCTCGAGCCGTTTGAGGGCGCGATCCCAGTCAAAGAAACCTCCTGAGCAGCCCCACGGCCTGCTCGATGCTGCGGACATTGGCTTCGGCTTCGGCGTTCATGACGGGCGAGATAGAAAGCCGCGCCCGCAAAGGAAAGCCCGGCCCTTCCCCCGCCGCCCGCTCTGGCCCATGGGGGAGGCATGGCCCCCTTCCGGTTCGACACCAGCTATGCCCGCCTTCCCGAGGCGCTGTTCGCCCGGGTCGCGCCCGAG
The DNA here is from genome assembly GCA_029268145.1 of Sphingomonadaceae bacterium. Lineage (GTDB taxonomy): Bacteria > Pseudomonadota > Alphaproteobacteria > Sphingomonadales > Sphingomonadaceae > Thermaurantiacus. The sequence continues at coordinate 4,438 of JAJUHA010000032.1, read as the reverse complement.
CCGGTCAGGGCACCCCGGCTGCTCGTCTTCAACGCGGGGCTCGCCGCCGAGCTCGGGCTTGGCGCGGCGGACGACTGGGCGGCGCTTCTTTCCGGCAACGCGTTGCCCGAGGGGGCGACGCCGCTGGCGATGGCCTATGCCGGGCACCAGTTCGGCCATTTCACCCTGCTGGGCGACGGCCGGGCGGTGCTGCTGGGCGAGCATGTCGCGCCCGACGGCAGGCGCTTCGACATCCAGCTCAAGGGGTCCGGGCGCACCCCCTTCAGCCGCATGGGCGACGGCCGCGCCGCGCTGGGGCCGATGCTGCGCGAATATCTCGTCTCGGAGGCGATGCACGCGCTGCGGATCCCGACCACCCGCAGCCTCGCGGTGGTGGCGACCGGCGAGCCGGTGGTGCGCGAGACGCTGCTGCCGGGCGCAATCCTGACCCGGGTGGCTTCGAGCCACATCCGGGTGGGCAGCTTCCAGTTCGCGGCCGCCAAGCGAGACCGCGAGGCGCTTGCCGCGCTCCTCGACCACACGCTTGCCCGCCACGCGCCCGAGGCGGCAGCCGCCGAGCGGCCGGCGCTCGCGCTTCTCGAGGCGACTATGGTGCGGCAGTCAGAGCTGGTCGCCCGGTGGATGGGCGTCGGCTTCATCCATGGCGTCATGAACACCGACAACATGACGCTCTCCGGCGAGACGATCGACTATGGCCCCTGCGCCTTCATGGACGCCTTCGAGCCGATGACGGTGTTCAGCTCGATCGACCGACAGGGCCGCTACGCCTATACCAACCAGCCGCCGATCGCCCACTGGAACCTGGTGCGCCTCGCCGAGGCGCTGCTGCCGCTCATCGATCCAGACGAGAGCGTGGCGATCGCGCTTGCCAATGCCGCGGTCCAGCGCTTCCCGGCGCTGTTCGAGACGGCCTGGCTCGAGGTGTTCCGGGCGAAGCTGGGGCTTGCCACGGCCGAGGAGGGGGACCGGGCGCTCGCCGAGCAGCTCCTCTCGGCCATGCGCGACACCGGCTGCGACATGACGAACGGCTTTCGCGCGCTGGCAGAAGGGGAGCCGATGCCGGTGGCGGCGGAAGACCTGGCTGCCTTCGCCCCCTTCCTGGCGGCGTGGGAGGCGCGGCTGGCGCGCGAGGGCACCCCGGCGGACCTGGCGCGGGCGCGGATGCGCGCGGCCAACCCGGCCATCATCCCGCGCAACCATCGCGTGGAGCAGGCGCTGGCGGCGGCGGGCGCAGGCGACATGGCCCCCTTCGAGGCGCTGCTGACCGCCGTGACCCGGCCGTTCGCGCCCCGGCCGGAGGATGCGCCGTTGCGCGCTCCGCCGCTTCCCCATGAACGTGTCCAGGCGACCTTCTGCGGCACCTGAGCCGGGCAGCCGAGCGCGCCACCGCGCGCGACACCACGTCCCTCCCCCCGGGCCGGCCGCGCGGCCGGACTTCGCCCGGTCAGGCGGCTTCGCCGGCCGGGGCGTCCTCGAGGACGACGAGCTTCGGCACGCGGGCGTCGCGCAAGGCCGAGCCGCGGCCCGAAAGCGAAGGGTTGGACATGAAGTAGCGGTGGAGGTTGAAGCCCTCGCCCTCCGGCTTCAGGCGGACATAGCTGCCGTCCGCGCGCATCTCCCAGCTCTGCTCATTGTCCTTCAGGTTGGCGACCATCACCTGGTCGAGGATCTGGGCGTGCACCGTCGCGTTCTCGATGGGGACGAGCAGCTCGACCCGGCGGTCGAAGTTGCGCGGCATCCAGTCGGCGGAGGTGATGAACACCTTCGCCTTGCGCGAGGGAAGCGGCCGGCCGCTGCCGAAGACGACGACCCGGCTGTGCTCGAGGAAGCGGCCGATGATGGAGCGGACGCGGATGTTCTCGGACAGGCCGGGAACCCCGGGCCTGAGGCAGCAGATGCCGCGCACCACCGCCTCGATGCGCACGCCGGCCCGGCTCGCCGCGTAGAGCCGGTCGATGATGACGGGGTCGACCAGGGCATTGAGCTTGACCCAGATGGTGGCCGGGCGTCCGGCCTCGGCGTGGGCGATCTCGGCGTCGATCAGCTCCATCAGCCGGGCGCGGAGGTTGAGGGGCGACATGGCCAGCCGCTTCAGACCGCGCGGCTCGATGTAGCCGGTGACATAGTTGAACACCTGCGCCACTTCGCGGCCGAGCGCCGGATCGGCGGTGAAGAAGGAGAGGTCGGTGTAGATGCGGGCCGTGACCGGGTGGTAGTTGCCGGTGCCGAGGTGGAGATAGGTGGTAAGCTCGGTGCCCTCGCGCCGGACCACCATCGAGGCCTTGGCGTGCGTCTTCCACTCGATGAAGCCATAGACCACCTGGACTCCGGCGCGCTCGAGCTCGGCCGCCCAGGTCAGGTTCTGCTCCTCGTCGAAGCGGGCCTTGAGCTCGACCAGCGCCGTGACCGACTTGCCGGCTTCCGCCGCGTCGATGAGGGCGCGGACGATGGGGCTGTTCTTCCCCACCCGGTAGAGCGTCTGCTTGATGGCGACGACATCCGGGTCGGCCGCGGCCTGGCGGAGGAAGGCGAGGACCACGTCGAAGCTCTCGTAGGGGTGGTGGACGACGATGTCCTTGGCGCGGATGGCGGCGAAGCAGTCCCCGCCGAAGTCGCGGATCCGCTCGGGGAATCGCGGAGTGTAGGGCTCGAACTTGAGGTCGGGGCGGTCCTCGTCGACCAGCTGGGCGAGATCGGCGATGCCGAGGATGCCATCGACTTCCGTCAGGTCGGTGTCGGTCACGCGCATCGCGCCACGCACCAGCGCCTTCAGGTTGGCGGGCGTGTCGGCGGTGATCTTGAGGCGGATGACCTGGCCCCGGCGACGCTGCTTGATCGCGGTCTGGAAGAAGCGGACGAGATCCTCGGCCTCTTCCTCCACCTCGATGTCGCTGTCGCGGATGATGCGGAACGCCCCGCTGCCGAGCAGGGTGAAGCCGGGAAAGACCAGCGGCAGGAAGTGGCGGATGACGTCCTCGAGCGCGATGGTGCGCACCGACGCCCCCGGCAGGCGGACGAAGCGCGGCAGCATCGGCGGCAGCATGAGGAGCGCGAAGAGCGTCTCGCCGTCGGCGTCGCGGCGCATCTCGAAGACCAGGCTGAACCCCTTGTTCGGGATGAAGGGGAAGGGGTGGGCCGGGTCGATCGCCTGGGGGGTGAGCACGGGGAAGATGCGGGCGAGGAAATGCGCCTCGAGGAAGCGGGTCTCCTCGGCGCTGAGGTCGGCGGGCTTCAGGATCCGGTAATCGGCGGTGGCGAGCAGCCGGGCGAGCTCCTGGTAGACCGCCTGCTGCTGCTGCATCAGCCGGTCGGCGGCCTCGGCGATGGCGGCGAGCTGCTGGGCTGGCGTGGCGCCGTCGGCCGCGGGAGTCTCGATCCCGGCATCGAGCTGGCCGCGCAGCCCGGCGACGCGGACCATGTAGAACTCGTCGAGATTGTTCCCCGAGATCGAGAGGAAGCGCAGCCGCTCGAGCAGCGGATGGGCCGGATTGGTCGCTTCCTCGAGCACCCGGGCGTTGAAGGCGAGCCAGGAGAGCTCGCGGTTGACGAGCCGCTCGGACATGAGCCGGTTGGGATGGGCGGCAAAGGCTTCCATTGCCAGCCTTATGCGCCGGCATCGTGACGATGGGAAGACGAGCGGGAGGCCCCGTCAGTCCCCGTCATGCGCCCCTGGGGCGACGAGATCGAGCAGGGCCGCGCGCGCGAGCGGCACGGAGAGCGGCCGCTGGCTGGCGAGCGCGGCGGCATCGAGCGCCTCGACGGCTGCCGCGACGGCGGCGAAGCTCCGGGTGATCCGCCGCAGCACATAGGGGGCCAGCTCCGGCGGCGGCGTGATGCCGCGATCGCGCCAGAGCTTCAGGAACAGGTGATGGAGAAGGGCGTCGTCGGGCGGGCCGATCCGGACCATCGGGGTGGCCGCAAGGCGCGAGCGCAGGTCTGGAAGCGCGACGTGCCAGTCGGCGGGCGCGCTGCGCGCGGTCAGGAGCAGCGGACGGCGGCTTTCGACCGCCTCGTTCCAGGCGTGGAACAGCGCCTCGTCGGACATGCCGGCGTCGGCATCGTCGATCAGGCGGGCACTGGTGCGGCGGGCGAAGATCGCGCCCAGATGGCTCTTGCCCGAGCCCGGTGGGCCGACGAGGAGCGCGACCGGCACCGGCCAGGTTCCCCAGCCGTCGAGGAAGCGCACCGCCTCGGCGTTGGCGGCGGAGACGTAGAAGTCCTTCTGGCCCTGCGCTGCCTTCCAGCCGAGCGGAAGCGGCAGCTGGGGGCTCGCGCTGCCGCTCATGGCGCGCCCTGGGGCGGGGGGGCGCCCTCCGGTGCGGGCGGGGGCTCGGGCGCCGCGTCGGGCGGCACGGGCGCCGCATCCTCCGGCGGAGGCGCGCTCGCCGGGGGCGCCGCGGTCGTGTAGTAGGACCGGCCCGAGGGCGGCGGCCGGCTC
>JAJUHA010000031.1 GCA_029268145.1 Sphingomonadaceae bacterium | reverse complement strand
GCTGGCTTGGCGCCGTGCGCGCGCTCGATCTGGCGCTGCGCGGGCCGGCGCCGGCGGCCGGCCTCGCGGGGATCGGCGCCCGGCTCGCCGCCCCCCGCGGCGGCGGCACGCCGGTGCCCCTCGACTGGTGGGCGCAGGAGGCCATGCCGAGGCTTGCGCCGCTCGAGGCGCTGTTCGCGGGCGAGACTCCGACGCTCGCCCGGATCGTGGCGAGCCTTGCCGAGGTGGCGGGCGCGCTCGCCGGGGACCGCCTCTGGGCCGGGCCGGACGGCCAGGCGCTCGCCGCGCTCGTCGCGGCCATCGGCGACAGCGCCGATGCCGGGCAGATCCCCGTCCGCGCCGAGGAGGCGCCGGCGCTGCTCAAGGCGCTCCTCGACGACGTGCCCGTCCGGCCGCCGTGGCGCCGGCATCGGCGTCTCGCCATCCTCGGCCCGCTCGAGGCCCGGCTGGCCCATGCCGATCTCCTCATCCTCGGCGACATGAACGAGGGAAGCTGGCCGGCCCCGCCCGCGCCCGACCCGTGGCTGCCGCCGGCTGCGCGCCGGCGGCTCGGGCTGCCCCCGGCCGAAGCCCGCATCGGGCTCGAGGCCCATGATCTCGTCTCGGCGGCAGCCGCGCCCGAGCTGCTGCTGACCCGCGCCCGCCGGGACGCGAGCGGCCCCACGGTCGCGTCCCGCTTCCTGCTGCGCCTCGAGGCGGCCTTCGGCGCGCTGCCGCGCGATGCCGAGCTCGAGGCGGCGCTGGCGCTCGACGGGGCGGGCCGCGCCATCCGCCTCCCCCGTCCGGCGCCGGCCCCGCCAGCCGCCGAACGCCCGACGGTGCTGCGCGTGACCGAGGCGGACATGCTCGCGGCCGACCCCTTTGCCTTCTACGCCCGGCGGATGCTCGGCCTCGAGGAGCTGAAGCCGCTCGAGCAGGAGGCGGACGCGGCCGTGCGCGGCACGGCCGTCCACCGCATCCTCGAACGGCTGGTCAGGGAGCCGGCAGCCAACCCGGATGCCCTGGTCGCCGAGGAGCTCGCGAAGCTCGGCGGCGATCCTGCGCTCCTGGCACTCTGGGCGCCGCGCGTCCGGCGGATGGTCGCCTGGGTGAGGGACCGGCTGGCGGCCGAGCGGGACGCGGGCTGGCAGCGCTTCGAGGCGGAAGTGAAGCTGGCCGCGGACTGGGGCGGGGTGCGGATCGAGGGCAAGGCCGACCGCATCGACATCGACGCCGACGGGCGCGTCCGGATCGTCGACTACAAGACCGGGAAGCCGCCGGCCAAGACGGCCTTCGAGGACCGCATGGCGCGCCAGCTGCCGCTGCTGCGGCTTCTCGTCGAGGCGGGCGGCAGCCGCCAGGTCGCGGGCGAGGTCGGCCTCCTCGAATACTGGAAGCTGTCCGGCGGCCTGGAGGAAGGGAAGGTGGTCGGGACCGGGTGGACCGTCGCGCGCGCCGAATTCGAAGAGGACCTGCGCCAGCTCTTCGCCCGCTTCCTGTTCGGCTCCGAGGCCTTCGTGCCCAAGCTTCTGCCCGTCTTTGCCGAGCAGTCCCGCACCTACGACCAGCTTGCCCGGGTCGAGGAATGGCTGTGACCGATCTCTTCCCGGAATCCAGCCTCCACCACATGGCCTCCGATCCCGGGGCGCATGTGTGGGTCACCGCCTCGGCCGGCACGGGCAAGACGCGCTCGCTGACCGACCGGGTGCTGCGCCTGCTGCTGGCCGGTGCGCCGCCCGGGTCGATCCTCGCCATCACCTTCACCCGCACGGCTGCCGCCGAGATGCAGGCGCGGGTCTTCGCCGCGCTCGCGCGCTGGGCCGGCCTCGACGAGGCCGGGCTCGATGCCGCGCTCGCTGATCTTGGCGAGGCGCCGACGCCCGAGCTGAGAGCCCGGGCGCGCGGCCTCCTGCCGGTGGTGCTCGATGATCCGCACGGCCTCGAGATCCGCACCATCCACGGGCTTGCCCAGGCGATTCTGGCCGCCTTCCCGGTCGAGGCCGGGCTGCCGCCCCGCGCCGAGCCGCTCGATGACCGCAAGGCGGCAGCGCTGCGGCAGCGCGCGCTCGCCGACGTGCTGGCGGAGCCGGCGCTTGCGCCCGATCTCGCGCGGCTTGCGGTCGAGGCCTCGGAGAAGGCCATGGGCGAGCGCCTGGCCAACCTCGTCCGGGCCCGCCGCGGCTACGACGCGATCGGTGGCCCCGGTGAGGTCGAGCCCTTCCTGCGGCGCCTTGCCGGGCTGCCCGAGGGCGTTCCGGCGCAGGCAATCCTCGAGGCAGCGGTCATGCCGCCGGCGTTCGATGACGGCGCGGTCCGGGCGTTCGCGCAGGTGATCCCGGCAACGGATCGCAGGGACAAGACGGAGGCGCTTGCCTTCGTCACCGACTGGCCGCGTCTGGGACCGGCCGAACGCGCGGGTTCCACCGCACAACTCGTCAGCCTTGCGTACGACGGAAATGGCAAGCGACGGGGTACGAGCCGTCTGGAAGGCCGTTTGCCAGGTGGAGAGGACATGTTCGAACGCCTCCGGGCGGAGATCGACAAGGTCCGCGACACCGAGCGGGCGCTCGCCTTCGTCGACCATGCCGGCGCCTGGCTCCGGGTGGGCATGGCCGTCGCCAAGCGCTATGCCGAACGCAAGTCCGCAGCGGCGGCGGTCGACTTCGACGACATGGTCGCGCTGGCCGCCGACCTCGTCGCGGCCAACGGCATGGCGAACGTCATCGCCGAGCGGCTCGACCGGCGCATCAGCCACATCCTCGTCGACGAGGCGCAGGACACCAACGCCGACCAGTGGCGCCTGGTGGAGGGCCTCGCGAGCGAGTTCGACACGGGGCTCGGCCAGCATGGCGAGGCAGTCCGCACCCGCTTCGTCGTCGGCGACTTCAAGCAGGCCATCTTCCGCTTCCAGGGCACCGACCCCCGGGTCTTCCTCGCCGTCAAGGACCGCTGGCAGGCGATGACGCAAGCCGCGGGGCGGCCCACCCGCGACGTGCCGCTGGTGCGCAACTTCCGCTCCGCCCCCCTGCTGCTCGCCCTGGTCGACCGGGTGCTCGCGGACCTCGGCGCCGAGGCGATCGGCCTGCCGGCGGGCGCACCGCTCCCCCGGCATGACGCCGCGCGCGCCGATCTGCCGGGGCGCGTGCTCCTGTTCCCGCCGCATGTCGTCACCGAGCCGACCGGGCCGGAGGATGCCGACACCCAGGGGGACGATCCCGCCGACCCGAAGTTCGCACAGGCGCTGGCGCGAAGGGCTGCAGCGATGGTGCGGGGCGATGGTCCCGACCGGGTGACGCTCACCGACCGTGCGGGCCGAAGCCGTCCGGCCGGGCCGGGCGACCTCCTCATCCTTCTCAGGAAGCGGGGCGATCTCATGGGCCTCCTGGTGCGGGCGCTCCACGCCGAGGGGCTTCCGGTGGCGGGCGTGGACCGCGCCCGGCTCGCCGAGCCGCTCGCCGTGCGCGACCTCCTCTCCCTCGTCCGCTTCGTCCTCCAGCCGGCCGACGATCTGGCGCTTGCCGAGGTGCTGACCTCCCCGCTTGGCGGGCTCGACCATGAGGCGCTGCGCCGGGTCCGGCAGGATGGCCAGACGCTCTGGCAGGCCTTCGCCGCCTCGGCCGACCCGGCCCACGCGACCGCGCAGCGGCTGCTGAGGGAGGCGCTTGCCCGCGCCGACTTCGCCGGGCCGCACGGCTTCCTCGAGGCGGTGCTGGCAGGCGGCGGGCGCGCGGCCTTCCGCGCCCGGCTCGGGCCGGAGGCCGACGACGGAATCGATGCGCTGCTCGCCGAGGCGCTCGCCTTCGAGGCGGAGAGCCCGCCGACGCTGCAGGGCTTCCTTGCCCATATCGCCGGGCGCGACGAGCCGCTCAGGCGCGACCCCGACACCAGCCCGGGCCTCGTCCGCCTCATGACGGTCCATGGTGCGAAGGGGCTCGAAGCTCCGATCGTGGTGCTGGCCGATGCGCTGGCCGAAGGGCGGCCGCGCACGGACGCCGTCACCTGGCGTGACGCCGCAAGCCGGGCCGAGCTTCCGCTCGTCTTCGGCAAGGCCGAGCGGCTGCCGGCCGTGCTCTTGCCGCGCGTCGAGGCCGAGCAGGCGGCCGAGGCGGCCGAGCGCAACCGCCTGCTCTACGTGGCGCTGACGCGGGCCGAGCAGATCCTCCTGGTGGCCGGCCAGATCAAGCCCACCGAGGCGGAGAAGCGGCAGAAGGATCCCGAGGCCTTCACGAGCTGGCACGACCGGATCCGCCGGGCGATGGAGGCGCAAGGGGCGGCGTGGCAGGAGTCTGGCGCCCTCGGCCCCCATCTCCTGCTCGACTCCGGGCCCTGGCCCGCGCCCGACGCCGCCGGGCCGGCCGCGCCCGCAGCCGCCCCCGTCCCGGCCTGGGCCACGGCGGCACCGCCGCCCGAGCCGGCTTCGGTGCGGCCCTTCACGCCATCTGCCCCTGCGCCCGACACGGCGCCCATGCCCCCGCCGGGCCCGGACCAGCGTGCGGCGGCCGCGCGCGGCATCCTCCTCCACCGCCTCTTCGAGCATCTGCCCGGCCTTGCGCCCGGGGCGCGCGCCGCCGCCGGCAGGCGGCTTCTCGCCGCGGCCGGCGCCACCGACGCCGAGCCCCTGCTGGCCGATGCGCTCGCCATCCTCGAGGATCCCGCCTTGGCGCCGCTGTTCGGCCCCGACAGCCTTGCCGAAGTGCCGATCGCCGGCCATGTGCCGACGCCGGCGGGCGGCCTCACCGTCTCGGGCACGGTCGACCGGCTGGTCGTGACGGCGGACGGGGTGCTCGTGCTCGACCTCAAGACCGGCTCGTCGGTTCCGCCGCGCCCGCAAGACGCGCACCCCTCGCACCTGCGGCAGATGGCGGCCTATCGCGCCGTCCTCGTCTCGGCCTTCCCCGATCACCGGGTCGAGGCCGCGCTTCTTTACACGGCAGGACCCAAGCTCCACCTGCTCCCCCCCGAGCTGCTTGCCGCCCACTGGCCGCCCGGCAACGCCAGCGGCGAGGCTTGAACCCCGGCGCCGGCCGGCCATATCGGCAGATCCAAGGAGACTCGCATGGCCACCCACACCGTTACCGACGCCTCGTTCGCAACCGATGTCCTCCAGTCCGACAAGCCGGTGCTGGTCGATTTCTGGGCCGAATGGTGCGGCCCGTGCCGGATGATCGCGCCGGCGCTCGAGGAGATTTCCGAGGAGCTGGCCGGCCGCGTCACGGTCGCCAAGGTCAACATCGACGAGGAGCCGGAGACGGCGATGCGGTTCGGGATCCGCTCGATCCCGACGATGATGATCTTCAAGGGCGGGGAAGTGGTCGCGACCAAGCTGGGCGCCGAGCCCAAGTCGGCGCTGAAGCGCTGGGTCGAGGCCGCGCTCTAGACCCGCTCGAGCCGCTGCCCCTCGCGCGGGAAGTGGACGGCGACAGGGCCGACGTCCGCGCCGTCGCGCAGCAGGGTGAAGCCCTCCTCATCCTCGCGCACCAGCCGGCCTTCGACCGGGGGATCGGCCGATCCGTCCTGGCGGACGCGCACGACGGGGCCATCGCCGGTGACGCAAGGGTCAGACCCGCGCGCTTCGGCGAGCGCCTCGGCGCCGCGCATCGGCTGCGGCCGGCCGTGGCCGATCGCGAGCACGCGGGCAACCCAGGGGGCGAGCACGGGCGAGACCGTCTCGACCGGCGCGCCGCGCGCGGCGAACCACAGCAGCATGGCATGGGCAAGATCCCCATGGCCGGGCGCGTCTCCGCCGAGGAAGGGCCGGCCGTCGGCCAGCATGCCCTCCAGCCGTTCGAGATGCGCGGCGAAGGCCTGGCGCAGCGCGGGCAGCATCGCCCGGAAGGCCTCGCGCTTCAGGCCGAACCGGCGCTCGCGGTCGGCCCAGAAGGCCGCTGATTCGGGGGTCGGGTCCGCCTCGGCCATCGGCCCGAGCGCCACGCCGACCGCGGCGAGGAAGGTGGCGCCGCCCGCTTCGATGGCAAGCGCCCGGTGGCCGCGCCCGAGCGGCGCGGGGTAGAGGGTGGGCGCCGGCCAGCGCGCCTCCAGCGCGGCGAGGATGGCCAGCGTGTCGCAGAAGACATCGGCGCCGATCTGCAGCACCGGCGTGCGGACATAGCCGCCGGTGAGCGCCTCCTGCTCCGGCTTGGGGCAGATGGCCGGCACCTCGACCGAGCCCCAGTCGAGGCCCTTCAGGCCCAGCGCGAGCCGCACCAGCTCGGCCCAGGGCGAGGCGGCATAATGGTGCAGGATGGGACGCATGGCGGCGGGATCCTCGGCTCAGCTGCGATAGTCGGCGTTGATGCGGATGTACCCCTCGGTCAGGTCGCAGGTGAAGACGGTGGCGCGGCCGTCGCCGAGGCCGAGGTCGACCTCCACCTCCACCTCCTCGCCGGCAAGGTGCGCGGCGACCGGTGCCTCGTCATAGCCCGGCACCACTGCGCCGTCGGCGGCGACCGTGACCCCGCCGAAGCGGATGGCAAGCCGGTCGCGCTCGGCCGGCTCGCCGGCCTTGCCCACCGCCATCACCACCCGGCCCCAGTTCGCATCGCCCCCGGCGATCGCGGTCTTGACGAGGGGCGAGTTGGCGATGCTCATGGCAATCCTTCGCGCGCTCTCGTCGGAGACGGCGCCCGTCACCCTCACCTCGATCAGCTTCCGCGCTCCCTCGCCGTCGCGGACCACGAGGAGCGCGAGTTCGCGGCACAGGTCGAGGAGGGCGAAGGCGAAGGCGTCGGCGCCGGGGCTGTCCCAGCCGGTGAGCGGCGCGTGGCCGGCGCGCGCGGTCGCAAACGCGAGGCAGGTGTCGGACGTCGAGGTGTCGCCGTCGACGGTGATGCAGGAGAAGCTCGCGGCATTGGCCCGGTCGAGCGCCTGCTGGAGGAAGCCGGGCGCGACAGAGGCATCGGTGACGATGAAGGCGAGCATGGTCGCCATGTCGGGGGCGATCATGCCCGAGCCCTTGACGAAGCCGACAAGGCGGACGCGGGTCTGGCCGATGAGCGCCTCGCGCAGCGCCGCCTTCTCGAAGGTGTCGGTGGTGCCGATGGCGCGCGCGGCCGCGCGCCAGTCGCCGCTGCCGAGGCGCGCGTGGGCCGTGCGCACGCCGGCGACCGCCCGGTCGGCGGGCAGCGGCACGCCGATGACGCCGGTCGAGGCCGGATAGACCGCCTCCGGCCGGCAGGCGAGCAGCAGCGCCACCTCGGCGACCTGGGCAGCGCAGGCCGCAGCGCCCGCCGCGCCCGTGAAGGCGTTGGAGTTGCCGGCATTGACGACGAGCGCGCGCGCCTCGCCCGAGGGCAGGTGGCGGCGGCAGGTCTCCACTTCAGGCGAGGGGCAGCGCGACCGGGTGGTCAGGCCCGCGACCGTCGTGCCGGGGTCGAAGGCGATGAGCAGCAGGTCGTCGCGCGCCCAGGCCTTGTAGCCGGCGCGGGCCGTGGCGATCCGGGCACCGGCGATCGCGGGAAGGTCGGGGAAGGGGCGGGCGAGCGGCGAGACGGGCATGGTCCGCGCCTTAGGCGGGCGCGCAGCATGGTGAAAGCCCGTTGCCCGCGTTGACCCCTGCTGCCCGCGCTCCTATTTCGGGGCAGTGCCGGTGCGTGTGCGCCGCGTGGCGATGAAGGCTCCAGATGCTCGGTTTGAACAAGGTCGCCAAGGCCATCTTCGGCTCGTCGAACGACCGCTACGTGAAGTCGCTCCAGCCGCTGGTGAAGGCCATCAACGCGCTCGAGCCCCAGTTCGAGGCGATGACCGACGATGCGCTGCGCGGCCAGACGGCGGCCTTCCGCCAGCGCCTGGCGAACGGCGAGTCGCTCGACAAGCTCCTCCCCGAGGCCTTCGCGACCGTGCGGGAAGCCTCGAAGCGCACGCTCGGCCTCAGGCACTTCGATGTCCAGCTGATCGGCGGGATCGTGCTCCACCGCGGCGAGATCGCCGAGATGAAGACCGGCGAGGGCAAGACGCTGGTGGCCACGCTCGCGGTCTATCTGAACGCCCTGTCGGGCCGGGGCGTCCATGTGGTGACGGTCAATGACTATCTCGCCCGCCGCGACGCCGAGTGGATGGGGCAGATCTACCGCTTCCTCGACATGTCGGTCGGGGTCATCATCCCGAACCTGACCGATGCCGAGCGCAAGGCGGCCTATGCCGCCGACATCACCTACGCCACCAACAACGAGCTGGGCTTCGACTATCTCAGGGACAACATGAAGTACAGCCGCGACCAGATGGTCCAGCGGCCCTTCCACTTCGCCATCGTCGACGAGGTGGACTCGATCCTGATCGACGAGGCCCGCACGCCGCTCATCATCTCGGGGCCGACGGAGGACAAGTCGGAACTCTACATCGCCGTCGACCGCTTCGTGAAGACGCTGAAGCCCGAGCACTACGAGAAGGACGAGAAGGCGAAGTCGGTCATCCTGACCGAGGAGGGCACCGAGGTGGCCGAGCGCGCGCTCGAGGCGGCCGGGCTTCTCGTCGGGTCCAACCTCTACGACTTCGAGAACACCCAGGTGGTGCACCACCTGAACCAGGCGCTCCGGGCCAACATCATGTTCCGCCGCGACACGGACTATATCGTCAAGGGCGGCAAGGTCATCATCATCGACGAGTTCACCGGCCGCATGATGGAGGGCCGGCGCTGGTCGGAAGGGCTCCACCAGGCGGTCGAGGCGAAGGAGGGGGTGGAGATCCAGCCCGAGAACCAGACGCTCGCCTCGATCACCTTCCAGAACTATTTCCGCCTCTACCCGAAGCTCGCCGGCATGACCGGGACGGCCGCGACCGAGGCCGCCGAGTTCTACGACATCTACAGGCTGAACGTTGTCGAGATCCCCACCAACGTGCCCGTGCGGCGGATCGACAGCGAGGACGAGTTCTACAAGACCGAGGGCGACAAATATGCCGCGATCGTGAAGGCGATCAAGGAGGCGTCCGCCCGCGGCCAGCCGGTCCTTGTCGGCACGGTCTCGATCGAGAAGTCGGAGAAGCTCTCGGCCTTCCTCAGGGAGGCCGGCGTCGAGCATTCGGTGCTGAACGCCCGCTTCCACGAGCAGGAAGCGCACATCGTGGCCCAGGCCGGCCGCTATGGCGCAGTCACGATTGCCACGAACATGGCCGGGCGCGGCACCGACATCCAGCTCGGCGGCAACATCGAGTTCCGCATCCAGGACGAGCTTGCCGGCCTTCCCGAGGGGCCCGAGCGCGACGCCAGGATCGCCGAGATCCGCGCCGAGGTCCTGGCCGAGCGCGAGAAGGTGCGCGAGGCCGGCGGCCTGTTCGTGCTTGGCACCGAGCGGCACGAGAGCCGGCGCATCGACAACCAGCTGCGCGGCCGCTCCGGGCGCCAGGGGGATCCGGGCCTGTCGCGCTTCTTCCTCAGCCTCGACGATGACCTGCTGCGCATCTTCGGCCAGCAGAACCTGCTGCACCGGGTGATGAAGGGCGGCCTCGAGGATGGCGAGGCGATCGTCCACCCGTGGATCTCGAAGGCGATCGAAACGGCGCAGAAGAAGGTCGAGGCGCGCAACTACGAGATCAGGAAGCAGCTGCTCCAGTATGACGATGTCATGAACGACCAGCGCAAGGTGGTCTATGAGCAGCGCGCCGACATCATGGACTCGGAGAAGGTCTCCGACGTGGTGCTCGACATGCGCCGCGACACGGTTGCCGACATCGTCGAGACCCATTGCCCGCCGGGCACCTACCCCGAGCAGTGGGACGTGGCCGGCCTCAAGGCGGCGGTGGCCGAGACGCTCGCGCTCGATGTTCCCATCGACCAGTGGATGGAGGAGGAAGCGGTCGACCAGGAGATCTTCGCCGAGCGGCTGAACGCCGCGCTCGACGCGAAGATGGCCGAGAAGATTGCGGCCGTCGCACCCGAGACCTGGGTCGCGATCGAGAAGAGCTTCCTGCTCCAGTCGCTCGACCATCACTGGAAGGAGCATCTGGCGACCCTCGATGCGCTGCGGCAGGTCATCCACCTGCGCGCCTATGCCCAGAAGACGCCGATCAACGAGTACAAGGGCGAGGCCTTCGCGCTGTTCGAGCGGATGCTGCGGAATGTCCGCGAGGACGTGACGAGGATGCTGAGCCTGGCCGAGTTCCGCATGCCGGAGCCGCCGCCGATGCCCGAGCTGCCCGACTTCCTCTCGCTCGACCGGCCGCGCGCCGGTCCCGCCCCGGGCCTGGCCGCGCCCGCGGCACCGGGCCCCTTCGGCGGCGCGGGCGCGACCGCCAATGTCTTTGCCATGGGCGACGCGCTCGCGCCCGACGAGCTTGCCTCCGCGCGCAGCGTTGCCGCCCAGTATGGCCCGGCCTTCGTGGCCGAGGATCCGGAGACCTGGCAGCGGATCGTGCCCAGGAACGCCCCCTGCCCCTGCGGCTCGGGAAAGAAGTTCAAGCACTGCCACGGCACGCTCTGAGGGCGCGCCTGGCGCAGGCGCCACTGCCTTTCGCCTGCAACGTCTGCCAATTAGGAGCGCGCGTATGGACCCGGAGGCCGTCGCCGCGCACTACCGCGCCGAGGGCTATGCCGTGGTGCGCGGCTTTCTCGACGGGGAGGCGGTCGCCGCGCTTGCTGGGCTGGCCGACGCGGTCGAGGCCGAAGCGCTCGTCCATGGCCGCCCGTTCCGCCACGGCAACCTCTACTACGACACCCGCCCGGGTCCGCCGCCGAGGCTCCGCATGGCGCAGTGGGCCGTCTGGCACCACCCCGGCCTCGAGCGCTTCCGCACCCATCCCCGCTACGCCGCGCTGCTCGCCCCCCTCCTCGGGCCGGACCTGAAGCAGATCATCCACCAGATCCACTGGAAGCCGAGAGGGGCCGGCGCCGACTTCGCCTGGCACCAGGACAGCCGCTCCCGCCGCCCGCGCGCGGCGTTCCGCAACCTCGCCACCTCCTATGTCCAGACCGGGCTTGCCATCGACCCGCACGACGAGGCGAGCGGCTGTCTCCGGGTGATCCCGGGTTCGCACCGGCTGGGCGAGCTTGGCCTGGCGCGCGATGGCCCGGTGCTCGGCCGCGACATCGACGATTCCGACCTCCTGGCCCATGGCCTCAACCCGGCGGCGCAGGTGCCGCTGCGGCTCGCGCCCGGCGATCTCGCGCTCTGGTCGCCCTTCACGGTCCATGCCTCGGGGGAGAACCGCAGCAGCCACGCGCGCCGGCTCCTCATCAACGGCTATGTCCGCGCCGAGGATTGCGACCGCGGCGAATGGGCCTTCCGCGCCGGCCGCCCGGTGCCGCTTCCCGAAGCGCCGAGCCTCGTCCACTGGGAGGATCTGCCGAACCGGCCCGAACCACATCACCCGGAATGAGGGCGTGACTCGCTGCCGTCCGCCACGGCTGGATTGCGAGCGGTCACGAAACCGTCATCCTGTGCTAGCGAGGGCGGGTGGAGCGCGTTCCTGACCTGGCCCCGTTTGCGCTTGCGCTTGCCATCGGGTTGCTGGTTGGCCTCGAGCGCGGCTGGAGTGCCCGCGCGGCCGAGGCCGGAACGCGGGTGGCGGGCTTCCGCACCTTCGGGCTCCTCGGGCTTGCCGGCGGGCTCGCCGCGCAGCTGCCGCTGCCGCTCGCCACGGTCCTCCTGGCCGGCGGTGTCGCGCTGGTGATCGTCGGCTATGCCCGCGCCAGCACCGAGCCGCACGGCCGCTCGGCGACCGGCGCGCTGGCCGGTTTCCTCACGCTCGGTCTCGGCTGGTTCGCTGCCTCCGGCCATGGTGTCGAAGCGCTCGCGGTTGCTGCCGTGATGACCCTCATCCTCGGGCTTCGCCACCGGCTGCATGGGCTGCTGCGCGGCATCAGCGAGGCCGAGATGGAAGCCATCGGCCGCTTCGCCATCGTCGCCCTCGTCATCCTCCCCCTCATGCCCGACCGGGCGATGGGGCCGCTCGACGCCTGGAACCCCCGCCAGCTCTGGATCGTGGTCGTCGTCGTCCTCGGCCTGTCCTTCCTCGGCTATGCCCTCGCCCGCCGCCTCGGGCCGGGCAAGGGCCTGCTGGTCACCGCCGCGGTCGGTGCCCTGGTCTCCTCCACGGCCGTTACCGCCGCCTATGCCCGGCACCTCCGGGAGCCGGAGGCGCCAGCGGCCGCGCTGGCTGCCGGCCTCGCCATCGCCTCCGCCGTCATGTTCGCCCGCGTGCTGGTGCTGACCGGGCTTCTCGCCTCGGCCGCGCTGCCGGCGCTGCTCCTGGTGCTCGTGCCCGCCCTTCTCGTCCAGCTCCTCCTCGCCCTCTGGCTCACGCGCCTTGCGGGTGCGTCGGGCGAGGCCGGGCCGGTCCGGATCGGCAACCCGCTCGATTTCCCCCCGGCGCTCGGTCTTGCCGCGATGGTTGCCGTGCTCCTCCTCCTCTCGCGCTGGCTTCTCGACCGGTTCGGCGGCCTCGGCATCGGCGCGCTGCTCGCACTGACCGGTCTTGCCGATGTCGATGCCGCCATCCTGACGCTGTCCCAGCTTCCCCAAGGCGCGCTCGCACCGCGCACTGCCGGATTGCTCCTCGCGCTTCCCGTCATCGGCAACAGCCTGTGGAAGGCCGGGCTCACGCTTGCCATCGCCGGCGCCGGGCGCGGCTGGCCGGCCGCCTGGCCGGTCCTTGCCGGCACGGCGGCTGCGGGCGTTGCGCTGGGGCTGGCGGCGGCCGGCGTCCGGCTCTAGGAGCCGCGGGAGGAGGGCGGAATGGCGCTGGTCGAAGTCGAGGTTGCAGACGGGGTTGCGGTTGTCACGCTCAACCGGCCGGAGGCGATGAACGCGCTCTCGCGCGCGCTCCGGGCGGAGCTCGCGCAGGTGATGGTCGAGATGGATGGGCGCGCGGACGTGCGCGCCGTGGTGCTGACCGGGGCGGGAACCCGGGCCTTCTCGGCCGGGCTCGACCTGAAGGAGCTCGGCTCGGGGGAGGCGGCGCTCGGCGACGCGACGGCAACGGCCCCCGATGCCAACCCGGTGCGCGCGGTGGAGCAGTGCCGGAAGCCCGTCATCGGCGCGATCAATGGCGTCGCCATCACCGGGGGCTTCGAGCTGGCGCTGGCCTGCGACGTGCTTCTCGGCTCGGAGAATGCCCGTTTCGCCGACACCCACGCGCGCGTCGGCATCATGCCGGGCTGGGGCCTCTCGCAGAAGCTCTCCCGTCTCATCGGCGTGTCGCGGGCGAAGGAGCTTTCGTTCACGGGCAATTTCCTCGACGCGGCGACGGCCGAGCGCTGGGGGCTCCTCAACCGGGTGGTGCCCGCCGGCGAGCTGCTGCCGGCCGCGCGCCGGCTCGCGGCCGACATGGCCTCGATCGACCCGGCGTTCCTTGCCGCCTACAAGGCGCTCATCGACGACGGCTTTGCCTTGCCGTTCGGCGAGGCGCTGGCGCTCGAGACCGAGCGGTCGCGTGCGGCGAACCGCACGGTCAGCCCGGACGAGGTGGAACGGCGTCGCGCCGCCGTGCAGGCCAGGGGAAGGACCCAGCAATGAGGATGGCAACGCTCGTCGCGGCACTGGCCCTTGCCGCCCCCGCCGCGGCCGAGACCCTCGTCATCACGGCCGCCCGGATGGTCGACGTGGTCTCGGGCCGGATGGTGGCGAACCCCGCCATCGTGGTCACCGATGGCCGGATCGTCTCGGTCGACGGCAGCGGCGCGCCGGCCGATGCGCGGCGGCTCGAACTTCCCGGCATGACCCTCCTGCCCGGCCTCATCGACATGCACACCCACCTGACGAGCGATCCCCGGATCGGCCGGATCGACCGCTTCCTCAAGACCGACGGCTACTGGACGCTGGTGGGCGCGGCCAATGCCGCGGCGATGCTGCAGGTGGGCTTCACGACGGTCCGGAACGTCGGCTCGGGCCGCTACGACGATGTCGCGCTGAAGCAGGCGATCGACGACGGGCGAATCCCCGGGCCGCGCATCGTGCCGGCCACCAGTTCGCTCGGTGCCACTGGCGGCCACTGCGACAACAACTGGCTGCCGCCCAGCCTCGCACAGAGGTCCGCGGGCGTCGCCGACGGGCCGGAGGCCCTGCGCGCGAAGGTGCGCGAGGCGCGCAAGTTCGGCGCCGAAGTCATCAAGACCTGCGCGACCGGGGGCGTCTTCAGCCGCAACACCGAGGTCGGCCAGCAGCAGCAGCGCGAGGAGGAGCTGCGCGCGATCGCCGAGGAAGCCCGCATGTGGGGCCTGACGACCGCGGCCCATGCCCATGGCACCGAGGGGATCAAGGCGGCGATCCGCGCCGGGATCACGACGATCGAGCACGCGAGCCTCATCGACGACGAGGGCATCCGGCTTGCGAAGGAGCGCGGCACCTTCCTATCGATGGACATCTACAACACCGAGTTCACCCAGGCCGAGGGCCGCAAATATGGCGTGCTCGAGGACAATCTCCGGAAGGACCGCGAGGTGGCGGATGCCCAGCGGGAGAATTTCCGGAAAGCCCACCGCGCCGGCGTCAGGATGGTGTTCGGCTCGGACGCGGGTGTCATGCCCCACGACCAGGCGCCGCGCCAGTTCGCCGTGATGGTCCGCTACGGGATGACGCCGCTCGAGGCGATCCGCGCGGCAACCCTCAACGCGGCAGAGGCGCTGCAGAAGGCGGGAGACCTGGGGCGGATCGCTCCCGGGCGCTTCGCCGACCTGGTGGCGGTTTCGGGTGATCCGCTCGCCGACGTGACCGAGCTCGAGCGGGTGGCCGTCGTCATCAAGGGCGGCGAGCTGGTGGCGGACCGGCGGGCAAGGCCCTGACTTCGGGCAAGGGCAGCGCGGTTGACGCGCCGGGGGTGCAGCGCTATGGGCCGCGCTCGCTCACGGGCTGGTCGCAGGCCTGACCTTCGTCAGGGCCACGCTCACGGCTCCGATGTGAGGACGGGCCGGCCGGCTGGCCGCCGCGGGCCCCTCGTCATGGTTCTCCCAACCCTTGAGCGGGCCACGGGTTGCCGTGGAGGGCTCTCCCCGGGACGGGGAGGGCTCATTTGCTTTGGATGAAGGTTCGAAGGACGCGCATGCCGACGATCAACCAGCTGATTCGCAAGGGCCGCGAGCCCCAGCGGGCGCGCAACAAGGTGCCCGCGATGGAGGCCTGCCCGCAGAAGCGGGGCGTGTGCACGCGCGTCTACACGACAACGCCCAAGAAGCCCAACTCGGCGCTCAGGAAGGTCGCCAAGATCCGGCTGACCAACGGGTTCGAGGTGATCGGCTACATCCCCGGCGAGGGCCACAACCTGCAGGAGCATTCGGTCGTCCTGATTCGGGGCGGGCGGGTGAAGGACCTTCCCGGCGTGCGCTACCATGTGCTGCGTGGCGTGCTCGACACCCAGGGCGTCAAGGATCGCCGGCAGTCGCGCTCCAAGTATGGCGCCAAGCGGCCGAAGTAAGAGGTAAGGTCCATGTCCCGTCGTCGTCGCCCCGAGAAGCGCGAGATCCTGCCCGACCCCCGTTACGGGGACCAGGTGCTCACCAAGTTCATGAACCTCGTCATGATGGAGGGGAAGAAGTCGGTCGCCGAATCGATCGTCTATTCCGCCCTCGACACGGTCGAGGCGCGCCTCAAGCGCGAACCCATCGCCGTCTTCCATGACGCGCTCAACAATGTGAAGCCCATGGTCGAGGTGCGCTCGCGCCGGGTGGGCGGTGCCACCTACCAGGTGCCGGTCGAGGTGCGGCCCGAGCGCGCCCAGGCGCTGGCCATCCGCTGGCTGATCGCGGCGGCGCGCAACCGGTCGGAGAAGACCATGTCGGCACGCCTCTCGGCCGAGCTGATCGAGGCCTCGAACAACCGCGGCTCCGCCGTCAAGAAGCGCGAGGACACGCACCGGATGGCCGAGGCCAACCGCGCCTTCTCGCACTACCGCTGGTAGCCCGACACTCCCGTCCGGAAGGTCCCGTCATGCCCCGCACCCATCCGCTCACCCGCTACCGCAACATCGGCATCATGGCGCACATCGATGCCGGCAAGACGACGACGACCGAGCGGATCCTCTACTATACCGGCAAGTCCTACAAGATTGGCGAGGTGCACGAGGGCACCGCGACGATGGACTGGATGGAGCAGGAGCAGGAGCGCGGCATCACCATCACCTCGGCCGCCACGACCTGCTTCTGGAACGACCACCGGATCAACATCATCGACACGCCCGGCCACGTCGACTTCACGATCGAGGTGGAGCGGTCGCTGCGGGTCCTCGACGGCGCGATCGCCTGCTTCGACGGCGTTGCCGGGGTCGAGCCGCAGTCCGAGACGGTGTGGCGCCAGGCCGACAAGTATCGCGTGCCGCGGATGTGCTTCGTCAACAAGCTCGATCGCACCGGCGCGAACTTCCCGCGCTGCGTCGACATGATCCGCGACCGCCTCGGCGCGCGCCCGGCCGTGCTCTATCTCCCCATTGGCATCGAGGGGGACTTCAAGGGCCTCGTCGATCTCGTCGAGCAGCGCGCGATCATCTGGCTCGAGGAATCGCTCGGCGCGAAGTTCGAATATCATCCGATTCCCGCCGAATATGCGGAGGCCGCCGCGAAGGCGCGCAGCGAGCTCGTCGAGCTTGCCGTCGAGCAGGACGACGCGGCGATGGAGGCCTATCTCGAGGGCAACGAGCCGGATGTCGCCACGCTGAAGGCGCTCATCCGCAAGGGCACGCTGGCCTTCGCCTTCGTCCCCGTGCTGTGCGGATCGGCCTTCAAGAACAAGGGCGTCCAGCCCCTGCTCGACGCCGTGGTCGACTATCTTCCGAGCCCGCTCGACATTCCCCCGGTGGAAGGGGTCGACCTGAAGGGCGAGCGCGACACGCGGCCCGCGGACGACGACGCGCCGTTCGCGGCGCTCGCCTTCAAGATCATGTCCGACCCCTTCGTCGGCACGCTCACCTTCGCCCGAATCTACTCGGGCAGGCTCGAGGCGGCCTCGACCGTCCTCAACTCGGTCAAGGACAAGCGCGAGAAGATCGGCCGGATGCTTCTCATGCACGCCAACAACCGCGAGGACATCAAGGAGGCCCATGCCGGGGACATCGTCGCCCTGGTCGGCCTGAAGGAAGTGACCACCGGCGACACGCTCTGCTCGCCGCAGAAGCCCATCATCCTCGAGCGGATGGAGTTCCCCGAGCCGGTCATCGAGGTGGCCGTCGAGCCCAAGACCAAGGCCGACCAGGAGAAGATGGGCATCGCGCTCAACCGGCTGGCGCAGGAGGATCCCTCCTTCCGGGTCACCTCCGACCCCGAGAGCGGCCAGACCATCATCAAGGGGATGGGCGAGCTTCACCTCGAGATCATCGTCGACCGCATGAAGCGCGAGTTCAAGGTCGAGGCCAATGTCGGGGCACCGCAGGTGGCCTATCGCGAGTCGCTCGCCCGCCGCGTCGAGGTGGATTACACCCACAAGAAGCAGTCCGGCGGCTCGGGACAGTTCGGCCGCGTCAAGATCGTGGTCGAGCCTGGCGAGCGCGGCTCGGGCGTCATCTTCGTCGACGAGGTGAAGGGCGGGAACGTGCCCAAGGAATATATCCCCGCCGTCGAGAAGGGCATTCGCGAGGTGGCGGAGTCGGGCTCGCTCATCGGCTTTCCCATCATCGACTTCAAGGCGACGCTGGTCGACGGTGCCTACCACGATGTCGACAGCTCGGCGCTCGCCTTCGAGATCACGGGGCGCGGCGCGATGCGCGAGGCGGCGCAGAAGGCCGGCATCAAGCTGCTCGAGCCGATGATGAAGGTCGAGGTGGTGACGCCCGAGGAGTTCATGGGCGACTGCATCGGCGACCTCAATTCGCGGCGCGGCCAGATCCAGGGCACCGACACGCGCGGCAACGCGCAGGTGATCGAGGCGCTGGTTCCGCTGGCCAACATGTTCGGCTATGTGAACCAGCTCCGCTCGATGACGCAGGGCCGGGCCCAGTACACCATGCAGTTCAGCCACTATGAGGAAGTCCCCGCCAACGTGGCCGAGGAAGTGAAGGCGAAGCTCGCCTGAGTGTCTCGCGGATCAGGGGTCGTGCAAGTCAGAGTGAAGTGAAGAGGACAGGACAATGGCGAAGGCGAAGTTCGAGCGGACGAAGCCGCATTGCAACATCGGCACCATCGGTCACGTCGACCATGGCAAGACGTCGCTGACCGCGGCGATCACCAAGGTGCTGGCCGAGACCGGCGGCGCGACGTTTACCGCCTACGACCAGATCGACAAGGCGCCGGAAGAGCGCGAGCGCGGCATCACGATTTCGACCGCGCACGTCGAGTATGAGACCGAGAAGCGCCACTATGCCCACGTCGACTGCCCGGGCCACGCCGACTATGTGAAGAACATGATCACGGGTGCCGCGCAGATGGACGGCGCCATCCTGGTGGTCTCGGCGACCGACGGCCCGATGCCGCAGACCCGCGAGCACATCCTGCTCGCCCGCCAGGTCGGCGTGCCGGCCCTCGTCGTCTTCATGAACAAGGTCGACATGGTCGACGACCCCGAGATCCTCGAGCTCGTCGAGCTCGAGGTCCGCGAGCTCCTCTCCAAGTATGAGTTCCCCGGCGACGACATTCCGATCATCAAGGGCTCGGCGCTGATGGCGCTCGAGGACAAGAAGCCCGAGATCGGCAAGCAGGCCATCCTCGAGCTGATGCGCGCGGTCGACGAGTATATCCCGCAGCCCGAGCGGCCGCTCGACAAGCCCTTCCTGATGCCGATCGAGGACGTCTTCTCGATCTCGGGCCGCGGCACCGTCGTCACCGGCCGGGTCGAGACCGGTGTCATCAAGGTGGGCGAGGAAGTCGAGATCGTCGGCATCCGCGACACGGCCAAGACGGTCGTCACCGGGGTCGAGATGTTCCGCAAGCTGCTCGACGAGGGCCGCGCCGGCGACAACATCGGCGCGCTGCTGCGCGGCACCAAGCGCGAGGAAGTCGAGCGCGGCCAGGTTCTGGCCAAGCCGGGCTCGATCACGCCGCACACCGAGTTCAAGGCGGAAGTCTATGTCCTCTCCAAGGACGAGGGCGGCCGGCACACGCCGTTCTTCGCGAACTACCGGCCGCAGTTCTACTTCCGCACGACCGACGTGACCGGCACGGTCGAGCTGCCGGCGGGCACCGAGATGGTCATGCCCGGCGAGAACGTCCAGCTCGGCGTCAAGCTCATCGCGCCCATCGCGATGGACCAGGGCCTCAGGTTCGCCATCCGCGAGGGCGGCCGGACCGTCGGCGCGGGGGTTGTGTCGCAAATCGTCAAGTAGTAGGCAGCGTGGCCCGGCTGGCCGCCGATTCGTTCGGCGGCCGGCCGCTCGCTTTTTGAAGAGACGGGTTCGGAACAGAAGACGATGGAAACGCAGAACATCCGGATCAGGCTCAAGGCATTCGACTACCGGGTGCTGGACACGGCGACCAACGAGATCGCCGAGACCGCCAAGCGCACCGGGGCCGACGTGCGCGGGCCGATTCCGCTCCCGACCCGGATCGAGAAGTTCACCGTGAACCGCTCGCCGCACATCGACAAGAAGTCGCGCGAGCAGTTCGAGGTGCGGACCTACAAGCGGCTTCTCGACATCGTGAAGCCGACGCCGCAGACGGTCGATGCGCTGATGAAGCTCGATCTGGCTGCCGGCGTGGACGTGGAGATCAAGCTGCAGGGCTAACGCCCGGCAGCGGCTGGGCGGCGACGCCCGAGACAAGCCCCCGAGGCCGGCCCGGCTGGTCGAAGGGGCCTCTGTGCGAGAGGATGAGAGATGCGAACCGGCGTGATCGCCAGGAAGGTGGGCATGACCCGCCTGTTCACCGAGGACGGTGCCCATGTGCCCGTGACGGTGCTGGCGCTCGAGGACAACCAGGTGGTGGCCCAGCGCACCGCGGAGCGCGACGGCTATGTCGCGGTCCAGGTGGGTGCGGGCACGGCCAAGGCGAAGAACCTGACCAAGCCCGAGCGCGGCCATTTCGGCGCCGCCGAAGTGGCCCCCAAGGCGCGGCTGGCCGAGTTCCGGGTGGCCGAGGATGCGCTCGTCGCGGTGGGTGCCACGCTCTCGGCGGCCCATTTCGTCGCCGGCCAGATGGTCGACGTGACCGGGGCGACCCAGGGCAAGGGCTTTGCCGGCGCGATGAAGCGCTGGGGCTTCGGCGGCCTGCGCGCCACCCACGGCGTCTCGGTCTCGCACCGTTCGCACGGCTCCACGGGCAACCGCCAGGATCCGGGCCGGGTGTTCAAGAACAAGAAGATGGCGGGCCACATGGGCGATCGCCAGCGGACCCAGCAGAACCTCGAGATCGTCATGACCGACGCCGAGCGCGACCTCCTGTTCGTGCGCGGGTCGGTGCCGGGCGCCAAGGGCAGCTGGCTCCTGGTGCGCGATGCGGTGAAGGCGCCGCGGCCCGAGGGCGCGCCCTTCCCGGCCGGCCTGAAGGCGGCGGCCGTCGCGCCCGCGGACGCGCCTGGCGCGGCCGAGACGCCCGCCGGGGCCGAGGCGCCTGCCGGGAGTGCGGAACAATGAAGGTCGAAGTGAAGACTCTCGCCGGCGGCACGGCCGGGGATCTCGAGCTCGCCGACAGCGTGTTCGGGATCGAGCCGCGCGCCGACATCCTCCACCGGGTGGTGACCTGGCAGCTCGAGAAGCGCCGGGGCACGGCGCGGGCCGCGCGCGAGCGCAGCGACGTCGACCGGACCGGCAAGAAGTTCGGCCGCCAGAAGGGTGGCGGCACGGCCCGCCACGGCAACCGCGCGGCGCCACAGTTCATCGGCGGCGGCAAGGCCCACGGGCCCCGCCGGCGCGACTTCAACCCGTCGCTCAACAAGAAGATCCGGGCGCTGGGCCTTCGGTGCGCGCTCTCTGCCAAGGCGAGGGACGGCAAGCTCGTCGTCGTCGACAATCTCGCGCTCGATGCCGCGAAGACGAAGGCGCTGAAGGAGGGGCTCGCGAAGCTGGGCGTGGCCAACGGCCTCTTCGTCGACGGTGCGGCCGTCGACCTCAACTTCGCGCTGGCCAGCCGCAACCTCCACAAGGTGGACGTGCTGCCGGCGGTCGGCGCCAATGTCTACGACATCCTCAACCACGACCATCTGGTGCTGACCCGCGCCGCGGTCGAAGCCCTCGAGGCCCGGCTCGGCCGGGCCGCGGCGGCCGGCACGGAGGCCTGACCATGGCAAAGGCGAAGGCGAAGGGCGAGGCAGTGGACCTCCGGCACTATGACGTGGTGCTGCGGCCGGTCATCACCGAGAAGACCACGCTCATCGGCGAGCACCGCCAGGTGGTGTTCCAGGTGGCGCCGGGGGCGACCAAGCCCGAGATCAAGGCGGCCGTCGAGGCGCTGTTCGACGTCAAGGTGACGGCGGTGAACACGCTGGTCGCCAAGGGCAAGACCAAGCGCTGGCGCGGCCAGCCCTACACCCGGTCCGACACCAAGAAGGCGATCGTGACGCTGGCCGAAGGCCAGTCCATCGACGTGACCACGGGAGTCTGAGGCGATGGCGCTCAAGAGCTTCAACCCCACGAGCCCCGCGCGCCGCGGCCTCGTCCTCGTCGACCGGTCGGCGCTGTGGAAGGGCAAGCCGGTCAAGGCGCTGACCGAGGGCAAGACCAAGACGGGCGGCCGCAACAACATGGGCCACGCCACCTCGCGCGGCATCGGCGGCGGCCACAAGCAGCGCTACCGGATCGTCGATTTCCGGCGGCGCCGCTGGGACGACCCGGCAACCGTCGAGCGGCTGGAATATGATCCCAACCGGTCGGCGTTCATCGCGCTCGTCCGATATGGCAATGGCGATCTCTCCTACATCCTCGCGCCCCAGCGGCTCGCCCCCGGCGATACGGTGGTGGCGGCGAAGAAGGCCGACGTGAAGCCGGGCAACGCGATGGAGATCGGGCAGGTGCCGGTTGGCACCATCGTCCACAACGTCGAGCTGAAGCCCGGCAAGGGCGGCCAGCTGGCGCGCGCGGCGGGCACCTTCATCCAGGTGGTTGGGCGCGACCGCGGCATGGTCATCGTGCGGCTCAACTCGGGCGAGCAGCGCTATGTCCGCGCCGACTGCATGGCGAGCGTGGGCGCGGTCTCCAACCCCGACAATGCCAACCAGAATCTGGCCAAGGCCGGCCGCGCCCGCTGGATGGGCAGGCGCCCGCTCACCCGCGGGGTCGCCAAGAACCCGGTCGACCACCCGCACGGCGGCGGCGAGGGCCGCACCTCGGGCGGCCGTCACCCGGTGACGCCCTGGGGCAAGCCGACCAAGGGCGCCCGCACCCGCAGCAACAAGGCGACGGAGAAGATGATCATCCGCAGCCGCCACGCGAAGAAGAAGAGGTAAGATGGCACGTTCCGTCTGGAAGGGTCCGTTCGTCGACCTGCATCTTCTGAAGAAGGTGCAGTCGGGCGCGCGCGGGCCGATCAAGACCTGGTCGCGGCGTTCGACCATCCTGCCCGAGTTCGTCGGCCACACCTTCAGCGTGTACAATGGCCGCAAGTTCATCCCGGTCGCGGTCAACGAGGACATGGTGGGCATGAAGCTCGGCGAGTTCGCGCCGACGCGCACCTTCCCCGGCCACGCCGCCGACAAGAAGGCGAAGAGGTAGGCCATGTCGAAACCCGCGTCCCCCCGCAAGGTCGACGAGAAGGAAGCGCTCGCGGTTGCCGCCGCGGTGCGCGGCAGTCCCTACAAGCTGAACCTTGTCGCCGGCCTCATCCGCGGCCGCAAGGCGGAAGAAGCCGTCAACATCCTCACCTTCTCGAGGAAGGCGATGGCCGTCGACGTGAAGAAGTGCCTGCAGTCGGCGATCGCCAATGCCGAGAACAACCACAACCTCGACGTCGACCGGCTGGTCGTGAAGGAGGCGAGCGTGGGCAAGGCGCTCACCATGAAGCGCTTTGCAACGCGCGCCCGCGGCCGTTCGGCGCGGATCGTCAAGCCCTTCTCGCGCCTGCGGATCGTGGTGCGCGAGATGGATGAGACCGGAGCCTGACGCATGGGACAGAAGACCTCGCCGATCGGGCTTCGGCTCCAGATCAACCGCACCTGGGACAGCCGCTGGTACGCGAGCGGCGACGACTATGGCCGCCTGCTGCTCGAGGATCTCAGGATCCGCGACTACATCATGAAGACGCACCCGCAGGCCGCCATCTCGAAGGTGGTGATCGAGCGGCCAGCGAAGCTGTGCCGCGTTTCGGTCTATGCCGCCCGCCCCGGGGTCATCATCGGCAAGAAGGGCGCCGACATCGACAAGCTGCGCAAGGCGCTCTCCGCGATGACGCGGAGCGACGTCACCCTCAACATCGTCGAGATCCGGAAGCCCGAGATCGACGCCAAGCTGGTCGCCCAGGGAGTTGCCGACCAGCTCGAGCGCCGGGTGGCGTTCCGCCGGGCGATGAAGCGCGCGGTGCAGTCGGCGCTCCGGCTGGGCGCCGAGGGCATTCGGATCACCTGTTCGGGCCGTCTCGGCGGGGCCGAGATCGCGCGGACCGAATGGTATCGCGAAGGCCGGGTGCCGCTGCACACGCTCAGGGCCAATGTGGACTATGCCGAGGCCCAGGCCCACACCGCCTACGGGGTGTGCGGCGTGAAGGTCTGGATCTTCAAGGGCGAGATCCTCGGCCATGACCCGATGGCACAGGACAAGCTGATGCTCGAATCCCAAACTTCGGGAGTGCGCCCGGCCCGGTAAGCGACGGCTCACCCCGTCGCCTTATCGGAGGGCTCTCCCTCGACTGAAGGCGAATAGCGATGCTGCAACCCAAGCGGACGAAGTTCCGGAAGGCCCACAAGGGGCGCATTCATGGCGACGCCAAGGGCGGCGCCTCGCTCAACTTCGGCGCCTTCGGGCTGAAGGCGCTCGAGCCCGAGCGGATCACCGCGCGCCAGATCGAGAGCGCGCGCCGCGCCATCACCCGCCACATCAAGCGCCAGGGCCGGCTGTGGATCCGCATCTTCCCCGACGTGCCGGTCTCGACCAAGCCCGCCGAGGTGCGGATGGGCTCCGGCAAGGGCTCGCCCGAGTATTGGGTGGCGCGGGTCAAGCCCGGCCGCGTCATGTTCGAGCTGGACGGTGTCTCGCGTGAGGTGGCGGCCGGCGCCTTCGAGCGCGCGGCAGCGAAGCTGCCGATCAAGACGAAGATGGTCGTCCGCCTCGGCGAAGCGAAGGAGGCCTGAGGATGGCACGCGAGGATGTGAAGACGCTGTCGGACGCGGACCTCCAGGGCCGCCTGGCCGACCTCAAGCGCGAGCAGCTCAACCTCCGGTTCCAGGCCGCGACGCAGCAGCTCGAGAAACCGTCGCGGGTGCGGGAGGTGCGCCGCACCATCGCCCGCATCAAGACCGAGCAGACCGCCCGCGCCCGCGCGGCGGCGGTGGAAGGACGCAACTGATGCCCAAGCGGATTCTCCAGGGAACCGTGGTCTCCGACAAGCCCGACCGCACGGTCGTGGTGCTGGTCGAGCGGCGGGTGCCGCACCCCATCTATGGCAAGATCATCCGGCGCTCCAAGAAATACCACGCCCACGACGAGGCCAATGCCTACCGCGAGGGGGATGTGGTGCGGATCGAGGAGTGCGCGCCGATCTCCAAGCTCAAGACCTGGCGGGTGATCGGGAAGGTGGGCGGCGCGCCCGCCGCCGGCGCGCTGGCGGAAGGAGTCGCCTGACATGATCCAGATGCAGACGAGGCTCGATGTCGCCGACAATTCGGGCGCGAAGCAGGTGATGTGCATCAAGGTGCTCGGCGGCTCCAAGCGCCGAACGGCGGGCGTGGGCGATGTCATCGTCGTCTCGGTCAAGGAGGCCCAGCCGAAGGGCCGGGTGAAGAAGGGCGATGTCCACCGCGCCGTCGTGGTGCGGACGGCGAAGGACATCCGCCGGCCGGACGGCTCGGTCATCCGCTTCGATTCGAACGCGGCCGTCCTCATCAACAAGAACCAGGAGCCGATCGGCACCCGGATCTTCGGACCCGTCGTGCGCGAGCTGCGCGCGAGCGGGCACATGAAGATCATCAGCCTGGCGCCGGAGGTGCTCTGATGGCCGCGAAGATCAGGAAGGGCGACCGCGTCATCGTGCTCGCCGGCAAGGACAAGGGGCGCGAGGGCGAGGTGATCCGGGCGATGCCGAAGGACGGCCGCGTCGTCGTCTCGGGCGTCAACATGGTGACCCGCCACCAGAAGCCGAGCCAGGCCGACCCGCAGGGCGGCCTGAAGCGGTTCGAGGCGCCGATCCATGTCTCGAACGTGGCGCTGAAGGATCCGAAGACGGGCAAGCCCGCGCGCGTCGGCTTCGAGGTGCGCGACGGCAGGAAGGTGCGGGTCCTCAAGGGCTCGGGTGAGGTGATCGATGGCTGAGGCACGCACGAAGCCGCGCATGCAGCGGCTCTACGAGGACGAGGTGGTGCAGGCGCTCATTGCGCAGTTCGGCTACACCAACCGGCTCGCGGTTCCGCGGCTCGAGAAGATCACCATCAACATGGGGGTCGGCGAGGCCACGCAGGACCGCAAGAAGGTCGAGGTGGCGGCGGCCGAGATGATGGCGATCGCCGGCCAGAAGCCGGTCATCACCCGCGCCAAGAAGTCGGTGGCCTCGTTCAAGCTGCGCGAGGGCATGCCTATCGGCTGCAAGGTCACGCTCCGGCGCGACCGCATGTACGAGTTTCTCGACCGGCTCATCACCATCGCGCTCCCGCGCGTGAAGGACTTCCGCGGCCTCAACCCGCGGAGCTTCGACGGGCGCGGCAACTACGCCATGGGCCTGAAGGAACAGCTGGTCTTCCCCGAGATCTCCTATGACCGGATCGACAAGGTCCGCGGCATGGACATCATCTTCACGACCACCGCCCGGACGGACGACGAGGCGCGCGCCCTGCTGCGGGCCTTCGGCATGCCCTTCCTGGGCGATCAGCAAGCGCCCGCGCGCGAAGCGGCCTGAGGAGGGTTCGGCATGGCCAAGATGAGCTCCATCAACAAGAACGAGCGGCGCAAGATGCTGGTGAAGCGCTACGCCTCCAAGTACGCGAAGCTGAAGGCGATCGCCGATGATGAAGCGCGCGACGAGAGCGAGCGGCTGCTGGCGCGGCTCAAGCTCGCGGAGATCCCGCGCAACGCCAACCCCACCCGGGTCCGGAACCGCTGCGAGCTGACCGGCCGCCCGCGTGCCTATTACCGCAAGTTCAAGCTCTGCCGGGTGCAGCTTCGGGAACTGGCCAACAAGGGCCTCATTCCCGGCGTGACCAAGTCGAGCTGGTAAGGACTGCCCATGAACATGACCGACCCTCTCGGCGACATGCTGACCCGGATCCGGAACGGCCAGGCCGCGCGCAAGGACAGCGTGGTCTCGCCGGCGTCCCGGCTGCGCACCAGCGTGCTCGACGTGCTCCAGCGCGAAGGCTATATCCGCGGCTGGAGCCGCGAGGAAAAGCCCGGCGCCCAGCCGAGCATCCGCATCGAGCTCAAGTATTTCGAAGGCCAGCCGGCGATCCGCGAAGTGAAGCGGGTGTCGCGGCCCGGCCGCCGGGTCTATTCGGGCGCCAAGGATCTGCCGCGCGTGCGCAACGGGCTTGGCATCACCATCGTCTCGACGCCGCGCGGCGTGCTCTCGGACGCGGAAGCGCGCGCCGAGAACGTGGGCGGCGAAATCCTCTGCCAGGTGTTCTGATCATGTCGCGCATCGGAAAGAAGCCGGTTCCCATTCCCGCGGGGGTGACGGTTGCCATCGACGGCGGCGAACTGCGCGCGAAGGGCCCGAAGGGCGAGCTTGCCATGCGGCTGGCCGACGACATCCGCTACGAGGTGGAGGGCACCGAGATCCGCGTCCGCCCCGCCAATGACACCAAGCGGGCGCGCGCCTTCTGGGGCATGCAGCGCACGCTGGTCTCCAACCTCGTCCTCGGAGTCTCGGAGGGCTTCACCAAGGTGCTCGAGATCTCGGGCGTGGGCTATCGCGCCTCGGCCCAGGGGTCGGTGCTGAAGCTCCAGCTCGGCTACAGCCACGATGTCGAGTATCCGCTGCCGGCCGGAATCACTGCGAAGACGCCCGACCAGACCACGGTCGAGATCTCCGGCGCCGATCGCCAGAAGGTGGGCCAGGTGGCGGCCGAGATCCGCCGCTGGCGCAAGCCCGAACCCTACAAGGGCAAGGGGATCAAGTATCGCGGCGAGTTCATCTTCCGGAAGGAAGGGAAGAAGAAGTAATGGGCCAGCATCTCTCCCTCTTCGAGCGGCGCCGGCGCCGGGTGCGCACGGCGCTGCGCGCCAAGTCCGGCGGGCGGCCCCGGCTTTCGGTGCATCGCTCGGGGCGGCACATCTACGCCCAGGTGATCGATGACAGCCGGGGCCACACGGTCGCCGCCGCCTCCAGCCTCGAGAAGGCCTTCGAGGGCTCGGGGGCGACGGTCGCGGCGGCAGCCGCGGTCGGCAAGACGCTGGCCGAGCGGGCCCGGGCCGCGGGCGTGACGGCCGTGGTGTTCGACCGCGGCGGCTTCCTGTTCCATGGCCGGGTGAAGGCCCTGGCCGAAGCCGCCCGCGAGGGCGGACTGGAGTTCTGACGATGGCAGACGAGATCCTCACCGAAGCCGGCGACGCGCCGGAAGCCGCCCCCGAGCGGACCGAGCGCCGCGGCCTCGGCGGCCGTGGCCGCGGCGGCGACCGCGGC
>JAJUHA010000030.1 GCA_029268145.1 Sphingomonadaceae bacterium | reverse complement strand
GGCGAGCGGCTGGACCGGGCCTCCGCCGGCCTTCCCCGGGCGCTCGGGCTCGCCGTGGCCCGCGCCCGCACCCGCCACGCCGAGACCGCGTCCCGGCTCCGGCCCGAGCTTGTGGCCGCCGCCGTCGCGCGCGGCCGGCAGCGGGTGGCCGAAGTCGGCAACAGGCAGCTTCGCGCGGTGGAGCTGCGCCTTGCCCGCCTCAGGGACGGGGCGAGGCGCGCTGGCGCCGCGCTTCCCCTGGCGCTCGAGCTTGCCGTCGGTCGCGTCCGTGCGCGCTATCTCGGCACGTCCGCGCGCCTGCGACCCGAGACACTGGTCGGCAGGATTGTCGAGGGCCGCAGGGCCCTTGCGGCGGCGGTCCGGCTGGCGGAGTCGCTCTCGCCCGATGCCACGCTGGCGCGCGGCTATGCGCTGGTGCTGGCGCCCGACGGCCGCCTCCTGCCCGACGCTGCGACCGTTCGCGCCGAGGCCGACGTGCGGTTGCGCTTGCGCGACGGCGAGGTCGGCGCGAAGGTGACGGGTGATGTGCCGGCCCAGGGTCGGCTGCTGTGAAGGGCGGGCGATGCTGAAACTCTCGGCGGGGCGGCGGGCGCGGCTGCGCTACCTCCCCGGATCCTACCAGGTGATCGAGCAGGGCGACCATGTGGTCTGCGCCGTCACCGGCGAGGCCATTCCGCTTGCCGCGCTGCGCTACTGGAGCCACGAGCTGCAGGAAGCCTTTCGCGACGCCGAGGCCGCCAACCGCCGCTACCGCGAGGCGCGCGCCGCCGGCCTGCTGTGAGGCAGCCGGCACGGTCGGCGCCGGCGGGGCGGCCCGTGTCGCGGCGCCAGGCCCTGCTTCTCCTTCTCGCGTGCGGAGCGCCGGTCGCCGCCGGCCCGCCGTTCCGGACCGCGGGGCCGTTCACGCCGGGCGGGCTCGTCACCGTCACCCTGCCGCCGGGCGCGCGCGACTTCCGGGTCGATGACGTGCCGGTTCCGGAGGCCGCGCCGGGGATCATCCTCCTCGGCTTCGGCCGCGACGCGACCGGCCCGGTCCGCCTCTCGGCGCGGGCGGCCGACGGCACCCTGCTTGCGACCGAGGTGGCGCTGGCGCCGCGCCGCTTCCGCATCCAGCGCCTGCCGGCGCTCGGCGTGACCGACACGCCCGCGCCCGAATGGGTGGCGCGGCGCGAGACCGAAATCGGAAGAACGCTTGCCGCCAAGCGCGAGGCGGCCGCCCGCACTGGGGACAGCAGCGGCTGGCGCGAGCGGTTCCGCATCCCGGTTTCCGGCCGCATCACCGGCGTCTATGGCGCCCAGCGGATCTACGGCACGCTCGCCCGCAGCCCGCACTGGGGGCTCGACATCGCCGCGCCGACAGGAACGCCGGTCCGCGCCCCGGCCTCCGGGGTGGTGCGGCTGGCCGACGGGCCCTTCCTCGTCGAAGGCAATCTGGTGCTGCTCGACCATGGTGCCGGGCTGGTCTCGGTCTACATCCACCTCGACCGGATCAGGGTGAAGCCGGGCGAGGCCGTGAAGGCCGGCGACGTGCTCGGCACGGTCGGCACCACGGGGCGCTCCACCGGGCCGCACCTGCACTGGGGCCTCTCGCTGCTGCGCCCCGGGGTGGGGCAGGGCCCGCCGATCGAGATCCGGCTCGACCCGGCGCTGCACCTCGCGCGCGGCGGCTGACCGCGACTGTTGCCTGTGCGCCACAGCGTGGCGGCGTCCGTGCAGGGGTGTGCGACTGGCGCTTTACAGCTTTGCGGCAGTTCGGAGATACGGGTTCTGTTGGAGGTGTGGCGTGCTCGCGCGCGTCGCGCCGCTTCACCCGGCGATGGCAGTCGCCGGTTCGAGAAGGGGAATCTGCACATGACGCATCTTTCGCGCGCGGCGCTTCGTGGCGGGGCGGCCTCGCTTGCGCTTTCGGTCGGGCTCCTTGCGGCGCCCGCCTTCGCCCAGTCTGCGGCGACGGCGGTCGAAGCGTCCGACACGATCATCGTCACCGGCACCCGGATCGCCCGGCCGAACATCGAGCAGTCGAGCCCGGTCTCGGTGATCGACGAGGCGGAGCTCAGCTTCCGCCAGCCGCTCGCTGCCGAGGAGTTCCTGCGCGAGCTGCCCGGGGTTGCGCCCAACATCGGCCCGGCGGTCAACAACGGGACCAACGGTTCTGCCCAGATCGACCTTCGCGGCCTCGGCTCCAACCGGAACCTGGTCCTCATGGATGGCCGCCGCGTCGTGCCTGCCACCACGGCGGGCGTGGTCGACCTCAACAACATCCCGGTCGCCCTCATCGAGCGCGTCGACGTGCTGACCGGCGGTGCCTCCACCCAATATGGTGCCGACGCCATCGCGGGCGTCGTCAACTTCGTCACGCGCCGCAACTTCACCGGTGTCGACAGCAGCACGACCGTCGGTCTCGCCGAGGAGGGTGATGGCCGGATCTTCCGGACCGACCTCACGGTGGGTGCCAGCTTCGACGACGGCCGCGGCAATGCCGTGCTCTCGATCGGCTACTCGGATTCGAACCCGGTCCTCCAGGGCGACCGGCCGTGGGGGTTCGAATCCCTGTCCTCCGCCACCGGTCGTCCGCAGGGGTCGGCGACGGCGACGCCGGCCACCATCCTCTTCCCCTTCATCGCCGCGGTGAACCCGGGAGCGGGCCGGCTCGATCTCGGCCAGACGTCGAACTTCAACTTCAACCCGCTCAACGTCTACCAGACGCCGCTCGAGCGCTACTCCATCTTTGCCAAGGCGAACTACGAGATCTCGGACGCCGTCGAGGTCTATGCCCAGGCGCAGTATGTGAAGTCGGTCGTCGACCAGCAGATCGCGCCGTCGGGAACCTTCTTCTCGACGGTCAACCTGCCGATCTCCAACCCCTTCCTCACTCCGACGATGCGCGACCAGCTCTGCGCCGGCTACGGCATCTCGGCGGCGGACTGCGCGGTTGCCGCCACCGTCACCGACCCGACTGCAGCCGGCTACATCGAGCGGCCCATCCAGATCGGCCGGCGCTTCACCGAGGCCGGCCCGCGCCGGACCAACTTCTCGACCGACATGTTCCAGGTCACCGCCGGTGCCCGCGGGCCGCTCACCGAGAACATCGACTGGGACGTCTATTTCTCCTACGGGGAATCGGAGCGCACCAACACCTCGGAAGGCCAGGGCCTCAGGTCGCGGCTGCAGCAAGCGCTGCGGGCGCGCAGCACCACGGCCTGCGTCGATGCGACCAACGGGTGCGTGCCGATCAACCTCTTCGGTGCCGACGGCTCCATCACGCCGGAGATGTTCAACTTCCTGAACGTCGCGACTTTCAGCTTCAACCAGCAGCAGTTCACGACCATCGTGGGCACGCTGACGGGTGACTTCGGCTACACCACGCCCTGGGCCGCCAACCCGATCGCCTTCGCCTTCGGCGGCGAATACCGGAAGTTCAAGGGCGCAACCGGCGGCGACGGCCTCTCGGCCATCTCTGGCGAAGTGCTCGGCGCCGGCGCGCCGGCGCTGCCGATCGTCGGCGAGTATGACACCCGCGAGTTCTTCGGCGAAATCAACGCACCCATCGTCGCCGACCGGCCCTTGATCAAGGAGCTGACCATCGAGGGCGGTGTCCGCTTCTCGGATTACTCGACGAGCGGCGGCAACTGGACCTACAATGCCGGCGGCGGCTGGGCGCCGGTGGATGGCATCCGCTTCCGCGGCAACTACGCCCGGGCGGTGCGGGCGCCGAACCTTGGCGAGCTGTTCCAGCCGCAGGTGACCTTCCTCACCAACCGGACGGTCGATCCGTGCGAAGCGGGTCTGCCGCTTGCCAACCCGACGACCCGCGCCATCTGCGAGGAGCAGCTGCGCCTCGTCGGTGCGCCCGTCAGCCTGATTGGCAGCATCCCGGCGCCGATCGCCGGCCAGATCAACGCCACCTCGGGCGGCAACCCGGATCTCGACCCCGAGATCGGGACGACCTGGTCGGCCGGCGTGGTGATTGCTCCGCGGCAGATCCCGAACTTCACGGCAACCGTCGACTATTACAACATCCGGGTGGATGACGCGATCAGCACGCCCTCCCAGGCGGACGTGATCGACGGCTGCTTCAGCCAGTCCGACCCGCGCGATCCGCGCTGCCTTTCGATCCGCCGCAACCCGCTGACGGGCAGCCTCTCGGGCCCGAACGACACCACCTTCGGTCCCTTCCTCGGCCAGTCGAACCTGGGCAAGATCGCGACCGACGGCATCGACTGGTCGATCAGCTGGCGGACCGAGCTCGGCTCCACCACCTTCGCCATCTCGATGATCGGCAACTACACGCTGTCGAACAAGTTCCAGGCGACCCCGACCTCGCCCAACCGCGAGTGCGCCGGCTTCTACTCGATCTCGTGCGGCCCGATCCTGCCGAACCTGTCCTTCCAGGTCCGGCCCACGCTCAGCCTCAAGTCGGGAACCGACCTGTCGCTGCGGTGGCGCTACATCGGCGGCGTGGAGCTCGAACCGCTGGTCAACCCGGCAACGATCTTCGACGCCTATGAGTCGATCGACGCCTACAACTATCTCGACTTCTCGGTCGCCCAGCAGATCGGCGAGAATGTCCGGGTGACCTTCACGGTCGAGAACCTGACCGACAAGGATCCGCCGGTGGTCGGCAACACCCTCGGCTCCACCGCGTTCAACAGCGGCAACACCTACCCGACGACCTATGACGCCATCGGGCGCAAGTATCGGGTTGGCCTGAACCTCCGCTTCTAGTCGAGAGACTTCGGGGAAGGCGGGGCGGGTCCGGCGACGGGCCCGCCCCCTTTTCTTGCGCCCTCGGCTTGACTTGCCCAGCGCCTTGCGACGAAGGGAGCCCTGCCACAGACCGGAGATCGACACATGCGCCTGCTCGCCCTCGCGCTCGCCCTCGCCGCGCCCGCCTTCGCCGAGACGGATGCGCCCGCCAGGCTCGAGCGCAGCCACCCGGATTATGTGCGGTGCGAGACGATCACCTCGATCGGCAACCGCGCCCGCCGCGAGCGGGTGTGCAAGACCAATGCCGAATGGAAGCGGCTGGCCGAGAACAGCAACCGCAACGCCCGCGAAGTGCAGGAGCGCGGCGTCACCCTCTCGAACCCCGGCAACTAGCGCCGGCGTCCCGCCAGCCGGGCGGCCATCGCGTCTTACCGTCCTCGCGCCCCCCTCTCAGGCGGCGCGGTGGACCAGCTCGGCCTCCACTTCCGGCACCAGGAGGAGCGCGCCGTCCGCATCCTCGACCCGGATGGCCGTGCCGTCGGGCACGGTGCCCGAGAGCAGCAGGTCGGCGAGCGGATCGACGAGGTGGCGCTGGATCGCCCGCTTCAGCGGCCGGGCGCCATAGACCGGGTCGTATCCCACGCGCGCGAGCCAGGCCCGCGCGCCTTCCGTCACCTCGAGGCGGATCTTGCGGTCCTTGAGAAGCGCTTCCACCCGCTTCAGCTGGATGTCGACGATCTTCCCCATGTGCTGCGGCGCCAGCCGGTGGAACAGGATGATCTCGTCCAGCCGGTTCAGGAACTCGGGCCGGAAGGCGGCGCGCACGGCTTCCATCACCAGCGGCTCGGCCTGCTTCACGTCGGCGCCGTCGGGGAGGGCGGCGATGTGCTGGCTGCCGAGGTTGGAGGTCAGGATGATGATCGTGTTCGAGAAGTCGACCGTGCGGCCCTGGCCGTCGGTCAGCCGGCCATCGTCGAGCACCTGGAGAAGCACGTTGAACACGTCCGGATGGGCCTTCTCCACCTCGTCGAACAGGACCACCTGGTAGGGCCGCCGGCGCACCGCTTCGGTGAGCACCCCGCCCTCGTCATAGCCGACATAGCCGGGCGGCGCGCCGATGAGCCGGGCGACCGAATGCTTCTCCATGAACTCCGACATGTCGATCCGGACCATCGCCTGGTCGCTGTCGAACAGGAATTCGGCGAGCGCCTTGGTCAGCTCGGTCTTGCCCACGCCGGTCGGCCCCAGGAAGAGGAAGGAGCCGAGCGGCCGGCCCGGATCCTTGAGCCCGGCCCGCGAGCGCCTCACGGCGCGCGCGACCGCCTTCACCGCCTCGTCCTGGCCGACGACACGCGCCGCAAGCCCCTCCTCCATGTGGAGCAGCTTTTCGCGCTCGCCCTCCATCATCTTGGCAACGGGCACCCCGGTCCAGCGCGAGACGACCTGGGCGATGTCTTCCGCCGTCACTTCCTCGCGCACCATCGCCTCGGCCGAGGCCTTCTCGGCCTCGGCGAGGCGCCGCTCGAGATCGGGGATGACGCCGTAGGTCAGCTCGCCGGCGCGCGCATAGTCGCCGTTGCGCTGCGCCTGCTCGACCTGCAGGCGGGCGGCCTCCAGCTCCTCCTTGAGCCGGGTGGCGGCAGCCAGCTTCTCCTTCTCGGCGGCCCAGCGCGCCGACAGCTCGGCCGCCTCGCCCTCGAGCCGGGCAAGCTCGGCCTCGAGCGTGGCGAGCCGGTCCTTCGAGGCCGGGTCGGTCTCCTTCCGGAGCGCCTCGCGCTCGATCTTCATCTGGATGATGCGCCGGTCGAGCGCCTCGATCTCCTCGGGCTTGGATTCGACCTCCATCCGCAGCCGCGAGGCGGCCTCGTCCATGAGGTCGATCGCCTTGTCGGGGAGGAAACGGTCGGAGATGTAGCGGTTGGAAAGCGTTGCCGCCGCCACGATCGCGCCGTCGGTGATGCGCACGCCGTGGTGCAGCTCATACTTCTCCTTCAGCCCCCGCAGGATCGAGATCGTGTCCTCGACCGAGGGCTCGCCCACGAACACCGGCTGGAACCGCCGCTCGAGCGCGGCATCCTTCTCGACATGCTTCCTGTACTCGTCGAGCGTGGTCGCGCCGATGCAGTGCAGCTCGCCACGGGCAAGCGCGGGCTTCAGGAGGTTCGAGGCATCCATCGCCCCTTCCGACTTGCCCGCCCCGATGAGCGTGTGCATCTCGTCGATGAAGAGGAGGACATTGCCCTCGTCCGCGCGCACTTCGTCGAGCACGGCCTTCAGGCGCTCCTCGAACTCGCCGCGATACTTGGCCCCTGCGATCAGGGCGCCCATGTCGAGCGCGAACAGCGACTTGTCCTTGAGGCCGTCGGGCACGTCGCCATTGACGATGCGCTGGGCCAGCCCCTCGACGATCGCGGTCTTGCCCACGCCCGGCTCGCCGATGAGGACCGGGTTGTTCTTGGTCCGCCGGGCGAGTACCTGGATGGTCCGGCGGATCTCCTCGTCGCGGCCGATGACGGGGTCGAGCTTGCCGTCGCGCGCGGCCGCGGTCAGGTCGCGCGCATATTTCCTGAGCGCGTCATAGCTCTCCTCGGCGGAGGCCGAGTGCGCGGTGCGGCCCTTGCGCATCGCCTGGATCGCCTGCTCGAGCGCCTGGGGGCTGACGCGCGCGGCCTGCATGGCGCGGCCCGCCTCGGTCCCGGTCTGGAGCGCGCAGGCCAGGAGCAGCCGCTCGACGGTGACAAAGCTGTCGCCCGCGGCCCTGGCAGCCTGCTCGGCGGCGTCGAGCACGCGGACGGCATCGGTGTCGAGCCCGACCTGGTTCGCGCCCGAGACCTTTGGCAGGCCGGCAAGCTGGCGCTCCACCTCGGCGCGGGCGGCAGCGGCATCGCCACCGGCGCGGGCGATGAGGCCGGCGGCCACGCCCTGCTCGTCATCGAGCAGGGCCTTCAGGAGATGCGCCGAGCCGATCCGCGGGTGGCCCTCGCGGATGGCGATGGTCTGGGCCGCCTGGAGGAAGCCGCGGGCCCGGTCGGTGAAGGTCTCGAGGTTCATGTGCTGCTCCTGTCTCGCCACGATGTAGTGTGGCTTTCCGGCAACAGAAGGGGGTCAGCTGCGCCTGCGCGCGAGCGAGGCGAACAGCGCGCCACCGGCAAGGCCGGCGAGGCTCATGAGGAGGAAGCCGGCGGGCGTGCGGGCGCCGGCAAGGGCCGAGAAGCCGAAGGCCAGCCTGAGGCCGGCGAGGATGGCGAGCGCCGCCGCCCAGCCGGCGAGCGGGAAGGCGAGGGCGGAGAGGAGTGCGCCCACCCGTCGGCGCAGCAGCGCGGCCACGCCGAAGGCGACGAGGAGGGCGCCGGCAATGACCGGCCCGAGCGTCGGCGCAAGGCCGACGAGGTCGCGCGCGATGCCAGACGCACGGACGCGCATCGGCAGGTCGACCCCGAGATCGGCAAGCGCGCCCTGCACCATCAGGCTGTGCGCCAGGCTCATCAGCAGGTGGGTGGCCGCAGTGGCGGCCAGCAGCGCCGCCGCCAGCCAGCCCCACCGCGCCCCCATCCCCCGCGATGCCATGGCCGCCGCCTCCTTGCCCTTGCTCCGCCGCTTCGTGTAGCGCAGCGGCTCGGCATCGGCGAGGACAAGATGCGTCGGCTTCTCCTCGGGTTCCTTCTTCTTCTGGCGGCGCCGGCGCTGGCGCAGGCGCTGCGGACCGAAGTCGTCGCCGGCGGGCTCGACCACCCCTGGTCGATCGCCTTCCTGCCCGATGGCAGCGCGCTGGTGACGGAGAGGAGCGGCGGCCTGCGGCGGATTGCGGGGGGCACGGTCACCCGCATCCGGGGCGTGCCGCGGGTGCTCGCGGGCGGCCAGGGCGGCCTCTTCGACGTGCGCCCCCACCCGCGCTTTGCCGAGAACCGCCTCGTCTACCTCAGCTACGCGCACGGCACCGCGCGCGCGAACGGCACAAGGCTCGCCCGCGCCCGGCTCGAGGGCGACCGCCTCGTCGGACTCCTGGCGCTGTGGACGGCAACGCCCCTGAAGCCGCGCCAGGTGCATTTTGGCGGCCGCTTCCTGTTCCTGCCCGACGGCACCATCCTTCTTGCCACCGGCGACGGCTTCGACTTCCGCGAGGATGCCCAGCGCAGGGGAAGCCCGCTCGGCAAGGTGATGCGCCTGACCGATGCGGGCCGGCCGGCGCCGGGCAATCCCTTCGCCGGCGCCGAGGGCGCGCTGCCCGAGGTCTGGACGCTCGGCCACCGCAACCCGCAGGGTCTTGCCTTCGATCCGGTCCGCCGCCTCGTCTATGCCCACGAGCATGGGCCGCGCGGCGGAGACGAGGTCAACATCCTTGCCCCCGGCCGCAACTATGGCTGGCCAGTCGCGACCCGCGGCCGCGACTATTCGGGCGCGACCATCTCGCCCTATCGCCGCTACCCCGGCATGGAGGAGCCGCTGCTCGACTGGACTCCGTCGATCGCGCCCTCCGGGCTTGCCGTCTATCGCGGCGCCATGTTCCCCGAATGGGCCGGGGACCTCCTGGTCGGAGCGCTGGTCGACCGCGAGGTCCGCCGCGTGCGCCTGTCGGCCGATGGCCGCACCGTGCTGGGGCAGGAGTCGCTGCTCGCCGGGGTCGGTGCGCGCATCCGCGACGTGGCGGTGGCACCCGATGGCGCGCTGTGGCTTGCGACCGACGCGCCCGACGGCCAGATCCTGCGCGTGTCGCGGCGCTAGGGCCCGACCCCCCTGGGCAGGGCGAGCCTGTCGCCCTCGGCGAGGACGTGGAGGGTCAGGCCGCTGGCCTCGAGCCCCCCGCCGCTGCGGATCCGCGCCCGTCGGGCATCGACGAGCGTCACGAGGCCCCGCCCGGCCACCCGGGCCTCGCCGCCGTCGATGACGAGGGCGGTATCCTCGGCGATCCCGAAGCCGAGGCGCGCGCGCTGTGGCCGATCGGCGAGGACGGCGAGCAGACGCGGCAGCCGGTTGCGGGCGTCGAAATGCTGGTCGACCGTCGCGCCCCTGAGGAAGCCGAGGCCCCGGCCGGTCGTCACGGCCTCCCCCCGGCCGGGGGCGACGGCGGCGACCGGATCCCCGCCGGTCAGCATCGGGTCGGACATGATGGCAGCGCCC
The DNA here is from genome assembly GCA_029268145.1 of Sphingomonadaceae bacterium. Classification (GTDB taxonomy): domain Bacteria; phylum Pseudomonadota; class Alphaproteobacteria; order Sphingomonadales; family Sphingomonadaceae; genus Thermaurantiacus. The sequence continues at coordinate 18,801 of JAJUHA010000030.1, read as the reverse complement.
GCCGAGGTTCCGCCGACGACGGCGCCGGCGCGGTGCCGCGCCCGGATGGCCTCGAGCATCGGCGTCTCGCGGCCATCCGGGGCGACGAGGGCGGCCAGGATCCGGGCCTGGTCCCCGCCCGTGAACCAGATGGCGCCGGCATGGGCGAGCCTCGCCACGTCCTCGGGGCGTCCGGCATTGCGCGCCCAGCCCGCCTCGTCCTCCGCCGTGGCGGGATCGTCGGCAACCGCGAGGCGCAGGGCGATGATCTCCTCGGGCCGGGCGCCGTGGCGCAGGAACATCGCTGCAGCGCGCGCCAGCGCTTCGGCCGGGGCCGCCGACGCCGCCGGAACGATGGCGATGGCACGCGCGGCCGCCGGGCGGCGGTCGAGGAAGGCGCGCACCACGGCCGCATTGTCCTCGGCGATGGCACCGCCGGCGATGACGAGCGGGCCTGCGGCCGGGCCCGGCGCGGCAGCCAGCAGCAGCAGCCCGAGAAGCGCGGGTCGCACCATCGGGTGCCGATTGGGCCAATCCCCGGGGCGGTGCAAGCGTCGGTTGGCTCTTGCTGCCGGGTGGGACCGTCGGTGGAGACGCCGGGCGGGAATCGGCGCCTGTGCCTCGCCGGGGCGGGAGTCTCCGGCCGGTGTCGCGCTGCTCCGGTTCGCCGTCAGGCCTGCCGGTTGCGCGATGGCGCGCGAGAATCGGCCCGCCCCCCTTCCGGGAGGCGGGCCTGCAGGGCCAGAGGGTTCGCCGCGCGTCAGTTGGGGCAGGGCTCGTGTCCCTGCAGGGCCCACGCCGCGTTCTGGGCGACATCGGGGTTCACGTTGTTGCAGGCCAGCACGCTGCCGCCGGAATAGCGCAGGCGCACCACATGCAGCCGCGTGCTGGTGGCCTTGTCGACGAAATTGTCGCGGATCACGCAGTCGAAGCAGTTGGTGAAGACGATGCCGTTGCCATGGTCGGTGATGACCCGGTTGGCGAGGATCCGCACCCGGTGGGTGGTGCTGGTGGGCGTGCCGAAGTTGTTGATCCCCTGGGTCCAGCCGGGGTTCGGGGCATAGACCTGGTTCCGGCTCACCTCGACGTCCTCGATCTTGCCCCACATCTGGACGGCATCAGGATGGTCGCCATCGACCCACGCGCCGCCGCCGGCCTGGCAGGCGGACCGGCTGAGGCCGCGTGCCACGCTCCCGTCGGGATAGGTGCAGGTCGTCGGAATCGGGTTGAAGTCGGTGAAGCTGTTGCCCGAGACCAGGGCGCCGGACACGTCGGCGAGGTTGATTCCGTCCGAGCGCAGGCGGGTGAAGGTGGAGTTGGTCACCCGGATGTTCTTCGAGCGGGTGAAGGTGGCGGCCCGCATCGCGCTGCGGAAGCTGACCCCCGAGAAGGTCAGATTCTCCGAGAAGTCCACGCTCACGCCGCGCTGGTGCTGCCAGTTGCTGGTGGGCTCGAGCCCGGCGATCCCCTCGATGACGCCGCCAATCCATTGCAGGTTCTGGGTGTGGAGGATCCTGAGACCGCGGATGGTGGCAGATGGCGCGCGCGCGGTGCCGGCGAAGATGGTGATGGGCGCGGTTCGGCCCCGCAGTTCCATGTTGGTGCAGGTGCCGGTGATCTGCACCACCGCCTTGGCGGGCGCAGTGGCGAAATAGGCGGGCAGGTCCGCGCAGGGGATCGTGGGAAAGGCGGTGCTCGAGAGCTGGGCACGGGCGGCGCCGGGGGCGAGAAGGGGAGCGGTGAGCGCGGCGAGAATTGCCGCAGGCACGATGGGACTCATGATGCAACTCCTGCCGAACAGTTTCGAACAGCCTGGAGGACTTCGAGATGTCCTTGCTGTCCGCCTGGTCAGGACGGCAGTCATGATGAGACATAAACTGGTATCGTAATGATTTTCAAATAAGCATCTTCAGATTTATTAAACGGAAGGGAAGGATTTACAGGAATATTCCTTGAAATCCTGGTCGGTGAACCGTTCTTGATGAAACCAGACTCAAGTAAATGCGGGTTGGGGCTGAGGGGGGTTTTCCTGATGGCGGGAAGCTGGCTCCGGCTCCGGGTGCGTGCCGCATGGCGAAGCGGGCGGGCCGGGGGGCGAAGGTTGCCCGGGTCCGGCGGCTGGTGCAGGACTCGCGGCGATGTCCTGCCCCGTTTCCCGAACGCCGCTGGCGGCAGCGGGCCCAGCGACTGCGCCGGCGCCCGCGGGTGGGACCGGCGGAGAGGGCGCGCAGCTGCTGCCGGCCGGCGTCCCGACCGCGCCCGGGGCTGCCACGGGGCCGACCAGCTTTGCCGCCTTCGCGGCGGAGATTGCCGCCGATCCGCGCTTCGACGCGGTCGCCGCGCAGCTGTGCCGGGAGGTGCTCGGCTTCTTCGCCGGCCAGCCAGCCGCGATGCGCCTCATGCCCGACCAGGGCCGGATGCGCGTGGCGGTCGCCTGCCGGCTGCTGCACCCGGACATCACGGTCGCCGCCGTCCAGCGGCTGGTGCCGCCGGTCATCGCGTCTCCCGGCCGCGTCGCGGCGGCCATCCAGCTGCTCGGGGCGCAGGGGTTCCTCGTTCCGTCACCGGTCGGCGATCGGCGGGCCCATCACCATGCGATGGCACCGGGCATGGAGGCCATCCTCGATGCGTTCCTCGAGCTGATGGTGCGGCAGGGCCTGCCCTTTGCCCGTTCCGGGATCGCGCCGCGGCGCCCGCGGGACTGGGCGGAGGAGTTCCTGCTGGCGACGCTCGAGGGGGGTGCGTCAATTGGCTCCGGACCCGGGGTTGAGCGCGGCCACACGCTGCGCGGCGGAGCCCTCCTCAACCTCGAGCTGATGCGGCGCGGCCTCGAGCGGGAGGTCTCGCCCTTCTCGCGCCGGGCCTTTGCTGCGCGGTTCGGCCTTTCGCGCACCCATGTCATCGACCTCCTCGCCGAGCTTGCGGGGCGCGGCTGGCTCGCGCCCGGCCGCGAGTTCCGCCCGAGCGAGGCCGGGCTGGCGGCGGGCCGGGCGTGGCTGAGCCGGTTCCTCGCGATCAGCGCCGCCGTGCTCGACATGCGGTTCCGGTCGCTCGCGGCGGCGAGCCGGGCCGAGGCGCGTGCCGCGCGCGCGGGCACGGCCTGACCCGGGACCGCGGAAGGCCGGCGGCGTTCGGCCTTGCGGAACCGGGCTGCGGCGCTAACATGGAGCGCCTGAAAGGACGTCCATGAGCAAGTCCACCGGCGGCGACGCCAAGAGCACTCTCTACTGCTCCTTCTGCGGCAAGAGCCAGCACGAGGTGAAGAAGCTGATTGCCGGGCCGACCGTCTTCATCTGCGACGAGTGCGTCGAGCTGTGCAACGACATCATCCGCGAGGAATCCAAGTCGGCCCTCGTCCGGACGAGGGACGGCGTGCCCACTCCGCGCGAGATCTGCGACGTCCTCGATGACTATGTGATCGGCCAGGCAACCGCCAAGCGCGTGCTCTCGGTGGCCGTCCACAACCATTTCAAGCGCCTGGCCCACGGCGCCAAGGGCGCCGATGTCGAGCTGGCCAAGTCGAACATCCTCCTCGTCGGGCCGACCGGCTGCGGCAAGACCCTGCTCGCCCAGACGCTGGCGCGGATCCTCGACGTCCCCTTCACCATGGCGGATGCGACCACGCTGACCGAGGCCGGCTATGTCGGCGAGGATGTCGAGAACATCATCCTCAAGCTGCTCCAGGCCAGCGACTACAATGTCGAGCGGGCCCAGCGCGGCATCGTCTACATCGACGAGATCGACAAGATCAGCCGCAAGTCCGACAACCCGTCGATCACCCGCGACGTCTCGGGCGAGGGCGTGCAGCAGGCGCTGCTGAAGATCATGGAGGGGACGACGGCGAGCGTGCCGCCGCAGGGCGGCCGCAAGCATCCGCAGCAGGAGTTCCTGCAGGTCGACACCACCAACATCCTCTTCATCTGCGGCGGGGCCTTCGCCGGGCTTGACCGCATCATCTCCGACCGGCTGCAGGGCAAGTCGATCGGCTTCGGCGCCCATGTCGCGGCCCCGGAGGAGCGGCGGGTGGGCGAGGTGCTGCGCGCCTGCGAGCCCGAGGATCTGCTGCGCTTCGGCCTCATTCCCGAGTTCGTCGGCCGGCTTCCGGTGATCGCGACCCTCGAGGATCTCGACGAGGCCGCGCTCGTCCGGATCCTGACCGAGCCGAAGAACGCGCTCTGCAAGCAATATGCCAAGCTGTTCGACATGGAGGGCGTGCGGCTGCGCTTCACCGACGACGCGCTCGCCGCCATCGCCCGCCGGGCGATCGAGCGCAAGACCGGCGCCCGCGGCCTCAGGTCGATCATGGAGGCCATCCTCCTCGACACCATGTTCGACCTCCCCGGGCTCGACAGTGTCGAGGAAATCCTCGTCGACGGCGAGGTGGTGGCCGGCCGCAAGCCACCGGTGCAGGTGCTGCGGAAGGAGAAGGCCGCCTGATCCGCGCCGCCTGATCCGTGCTGCCGGATCCGCGCCGCCTGTTCCGCTGACCGGCGTCTGGAATGGCACAGCTGCCAACCCGCCGCGACCGGCCGCGGGTGCATGGATCATCCCGCCTCGCCATGCCGCGAAAGCTTCCGTTCAGCGGCGCCTCCATAGTATCAGGGACTGCGGGCCGAAACCTGGCCCTGACGGAGGCACTGCATGCGTCGCGCTGATCCCAGCCTTTTCGCCGCAGCCGGCGGCTCCCGCGCTCCCGCGCTGGCGCTTCTGCTTGCAGCCTTCCTGCTGCTCGCGGGCTGCGCCACGCCGTTCCGGGCGCAGGTCTCGCGCTTCCAGGTCCTGCCGCCGCCGTCGGGAGAGACCTTCGTCATCGAACCGGCCGACCAGCGCAACGCCGGCTCCCTCGAGTTCCGGTCCTATGCGCGCGTCCTCCAGCAGGCGCTCGAGCGGCAGGGCTATCGGCTCGCGTCGGACCGCGCGAGCGCCCAGCTCGTCGTCAGGATGGACTATGGCGTCGGCCCGGCGCGCGAGCGGGTCGACACAAGGCCCGGCGCCTGGGGCGGCTGGGGCGGCTGGTATGGCCGGCCCTGGGGCTGGGGCGCCGGCTGGGGCGGCTGGGGCGGCTGGGGCTGGGGTGACCCCTGGTGGGGCTGGGGCGCGCCGGATGTCTACAGCTACACCGTCTATCCGAGCTTCGTCGAAGTCACGGTCGCGCGCGCCGCCGACGGGGTCAGCCTGTTCGAGGGCCGGGCGCGCTCCACCACCCGCAACAGCGACCTCGCCTTCCTCGTCCCGCGGCTGATCGAGGCGCTGTTCACCGGCTTTCCCGGCAACTCCGGCGAAACGGTCAACGTGCGGATCCCCGAGTCGCGCGGCTGACCGGGAGAGCCGGGGGCCGGCCCGGCGGCGCCGGCGGGCCGGTCGGCTGCGGGCCGGCCGGGAAGCCAGTCCGGCAATTGCCACGCCGCGCCCGCCGCGATAGGCATCCGCGCCATGGCGGCGACCGACAACGCAGCCGGCCGACCAGGCGTTCCGCCGCTCCTCACCAGGCTGAAGCGGCTGCCGAAGCCCGTCCTGTGGGGCCTGGCCGCCCTCCTCGCCCTCTTCGTCTGGTACGCCCTGATCGGCGGGCTGCGCGCCGGGATCGACCCTGACGCCGCGCTCCGCGCCGGTGACGTCGCCCGCCCGGCCGGCGGGTCGGCGGCGGTTGCCTTCGCCGCGCGCCTGGTCGAGCGCGAGGTGGTCGACCGCGCCTTCACGCCCAACGACGGGCTGCTCCATCCCACCGCCTTCGCCTGGCGCACCGCGGCCTACCAGCGCGCCGTCGTGGAGACGGTCGCAGCCCTGCTGCCGGTGCTGCCGGCGGTGGCCGGTGCGCGCGATCCAGCCCAGGGTGCCCGTTTCGCCGACGCGGCGCGCGAGCTTGCGGTTCCCGCCGACCGCGCCACGCTGGCGCTCGCCTGGCCGCCGGTCCGGGCACCGGCCGAGCGGCGCTACCGGGCCGCGGTCCGGCTTCTGCGCGAGGCCAATGCCATCCCCGCCGCCGCGACGGGCGGGGCAGCGCTTGCGGCGGCCCTCTCGGCGATCGCCGATGCGGCTGCGCGCGCCGCCGGCGAGGGCGAGGCCGTGCTCCGGTCCGGCGAGGGCTCGGCCGGGCGGGTGCTGGCGCGCCAGCGCGGCGTTGCCACTGCCGCCGGCGTGCTGCTGCGCGGCCTGCGCGAGGACCATGCGGATACCATCCGCGCGGCCGGGAAGGCGGCCAGCCTGGCGCTGGCTACCGATGCGCTCGACCGGGCCGCCGAGGTCGACCGGCGCCTGGCGGTGCGGGGCGGGCTGGTCGAATCCGGCTATGCGCTGCTGACGGCCGCGCGTGCGCTCGACGAGGCGGCACGGGGGCTCGGATGACCGCGGCCGGCACCTATCTCGTCGTCGTCGACGAGACGCCCGAATGCCGGCTTGCGCTCCGCTTCGCTGCCCGTCGCGCCCGCCGCACCGGCGAGGACGTGACCCTCATCCACGTTCTCCGGCCGCCCCAGTTCGTCCAGTGGGGCCGGGTCCAGGAGACCATCGCCGCCGAACAGCGCGAGGCGGCGGAGCAGCTGCTCGCCGACGCTGCGGTCGAGGCCGAGGCGCTGCTCGGCCGGCCGGTCCGGACCGCGGTGCTCTCCGGCAAGCCGTCCGAGCAGGTGCTGGCCTTCGTGCGCGATCACCCGGAGATCCGCTCGCTCGTGCTCGCTGCCGCGTCCAAGGGGCGGCCGGGCCCGCTGGTCGAGCATTTCGCCGGCGAGCGCGCCGGCTCGCTGCCCTGCCTCATCATCCTCGTCCCCGGCGGCCTCGACGAGGCGGAGCTCGATCGCCTGACCTGAGCCGCCCTCAGCCGAGCCGGCGGCTGGCCTGCTCCACCGTGGCGGCGAGCGCGTCCGCTTCCGCGCGGACGGCGGCGCGGAACTGCTCCAGCTGCACCCGGTCCGGGTCGTCGGCGGGCGCCGGGTCGACGAGGCGAGCGAGCGGCGCAAGCGCGGCCTCGATCTCGCCATAGCCGGCGCGGGCCTGGTCGAGCCGGGAGAGGAGGAGCTGGGCATCGGCCCAGACGTCGCTTCCGGCCGGGGCGCCCCGCGCCCGCGCAAGCGCGGCCTCGAGCGCGCGCGAGGCCGCCGCACGCGTCTCGCGCAGGCGCGCGCAGGCGGCCTCGAGCCGGCGAAGCTCGCCCTGGAGCGCCGTCCGCTCGGCCTCGGACAGGCCGGCCGGAGCCGAGGCCGTCTCGTCGATCCGGCGCGGAGTCTCGTGGGGCCGGGGCAGGAGATCGGGAAAGGGCGCATCGCGACCGGCGCAGCCGGGCGCGAGGAGAAGGCCGGCAAGACCAGCGAGCAGGGCTGGGCGGGCGGGGCGGGAAGGTCGGATCACGGCCGGCTTGTGCCGCCCCGGCCCTGCGCTTGCAATCCGCGCCCCTTCGGCTATGTCGCGGGTCTCACGCGCCCGTAGCTCAGCTGGATAGAGCACCAGACTACGAATCTGGGGGTCGGACGTTCGAATCGTTCCGGGCGCGCCATCCGTCCCCTTCCGGCGAGCCGCGTCGCCGCGCGCGGCCGGCGGGCACAGCCGCGACCCATCTCCTGGTTGCGGATGAGCCAGGAGATGAGCCCGAGCGCGAGGGTGACGAAGCCGAGGGCCCCGATCGTCGCCGCGTCGGTCTTCTCGAGGTCGAGGATGATGACGAGCAGCAGCGAGAGGGCAAAGGTGACCAGCTGCTCGAACCGCTGTGTGGCCGACATCACCGCGAGCCGCGCGCGGAAGTCCCGCCAGTTCGAACCGAGCGACATGGTCCCTCAGCCGCTCGCGCGGGCCGGCGTGTTGACGCCCATGGACTGGAGGTAGCGCCGGATCTGCCGCGCCGCCTGCCTGAGGCGCTGCTCGTTCTCGACGAGGGCGATCCGCACGAACCCCTCGCCCTCCTCGCCATAGCCGACCCCTGGCGCCACGGCGACGCCTGCGTGGGTGAGCAGCTGCTTGGCGAACTCGAGGCTGCCCATGGCGCGCAGCGCCGGCGGGAGCGGCGCCCAGGCAAACATCGAGGCGGGCGGCGGCGGAATCTCCCACCCCGCCCGGCCGAAGCTCTCGACCAGCACGTCGCGGCGGCGGTGGTAGAGCTGGCGGTTGGCCTCGACGATGTCCTGCGGGCCGTTGAGCGCGGCGACCGCGGCGGCCTGGATGGGTGTGAAGGCGCCATAGTCGAGGTAGGACTTCACGCGGGTCAGCGCCTTGATGAGGGTGCGGTTTCCCACCGCGAAGCCAATCCGCCAGCCGGCCATGGAGTAGGTCTTGGACATGCTGGTGAACTCGACCGCGACCTCCTTCGCGCCTGGCACCTCGAGGATCGAGGGCGTGGGCTTCCCGTCGAAGTAGAGCTCGGCATAGGCGAGGTCGGAGAGCACCCAGAGCCCATGCTCGCGGGCGAAGGCGACGACCTTCTCGTAGAAGGCCCTGTCCACCACTTCGGCGGTGGGGTTGGAGGGATAGCCGATGACGAGCACGGTCGGCTTGGGCACGGTGAAGCGCACGGCGCGCTCGAGCGATTCGAAGAAGGCCGGGCCGGGCGTGGTGGGAACCGAGCGGATGGTCGCGCCCGCGATGATGAAGCCAAAGGTGTGGATGGGGTAGCTCGGGTTGGGCGCCAGCACCACGTCTCCGGGCGCGGTGATCGCCTGGGCGAGGTTGGCGAGCCCCTCCTTCGAGCCGAGGGTGACGACGATCTCGGTCTCGGGGTCGAGCTCGACTCCGAAGCGGCGGGCATAATAGCCGGCCTGGGCGCGGCGCAGCCCGGGGATCCCCTTCGAGCTCGAATAGCCGTGTGCGTCGGGCTTGGCGGCCACTTCGGCCAGCTTGGCGATGACATGCGGCGGCGGCGGCAGGTCAGGGTTGCCCATGCCGAGGTCGATGATGTCCTCGCCCCGCTGGCGCGCAGCCGCGCGCATCGCATTGACTTCGGCGATGACATAGGGGGGCAGGCGACGGATGCGGTAGAAGTCTTCCATGGGTGTTTCCGGATGCGTGAGCCCCCGGCCTGCCACAAGGGCGGCCGCTTGAACAGCCGGCCGCGGGCAGGCAAGGGCGGATGGACAGAGCAAGGGACGAGCCATGGCGGATCGCAAGGGACAGAGCGGCAGTCGGCCGAAGCGCACGACCGCAGGCCGGGCGAAGCGCGGCAGCGCGGCGCCGCAGGGCGGCAGCGCGGCGCCGCCGGAGACCGGCACGGCCGCGCCCGCCGACGCCAGGCCGGCCAACCCTGCCGCGACTCCGTCGCCGATCGCCGCCTTCGAGACCATGCTGGCAGCCGTCGGCAAGGCCCAGCAGGCGCTGCTCGAGGCGTGGACGAAGGCGATCCCCGAATCCGCCGCGAGCGCCGCGCCGCCGGGGGGATATGCCGCCTGGTTCGCCCCGCTGTCGCAGTGGGCGGAGCTGGGCCGGGCCGCGCTCGACGAGGCCGGCAAGGCGCCGACCGCCGAGCTGTCCCGCCTGGCTGCGGACTGGTGGGCCGACCAGCTCCGGCTGTGGTCCGGCTATGTCGCGGGCACCACGCCGGAACTCCCGCCCGAGGTGGCCCGCAACACCCGCTTCGGCGGAGAGGCGTGGCAGGAGAACCCCGTCTTCGACCTCATCCGCAAGAGCTATCTCCTCACCAGCCACCATGCGCTCCAGGGATCGCATGTGTTCGACCGGCTGTCCCCCGAGATGGCCGACCGGCTGCGCTTCCACACCCGCCAGCTGGTCGAGGCGATGAGCCCGGCCAACTTCGCCCTCCTCAACCCCGAGGTGCTGAAGGCGGCGCAGGAGACGGGAGGCCAGAGCCTGGTCAGGGGCCTCGAGAATCTCGCCCGGGATCTCGCCCAGGGCAAGCTCACCATGACCGACGAGACGGCCTTCGAGGTCGGCCGCAATGTCGCGGCAACGCCGGGCAAGGTCGTCTTCCGCAACCGGATGTTCGAGCTCATCCACTACCAGCCGACGACGGAGACGGTCTTCGAGGTTCCCCTCCTCATCTTCCCGCCGTGGATCAACAAGTTCTACATCCTAGACCTGACGCCCGAGAAGAGCTTCATCCGCTGGGCGGTCGCCCAGGGCCTCTCGGTCTTCGTCGTCTCCTGGGCGCAGGCCTCGGAGAGGACCGCCGATGCCACGCTCGACACCTATGTCGAGGATGGCTTCCTCACCGCGATCGACGTGGTCCGCGCCATCTGCGACGTCCCGGCGGTCCACACCATCGGCTACTGCGTCGCCGGCACCACCCTTGCCGCCGTGCTCGCGCTGCTGGCCGCGCGCGGCGAAGCCGACAGGGTGCGGACCGCGACCTTCTTCACCGCCCAGGTCGACTTCACGGACGCGGGTGACCTGCTCCACTTCGTCGACGACCAGATGCTCGCCACCATCGAGCAGCTCGGCGCCTCGGGCGTGTTCGACGGGCGCTACCTCGCGCTCACCTTCAACCTGCTCCGGCCGACCGACCTCATGTGGAACTATGTCGTCAACAACTACATGCTCGGCAAGGACTATGTCCCCTTCGACCTGCTCTACTGGAACTCCGACCCCACCAACGTGCCGGCGAAGTGGCACCTCGCCTATCTGAAGGACTTCTACCGCGACAATCTGCTGGCGAAGCCCGGCGGCATCTCCATCCTCGGTCAGCCCATCGATCTCGGCCGGGTGACGACGCCCGCCTACATCCAGGCCGGCAAGGAGGATCACATCGCGCCTGCCGTCTCGGTGTGGAAGCTGACCCGGCACTTCAGGGGCCCGGTGCGCTTCGTGCTCGCCGGCTCGGGCCACATCGCCGGGGTGGTCAACCCGCCGTCCGCCAACAAGTACATGTACTGGACCCTGCCCGAGGGCAGCCCGCTTCCCGAGACGCTGGAGGCGTTCCGCGCCGCCGCGACCGAGACCAGGGGAAGCTGGTGGCCCGACTGGATCGCCTGGCTTTCGCCGCAGTCGGGCGCGCAGGTGCCGGCGCGCATCCCCGGAACCCATCCCGACTTCCCCGCGCTCGACGACGCGCCCGGCCCCTATGTGAAGGAGCGGGTCGCCTGAGCGAGACGGGCCGCGGCCCCATCCTCTTCCTCGATTCGGGCGTCGGCGGGCTGTCGGTCCTCGCCGCGGTCCGCCGCCGGCTGCCCGGGGCGCCGTTCGTCTACTGCGCCGATACCGCCGGCTTTCCCTATGGCACCAGGAGCGAGGCCGAGGTTTCGGCGCGGGTGGCGGGGCTGCTCGGCCGCCTCTCCGAACGGCTTTCCCCCGGGCTCATCGTGATTGCCTGCAACACGGCGTCCACCATCGCGCTGTCCTGGGTTCGGGCCGTGATCCCGGCACCCATCGTCGGCACCGTGCCGGCGATCAAGCCGGCGGCCGAGCGGACGAGAAGCCGGGTGATCGGCGTGCTCGGCACCGAGGCGACGGTGCGCCAGCCCTATGTCGCCGATCTGGCCGCCCGCTTCGCCAGCGGCTGCACCGTGCTCCGCCACGGCAGCGCGGCCCTCGTCACCGCGGCGGAGGCGAAGCTGCGCGGCGCGCGCGTCGACCCGGCGGTCCCGGCCGCTGCGCTCGCCGGCCTCCTCGACCAGCCCGGTGGCGACCGGCTCGACGTGGTGGTGCTCGCCTGCACCCATTTTCCCCTGCTCCTCGACGAGCTGGAAGGGGCGTCGCCCCGGCCGCTCGCCTTCGTCCATGGCGCCGAGGGGATCGCCCGGCGGGTCGTCGCCCTGCTCGGCGAGCAGCCGCCGCAACGCGGGCCGGGCCGCTTCGTCTCGACCGGCCCCATCGCACCTCTTGCGCCGCTGTTGCCGGCGCTTCAACAGCATGGCCTCGAGACGATGGAGCAGCTGGAGGGGCCCGACAGCCGATGGTGATGACCGATGCCCAGCTCCTCGAGCGGATGCGGACCCGCATTCCACCCACGGCGCAGTTGCTCGGCCAGGAGCTGCTGGCTCTCGACTCGGCGGCCGGCACGGTCCGCATGAGGTTCGTCGGCAAGCCTGAGTTCTGCAATCCGATGGGCCATGTGCAGGGCGGCATCCTCGCCGCCATGCTCGACGACTGCGCCGCCTTCGCCGTCATCGTGAAGGCGCAGCGGCGGATCGTGGTGCCCACGATCGAGTTCAAGGTGAGCTTCCTCGCGCCGGCCAGGATGGGGCGCGACATCCTCGCCGAGGGCCGCTGCCTCAAGCTCGGCCGCACCGTCGCCTTCGCCGAGAGCGACCTCTACGACCCCGACGGGCGGCTCCTCGCCCGGCTCTCGACGAGCTGCGTGCCCACCCCGCTCGAGGGCGAGGGCTTCATGATCGAGACGAGCCGATGAGCGACGACATCCGCGTCGCAACCGGTCGCGGCCTGACGCCCGTGGGGACAGTGACCCTGGCCGAGGTCGATCCTTCGGATGCCTTGGGCCGGCGCATGGCGCCGCGTTCGGCATCGGTGTCGGCATCGGTGTCGGCATCGGTGCTGGTGGAGGACGCGGACGGGCCCGGCCCCCTTTCCCGCTTCTGAGGAGATGGTCATGCCGCATTTCAGCCATCTGGAGCAGGTCCCGGAACTGACCGGGAGCCGTTATCCCCCTCCACACGCGCAAGCCTGCGCCCCGACCGCCCGGAGGCGGCTGGGGCTGGCAGTCGGGCTGTCGCGCATCGGCGTGACGATGACTCGCATTCCGCCCGGCGCCCGTGCGAGCCAGCGCCACTGGCATTCCGACGAGGACGAGTTCTTCCTGGTGCTCGAGGGTCGGCCGACGTGGGTGGACGACTCCGGGTCGCGCGAACTGGGTCCGGGCGACATCGTGGGCGCACCGGCCGGTGAGCCGAATGGCCATCGGTTCGAGAACAATAGCGACAGGGACTGTCTTGTCCTGGCCGTGGGCAATCGCTCCGACCTCGATGTCTGCACCTATCCCGATCTCGACATGAAGACCACGACCGGGCGCTACCGGATCGACCGCTCGCCCTACGTGACGATGAAGGGGGAGCCAATTCCATGACCGATGACATCCTGTTCCGCCGCGAAGGCCGGATCGGCATCGCCACCTTGAACCGCCCGCAGGCCCTGAACGCGCTCAACCGGGCCATGTGCCGCGCCTGGCACCGCCAGCTGCTCGACTGGTCGCTGGAACCCGACATCGCCGCGATCCTCATCGAGGGCGCCGGCGAGCGGGCCTTCTGCGCCGGCGGCGACGTGGTCGCCCTCCATCACGCCGGGCGCGCCGGCTCACCCGAGTGGCAGGGCTTCTTCTTCGACGAGTATCGGATGAACCAGGCGATTTCGGCCTGCGCCAAGCCCCATGTCGCCCTCATCGACGGCATCACCATGGGCGGCGGCGTGGGGCTTTCGATCCACGGCAGCTTCCGCGTCGCCACCGAGCGCACCCGCTTCGCCATGCCCGAGACCGGCATCGGCCTCATCCCCGACGTCGGCGGCACCCATGCGCTGCCCCGGCTCCCGGGCGAGATCGGCACCTGGCTGGCGCTCACCGGCGAGCGGCTCGATGGCGCCGCCTGCAGGGCCGCCGGAATCGCCACCCACTTCGTCCCCTCATCAGAGCTTGCCGTGCTCGTCGAGCGGCTGGCCCACAGCCACGAGAGCGTGGAGGATGTGCTCGCCACCTTCGACACCGACCCCGGCCCCGACAGCGTGACTCCGCTGCGCGACGGGATCGACTTCCACTTCGGCCATGATTCGGTCGAGGACATCCTCGCCAGCCTCGACGAGGGCGACGACTGGGCGCGCCAGCAGGCCCTGACCATCCGCCGCATGTCTCCCACCTCGCTGAAGCTCAGCCTGCTCGGCGTGCGCGCGGGCCGCGGCGACGGCATCGAGGCCTGCCTCAGGCGCGAGTTCCGCATGGTCTCGGCCATCAAGGCCGGGCATGACTTCTACGAGGGCGTGCGCGCCCAGCTCATCGACAAGGACCGCAATCCGCACTGGCGCCCGGAGACGCTGGCCGAGGTCGACGTGGCGCCCTATCTCGCCGAGCCGCCCTGGGGCGATCTCCATTTCGACTGACCGGCCGCCCGGTCAGGGCCCGACGAAGCGATACTCGGCCTGGAAGGCGAACGGCAGCCGGCCGGAGATGCCCTGCGCCTGGACGACATAGAGGCCGGCATGGTCCCGGCGGACATGGCTTCGCCCGCTGTCGCCGCCCGGGCAGGCCCAGGTGAGCACGGCGCGCGCCGGGCTGTCCTCCACCACCGTCACCCGGCAGCCCTCATCGACCGGCTTGCCGGCGAAGACGAGTTCGGCGGGCGTGGCGAAGGCCCGGCGCTGCGCCGCCCGGCCCACGCCGCCCGCCTCCCAGGTGCCGGCACGGAACCCGCCGGCGAACAGCTTGAGCGCGGGGACGGGCGGCACGGCGGCCACAGGTGCCGCCAGCGCGACCAGAAGGCCGGCACACAGGGCGGGGACGGCAGCGTGGCGCATGGCCCCTATATCGGCCGGAACGCCATGTCCTTCTAGATGTCGAACAGGAACCGGCGCGAGCAGAACTCGCAGTCGACCGCGATCCGGCCGTCGTCGCCGCGCATGCCGGCCCGTTCGTCCTCGGGAAAGCGCAGCAGCACCGAGCGGATATAGGCTTCCGAGCAGCGGCACCCGCGGCTGAGCGGAACCGCGGGCAGCACCCGCACCTCCTCCTCGTGGAACAGCCGCCACAACAGCGTCTCGAGCGGCAGGTCCGGGTCGATGAGCTCGGCTTCGGCCAGCGTTCCGGCAAGGGCGGCGACATGGGCCCAGTCGGGATGGTCCGCATCCGCCTCGAGGCCGAGCCGGGGCCCGCCGGCCTCGGCGCGGGCGAGGTGCTGGACGATGAACCCCCCGGCGCGCATGCCGCCGTCGGCGCCGCGCCCGGCAGCGAGCCGGACCAGCGTCGGCACCTGCTCGGAACTGGCGAAATAGCCCTGGGCGGCGGCGGCGAGCGACTGCCCCTCGAGCGCGACGATGCCCTGGTAGCGCTCGGCCGTGGCCGACTGGTCGAGCGTGATGACGAGGTGGCCGCCGCCGAACACCTGGTCGAGCGCGTCGCCTTCCAGGAGGCGGCGGTCGGGATCGACGGCGACATAGCCGCGCAGCGCGCCGGCCAGATAGTCGGCAACGAGCAGCCGCACCGGCCCCTCGCGCCCGGCCGCCGGCTGCGCCTGGATGGTCACCTGCCCCTCGTCGGGGCGGAGGATCGCCCCCATCAGCGCCGCCAGCGCCAGCGCCTGCGCCAGCAGCCGGGCCGGAGTCTCGGCATAGGCATGGGCCGAGAGGATGGCATCGAGCGCCGGGCCGAGCCGCACCACCCGGCCGCGGGCGCTGCGGCCGGGAATGAGGAAGCCGAGGACCCTGTCGCTGTCGGCCATGGCCGCCGGTTCAGTCCGGGAGATGGCCGAACAGCCACAGAAGGATCGCCTTCTGGGCGTGGATCCGGTTCTCGGCCTCGTCCCACACGGCCGACTGCGGGCCATCGATCACGTCGTCGGTCACTTCCTCGCCGCGATGGGCGGGAAGGCAGTGGAGGAAGAGGGCGCCGGGCGC
The DNA here is from genome assembly GCA_029268145.1 of Sphingomonadaceae bacterium. Classification (GTDB taxonomy): domain Bacteria; phylum Pseudomonadota; class Alphaproteobacteria; order Sphingomonadales; family Sphingomonadaceae; genus Thermaurantiacus. The sequence goes on along the minus strand of JAJUHA010000030.1, from coordinate 3,336 downwards.
GGCCAGGGCCATCAGCATCCCGCTCACCTGGAAGGGCTGCATCACGGCGCGGCGCACGGCGCCGTCCTCGTCGCCCATCGAGACCCAGGTGTCGGTGACGACGACATCGGCCCCGGCGACCGCCGCCTCGGCGCGCGCCACCAGCGCGACGTCCGCGCCCCGCGCCTGCGCCGTCGCCACGATCCCGGCATCGGGGGCATAGCCGTCCGGGCCGGCGATCCGCAGAGGGAATCCGAGAAGGCCGGCCGCCTCGATGAGCGAATGGGCCACGTTGTTGCCGTCCCCCAGCCAGGCCCAGCGCGTCGTGCCGACCGGCCGGCCGAGCCGTTCCTCCACCGTCAGCAGGTCGGCGACGATCTGGCAGGGATGCGACCTGTCGGTCAGCCCGTTGATGACGGGCACTTCAGAAGCGGCCGCGAAGGCCTCGAGATCGCGGTGGTCGCGGGCGCGGATCATCACGGCATCGACCATGCGCGACATCACCCGCGCCGTGTCGGCGATGGTCTCGCCGCGGCCGAGCTGCAGGTCGCCCGCGGCAAGGGTGATGGTGGCGCCGCCCAGCTGGCGCATCGCGATGTCGAAGGAGAGGCGGGTCCGGGTCGAGGGCTTTTCGAAGATGGCCGCAAGCACCCGCCCGGCGAGGCGGGCGCCATCGTCCGGCGCGCCCTTCGGCCGGCCGGCGCGGGCCGCCTTCAGCGCATGGGCGCAGTCGAGGATGCGCCGCACCCCGGCCGCGCCGGCATCGGCAAGCGACAGGAAGTGGCGCACCCCTCAGGCCGCCTCGGGCACCCGGTAGTCCGCGGCCGCGGCCGACAGCTTCTCGACGCACTCGCGGATCTGCGCTTCCTCGATGACGAGCGGCGGCAGCAGGCGCACGACGTTGTCGGCCGCGGCGACCGTGAGGAGACCGTGGCTGCGCAGGTGGCCGACGAAGGCCCGGCTGTCGGTCGAGAGCTTCAGGCCGAGCATGAGCCCCATCCCGCGCACGCCGGCGAAGATCGCATGGTTGCCGATCATCTGCTCGAGCTCGGACCGCAGCCGCGCCGCGCGCGCCTGCACCGTCCGCAGGAAGTCCGGCTCGGCGACGATGTCGAGCACGGCGTTGCACGCCGCCATGGCGAGCGGGTTGCCGCCGAAGGTCGAGCCGTGGGTTCCGACCACCATGCCGGAGGCCGCGCGCTCGGTCGCAAGACAGGCGCCCACCGGCACGCCGCCGCCAATCCCCTTGGCGATCGCCATGATGTCGGGCGTGATGCCATATTGCTCGTGGGCGAAGAGCGTGCCGGTCCGGCCCACGCCGCACTGCACCTCGTCGAGGATGAGGAGGAGGCCGCGCGCGTCGCACAGCCGCCGGAGGCCCTGGAGGAACTCGGGCGAGGCCGGGCGCACGCCCCCCTCGCCCTGGATCGGCTCGACCATGATGCCGCCGACCGAATCGTCGATCGCGGCTTCGGCGGCGGCGAGATCGTCGAAGGGCAGCACCCGGAACCAGTCGGGCAGCGGCTCGAAGCCGTCGCGCAGCTTGGCCTGGTCGGTCGCCGCGATCGCCGTCATGGTGCGGCCGTGGAAGGCGTTGGAGAAGGTGAGGATGCGGTATTTCTCCGGCCGGCCCGCGGCGAAGTGGAAGCGGCGGCAGGTCTTGACCGCGCACTCGATCGCCTCGGCGCCGGAATTGGTGAAGAAGACCGTGTCGGCGAAGGTGAGCGCGACCAGCCGGCGCGCCACCGACTCCTGCTGCGGCGAGCCATAGAGGTTGGAGACATGGATGAGCGTCTCCACCTGGGCCTTCAGCTTCGCGGTGAAGTGCGGGTGGCCGTGGCCGAGGCAGTTGACCGCGATCCCGCTGGCGAAATCCAGCCACTTCCGCCCGTCCGCGTCATAGAGGTAGCAGCCCTCGCCCCTCACCGGCGCCACGTCGGAGCGGGCATAGACGGGCATCAGCACGGGAATCATCGGCACACCTGTCGAACGGAAACGGCGGCCGGGAGGGCCGCCGCGCACCCCTTGCGATAACGGCTCAGGGCCGGACTTTCCAGCCCGATTCGAGGATGCGCCACGCTGCCACCCAGAGGAGGAGGCACAGGCCCCCGACAATGAGCGCGCCGAGCCGCGGATCGGCCTCGGCCACGCCGATGAACCCGGCGCGGAAGCCGTCGATCATGTAGAAGAAGGGGTTGCCCCGCGACAGGGCCTGCATCGCGTCCGGCAGGCGGTCGATCGCGTAGAAGGTGCCCGAAAGCAGGGTGAGCGGCTGGACGAGGAAGTTGGTGACGGCCGCGCCATGGTCGAACTTCTCGGCCCACAGCCCGGTGAGCACGCCCAGGAGCGCAAGCAGGATGGCCCCGAGCGTCCCGAACAGGGCCACCTGCGGCAGGCTGGCGATCCGAACATCCACGCCCGGCCACAGCAGCATCGCGCCCCAGATGGCCAGCCCGACCAGCCAGGCCCGCGTCACCGCGCCGGCAACCCAGGCGAACAGCAGCTCCCGGTTCGAGAGCGGCGGCATCAGCACGTCGACGATCGTCCCCTGCACCTTGGCGATGATGAGGCTTGAGAGCGTGTTCTGGAAGCTGTTCTGCGCCATGCCCATGATGATGAGGCCGGGGCCGAGGAAGCTGCCGTAGGGAACGCCGAGCACCTCGCGCCGGTCGCCGCCGAGGGCGACCATGAAGATGGCGAGGAACAGGAGCGTGGTGATGGCGGGCGCCCACACCGTCTGCATCTGGACCTTGAAGAACCGCCGCACCTCCTTCAGATAGAGGGTGCGGACCCCCAGCCAGTTCACGCCGCGAATGACCGGCTCGCCGGGCGGGCGCAGCGGGGCAGGGGCGGACACGGGCCTTTCCACGCCTGCGCGCCTAGCCGCCCGGGCGGCGGGCAGGCAAGGGCGGCACGGGCGGCGAGGCTGGCGGGCCCGAAAGGTCGTCGCGGGCAGCGCGCCGGGCCGCGACGGGAACGGCGGGAAGGCATCCTGCAGCACGGATCGGAGACGAGTCATGGCCTGGACCGAGGAGCGGATCGCGCTTCTGACGAAATACTGGCAGGAAGGCCACTCGGCCAGCCAGATCGCCGAGGCGCTTGGCGAGGGCCTCACCCGCAACGCCGTCATTGGCAAGGCCCATCGCCTCGGGCTCGCCTCGCGGCCCTCGCCGCTCAAGGGCCCGGACGCCGGGGCCGAGGAGAAGGATGGGCGCGCCCGCAGGCGGGCACAGCCGGCTGCGCCGGAGGTCGAGGCGGGCTCCGCGCCTGCCGGAGAGCCGGCCCCAGCGCCAGCGCCCGTCGCGGACCCGCCCGCACCGCCCGCCGGAATACCGGTAATGCGCGAGGCCCACTCCG
>JAJUHA010000029.1 GCA_029268145.1 Sphingomonadaceae bacterium | reverse complement strand
GTGCTGGTGCTCGACGAGTTCTTCGTGCCGATCGTCTTGGAGACTGGTCAGCGGCTCGTGGTCCCGACGCAGGTGATGGACGAGCTTGACGAGGGTGCTGGCGTACCAGGCGGTCATGTTCCGCGCCGCCGGGACAGCGGCCGGCGCCGCCCTGCTCGGGGCGCGCGGACGGCGCCTCCACCTCGCCGGGCGGGTCGTGCGCGACGACTGGCAGGGCCGGGCCCGCGCCGAACTTCACCTTGACGACGCGGCGGGCGCCGACTAACCGGCCGCTTCCCGCGCCACGGCCCCTTCGTCTAGCGGTCTAGGACGTCGCCCTTTCACGGCGAAAACACGGGTTCGAGTCCCGTAGGGGTCGCCACCCTCCCGGAAATCTCATTTCCGGGCAGAGCGTTGGTGATTGCGGTGGCTAGCTTGGACTGCCTGCTAGCCATCATATCGGCCGATTGATCGGCCTGGCGGGCGCGGTTGGCGGCCTCGACATAGGTTGAGACCTCCGCGTCGTTCTTCCACCCTCCCCATGCCTTGATCTGCTGCTGGGTCGCGCCGGCCATGGCGAGACGCGTGGCCGCAGCCTTGCGCAACCCGTGCGCGCGGCCTGGGACGCCAGCAGCCCTGCACCGTGCCGCAAACCAGTTCCCGAACCCGGCTGACGTGAACGGTTTTCCATACTCGGTCAGCAGAAAGGGCTTGCCCGCCTCGAACCTGTGACGCCCGAGCTCGGCGCGCAGCTCGCCGATGATGGGCAGATCCATCTGTGTGCCGGTCTTCTGTTGGCGGAACACAAGCCGGCCGTTCACCACATTGTCAGGCCCGAGGCGGATGGCATCGCTGCGCCGCTGGCAGGTGTTTAGGATCAACAGCAGGGCCAGACGCTCCCGCGTGCCGGGGCCCCAGTGCCGCCGGAAGGTTTCGATCTCGTCCTCCGTCCAGGTATGAAAGCCGCCCTTCTTCATCTTCAACCGGGCGGTTGACTCCCAAGGGTTGGCGGGGGCCAATTCGGCTGCCACCGCCCATGCCCAGATGGCCTTCAAGGCCTTGCGCATGTTGTTCGCCGCCGCCGGCCGGTCCGCCATCTTGGCCAGAAGCGCCTCGGCATGATGAGCCTTGAAACCTTTTACCAGCGCCGGACCGATGGCACGCCGGGCGCGTTCGATGATCGCGCCCTGATTTCTGCGGGTGGAGGCGCTCTTCGCCTTCCAGCGCGCCGTCTGATAGTAGCGGACGATGAGAGCTTCCACCGTACCTGGCACCACGCGGTTCGCGCCCGGGCGCAGCTTCTCGGCGTGGGCGGGTGCCATGGCGAGGCATGCCTGATACTCTGCCCACCATTCGGGCGTGAAGACGGCCGCCTTGAAATAGTGGACTGCCTGCCCCTTGCGGCGGAACCGCAGCCGGATCGTGCCGCGATTGTCGCGGAACTCCGTCACATAGAGCGGGAGGCGCTTGGGCGGCCTGGCCATGGCTAAAGCTTGGCACGCTGGATCATGGCGTCAATGTCTTCCGAGTCCATCACCGGTTGCGCCAGCGTCACTGGCTGGCAGGGAAAAATCAGCAAATCTCCGGTCGCCGCCTCGACCCTGACGGCCACATGCACCTTGGCCTTCGCCGCGGCCTTGAGCGCGCGCTCGATATCGGCCTGCGTGAAGGGGCGGGCAACGCGGGCGTTCATGCTCGCCCGTCCTGCTGGCCATAAGCCCAGACACGCGGTTCGGCCGCCTTGGGCAGATAGAGCGGGTGGCGCGGGTGGCCATCCTTCGTGAAGCCCAAGGCGTGCAGCGTCACCCCTTCGGCTGCCAGGATGGCCCGGACCGCCTTGTCGCGCCCCAGATGGTCGCCGTGGGCGCCCCAGCCTGCGATGTTCACCGCTGCCAGCTTCGCGAGGCGGCGGATGGTGGCATCGTTCGCGCTGCCCACCGGATCGGCGGCGCGCTTCATGTCGCGCGGGTCCGTGGCGCGCCAGGCGAAAAGGTTCCAAACGATCATGCCGCCGCTGCCACCATCGCGGTGCAAGGCCGCGTAGAGCGGCACTATGTGGAGAAGGTCCGTGAAGTCTTTCGTGATCGCCCTGATCCTGTCTGCATCGATGCTGACGGGGTGCGCCTCATTGAGGAAGCCGATCGTGCCGCAGGTGCTCCCGGCGCCGCCGGCAGCGGCCCTGACGCCGTGCGAGTTGCCACCGCTGGCAGAGAGCATGCGCGCAAGTGACGTGATTGCAGCGATCATCCAGCATCGCTCGGAAATCCGACGGTGCGAGGCCAGGCGGGCGGCGCTGGTGGACGGCTGGCCGAAATGACCTGATCCGCCGCCAGATCGTGCCAGACAGCGGGCCTCCCTTCGGGGCGGCCCGCTTCCTGCGTTTCAGGCGGCCACGCTTTCGATGGTGAGCCTGCGGCCGATGGCGCGCATGGCGGCATCGAACTGATCGACCGTGGTAGCGTTGTGCAGATCGAACAGGCGGTCCACCTGGCGGGGGTTGCAGCCCAGCGCGCGCGCGAGATCGGCCTTGCGCCAGCCTCTTGCGCGCATGGCGGCATAGGTTTCCAGCTTCAGCCTGGCCGCGAGCGGCAGGGTGACCACAGGCCGGCCCTCGGCCGCGCTGGGCGCCGGCAGATCGCGCCGGTCGCGCATATAGCCGGCCAGCGCGCTTTCGATCACATCCGCCGCGCGCGCCAGTGCATCGGCTTCGTCCTCGCCGAAGGTGATGGCTTCGGGAATGTCGGGCACCGTCACCAGGACGGTGCCATCGTCCGGTGTCAGCACCACCGGATAGCGGAAATCATGTGCCATACTCTCTCCTAGTCCTTGATACCCAGTTGCTTCTTCACAGCCTGCATCAGCCCCTTGCCGAGCTGCTTGGCACCACCGTGCGTGGGCACGAAGGCGATCCTGTCACCCAGGGTGACCTCCACATGACCGCCCTTACCGGCCTTGCGGTTGATGGTGGCACCGCGCTTGGCGAGATAGCGAAGGAACTGGTCGCTGTTCATGAAAGCAATATAGACGCGCGCGTCTATATTGTCAAGAGAAATGCGACGCGCGCGTCTATTGATGCCGCGCGGCTCTAACCCAGAGCTTGTCGCCGGCGGGTGCCACGATCATAATGCGGGTGCGGTCCTTCGTCCACGCGATGATTGGGCATTGAACGACGAGCACGTCTTCGGGCCGCGGCTCATGACCAATGGGAGTGTGGCCGCTGCGGAGACGGACAGGATGATCTCGGAACCACGTCCAGGTTGGGCGCTCGCGCTTGAGGACCTCGAGCTGCTGGCGCGTGTAGCGTTCACCTTCAACCCGCGTGCCATGCCATGGGCCGATCTTTGAAGGCGCAATGCAAGGGCCGGAAATCACCGCGCAAACCCGCTAGCCACGGGCACCAGTTTTCGCAAGAAACAGACGTGTCGAATGGCGGCTGCTAGCCAACACAGGGAGTGGGTGCACAATGCTTATCCCTGTTCCGTAGGGGTCGCCATTCCGGCCCGCGCCGGCGCCTGCTGCACCCGCACCTGCTGCACCCGCACCTGCTGCACCCGCACCTGCTACAAAGGCAACCTGAGAGGCCCGGAGCGGAACCGGCGATCGCGCTGATGTGGCCCGGCGCGCTCCCTGCGCCCTCCCGATTCCGCAGGCTTTCGCTGCGCCCATTTTCACATCACACTGTATGAAAACGGGAGACGGCCCCTTGGCGGAACCAGAGCTTGCAGCGCGACCGCCCGAGCCCTCGGTGCAGGCCATGCTCGACGCCGAGGTGCGCCCCGTGCCGCCGGTGTTGCGGGACTGCGGCACGGCGCGCGTGCCTCCCCGCCCCATCGACCGCGGCCGCTACACCTCCCCCGCCTTCGCCGCCCGCGAGGCCGCGCTGCTGTGGCCGCGCACCTGGCAGATGGCCTGCCGCCTCGAGGACATCCCCGAGCCGGGCGACTATGTCGTCTATTCGGTCGGGCCGCTCTCCTTCCTCGTCACCCGCGTGTCTCCGACCGAAGTGGCCGCCCATGTCAACGCCTGCCTCCACCGCGGCCGCATGCTGCGCGAGGCGGATGGCCATGCCACCCATTTCCGCTGCCCCTTCCACGGCTTCTCCTGGAACCTCGACGGCAGCTGCCGGGCGCTCGTCAACGGCTGGGACTTCCCCCACGTCGACCTGCAGGCCTTCCGCCTGCCGCGCGCCCATGTCGCCACCTGGGGCGGCTTCGTCTTCCTCAACCCGGCGCCCGAGCCCGAGCCCTTCGCGCGCTTCCTCGAGTTCCTTCCCGCCCATTATGCGACGCGCGGCTGGGATCTCGGCGCGCGCGTCAAGGCGGTCCATGTGAGGAAGCACCATCGCTGCAACTGGAAGGTCGCGCTCGAGGCCTTCATCGAGAGCTTCCACGTGACCGAGACGCACCGCTCGGCCATGACCTACCTTGGCGATGCCATGACCCAGTATGACGTCTGGGAGGGCTGCCGCACCACCCGGATGATCTCGCCGCGAGGCCTTGCCAGCCCCAACGGCCCCTCGCTCTCCGAGCTCGAGGTGTTCCGCGCCGGCATGCGGCCCGCGCTCGGCGACCGGGCGGACAGGCTCGACCTTCCGCCGGGCCTGAGCGCCCGCGCCGCGCTCGCCGACATGCGCCGCCGGGCGCTTCTCGCCGAGGGGCTCGATGTCGCGGACGTGACCGACTGCGAGCTCATCGACACCATCCAGTATCATGTCTTTCCCAACCTGGTGCTCTGGGCCGGCTGGGGCTCCTACCTCGTCTACCGCTTCCTGCCCGGCGAAACCCCCGACAGCTGCACGATGGAGGTGATGTTCCTCGTCCCCGTCCCCGAGGGCAGGACCGTCCCGGTCGCGCGCGAGGTGACCGAGATTGGCGCCGGGGAGAGCCATGCCGCCGCGCCCCAGCTCGGCGGCTTCGCCGCCGTGTTCGACGAGGACATGTCGAACCTCGCCGCGCTGCAGAAGGGCCTCCACGCCATGGCAAGCGCCGGCCCGGTCACCGGCCTCGTCCAGGAGGCCCGCATCCGCCACTTCCACGCCTGCCTCGACGCCTTCATGGCCGAAGCCGGCATGGCCGAAGCTGGCATGGCCGAAGCTGGCATGGCCGAAGCGGAACCCCGGGCATGACCCTTCCCTTCGCCCCGCGCGCTCCCGGCTTCATGGCCGCGCCGCACGCGGCCTACCGCGCGCTCCGGGCGCTCGGGCCCGTCTTCCACGAGACCGAGACCGGCATCTTCTACGTCCTCGATCACGCGCTCGCCGTCGAGGTGCTGCGCGCGCCCGAGCGCTTCTCGAGCGCGGTCGACCGCGCGGCCATGCGCGCCGGCGGGCTGCCGCCGGAGGTGGCAGAGATCCGCCGGCAGGGCTGGCCGCTCGCGCCCACCCTCTCCCACAATGACGGCCCGAGCCACGATGCCTTCCGCGCGCTGGTTGCACCGCTGTTCCTGCCGCGCGGCCTCCAGCGCATCCGCCCCTTCGTCGAGAGCCGGGTGGCGGACCTGGTCGAGGCCCTGCCGGCCGGCGCGCCGGTCGAGTTCGTCTCGGCGCTTGCCGTGCCGCTCCCCATCGCCGTCATCGGCGAGCTTCTCGGCATGCGCCACCTTGGCGAGGAGACGCTCAAGCGCTGGTCGGACGCCTTTGCCGACGAGCTCGGCTTCCTCACCTCCGACGAACGCGCGATCGCGATCGCGCGCGAGACGCTGGCCTGCCACCGCGCGATGATGGCGCTGACTGAGGCGCGCCGGGGCGGGGAGGGCGAGGATGCCATCACCCTGCTTGCCAACGCCGAGGTCGAGGGCCGTCCGCTTGCGCCCGGCGAGATCCTCTCGCTGCTCACCCAGCTCCTCGTCGCCGGCAACGAGACGACGACCGCCACGCTCGCCTTCGCCCTTCTGCGCCTCGCCCGCTCGCCCGAGCTCTGGTCGCGCCTCGCCGCCGACCGGGCGCTCGTGCCCCGCTTCATCGAGGAGGTGCTGCGGCTCGACTGCCCGATCCAGGGGCAGTTCCGCCGCGCCGTCGCCGACGAGCGGCTGGGCGGCACCGCGATTCCTGCCGGTAGCCTCCTTCACGTGCGCTTCGCCTCGGCCAACCGCGACGAGGCGGTCTTCGGCCCCGACGAGGATGCGATCCGGCTCGACGGCAGGGCGCCGGCGCCCCACCTCGCCTTCGGCATGGGCCTCCACTTCTGCATCGGCGCGGCGCTGTCGCGCCTCGAGATCGCGCTCGCGCTCGAGGCGCTTCTCGACCGCTTCTCCGGCGTCGCGCTCGCCACGGATCCCGCCGGGCTGCGCTTCCGCACCCACTTCCACCACCGCAACCTGCTCGCGCTCCCGCTGGAGTTCGCGCCATGAGCGGCCGCGGCCGGCTGCCGATCGTCGATCTGCCCGATGCAACCTCGCCGCGCTCCGGCGAGTTCGCCAAGAGCGCGCGCACCCGCCGCCGCATCCTCGACGCCGCGATCGGCGTGCTCGCGCGCGAGGGCTATGCCCGGCTCGCCATCTCCGGCGTGGCGGCGGCCGCCGGCCTGTCGCGCGCGGCGATGATCTACCATTTTCCGACCAGGCGGGCGCTGGTCGAGGCGCTCGTCGCCCATGTCACCCGCGAGCGGGTTGCCATCTACGAGGCCGGAGTCGTCGCGCTGCGCGACCGTCCCGACTTTGGCGAGCGGGCCGTGGATCTGGCCTGGGAGCAGGCCGAGTTCCCGGTCTTCGCGGCCTTCGCCGAACTCGCCCAGGCCGCGCGCACCGATGCCGAGCTCAGGGCCATCTTCCGCCCGGCGCTGGCGGCCTTCGACAGGGCGCGGCGCGAGGCGGCCACGCGCATCTTTCCCGATGGCCTGCGCGGCATCACCGGCTTCGACCTCGGCCGCGACGTCGTCCGCTTCCTGATCGAGGGCGTGATCCAGCAGGATGGCGTGGTCCACGACCGCGACGCCAGGCTCGCCGCGCTGCGCGCCTTCGTCCGCCTGGTCGTCAACTCCCCCGAGGGCCAGGCGCTGCTGGCCCGCGCCGTGGCCGAGGCAGCCGGCGCCGCGCCGCCGGCAGGGAAGGGCGGGAGCTGAGCCGGCAGGACGAGGCCCCCTGGCCCGCCCCCCGGCTCGCCTGGGGGGCGCTCGCCATCCTCGCGCTCGCCAACATCCTCTCCTACCTCGACCGCATCATCGTCAACCTGCTGGTCGAGCCCATCAAGGCCGACCTCGCCATCTCCGATACCCGGTTCGGCATGCTGCAGGGCCTTGCCTTCGGCCTGTTCTACACCGCGCTCGCGCTGCCCATCGGCCGCCTCGTCGACTCCCGGCCGCGCAAGCGCATCATCGCCGCCGGAGTCCTGGTCTTCAGCCTCTTCTCGCTTCTCTCGGGCCTTGCCAGGAGCTTTGGCCAGCTGTTCGCCGCGCGCATCGGCGTCGGCGCCGGCGAAGCCTCGCTGGCGCCCGCCGCCTACTCGATGATCGCCGACCTGTTTCCGCCCGATCGGCTCGGCCGGGCCATGTCGGTCTTCACCATGACCGCCTTCATCGGCATCGGGCTTTCCTATGTCGCGGGCGGCGCGACCGTGGCGCTGGTCGGTGCCGCAGACTTCAGCGGCTGGCCGCTCCTTGCCGGTCTCGCCGGCTGGCAGCGGGTTTTCGTCCTCGCCGCGCTGCCCGGCCTGCTCCTCGTGCCGCTTCTCCTCCTCATGCCCGAGCCGGCACGGCGCGGCCGCGGCCGCGCCGGCGCCGTCCCGATTGCCGAGGCCGCCGCCCACGTGCTTGCCCGCCGTGCCGCGCTCCTCCCCTTCTTCGCCGGCTTCGCCTTCATCACGCTCTCGAGCTACGCCTCCGCCGTCTGGACTCCCGCCCTGTTCATCCGCGCCTACCACTGGACTCCGGCCGGGATCGGCCTCGGCTACGGGCTCGTCACCCTCCTGCTTGCGCCCCTTGGCGCGCTCGCCGCCGGCCGCATCTGCGATTCGCTCGTCGCCCGCGGCGTCACCGATGCGCCGCTCCGGGTTGCCGCCTTCGGCTATGTCGGCACCGGCCTGTTCGGCGGTCTCGCCCCGCTCATGCCGACGGGCGAGCTGGCGCTTGCGCTCTTCGCCCCGTCCGTCTTCCTCGGCACCATGCCCTATCCGATGGCGGCCACCGCCCTCCAGCTCGCCACGCCCAACGAGCTCCGGGGCCAGGTGAGCGCGCTCTACATGTTCGTCATCAACACCGTCGGGCTCGGGCTCGGCCCGGTGATCGTCGGCGCGCTCTCGGACCTGCTCTTCACCGGGCCCGATGGCGTCCGCTACGGCCTTGCCCTCGTCAACGCCGCCTGCGCCCCGCTCGCCATGGCAGCCCTTCTCCTCGCGCTGCGGCCCTACCGCGCCATTCGCGCGGCTCCGGCGTGAGGGCGCGTCCGTGAGGCTCGCCGGCAAGGTTGCGCTCGTCACCGGCGCGGCCGGCGGGATCGGTGCGGCGATCGTCGCCCGCTTCCGCGCCGAGGGCGCCCATGTGCTCGCAACCGACCGCGTCGAGACCCCCGGCACCCTTCCGCTCGACGTGACCGAAAGGGCGCAATGGGACGCGCTTGCCGCGCAGCATGTCGCGCCGCACGGCCGGCTCGACGTGCTGGTCCACAACGCCGGCATCTCCGGCCTGACCCCCTTGGCCGACCTGTCCCCGGAGCGCTGGCAGGCCTTCCTCGCGGTCCACGCAACCGCCGTGCTCATGGGCACGCAGGTGCTGCGCCCCTTCCTCGAGGCCGCGCCGTCGGCTGCAATCGTCGCCGTCGGCTCGACGCTCGCGCTGCGGCCCGCCGCGCCGCTTGCGGCCTATGCCGCCGCCAAGGCGGCGCAGCGCAACCTCATCAAGGCGATGGCGCTCGATTTCGCCGCGCGCGGCCTCCCCATCCGCGCCAACCTCGTCCACCCCGGCTCGACCGAGACTGCCATGATGGCGGCCAACCTCGCCGGCGACCCGGATGGCCGGGCACGGCGCATGGCCGCCCACCCGCTCGCCCGCGCGCTCGGCCGCCTCGTGGCACCCGAGGATGTGGCGAGCGCCGTCCTCTTCCTCGCCTCGGACGAGAGCCGGTTCGTGACCGGCATCGATCTGCCGGTCGACGGGGGTGCCACCATCTGAGCCCGGGGCTCAATAGTGGACGCGCTTGATCTGGCCGCCGTCCACCACGATGTTCTCGCCATTCACCCAGGAGGCCGCCGGCGAGACGAGGAAGGCGGCCAGCCGCGCCACTTCCTCGGGCGTCCCCAGCCGGCCCTCGGGAATGGATGTCCGCACCATCTCGAAGAAGGCCGGGTTGGCCTTTTCGGCGCGCTGCCAGCTCGAGCCGGGATAGTAGATGGAGCCGGGCGAGATGCAGTTGACGCGCACCCCCTTCGCACCCAGCGTCTGCGAGAGCTGCTTCGCATAGACGATGAGCGTCGCCTTCATGACATTGTAGGGCTGCACCACCGGGAAATGCTCGAGCGCGGCGGTGGTCACGAGGAAGAGGGCCGCGCCCCTGGCTTCGACAAGCGCGTCGGAGACCGCCTCCATCCCCCTGACCGCGCCCATGAGGTCCACCTCGAAATTGGCCCGCCACTGCGCCTCGCCCTCGAGGCCGGCCTTGGCCGAGACATTGGGGATGAAGACGTCGCAGCCGCCGAGGAAGGCAAGCGCCTCGGCCAGGAAGGCGCGGTAGGCCTCGGCGTCCCGCACGTCGAGCACCCAGCCCTTCGCCCGCGCGCCCCGCGCGCGGTAATCGGCCTCGGCCGTGGCAACCGCCTCTGCGCTCCGCGCGCAGAAGGCAAGATCCATGCCCTCGGCCACCAGCGCGCGGGCGATCGCCTGCCCGAGGCCGCGCGTCGCGCCCGTGAGGATGAGCCGCCTGCCGGCAAGGCCCAGGTCCATCAGCCCGCCTCCGCCGGCGGCTCGGCCGGAAGCGGGTCGAGCCCGGCCTCGGGTGCGATCGCCAGCCCGTTCAGGAGCCAGGCGATCGTGACGAACTGCCCGGCGAGCCAGAGGAGGTCGACGAGGGCGGCGGGCGGGTGCTGCGCGGCCAGCACCGCCCAGGTCGGATCGCTCACCCGGTTGGTCGCCATCAGCTCGTCGGCCGCGCGAAGGAGCGCCGCCTCGGCCGGGCTCCAGTGCGGGCAAGCCGGGCCCTCCACGACCGCCGCGATGTCCGCCTCGGTCATGCCCACCCGCCGGGCGACCATCGCGTGCATGCCCCACTCATAGGCGCAGCGCGCGTTCCACGCCACGCGCAGGATGAGGATCTCCCGCTCCCGCGCGGGCAGCCGGTTCGACAGCAGGATGTGCTCGGCCCAGGGCATCCATTTCAGCAAGGTTTCGGGCGAATGGGCGAGCGTGCGGTGGAGGCGATAGGGCCAGGCGGCGAGCACGGGCCTGAGCGCCTCGGGCAGCTCGGAGTCGAGGAGGGGCGGAAGGCGCGGGCTGGTCATGCCGCGTCCTCGAACGGCTCCGCCTCCACCCCGGCCGCCCAGGCCAGGCCGCGCGCCACCAGCGTGCGGAACTGCGGCACGGCCCAGGCGCCCTCCTCGCGCGCCGGCAGCACCGCGGCCCGGTGCGGCGCATCGTAGAGGCCGCGCCGGTGGCCGAGCGCCAAGTGGAGGATCGCGCCCTCGCCGAAGCGCCTGAGCGTCATGAGCGGCCGCAGGTCCGGGCCTTCCGTCCAGTCGTACCGGGCAAATCCGGGCGCCGCCCCGCGAAAGCGCGCGCCGAGAAGCACCTCGAGATCGTCCGAAAGCTCGGAGAGATAGAGCTCGTCCGAGACTTCGAAGGCGCCGATGCCGGCCGTGAGCGGATGCGCCCCCACCGGCTCGGCCAGCAGCGGGCCGATCGGCGGGTGGGCCTGGAAGGCCGAGCCGAACAGGGCGAGGAAGGGGTGCGAGAGGCCTTCGCACTGCACCCCGTCCGGCTGCCAGCGGATGAGCGCGTTGGTGGCATGCAGCGCGAACCAGCGCCCGCCGCCGGCGAGGAAGCGGGCGAGGCGCGCCAGCGCCGCGTCCGACGGGGCGACATTGCAGCTGTAGGAGAGGAGGAATGACGGCGGCCTGACCTCGCCGCCATCGAGCAGCTCCTCGAACCCGGCCGAGACGCGCAGCCGCAGCCGGGGGTCGCGCGCTGCAAGCGAAAGCAGGTCGAGGCGCACCGCGTCGACATCATGGCTGCTGCCGCCGGCCACGAGATGGCCGTCGATCCGGCGCTGGTCCGCCCGCGCGGCCGACTGTGCCGTCGCTGTCATTTTTTGCGGCTACCACGCCCCCGGAGCAAATTCCATACTCCCCTGTATAAAACTTCGGGCGCGATCGCGCGCCTGACGAGGGAGACAGGGTGGCCAGGGCTCGTGCCGGCCATCCGGGCGAGGGAGATGGCCATGGGGTGCTTGGGGCACGGGTGGATTCTGGCGGGCGTGTCGCTGGCGCCGCTGGCACCGGCGCTGGCGCAGCAGGCCGAGGCTGACCCGCTCGCCCTCGACACCATCGTGGTGACGGCCCAGCGCCGGGCCGAGGTGGTGCAGGACGTGCCGATCGCGATCAGCGCCTTCGACCAGCGGGCGATCGAGCGCGTCAACGGCCGCGACATCCGCGACCTGACCGGGCTCGTCCCCAACCTCGTCATCTCCGAGGTCTCGATCGGCCCCTCGCTCTCCCAGGTCTCGATCCGCGGGGTCAACTCGCAGGATCCGGAGAAGAGCTTCGACCCGGCGGTCGGCGTCTTCGTCGATGGAGTCTATCTCGGCACCTCCGCCTTCAACCTCCTCGACACCTTCGATCTGGAGCGGCTCGAAGTGCTGCGCGGGCCGCAGGGCACGCTGTTCGGCCGCAACACCACCGGCGGCGCGATCCAGGCCTTCCGCACCAGGCCCACCGGCGAGCTGGGCCTGCGCACCCGCGTCATCGTCGGCACCGCCGACCGAGCGGACGTCAACGCCGTCATCAACCTGCCCGCCATCCGCGATCTCCTCTCGGTCAAGATCGCGGGCTATCTCCAGCGGGACGATGGCCTGTGGGAGAATGCCGCGGGCGGGGCGACGGGCGCCAAGGACCGCTGGGGCATCACCGGCACCGTCATGCTGCGCGCCGGGCCCGGCGAGCTGCGCGTCACCTGGGACCATTTCCGCGACGAAAGCGAGCTCACCCCCTATATCCCGCGCGGCATCGCCACCATCGATCCGCTGCCCTACCGGCTGACCGGCACGCCGCCCGTGCCCGCCACGGTCACCCCCGCCTTCGGCCCCGACCTCCTGTGCCTGCGCGGCACGCCGGCGCTCGACTGCGACAACCCCGCCGACCGCCGCAGCCGGATCACCGACCCGCACTTCCAGGACTCGCGCCTCGACGCGCTCACCGTCAACGGCACCGTCGAGCTCTCCGACCGCTTCGCGCTCGAGACGATTTTCGGCTGGCGCAGGTCGAGCGAGGATGTCTACATCGACTTCGACGGAACCCAGCGCACCGTCTTCAACGTCTTCCGCACCCAGGAGTTCGAGCAGATGTCGGCCGAGGCGCGGGTCGTCTCCTCGCTCTCCGGGCCCGTCCAGTTCGTCGCCGGGGTCTTCTGGTTCAGCAGCGAATACAGCCTCCGGCAGGCGATCAAGCTCGATCTCGCCATGGTCGGCGTGCCGGCGCCGCTCGGCGCCCTCTACCTCAACGGCTCGGGCGACGAGGATTTCCACCAGGCCGGAACGACCGCCCTCTACGCCCAGGGGGACTGGACCATCACCCCGACGCTGACGCTCACGCTGGGCGGCCGCGCCAGCTGGGACAGGAAGCAGATCGCGACCTTCTTCTACGGCGCCGCGCTCCCGCCGACCGCGCCCTATTCGATCCTCCAGGGCATCGTCCCCGGCCGCCCGCTGACCTCGAGCGGGAGCGCCGAGGCCGACTGGTTCGAGTTCACGCCGCGCGCCGCGCTCAACTGGAAGCCGGCGGATGACATCCTCCTCTACGCCAGCTACTCGCGCGGCTACAACGCCGGCGGCTTCTCCGCCCGCGCCGGAACCGTCGCGGACGTGACCACGCCCTTCGACCCGGAGTTCGTCAACGCCTATGAGGTCGGTGCCAAGGCCGACCTGCTCGAGGGCCGGCTGCGCCTCAACGGCGCCCTGTTCTGGAACGACTATACCGACAAGCAGGAGGAAGCGATCGAGCCGGCGCCGCCACCCACCGCCACCTCCACCACGGTCCGCAACGCCGCCGAGGCCCGGCTGCGCGGCTTCGAGCTCGAGGCCAATGCGCTCATCGCCGACTGGTTCCGCCTCGACGCCTCGCTCGGCTATCTCGATGCCCGCTACCGCTCCTTCCCGACCTTCGCCTCCAGCGGCCAGTGGGTCTCCGTTCCGCCGCAGCCGGCCGGCACGCTGATCGCGGCCGACTTCTCGCCCAACCGGCTGCGCCGCGCGCCGGAATGGACCGCCTCCCTCTCGCCCACCTTCCTCTGGTCGTTCCCCCGGTTCGACCTCTCGGTGAACGGCCTCATCCGCTACACCGATGCCCAGTTCAGCGAGATCCTGAACAGCCAGCGCGGCCTCCTGCCCTCCACCTGGCTCTATGATGCCGCCGCCACCGTCAGCTTCGGCGGGCCGGACAAGGATCGCTACCGGGTGATCGCCTTCGGCCGCAACCTCTCCAACGCCCGCCCGATTGCCTCCTTCACCAACGCGCCCGTCGACTTCTCGACCATCACCACCGGCCGCACCTGGGGGCTCGAGTTCACGCTCTCCTACTGATGGCGGCCCGCGCGCCTGCGCTCGCTGCCGCCCTTCTCGCCGGCGCGGCGAGCGCTGCCGCCTGCCCGCCCGACATCCTCCTCATCGTCGCCGACGATCTCGCGCTCTCCGACATCGGCGCCTTCGGCGGCGAGATCGCGACCCCCAGTCTCGACGCGCTCGCCGCCGAAGGGGTGCGCTTCACCGGCTTCCACGTCGCCCCCGCCTGCTCGCCGACGCGCGCCATGCTGCTCACCGGCACCGACCATCACCGGGTCGGAGTCGCGACCATGGTCGAGGTCGCCGCCGGCAACCAGCGCGGCCAGCCCGGCTACGAGGGCTTCCTTTCGGCCCGCGCCGTCACCATGGGCGAGATCTTCGCCCGCGCCGGCTACCACGCCATCTACAGCGGCAAGTGGCACCTGGGCTTCCAGCCCGGCGCCGACCCCCACGCCCGCGGCTTCGCGCGCAGCCTCGCGCTGCGCCACGGCGCCCACGACCATTTCGGCGGGGGCTATTCGCCCGACCCCCGGTTCGGAAACTCCATCAGCCGCAACGGCCGCGTCCTCGCCGCCCTGCCGCCGGACTTCTACTCGTCGACGGCCTTTGCCGACCACATGGTCGCCGAACTCGCGGCAGCGCCCAGGGACCGGCCGCTGCTCGCCGTCCTCGCCTTCTCCGCCCCCCACTGGCCGGTCCAGGCACCGGCCGCGGACCTTGCCCGCCAGCGCGGCCGCTACGACGCCGGCTGGGACGCCCTCGCCGAGGCCCGGCTCGCCCGCCAGAAGGCCCTCGGCCTCGCACCGGCGGATGCCGACGTGGCGCCCCGTGCGCGCACCCGGGGCGGCTTCGCCGCGCTTCCCGAGGCGGAACGGGCGCGCGAGGCCCGGCGCATGGAAGCCCATGCCGCCATGGTGGCGCGGATGGACGCGGAGGTCGGCCGCGTGCTCGCCGAACTCCGCCGCCAGGGCCGGCTCGATGGCGCGCTCATCCTCTTCCTCTCCGACAATGGCCCCGACGCCATCGACTTCCGCACGACCAACCTGACGGCGCTGACCGACCGCTGGCGGGCGACGCAGGACGGGCCCGAACGGATCGGCGGGCCGGGCAGCTTCGAGGCGATCGGGGCCGGCTGGGCCGAAGCCGCGGCGGCACCCGCGCGCCTGTTCAAGGCCTGGTCGACCGAAGGGGGCATGCGCGCCCCCCTCCTCCTGCGCCCGCCGCGCGGGGCGCCCGGCGCGCCCGGCCGCATCGTCCCCGGCTTCGCCCATGTCCAGGACATCCTCCCCACCCTCATGGACTATGCCGGGATCGGCGATCACGGCCCGCGCTTCGCCGGCCGGCCGGTGGAGCCCATCCGCGGCCGCTCGCTGCGCGCCATGGCCGAGGGCCGCGCCGATCGCGTCCGGCCCGAGGGCATGATGCTCGCCGGCGAGCTCTTCGGCCAGCGGAGCGTGTTCGACTGGCCATGGAAGGCGCTCGACACGGGCGACGGCTGGCGCCTCTTCGACCTCGAGGCCGACCCGTCCGAACGGCACGACCGCGCCGCGGACGCCCCCGACCGGCTGCAGCGCATGACCGCCTACTGGGCCGCCTGGGCCCGCGAGGTGCGGCTGGTGATGCCGGTCGACCCGCCCTACCGCCCCTGAGCCGCCGCCCCCTCGGGCCCTGCGTCGCCATCCTCGGCCGGCGGGCCGGGAAGGACATGGCGCTCCTCGAGCCAGTCGAGGAGGTCGCGGTCGCGGCAGGGCGCGGAGCAGAAGGGCGCGTGCGCCGGAACCGCCGGCTTCCGGCAGCGCGGGCAGCGGAGCCCGGCGGCGTCATCGCGGCTCGACATGGCCCTCCCCTGCGGCCGGGTCGGCGTGGAGGTCAAGCGCCCGGCCGGCCTGCCGCGCCGTCTCGGCCAGCAGCGCCGGCGCGCCGCGCAGCAGCCGGATGACGGCCGGGCGCGCCACCAGCCGGAGCGGGCCTGGCCGCGGCTCGCGGACGGCCTGGGCAAGAAGCGCCAGCGCGGCCGTCTCGTCGCGCATTAGCATCGCCCGGTCGAGCAGCGACGGCCGCACCCTCGGCCGCACCACGTGGAGCAGGCCGAAGCCGCTCACCGCGCTGCGCGCATGGGCGAGGCCGGCCATGGCGGAATCGAAGGCGGCGGCCGCCGCCTGCCGCCAGCCGCGGCCCGGCAGGGTCGGAAAGTCGACCGCGATCGAGCCGCCAAGGCCGAAGCGGCGGATGACGGCCGCGACCGCCCGTGCCGCCACCTCGGGGTCGGGCCGGCCGTCGATGTCGATGGCCAGCAGCGCCGGAGTCGGCACGAGGAGGAGACAGCCGCCGGGGATCGCGACTTCGCCCGCCTCGGCCTCGGCCCAGTGCCGGTCCCAGGCCTCGGCCACTCCATCGGGAAAGCCCTGGCGCACGACATGCCCGTCGGCCCGCAGACGCTCCGCCAGCGCCGGCGCGGGCGCGAGCGCTGCTCCCTGCCGCGCCAGGCGGACCCGCGCGGGCCGCATCCGGCCGGGCTCGGGGATTGCCGCGCGCACCACCTCGAGCCGGACCGTCGCGCCCTCCGGGAACGGGCAGGGGCCCTCCAGCAGGGCCCGCTCGCCGCCGGTTTCCACGTCCGCTCCGGCCGCGGAGCGCCCGCGCAGCCTTCCTTCGACCACGGCGCCCGGCTGCACGCCGTCGAAGGCGCGCGCCACCTCCATCGCGACGAGGGCGCCTCCCTGGACGACGGCCGCGCGCAGCTCGCCAGGGCGCGCCTCGAGGAAGGCCTCAGCCATCCCCGGGCACGATCCCCGCTGCCGCCAGAAGCGGCGCCACGACGGCAAGCGGCAGTCCCATCACGCCCGAGAAGCTGCCGGAAAGGAAGCGGACATGCGCCTCGAACCGCCCCTGGATGGCATAGCCCCCCGCCTTGCCGCGCCATTCCCCGCTCTGGAGATGGGCGGCCACCTCCGCCGGGGTCAGCCGCTTCACGGCCACGACCGTCCGGTCGAGCCGGTGCCGCGCCCGCCCCTGCGCGTCGATGACGGTCACGGCCGTCAGCACCCGGTGGCGGCGGCCGGAGAGCAGGGCGAGGAAGGCGTGCGCCTCGGCCTCGGTCTCCGCCTTGCCGAGGATCCGCGTGCCCACGGCAACCGTCGTGTCGGCCGCGAGGACCACCGCGCCCGGGTGCCGCGCGGCAACCGCTGCCGCCTTTGCCGCCGCGATCCGCTGCACATAGGGTTCGGGCCGCTCGGACCTTTTCGGCGCCTCGTCGATGTCGGCCGGGTCGACGCGATCGGGCACCAGGCCGATCCGCGCCAGAAGCTCCAGCCGCCGCGGGCTCGCCGAGGCGAGGACCAGGCGCGGCCGGCCTCTGGCTCCGGCCGTCATGCGGGGCTCACGGGACCAGGAGGCTCACTTGAAGCGGTAGGTGATCCGGCCCTTGGTCAGATCATAGGGCGTCAGCTCGACCAGCACCTCGTCGCCGGTCAGCACCCGGATGCGGTTCTTGCGCATCTTGCCCGCGGTGTGGCCGAGGATCTCATGGTCATTCTCGAGCCGGACCCGGAACATGGCGTTGGGCAGCAGTTCGACGACCGTGCCGCGCATCTCGAGCAGTTCTTCCTTCGCCATAGACCTCTGCTGGACCAGGACCCGACCATTGGGCCATGGGCGCCGCGCGCGCAATGGCCTGACGGGCGACACGGCCGCCCGAACGCCGCGTCCCATGCCCGAGACGCCCGGAAAAGACAAGATTGCGCTCCCGCCGGCCCGGACCGGCCGCCGCCGGGCAGCCGCCATGTCTTACCGGCAGTTCATGAATTTTGACGATTCCATACAGGAAACCGCCACGCAACCGGGCTAGAAGGCGGGCGGGTTCGGACGTTTCCGGGGTTGGATGATGTTCCTTCGCGCGCTTCTCGTCGGCTATGTCATCGGGCTTGGCGGCACGCTGCTCGTCGCGCCGCGCCCGGGCGACGAGCCGGTCGCAGTCGCCAGGGTCCAGAAGCAGCAGCAGGCCGATCCGGACTCGCGGCTGAGCAGGCTCCGCTTCGACCAGCCGCTGCGCTAGTCCCCGCCCTCAGCCCCGCAGGTCGGCCAGCCCCAGCACATCCGCCATCCGGTAGCGCCCGGCCGGCTTCCCGGCGAGCCAGCGCGCGGCCGCGAGCGCGCCGACGGCGAAGATCCGCCGGTCCTCGGCGAGATGGCCGAGCCGCAGCCGCTCGCCGGGGCCGAGCAGCAGCACCTCATGGTCCCCGGCCGCCGTCCCGCCGCGCAGAGCTGCCATCCCGATTCCGCCGGGCCGGCGCGGCCCGGTCATCCCGTCGTGCGGGGGCAGGCGCAGCGCGGCCAGCCCGGCGCCACGCCCGCGCGCGGCCGCCTCGCCCAGCATCAGCGCCGTGCCGGAAGGCGCGTCGCGCTTCTGGCCATGGTGCAGCTCGACCAGCTCGATGTCCCAGTCCGGCAGGCGCGCGGCCGCCATCTCGACGAGGGCGGCCAGAAGCGTCACGCCAAGCGACGTGTTGGCCGCCTGGAGCACGGCGATGCTGCGGGCCGCGGCGTCGATCGCCCCATGATCCTCCGGCCCCAGCCCGGTCGTGCCGATGACGACGGCGCAGCCGGCGTCGAGCGCGGCGCGCAGGGTCTCGCCGAGCGCCTCGGGCGAGGTGAAGTCGACGAGCACGTCGGCGCGGTGGGCGACGGGCGCGGCATTGGCCGCCACCACCAGCCCGGGGGCCAGCGCCGTGCCGCAGGCCGGGTGGCCGGGCCGCTCGACTCCACCGGCAAGCTCGAGGTCGGGCGCGGCGAGCACCGCCTCGATGACGGCGCGGCCCATGCGCCCGCCCGCACCCAGCACGCCCACGGCCAGCCGCTCCCCACGCATGGCCGCCGGTGTCGGCCAGCGGCAGGCAAAGCGCAAGCCCCCGGGGGCACCTCGGGCGCGCGCCCCTTGCACCCGGTCCGGCGCGGCTCCAGTCTTGCCGGCATGGGCCGTCACCAGCGCATCGTCATCCTCACCGGGGCGGGCATTTCCGCCGAATCGGGGGTCGCCACCTTCCGCGGGCCCGACGGGCTGTGGGAAGGCCACCGGGTCGAGGATGTGGCAACGCCCGAGGCCTTCCGCCGCAACCCCGCCCTCGTCCAGGCCTTCTACGATGCGCGCCGCGCCCGCCTCGCCGAAGTGGCGCCCAACCCCGCCCATCGCGCGCTCGGCCGGCTCGACCGGGACTGGCCGGGCGAGCTGCTCATCGTCACCCAGAACGTCGATGATCTCCACGAGCGGGGCGGGGCGCGCCGCCTGCTCCACATGCACGGCGAGCTGCTCTCGGCCTGGTGCACCGCCTGCGATGCCCGCCACCGCTGGGAGGGGCCGCTCGCCGGCTTTCCGCCCTGCCCGGCCTGCGCCTCCCGCGCGCTGCGGCCCGACATCGTCTGGTTCGGCGAGATGCCCTACCAGATGGACCGCATCCTGGCCGCGCTCGGCCGGTGCGACCTCTTCGTCGCCATCGGCACGTCGGGCCAGGTCTATCCGGCCGCCGGCTTCGTCGAGACGGCGCGGCACGCCGGCGCCCGCACGCTCGAGCTCAACCTCGATCCGTCGGCCATGTCCGAGCGGTTCGACGAGCGCCGCCTTGGTCCTGCCGGCACGCTCGTCCCGGCCCTCGTCGACGAGCTTCTCGCCGGCGCCTAGTCCCCGGCCGCCGCCGCCTCGATCGCCTCCATGTCGGCGTCGGAAAGGCCGAAATGGTGCCCCACCTCGTGGACGAGCACGTGCGTCACCAGCGCCTCGAGGCTGTCCTCGCCGTCGGCCCAGGCGTCGAGCAGCGGCCGGCGGTAGAGGAAGATGGTGGGCGGCAGCCGCCCCGTCGCCTCGGCGCCTTCCGAGCCCACCGGGTGCCCCTGGTAGAGCCCGAGGATGTCGAACGGGCTCTCGAGCCCCATGGCCTCCATGACCTCCGCGTCGGGAAAGTCGGTCACATGCAGCACGACATGGGCGAGATGGTCGCGGAACAGGGCGGGCAGCCGCTCCACCGCAGAGAGCGCCAGCGCCTCGATTTCCGCTGCATCCGGTGCCATTCTCGCCATCCCTGCCGCCCTAGCCGGAGCAACCGCCATGGTCGAGAAGCTGGATGCCGCCGCGCGCGCCGCGCTTGCCACCGAACTGCCCCTCTGGACGCTCGAGGGCGAGCATCTGCGGCGCAGCTTCCGTTTCCGCGACTTCGCCGAGGCCTTCGCCTTCATGACGCGCGTCGCCCTCCTCGCCGAGAAGCAGGATCACCACCCGGAATGGTCGAACGTCTGGAACCGGGTCGAGATCGCGCTTTCCACCCACGACGCCGGCGGACTTTCGGCGCGCGATGTCGCGCTCGCCAGGGCCATCGACGCGCTCCTCCCGTTTTGACAGCTTTCGCGAGCCCGCCCCCATGCTAGGCGGGCCGGCGGAGCGCGCCCCGGGGGCGCGAGACGGAGGCCGCATGACCCAGCCCTTCCCCGACCACCCCTATCTCCGCGGCTATTACCAGCCCTTCGGCGCCGAGCTGGACGCACCCGACCTCGTCATCGAGGGGAGGCTGCCGGAAGGCCTTGCCGGCACCTTCTACCGCAACGGGCCCGACCCGCTCCACCCGCCGAAGGACGGCGATCGCTACCATGTCTTCGACGGCGACGGCATGGTCTATGCCATCCGCCTTGGCAACGGCCGCGCCGCCATGCGCAACCGCTATGTCCGCACGCGCAAGTATGAGCTCGAGCGCGCCGCCGGCCGCCGCCTGTTCGGCGTGTTCGGCAACCCCCGCTTCAACGACCCGTCGGTCAGCCCGATGGAGTACAACACGGCCAACACCCACATCTGGCCGCACGCCGGCGCCCTCTATGCCCTCATGGAAGGCTGCCCGCCGACCGCGATGGACCCCGACACGCTCGAGACGAAGGGCTATGAGACCTTCGGCAACACGGTGACGGGCCCGTTCACCGCCCACCCCAAGACCGATCCGGACGATGGCGCCATGCACGCCTTCGGCTGCGGCGCGAAGGGCCCGGGGTCGACCGCCATCCGCTACGACATCGTCCACGCGACGGGCGCCAAGCGCCACACCGCCTGGCTCGACCAGCCCTATGCCTCGATGATGCACGACTTCGCGCTCACCGATCGCCATGTCGTCTTCCCCTGCCTGCCCGTCACCATCTCGCTCGAGCGGGCGATGAAGGGCCTGCCCGTTGCCGCCTGGGAAGACGGCAGACCCGCCGCCTTCGGCGTCATGGCCAAGGGCGGCAATGGCGGAGACGAGGTGCGCTGGTTCGAGACCGACCCCACCTTCGCCTTCCATGTCGCCGGCAGCTTCGACGACGGGCAGGACATCGTCATCGACGTCGCCGGCTCGCGCCGCGCCCCCCTCATGCCCTCGGCCGATGGCACGCTCCCCTCGCACCAGGACACCCGCTTCACGCTCAAGCGCTGGCGGATCGGCGGCAATGGCAATTTCCGCGAGGAGGAGGTGGACGGCCTCGACATCCAGTTCCCCCGCATCGATGACCGGGTGCAGGGCAAGCGCTACCGCAAGGTGTTCGTGAACGGCACGGCGCGGCCCACTGCCGGCCGCATCGACGGCTTCGACGAGGTCGCCGCCATCGACGTCGAGACCGGCGCGCGCGACGGCTTCTCCTTCGGCGAGGGCGCCTTCTGCGGCGAGCCGGTGTTCGTCGCCGACGGCCCGGGCGAAGGCGAGGGCTGGCTTCTTGCCCTCGTGTGGGACAGCCAGAAGAACGCAAGCTTCCTTGCCGTGCTCGATGCCCGCCAGGTCGCTGCCGGCCCGGTCGCGAAGGTGCACATGCCGGCGCGCGTGCCCGGCGGCTTCCACTGCCACTGGCGCCCCGCCGCCTGAGGCTGCGCCCATGACCGAAGAAGACCGGGCCAATCTTGCCACCGCGATGCGCCTCTACGAGGCCGCCGCGCGCGGGGACTGGGATGCCGCCGAAGCCGAGCTCCACCCGGAGCTCGAGATCCACGAGGCGGATTCGATGCCCTATGCCGGCATCTACCGCGGCCGCGACGCGCTCCAGCGCCTCTCGGCCATTGTCTACGGCACCTGGCCCGGCACGAGGGTCGAGCGCCTCGGCATGGCCGCCGGCGACGGCCGCGTCACCGTCTTCTTCCGGATGCTCATCGACGCGCCCGGCGGCGCCATCGCCCACGAGATCGTCGAGGTGAACGAGTTCAGGGACGGCAAGGTCGCCGTCATCAAGCCCTTCTACTGGGACACGGGCGCCATGGCCGCGCTCGCCCGCCGCCTGGCACAACAGGGAGACCAGCATTGACGAAGCCCGAATCGATTGGCCGCGAAGTGCTCTACGAAGTGGTGGACGGCCATGTCGGCCTCGTCCGCCTGAACCGCCCCGACAAGCGCAATGCCGTCAACGGCGACGTCGCCCAGGCGATGGACTGGATCGTCAAGGAAACCGAGGCCGACGAGGCCATCCGGGTCGTCATCCTCGGCTCGACTTCGGATGGCGCCTTCTCGGCCGGCGCCGACCTCGCCGAGATCTCGAAGGGCCGCGGCCATCTCCTCGGCACGAAGGACGGCGGCTTCGCCGGCCTCGCCCAGGCCGCCCGCACCAAGCCGTGGATTGCCGCCGTCAACGCGCCCGCGCTGGCCGGGGGCTGCGAGATCGCGCTTTCCTGCGACATGATCGTGGCTGCCGAGACGGCGCGCTTCGGCCTGCCCGAGGTGAAGCGCGGCCTCTACGCGGGCGCCGGCGGCGTCTTCCGGCTCACCCGCCGGCTGCCGATGAGCATCGCGCTCGAGCTCGTCGCAACGGGCGACCCGATCGATGCGCCCCGCGCCTACGCGCTCGGCCTCGTCAACCGGCTGGTGCCGGCAGAGAAGGTGCTGGACGAGGCGATGGCCCTGGCGAAGGCGATCATGGCGAACGCGCCCATGTCGGTCAGGGAATCGCTCAAGGTCGCGCGGATGAGCTTCGACCATCCCGAAACCGAGCTCTGGCAGGTCTCGCGCGAGGTCTCGGCCCGGGTCTTCGCGTCGGAGGACGCGAAGGAAGGCCCGGTCGCCTTCCTCGAGAAGCGCGCACCCGTGTGGAAGGGCCGCTAGCCCGCCCCGCCCGGCGCCGGATCGGGGAGGAAGCGCGGCAGCACCCGGCGGAACCACGCCACCCCCTGCGCGCCCATCGCCAGCCCCCGCTCGCCGAGGATGAAGGCCGGAACGCCGGTCACGCCCATCTCGGCAAAGCGGGCCTCGAGGCCTTCCACCGCGTCGGCGAAGCGGCCCGAGGCGAGCACGGCGGCCGCTTCCGCCCGGTCGAGCCCGGCTGCTGCGGCAGCGTCGGCCAGCACGCCATGGTCGGCGAGGTTGGCGCCGCGGCCGAAATGCGCGTCGAACAGCGCCAGCTTGAGCGCCGTCTGGCGCCCCGTGTCGCGCGCCCAGAAGAGCAGCCGGTGGGCGTCGCGCGTGTTCCACATGCGGGCCGGCACGCCGGGGGTGAAGGCCACGCCCACCTCCGCGGCAATCTCGGCCATCGCCGCGCGCGTCTCGGCCATGCGCGCGGGGCTGGCGCCATATTTGCGGGCGACGTGCGCCGCCACCTCCTCGCCTTCCGGCGGCATGCCGGGGTTGAGCTCGAAGGGGTGCCAGCGGAGATCCGCCTCGACCCCGAGGTCGGCGAGCGCCCTCTCCAGCTGGCGGAAGCCGATGAGGCACCAGGGGCACACCACGTCGGAGACGATGTCGACGCGCAGCACGGCCGTCCCGTCGCCGCCCGGCGCCGCCATCAGATGTCCACCACGATCTTGCCGAAATGGGCGCCCGATTCCTGGTGGCGGAAGGCCGCGCCCAGCTGGTCGAGCGGGAAGTGGCGGTCGATGACGGGGCGGATGCCGTTCGCTTCCACCGCCTTCACCATGTCCTGCTGCTCGCGCCGGGTGCCGACGGTGATGCCGATGAGCCGCACCTGCTTCGCCATCAGCTGCACGGTGGGCACCGGGCCCGCATAGCCGGCGAGTACGCCGATGAGCGAAATATGCCCGCCGATCCGGACCGCTGCGATCGATTCGGGCAGGGTGCCCGCGCCGCCGATCTCGACCACATGGTCGACTCCGCCGCCCGTCAGCCGGGCTGCCGCCTGGCCCCAGTCGGGAACCGCCTTGTAGTTGAGGAGATGGTCGGCCCCCAGCGCCTTCAGCCGCTCGAGCTTGGCATCCGAGGAGGAGGTGGCAATCACGGTCGCGCCCGCGGCCTTCGCAAACTGGAGCGCGAAGATGGAAACCCCCCCGGTGCCCTGCACCAGCACCGTGTCGCCGGGCTTGATGCCCCCCTCCGTCACCAGCGCCCGCCAGGCGGTGAGCCCGGCGCAGGTCAGCGTCGCCGCCTCGGCGTGGGACCAGCCCTTGGGCGCGCGGGTGAAGGCGGTCGCCGGCGCCACCACCTCCTCGACCGCATAGCCGTCCGCGCCGTCGCCCGGCACGCCGGCGAAGCCGCCGGGAATGGCGCGCCCGTCGAGCCAGTTGGGGAAGAAGGTCGAGACCACTGCATCGCCCACGGCGAATTCGGTCACGCCCTCGCCCACCGCCACCACCTCGCCCGCCCCGTCCGACATGGGGATGCGGCCGTCGGGCGTCGGGATGCCGCCGACGACCACGATATAGTCATGATAGTTCAATGACGAAGCGCGGATCCGGACGCGGATCTCGCCCTTCCCCGGCGCGCCCGGGTCCGGCATTTCCTCCAGCCGGAGATTGTCGATCCCCGCCGGGTGCCGAAGCCGCATCGCCTTCATCGCATCCTCCCTCAGGCCCTTGCCGTCACGATCCACGCCGCGCCGGGCAGCCACACGCCGTCGTCCCGCGCATGTGGAGCCAGCGCCTCGGCAATCGCCGCCTCGACGCGCGGCGCAAGCTCCGGCTGCTCGCGCAGCACGGCGCCCAGCGGCCCCACCTTCAGCAGCAGCGCCCGGGTCGTGGCAAGGTCGTTCCCGCCGAGGAGGGCGTCGTGCGGCCGGACCGCCACTTCGGCAAAGCCGGCCGCCGCGAGAATGGCCTCCAGCCGCGCCGCGTCGGCGAGAGCGAAGGGCCCGGGTGCCAGCGGGTCCGCTGCCGGCATCGGCGGCAGGTGGGGCAGGGCGGCCTCGAGCGGCACCTTCATCCAGCCATTCTCGGCGAGCGCCCGCCAGCAGACGAAGGCGAGCCGGCCGCCCGGCTTCAGCGCGCGACGGATGTTGGCGAACGCCGCCGCCGGATCGGCGAAGAACATCACCCCGAAGCGCGAGAAGGCGGCATCGAACCCGCCCTGGTCGAAGGCGTGCACCTGGGCGTCGGCCTCGACGAAGCGGAGATTTGCAACCGCCGCACCGCGCGCCTCGGCAACGGCAAGCAGCGGCCGCGAGACGTCCACGCCCACCACCCTGCCGGCCGGGCCGACGGCTCCGGCAAGCGCCAGGCTGGTCGCGCCCGCGCCGCAGCCGATGTCGAGGATGCGCTCGCCCGGCTGCGGCGAAAGCGCGGCGATCGCGGCCTCGCCCAGCGGCCTCATCTGCCGCTCGAGCGCCTCGGCCGAAACGGCCCAGGCCTGACCGCCGGCCTCGTTCCAGAAGGCGACCTGCGCGGCGTTCGGGCCCGCCCCATCCTCCATCCGCCGCTCCCCATTTTCGCCAGCGCCGGGCCGGCCGATCCATGCTAGTCTCAAGCGCAAAGGGAATGGGAGAGCAAGCCATGCACGATCTGGTCATCCGCGGCGGCACCGTCGTCGACGGCACCGGCGGCCCCGCCTTCGTCGCCGATGTCGCGATCGATTCCGGCCGGATTGCCGCGGTGGGCGCGAACCTCGGCAGGGGCCGGGAGGAAGTCGACGCAAGGGGCCTCATCGTCACGCCCGGCTTCGTCGACATCCACACCCATTATGACGGCCAGGCCACCTGGGATCCTGAGATGGCTCCGTCGGCCTGGCACGGCGTCACCACCGTCGTCATGGGCAATTGCGGGGTCGGCTTCGCCCCCGCCCACCCGGATCGGCACCAGTGGCTCATCGGCCTCATGGAGGGTGTGGAGGACATTCCCGGCACGGCGCTCGCCGAGGGGATGACGTGGGAATGGGAAAGCTTCCCCGAATATCTCGACGCGCTCGAGAAGCTGCCACGGACAGTCGACGTCGGCACCCACGTGCCACATGGCGCGGTGCGCGCCTATGTGATGGGCGAGCGCGGCGCCAGGAACGAGCCGCCCACCGAGACCGACATCGCCCGTATGGCGGCAATCGTCGAGGAGGGGCTCCGGGCCGGCGCGCTCGGCTTCTCCACCTCGCGCACCATCCTCCACAAGTCGGTCGATGGCGAGCTGGTCCCCGGCACCACCGCCACGCCCGAGGAGCTGATCGGGATCGGCCGCGCCATGGGCCGGGTGGGCCATGGCGTGTTCGAGATGGCCTCCGACCTTCGCCGCGAATGGAAGGAGTTCGAATGGATGGGCCGGCTCTCGCGCGAGACCGGGCTTCCCGTCACCTTCGCAGCGCTCGAGAGCCCGGCCAAGGAGCTGCCCCTCGCCGAGCAGCTGGCCGCCATGGAAGCCGAGAATGCGAAGGGCGCGCGCATCGTCGCGCAGATTGCGCTGCGCGCCACCGGCATCCTCATGAACTGGCGGGGCACCGTCCACCCCTTCCTCTTCAAGCCCGCCTGGGCCGAGATCGCCGCGCTCCCCTGGGAAGACAAGCTCGCCCGCCTGCGCGACCCCGCCTTCCGCGCCCGCATGATCGCCGAGGAGTCGGTCTTCCCCGAGTCCGACGTCGCCGGCCTTCTCATGATCGTCGCCGGCGGCTGGTTCCTCCAGTATCGCATGGGCGAGGACTTCGACTACGAGCCGCCGCGCGCGGAAAGCCTCGCGGCGCTGGCCGAGATGCAGGGGCGCAGCGGCGCCGAGGTGGCCTATGATCTCCTCATGGAAGGGGAGGGCAACGGCTTCATCTATCTCCCCCTCCTCAACTATGCCGAGGGCAATCTCGACTTCCTCGCGCCCGTGCTGCGCCGGGCCGACACGGTCAATTCGCTCTCCGACGGCGGGGCCCACTGCGGCACCATCTGCGACGCGGCGGCCCCCACCTTCCTCCTCCAGCACTGGGTGCGCGACCGCAAGGCGGGCCGCATCCCGCTCGAGCACGCCATCCGCCGCCAGTGCCACGACACCGCCCGCCTCTACGGCCTCGACGACCGCGGCGTGATCGCGCCCGGGATGCTCGCCGACCTCAACCTCATCGACCTTAACCGGCTGAAGCTCGGCCGGCCCTGGCTCGCCTTCGATCTTCCCGCCGGCGGCAAGCGCCTGCTCCAGAAGGCGGAAGGCTATGTGATGACCATCAAGTCGGGGTGCGTCACCTTCCGCGATGGCGTGCCCACCGGCGCCCGGCCGGGCAGGGTCATCCGCGGGCCGCAGCGCAGCCCCATGGCGCTCGCCGCCGAATAGGCGGATCGGCCGGGGAGGACGGGCGGCTGGGCAGGGGCGACGACCGCGAAGGGCTCATCACCCCGGCGTTCCGGCCGGCGCCGCACCGTGCGCTCTGCACCGACTGCGGCGTCTCCCGCCTGTCGGACCCGCGGGCCTGCGCCACCGCCTGCCAGTTCATCCGCCCCGACTACCGGGAATCCGAAACCATGGTCCATGGCCGCAGCCGCGACATGGAGACGGACGAGCGCTTCTTCGGCCCCATCCGGGCCATGCACCGCGCCCGCCTCAGGGCGCCCCGGCCCGGCGCGCAGTGGACCGGCATCACCACGCGGCTGGCCGAGCGCCTGCTCGAGACCGGCGCGGTCGATGCCGTGCTCGCCATGGTCCCCGACCCGGCCGACCGCTGGAAGCCGGTGCCCGCCCTCATCACCGAGCCCGCCGCCATGGCCAGGGCGCGCGGCATGCGCATGGGCTACGCGCCCCTCCTCGCCCTCCTCGAACCGGCACGCGCGCGCGGCTTCCGGCGGCTTGCCGTCATCGGCATCCCCTGCCAGGTCCATGCGCTCCGGAAGATCGAGGCCGACCTCGGCTTCGAGGCGATCTTCGTCATCGGCACCCCCTGCTCCGACAACACGACGACCGAGAGCTTCCACCGCTTCCTCGCCCTCCTGTCGCCCCGGCCCGAGACCATCGCCTACCTCGAGTTCCGCGCCGACATGATGGTCGAGCTGCGCTTCGACGACGGCCGCAAGCGGCTCATCCCCTTCCTTGAGCTCCCCATCGCCGACCTGCCCGCCGATTTCTTCCCGCTCACCTGCCGCACCTGCGTCGACTACACCAACGCCCTTGCCGACGTGACCGTCGGCTACATGGGCGGCGAGGGGGAGCAGTGGCTCCTCGTCAGGAACGCCCGCGGGGCCGAGCTTCTCGCCCTCCTCGGTGACGAGATCCTGCTGTCTCCCGTGACCGACCGGGGCGACCGCACCCCCCATGTGAAGGCTTTCCTTGAAAACACCCGCCGCGCCGCCGGCGGGCTGCCCCTGCGCCGCATGCCGAAGTGGCTCCGCCCGATCGTCGGGCGCCTCATGCCCCGCTTCGCGCCCAGGGGCCTCGAGTTCGCCCGTGCCCGCGTCGAGATGAAGGCGATCGAGACGCTCCTGCACCTCGAGCGCCAGGCGCCGGCGCGGATCAGGCACATGGTTCCGCCGCATGTGCGGGCGATTGCCGCGCGCTACGGCCTCGCTTGCGCGGCGCCGGCCGCCGCGCGCGGCGGCGGCTCGGCCCGCGGCGATGCCGAAGCGGCCCGGAAGGGGCCGATCTCCAGCCGGGTGAAGGCGAGCCGGCCGTCCGCCCCCAGCACCCCCTCCGCCACCACCGGCGGGTAGGCCGCGCCCTCGGCGGTTGCCAGGGCGAAGCGGCCCGAGCGCCGGTCGGCCTCGCCGGCCAGCACTTCCGTCCCGTCGGGCCGGAAGCCGGCCAGCCGCACCCTCTCCCCCTCGGCGAGGCCGATCAGCAGCAGGTGCAGCGCGAAGCGCCGGAGCGCCGGCGACTCCTTCAGCACCAGCGCGGGCAGGAAAGTCGGCGCCTCGCGCGGGAAGCGCGCGGGAAGCGCGGCGAGCGCGACGCCGCCGCAGTCCAGCACGTGTCCGGCGTCCACCTCCACCGGCAGGCCCGGCGCGACGCGCGGCAGATCCACGCCGAGGCGCGCCGCCAGCGCCCCGCGCGCCGCGCGGGTCGGCACCGGCGGGAGCCGCCCGAAGGATGCGGACTTGCCGAGGAAGGCAGT